>NZ_QBUY01000089.1 GCF_003121405.1 Paraburkholderia sp. C35 | reverse complement strand
CATTGCAAATATCACACCGCGCTCTTCGGCGCTCAACTGTTCGTAGTTCTTTCCCATGCAACATATCCTAATCGGACCTGTTGCACTTGTATCTTGAAACCGCCCCTACTTTTCTTTGCGGCGGCAAAGAAAAGTAGGTGCTGCCCCGCACAGGGGCGACGCATGAAGCACCGACACCAAAACGCGGATGCCAGCAAAGGCAAAAGCAAACCAAACCAACAGCAAACCAAACCAACAGCGTCGCAGACAAAAAACCCCCTCACACCTCCGCCGCCAAACCCCGATCCTTATGCTGATCCGCAGCCAAAAACATATACATCGCCGGCACAACAAACAAAGTGAACAGCGTGCCAATAGAAAGCCCGGTAAAAATCACCAACCCCATGGCATTGCGCCCAGCCGCGCCGGCACCTGAGGCGATCACCAGCGGCAGAACCCCGAGCACCATCGCCGCCGTCGTCATGAGAATAGGCCGCAACCGCACAGCCGCCGCCTGCTCAAGCGCATCGCGTTTCGCCTGCCCAGCCCTCTGCAACTCGTTAGCAAACTGCACAATCAAAATGCCATGCTTGCTAACAAGCCCCATAAGCGTAACCAGCCCCACCTGCGTATAAATATTGAGCGTCGACAACCCGACATTAATAAAGATCAACGCCCCAAACAAAGCCATCGGCACAGAAACCAGAATCACAACCGGATCACGAAAGCTCTCGAACTGCGCAGCAAGCGCCAGAAACACGATGATCGTGGCGAACATCAGCGTAATCACAAAGCCGCCCGACTCCTGCACGAACTGTCGCGACAAGCCCGAATAATCCGCGCTATATCCGGCAGGCGCGGCATCCGTCGTAGCCTTGCGCAAGAAATCGAGCACCTCTCCCTGTGAAATGCCCGGCGCCACCACGCCTGAAATCGTCGCCGAGTTCAATTGCTGAAAATGATTGATCGATTCAGGCACGACGTTCTGCTTTAGATGCGTGACAGTCGAAGCCGGAATCACACTGCCATCCGGCGTGCGCAAATAATAGTCGAGCACCTGCGACGGATTCAGCCGGTCAGTCTGCAACACCTGCGGTATGACCTTGTAAGAGCGCCCCGCAATCGAAAAGTAATTCACGTAATTGCCGCCGAGCGCCGCGCCCAACGTCTGCCCGACATCGCTTTGCGACAGCCCCAGCGAAGCCACCTTGTCGCGATCCACTACCAGCACACTCTCCGGCTTGTCGATCTTCAGATCGCTATCGACGAAAAAGAACATGCCGCTTTCGCGCGCTTTCTGCAGCACTGCCTGCGACACTTCATTCAGGTTCTCGAACGGCTCCGTCGTGCTGATCACGAATTGCACCGGCAAGCCCTGCGCACCCGGCAACGGCGGAAACTGGAACGCCGCCACGCGCGCGCCCGCAATGCCGTTCCATTTGGCCTGCAATTCCTGCTGCAACTGCGTGGCGTTCTTCTTGCGCTTGTCCCATGTCTTGAACAGCACGCCGCCTATGCCCTGATTCAAGGTCGGCGCACCCGTCAGCTGGAACATCTGCGAGTACTCAGGCATGCCCTTCGAGATGTCGAACACCTGATCCGCGTAAGTCTGCATCTGCTGGATCGTCGCGTTAGGCGGCCCCTGGATCTGCGACAGCACGATGCCCTGATCTTCCTGCGGCGCCAGCTCCGATTGCGAAGTCATGAACAGATACACCGTGCCGCACAACAGCAACCCACCCATTACGATGAAGACGGGCCACGTATCGAGCATCGAGTGCAATAGCCGTGCATAGCCATGATGCACACGTTCGAATTGCCGGTCGATGAAGCGCGCAAAACGCCCCGACTCCTGATCGGCGCGGAAAAAGCGTGAGCACATCATCGGCGATAGACTCAACGCGATTACGCCCGATACGGCCACGGCACCCGCCAGCGTAAATGCGAACTCAGTGAAGAGCGCGCCCGTCAGGCCGCCCTGAAAACCAATCGGCAGATACACGGCGATCAGCACGACCGTCATCGCCAGAATCGGTCCGCCCAGTTCGCGCGCGGCGATCAGCGCGGCTTCGAAGGGCGGCTTGCCTTCTTCCTTCATGTGCCGGTCGACGTTCTCGACCACGATAATGGCATCGTCGACCACGAGGCCAATCGCGAGCACGAGCGCCAGCAAGGTCAGCAGGTTGATCGAGTAGCCAAGCAACTGCATCACGAAGAACGTGCCGATCAGCGAAAGCGGCATCGCGATCACGGGCACGATCACCGCGCGGAAGCTGCCGAGAAACAGAAAGATCACCACCGTGACGATCAGCAGCGCTTCGACCAGCGTCTTCACCACTTCTTCGATTGCCGTGTTGATGAAGTCCGTCGCGTCGTAGACGATGTCGCCTGTCATGCCCGTCGGGAACTGCTTTTGCAGTTCGGGGAAGATTGCCTTCACGCGCTTCGCGACATCGAGCACGTTCGCATCGGGCGCCACCTTGATACCGATGAACACCGAACGCTTGCCGCTGAACGCGACGTTGAAGTCATAGCTGTCCGCACCGAGCACGACGTTGCCGACATCTTCGAGTCGCACGATCGCGCCGTTCTTCTGCTTGACGACCAGCTTGCGGAAATCGTCGACGGAATGCAGGTCGGTGCCCGCATTCAGATCGACGCTGACCATCTGGCCTTTGGTGGTGCCGAGTGTCGCGAGATAGTTGTTGCTGCCGAGCGCAGTGAACACATCGGAAGCCGTGACGTTATGCGCGGCGAGCTTCGCCGAATCAAGCCATGCGCGCAGCGCGAATTGACGGCCGCCGAGAATTTCCGCCGTTTGCACGCCTTGCACCGAATCGAGCTTTGGCTTCACCACACGCAGCAGATAGTCAGTGACGTTGTTGCTCGGCAGCACGTCGCTGTAGAAGCCCATGTACATGGCGTCTGTGGTTTGCCCCGTCTGCACGGTCAGCACCGGCTGCTGCGCCTGCGGCGGCAACTGGTTGCGCACCGATGCGATCTGCGTGTTGATTTCCGTCAGCGCGCGGTTCGAGTCGTAGTTCAAACGCAGCGTCGCCGTGATGGTCGAGACGCCCGTCGTACTCGTCGACGACATGTAGTCGATGCCCTGCGCCTGCGCAATCGCCGATTCAAGCGGCTGCGTGATAAAACCCGCCATCGTGTCGGCGCTGGCGCCGTAATAGGCTGTCGTGATCGTCACGACGCCGTTTTCGGTTTGCGGATATTCGCTGACCTTCAGCGTCGACAGTGCGCGTGCGCCGAGTACGAGAATCAGCAGGCTCACGACACATGCGAGCACGGGCCGTTCGATAAAGATATCGGTGAATTTCATCGGGCGGCCTCTTATTGTTCCTGAGGCGTCGGATTAGGACTGTCGGCGGGTTGCACGCGGTTGTCGATGACGAGCGGCGTGCCGTTCTTCAGCTTCAGTTGTCCGCTCGTCACCACTTGCGCACCTTCGCCAATACCCTTGAGGATCGCCACCTGATCGCCACGCGTCGGCCCCGGCGTGACGAACACCTGTTGCGCGATGGGCATGATCTTGCCTTGTGCATCCTTATGCTCGCCCGGCTTGACGACGAAAACCGTCGCACCGTACGGGTTGTAGGTAATCGCCGTTTGCGGCAGCGTCAGATAGCGCTCTTCGTTGCCCGCGTCGATCTTCACGTTGGCGTACATGCCGGGTAGCAGCTTGCGCTCGCGGTTATCGACAGTCGCTTCGATCTGCACGTTGCGCGTGGTGTTGTCCACGCGCGGGTTGATCGAGCGGATCTTGCCGTCGAACGTGCGGCTCGCGTAGGCATTCGTATCGACGACGATCGTCTGTCCCACCTGCAATTGCCCAAGCTGCTGCTGCGGCAGATAGAAGTCGGCGTAAATGGGATCGATGGCCTGCAGCGTGACGATCGCATCGCCCGGATTGATGTACTGGCCAGGATTGACGGTAGTGATACCCACGCGTCCCGCGAACGGCGCGCGGATGGTTTTCTTCTCGACGAGCGCAGCCTGCTGATCCACCTGCGCGCGTTTGCTTTTGAGGTCGGCAGCATCGGCATCGAGTTGCGCCTTGGCGATGGCCTGAATGTCGTACTGCGCCTTGTCGCGCTTGTAGACCGTCTGTGCGAGTTCTGCCGCCGCTTGCAGTGACGCGAGCAGCGCGCGATCGGAATCGTCGTTCAGGCGCACCAGCACCTGACCCGCTTTGACTTCCTGGCCCGAACTGAACGGAATCTCGCGCACGAGGCCTGGCACTTCCGTCGTCACGTCCACGCCGCGCACCGCACGCAAACTGCCGACAGCCGATAGCTGCGGCTGCCACGTCTGATATTGCGCGACAGCAGCCGTTACGGTCGCAGCGGGCGTCGCGTTGCTCGCCATGAACTGCTTGATCATGTGCGCCTTGAACAGGTTGAAGCCGACCAGCGCAGCGAGCAGAACGCCCACGCAGATCAGCATGATGATCATCCGTTTTGTCATCGGTCTTTTCGTCGTCATCGTCGTGTCCTTGCACGGCAAACTGGTGAGGCGCGACATGCGTCCGGCGCGCGCAGCGGCCTCATCGCATGCGACGCGCGTTCGCTATCGAAGCAATCAATGTGGCGTGGCAGCGGGCGTGGTCTCGTTAGCCTGACTCGTGGCCGCATCGTTCCACCAGCCGCCGCCGAGCGCCTGGAACAGCGCAGCCGTATCCGCATAGCGTGCGGCCTGCGCCTGCGCGAGATTCACGACGGTCTGCTGGTATTGCCGCTGCGCATCGAGCAGGGCCAGATAGCTCACGCCGCCGACACGAAACTGCCCGCGCGTCAGATCGAGCGATGCACTCGCCGAGCGCCACGCGTCCGTTTGCGCAGCAAGCCCGGTTGCATCGTGTTCGAGTGCGCGCAAGGTATCGGCGACGTTCTGGAATGCGAGCAACACGGTCTGCCGGTATTGCGCGTTGGCCTGATCGAATGCGGCTTCTGCGGCGCGTTTCTGCGCCGTCAGCTGGCCGCCATGAAAGAGCGGCTGCACGATGCCTGCGCCGATGCTCCAGATCGTGTCCGCCGATTTGAACAGGCCAGCCGGCGTGAGCGCCTGCGTGCCATAGCTCGCGGACAGCTTGATCTGCGGATACAGGTTCGCCGTCGCCACGCCGACCTGGGCGCTCGCCTGATGCAAGGTAGCGTCGGCGGCAAGTATGTCGGGCCGTTGCCTGACAAGCGACGAAGGCAAACTCACGGGCAGGCTTTGCGGCAGCGTGAACATCGCGAGCCTGAATTCGGGCACGCCCGCATCGCTCGGCGGTTTGCCTGCCAGCACGGCAAGCTGATGCCGCGTCTGATCGAGCGACTGGCGCAGCGGCGGCAGCGTGGCGCGCGTCTGCGCGAGCAGGGTTTCCTGCGAGAGCACGGCAGTGCGGCCCACGCCGCCAAGATCGAACTGCTTGCGCAACACGCCGAGTTGCGCATCTTCATCGGCGGCGATGCGTTCAGTCGCGTCGATCTGCTCGCGCAACGAGGCTTCCTTCACGGCCGCGGTGACGATGTTCGCCGACAGCGCGAGATAGGCCGCCTGCAACTGATAGCTCTGGTAATCGATCTGCGTGTGCAGCGCTTCGAGTTCGCGCCGCGAGCCGCCGAACACATCGAGGTTGTACGACACATTCACCGACGCGTTATACAGGTTCAGTTCTTCCGTCAGCCCTGGCTGACCGAATGTCACGCCATTGAACTTCTCGCGTGTCGCATTGAGTTGGGCATCGACGGATGGATAGAGCAGGCCGCCCACTTGCGCGCGGTAGTTTTCGCTGGCCTGTCTCAACGCCGCCTGCGCTGCGGCAATGTTGGGACTGTTGGCGAGCGCTTCGCGGATCAGTGCATCGAGCGGCTCGCAATGGAATAGCGTCCACCATTGCGCGGGAATG
Organism: Paraburkholderia sp. C35; assembly: GCF_003121405.1. GTDB lineage: Bacteria > Pseudomonadota > Gammaproteobacteria > Burkholderiales > Burkholderiaceae > Paraburkholderia. The sequence continues at coordinate 33,073 of NZ_QBUY01000089.1, read as the reverse complement.
TCCTGTGCCGCCACGAACTGCTGAGGCACGCCCGATGCGCCTGGCGACGATGCCGTTTGCTCCGGCAAAGGCTTAGGTGTGTAGGCGTTCGTGTCGGGCGGAGCAGGCGTGCGGTAATCGGGGCCGACCATGCAACCCGACAGTGGCAGCAACGCGGCACTGAGAATGGCGAAGGCCGCCGCAATCGAAACGTTGGAAACACCAGAAGTACGGAGTACGCCGGATTCGCAACGCGAAGAACGGCGCAAGGCCAAGCATGAAAGTCTATGCAAACGACTGCGACTGAAACTGCCGGTGACGTCATCGGTCATCTATCCACCTTGTCATACCTGCGCGGACTACGAACGAAACAACGAATGCAGAATTCAACAGCCTGATGCCGCGCATAGCCTAGCATGGGTCATCGCCAATGCGATCATGCTTGCAGAAGCTTTAGGGGAATAGAGAGGGTTTGCGGCGCGTAAACGTTAAATGCAGAACGTGCGCAAAGATATGCAGCGACAGTAGCGGGAGATAGATGAACTGTTCGGTGAGCGATCTAATGCCGCTCAGAACGATGATTTGACAATTGAGGGTGCTACGCCTTATTGACGATCGCACCCTCACTCATCGATAGCAGCGCAAGGCGACTCAATGCGACCCGCCACGCTCGCCCGATGTGGCCACCGTGCCGGGCTTGCGCAGCATCTTGTCGACTTCGCCTGCGTGCATCTCTTCGACGGCAATCATCTGCCGCGCATATTCTTCGAGTGCGACCGAGCGGTCTTTCGTGAGGTCGAGCAGATCGCGATACAGCCCCAGCGCGACTTCTTCCGCTGTCAGCGACTCGTGCAGGATGGACGCGATATCGGTCGTATGCGAGTCGAGCAAAGGCCCGATGCCAAGCGATGGATACTCGCCGAGCGTGGTGATCCATTCGCCTGCCTGATGCGCGTGCAGCAATGATTCGTCGGCCTGCTGGCGCAGCCACGACACGATGGGAATGCGGCCGAAGCCGAACACGAGAAAAGAGTAGTGCGTGTAACGGACCACGCCTGCCAGCTCGGATTCGAGAATCTGGTTCAGCACGGCGATGACCTTGACCTTGTCGATGTCTGGCATGTGGCCCTCCGCGATACAGGTCGACGGCAACAGAGGCTTTTATTGTTGGCTTCGCCTCCGTAAAGATCAAGGTGCGATTCCCTGTGATGGCCGCGTTCCGTGGTCACGTCAGCGCACGACGACGACGGGCACGGCAATCGTCCCATACGGCAGGGCTTTTGCAGGCATGGGTGGCGGCACGACGGCAACATACGGCACCACCGGCGCGACCGGCACGATGGGTACGACGACAGGCGGTTGCGGCGGCACGTAATAGAGCGTGCGGGCAGGCGCATAAACGGCGGCGGGCACGTAGGCCGCATGAATGAAGACGGTGCCGGCAAAGGCGCTCGTCGAACAGGCGATACCCATGGCGGCGATCGCGGACGTACAGGCTGAGCGAATAGTCACATGAAACTCCCGAAGCAGACGGCAGCAGGACGTTGCTGCCGACGTGCAAACGATACGCAACGCATCGGCTCATGGGCAGCGATGACTTATTTCATTCGATGTCGGAAAAAGCACGCTCATGTTTGTAGCGTTCACTGCGAAATACGCCGCGCCTGCATGACATATCCCGACATAAGTTTGAAATTGATTTGCATGCGCCGGACTACCAGAATTCGCTTCGCCAACGACGAATCGCAACACGACGTAGCGAAGAAGTTGAACGAAACGATGATGGAGATGGAACATGAAGAAGTGGATCGCTATTCTGGCTTTGTGCATTGCATCGACGGGCGTGATGGCGCAAACCGCGCCGCAGCCGACGGCCGGCTCGCCGCGCATGGAGCGCATGATGCAGCAGTTGCAGGAACGCTTCGCTGCCGCCAACACCACGCATGATGGCAAGCTGACGCTCGCTCAGGCGCAGTCGGGCATGCCACGCGTCGCGCAGCATTTCAATGAAATCGACACGCAGAAGCAGGGCTTTGTGACGCTCGCGCAGATCGAGCAGTTCATGGCGCAGCGCGCGGGATCGCACTGACGGAAAAACGGGTCGGCATGAGGCTACACTGTGGCAACTGGCCGCTAACATGAGTGACGAAGGAGTCTTGCATGGACCGACCCGCCCGCATCATCGTGCTCGACGACGAAGCGGAACTCCGCAACATGCTGCAGCGCTTTCTGAGCGGACATGGCTTCGAAGTCCGCGCTGTCGAAAACAGCAAGCGGCTCGAGCGCTATCTGCAGCGCGAGCCGTATGACCTGCTGGTGCTCGATCTGATGATTGGTGAAGAAGACGGCCTGCAGATCTGCGCAAAGCTGCGGGCAGAAGGGCATACGCTGCCCATTCTGATGCTCACGGCCAAGGGCGATCCGCTCGATCGGGTGATCGGTCTCGAAACTGGCGCCGACGATTACCTCGCCAAACCCTTCCTGCCGCGCGAACTGGTGGCGCGTATCAACGCGTTGCTGCGCCGCCAGAAAATCGCCTCGAACGATCCGACCGTAACGACGCAAACGCTGCGCTTCGGTGACTTCCGGCTCGATGTCGGCAAGCAGACCCTCTATAAACAGGACGATCTCCTCGAGTTGCATTCAGCGCAGATGCTGCTGCTGACGGCGCTCGCGGCGTCGCCCAATCGCGCGGTGAGCCGCGACAATCTGATCGCGCGCGCCAGAGGCCGCGATCACGACGCGCTCGACCGCAGTATCGACGTGCAGATTCTGCGTCTGCGGCAGGCGATCGAAAACGATCCGGCGAAGCCGCGTTTCATCAAGACAGTGTGGGGCGTCGGCTATATGCTGGTCGCCGACGTCGACGTATGAGCACGCGCGTGCTGCGACACCTGCTGCCGCGCAGCGTGCTGGCGCGCAATATCGCGCTGCTGATCGTGCTGGTCGCGTTCACTCAGGTTGCTTCGCTGAGCGTGCTGATCCATTACGTGCAGAAGCCGCGTGTCGAACGTGCGGCGGCCGTGTTCGGCACGTACATCAAGACGCTCGACAACGCACTGTCGGCCTCGCCCGAAGATGCGCGCGACACGCTCGTCGCGCGGCTCGACGCCCGCAGCGAGCCGCCCGCCGAAGCCGTGTCGGAGCCGCGCGTGCGTCTGCTCGCGTTCTACCGCACGTACCAACTCGCGACGTTTCTCGACACGCTGCATCGCTATCTGCCGGCGGGAACGGAAGTGCGCTGGCAAGGCGCGCCGCATCCACGCATGTGGATACGCATGCACGTCGCGCGCACGCCTTACTGGATCGGCTTGCAGGTGCCGGAAGAAGCGCAGGGCGGCGGCATGCTGACGGCGGTGCTGCTGTCGCTTGGACTCGCCACGCTTGCAGCGTTGACCGGCTTTGCCTTGCAGGCGCATCTGAACCGCCCATTGCGGGAGCTTGCGCAGGCTGCGCGGCACGTCAGCGCGGGCGAGACGCCGCCGCCATTGCCCGTCGATGGCCCGACGGAAATCGCCCAGGTCAGCGGCGCATTCAACCAGATGACGCAGGCCTTGCAGCAAGCCGAGGCGACCCGCGCGATGATGCTGGCCGGCATCTCGCACGACATTCGCACGCCGCTCACCAAGCTGCGTCTTGCGATGGCGATGGCGCAGGACACCAATGGCGACGAGGCCTTCGTCAGCGCGGCGGAATCGTATCTCGATCAGATCGACACGATTCTCCAGCAGTTCATGGACTATGCGGGCAGCGGCGAGCGCGAGACGCCGCAATCGGGCGATCTGAATGCGCTGATCAGCCAGCTTGCCGCTGATTTTGCCGGGCTTGGGCACGAGTTCGATCTGCAGCTGGACGAATTGCCCGAGCACGCGTTCCGGCCGATCACGATGATGCGGCTGGTGATGAACCTGATGCAGAACGCTGTCGTCTACGGGCAAACGGGTCTCGCGGTGAGAACGTGGGCCGATGCGCAGGCGATCTACGTGGCCGTCGGCGATCGCGGCAAAGGTCTGAGCGTGGAAGAACTGGAACAGCTCAGGGCGCCGTTCCAGCGCGGCAAGAATGCACACGGAAAATCGGGTGGCACGGGCCTCGGACTGGCGATTGTCGAGCGCATCGCGCGGCTGCATGGCGGCAGGCTGGAATTTCATGCACGCGAAGGCGGCGGCCTCGAAGTGTGGGCCGTCCTGCCGATCCAGCGCGATTCGCGCGTAGCGGGCGCGGGCGAGCGGCCCGTTGCGCAGCAGGCCGTTTGAGCATGCGAGACATTTCATGCGCGAGCCGCTAATCTGTCGGCTGTCCTGATCCGGGCCGCCCGCACACGGCGGCAGCAGCGATGACACGCGTCGACCCTCCTTTCGATATCGAACATCTGGAACGCGAATGGCTCGAAGCCGATGGCTTCGGCGGATTTGCGTCGGGTACTGCCGGCATGCTGCGCACGCGCCGCTATCACGCGTTGCTGCTGACGGCGACACGCGCGCCCGCGGGCCGCATCGTGCTCGTCAACGGCATCGAGGCGTGGGTCGAGATGAACGGCCAGCGCTATCCGCTGTCGATGCAGCGCTACGCACCCGATATCGTGTATCCCGACATCGCCGCGAGTCTGATCGGCTTCGACACGGCGCCGTGGCCGACGTGGCGGTTCCGGATCGACGCGCAAACGCGCGTGATCGCGGAGGCATTTGTTGCGAAGGCAACGTGCGAAACGGTGCTGCGCTGGCGCGTCGAGCGTGAGGGCGACGCCCGGCGTGACACTGCGGTCACGCTGCATGTGCGGCCTTTGCTGTCGGGCCGCGATTATCACGGGCTGCATCACGAGAATGGCGCGTTCGATTTCGCAGCGTCTATCGACGTTGAATGTGTGCAATGGCAGCCGTATCACGATCTGCCCGTGATTCACGCGATGACGAACGGCGCGTATGAGCATGCGCCCGACTGGTATCGCAACTTCTGCTATGTGCGCGAACGTGAGCGTGGCCTCGACTTCACCGAAGATCTCGCGACACCCGGTGTTTTCCGGTTCGATCTCGTTTCGGATGCGGCCGTGATGATTCTGAGCGCGCGTGTTTCGAATAGCGCGGCAGCGGGTGCGGTGCAGCAGGCGAACGCGCTTGCCGCGACCGAGATGGACCGCCGTGCTGCCTTCACCTCACGTTTGCATCGTTCCGCCGATGCCTATGTCGTCGCGCGCGCGGCGGGCCGCACGATTGTCGCGGGCTTTCCGTGGTTCACCGATTGGGGCCGCGACACCTTCATCGCCATGCGGGGTCTGCTGATCGCGACAGGGAGGATCGCGGACGCCGAATCTATTCTGCTCGCGTGGGCGGGCACCATCTCGCAGGGGATGTGTCCGAACCGCTTTCCCGATTACGGCGATGAACCCGAATACAACTCGGTCGATGCGTCGCTATGGTTCGTGGTGGCCGCGCACGATTATCTGGCGACCGGGCACGCATCTGACGCGACGCGCGAGCGTCTGCATGAAGCCGTCGAAACGATCCTGTCGGGCTACACGCAAGGCACGCGCTACGGCATTCGTGCCGACGACGACGGCCTGCTGCGCGCCGGCGTGCCTGGTGTGCAGCTGACGTGGATGGATGCCAAAGTCGGCGACTGGGTCGTCACGCCGCGCATCGGCAAGCCGGTCGAAGTGCAGGCGTTGTGGTTCAACGCATTGCGCATTGCAGCACAGTGGAATCCGCGCTGGAGCGCAGCCGCCGATCGCGTGGCAACTTCATTCGTGCAACGCTTCGTCGATCCGCAAACGGGCGCGCTGTTCGATAACGTCGATGTCGATCATGTGCCGGGTGCCGTCGACCGTTCGATCCGGCCCAACCAGATCTTCGCGGCGGGCGGCTTGCCGTTTGCGCTGATCGAAGGCGACGCCGCGCGCGCGGGGGTCGCGCAGGTCGAGGCGCATTTGCTGACGCCACTGGGCTTGCGCACCTTGTCGCCGGAAGATCCCGCCTATCGCGGCCGCTATGCGGGCGGTCCGCTCGAACGTGACGGCGCGTATCACCAGGGGACGGTGTGGCCATGGCTGCTCGGCCCGTTCGTCGAAGCATGGCTGCGCGTGCAGCGTCCTGACGCTGCGCTGCACAGCGCAGCACGCGAACGCTTTCTCGCGCCGCTCGACGCGCATCTGGACCACGCGGGCCTCGATCACCTCTCCGAAGTCGCTGACGGCGATGCGCCGCACGCGCCGGGCGGCTCGCCGTTCCAGGCGTGGTCGCTGGGTGAACGGTTGAGGATTGGCAGGCTGCTGGATGAATAAACGTTGTCCGGACGTAAATCGTTAGCAAACGATTCCGGATGCTTGAATCGGATCAAGGCGCGCTTTTAGGATTCGAGGGTTGCATGTGCAGCATGAACCTTCGTAAAAACCTCTCAGGTGAAAAGATCCTATGGCCGATTCATACGCATCGGAACGTGCGGTCCCAGAAATTCCGCTCTGTCGGTCGGCGGCCCTTTCTCTGTCATTCGATGGGCGGCGGCTGACAATGGGAGGCGTCGGACCTTTTCGCGTCTATGCTGCCGTGTCTGGCCGTCCACTCGATAACGGGTCGTTTGACTATTCTTTGGCGCGACAATGCGAACCCGAGCAAGGCCCGATTCCCGAGGGCAGATACTGGATAAAGCCGTCGCAGATGTGGACCAACCGCTGGTACAGTCTTGCACCACGCTCGGCGTGGGGTAATCATCGGATTACTATCCATGTCTTTCCCGGGACACAAACCCATGACCGCGGCGGGTTCTTCATTCACGGCGGCACGCACTCAGGAAGCGCTGGCTGCATCAATCTTCATATGGCAATGGAGGCGTTTGTTCGAGATCTCCAGGCCGCAGTCGGAAACATCCCCGATTGTTATATCCCGCTGTCCGTCCGTTACCCCCAATGAACACAAGCCGAACGGTGCGTGCTGCGCTGCTTGTCGCCATCTGCATGGCCACACTGCTTGTCGTGGCGTTTAATATTGCAAATCTGGTCGAGGCATACGGCAACGGGCCGCCGTACTACTCACGCACTGTTAACATGGATAAATGGCAGAGTCCGTTGCCTGTCCTTGCTGCCATCGACATGGCCGCGTTGCTCATACTCGCCTTTGCCGTGCGCTGCTGGAGGCGCGCAGACAAGCGTCAGTAGGCGACGATCACGGATTGCCCACTTCCCCGACGCGATCGCCCCAAACCGCGCTACGATGTGACTCCCACCGTCACCCGAGAGACGAGGACGCTGCCATGCCTCCGCTGCGCGCTGGAAACCTGCTTGCGACCGTCGAAGGAATCCGTCTGCACTCTACCGAGTGCGCACGATGGCAGCGCTGGGGTCCGTATCTGAGCGAGCGTCAGTGGGGCACGGTGCGCGAGGATTACAGCCCGAACGGCACTGCCTGGGAGTACTTCCCCCACGATCACGCGCGCAGTCGCGCCTACCGCTGGGGCGAAGACGGCATCGGCGGATTCGGCGACGACACCTTGAACTGGTGCGTTTCGGTGGCGATGTGGAATCGCGCCGATCCCATTCTCAAGGAGCGCCTCTTCGGTCTGACCAACCAGGAAGGCAATCACGGCGAGGACGTCAAGGAGTTGTATTTCTATCTCGACGGCACGCCGACGCATTCGTACATGCGGATGCTCTATAAGTATCCGCATGGCGCGTTTCCGTATCAGGATCTCGTCGAAGAGAACGGGCGGCGGGGCGCGGATCTACCCGAATATGAAGTGCTCGATACGGGCATATTCGACGATCTGCGCTATTTCGACGTGACCGTCGAATACGCGAAGAACTCGCCCGAAGACATCGTGATGCGCGTCACCGTCGAGAACCGCGCGGACCAGTCGGCCAGTCTCGATCTGCTGCCGCAAATCTGGGCGCGCAACAAGTGGTCGTGGAAAGACACAGGCGAACGCCCGCGGCTCACGAAGGAAACCGTGCACGGCGTCACGCGTCTGCTCGGCACGCATCCGGGTCATGAGCCGATTGTCGTGACGGCATGGTCGCCCGATACGACGGTCTTCGAATGGCTCTTCTGCGAGAACGATACCAACGTCAGGCGCCATTTCAACATGGACGCGCCAGGTCCGTTCAAGGATGGCTTCAATGATTACCTCGTGCACGGCGATGTCGATGCGGTGCGGCGCGACGCCGGCACGAAGGCAGGCGCGCACGTGCCGATGAATCTTCCGCCGCACGGCACGGCGGTCGTTTATCTGCGCTGGCGTCCCGAGTCCTGCGCCGATGAATCGCCACTCGATGTCGAGCAGCTGTTCACGCAGCGCATCGCCGAAGCGGACGCTTTCTATGCGGCGTTGCAGCACGAAATCGACGGCGAAGATGAGCGTCTCGTGCAGCGTCAGGCGCTGGCCGGCATGCTCTGGTCGAAGCAGTACTACCAGTTCGATGTGGAGCGCTGGCTCGACGGCGACCCGCTGCAGCCCACGCCGCCCGCATCGCGCAAGCAGGGCCGTAACCGCGACTGGCGGCACTTGTGCAATGCCGACATCGTGTCGATGCCCGATAAATGGGAGTACCCGTGGTACGCATCGTGGGATCTCGCGTTTCACGCTGCCGCGTTCGCGCTGATCGATCCCGCGTTTGCAAAACGTCAGCTACTGCTGCTCGTGAAAGACCGCTACATGCATCCGAACGGGCAGATCCCTGCGTACGAATGGGCGTTCGGCGATGCCAATCCGCCCGTGCATGCATGGGCCGCGTGGCGCGTCTATGAAATCGACCGTGCATTGACGGGCAAGGGGGATCGCGATTTCCTCGAACTGGTCTTTCACAAGCTGCTGCTGAACTTCGCGTGGTGGGTGAATCGCAAGGATGCCGACGGCCGCAATATTTTCCAGGGCGGCTTTCTCGGTCTGGATAACGTCGGCATTTTCGACCGTTCGTCGCCGCTGCCGACAGGCGGTCATATCGATCAGGCCGACGGCACGGCATGGATGGCCGCCTACGCGCTTGACCTCATGCGCATCGCGCTCGAACTGGCGTTTGCGAATCACGTATTCGTCGATATCGGTGTGAAGTTCTTCGAGCACTTCCTGTACATCGCGCAGGCCGTCAGTTGCGAAGACAACTGTGAAACCGGCCTGTGGGACAGCGAAGACGAATTCTTCTACGACAAGCTGCGTCTGCCCGACGGCACCAATGTGCCGATGCGCGTGCGCTCGATTGTCGGCCTGATTCCGCTGATCGCCGTGCATGTGCTCGAAGAGCGGCTGCATGGTTCGCTGCCGGGCTTGCGCGACCGTCTCATCTGGTTCCTGCGCAACAAGCCCGATCTGGCGAAGCTCGTGTCGCGCTGGAACGATCCCGGTCATGGCAACAGTTTGCTGCTCTCGCTATTGCGCGGGCATCGGATGAAGGCGCTGCTGAAGCGCGCGCTCGACGAGGCCGAGTTCCTGTCCGATCACGGTCTGCGTGCGCTGTCGCGTGTGCACCGCGATCAACCTTATGTTTATCACCACAATGGCCAGAGCTTCGGCGTGAAGTATCTGCCTGCCGAATCGGATTCGCGCGTGTTTGGCGGCAATTCGAACTGGCGCGGGCCGGTGTGGATGCCCGTCAACTATCTGCTGATCGAGTCGCTCTACGAGTTTCACCGCTATTACGGCGATGATTTCCGCGTCGAATATCCGACGGGTTCGGGCAACAAGCTGTCCTTGTCCGAAATCGCCGATGCACTCGCGAAGCGCACGACCACCCTGTTCCTGAAGGACAAGAACAACGAGCGTCCCGTGATGGCCGCGTATCCGCTGTTGCAGGCGGACCCGCGTTCGCAGGATCTCGTGCTGTTTCACGAATACTTTCACGGTGATAATGGCCGCGGCGTAGGTGCGTCGCATCAGACTGGCTGGACGGGCCTCGTTGCCTTGCTGCTGCAACCGCGTGCGCTGGCGAGTTCAGGCGTCGTGCCTGACACGGGCGAAGAAGCGCCGGAACCCGAGCGCGTAGCGGATTCCGTGAAGTAGATCGCGTGAAGTTGACTGCGCCGCTCGCGGCCCGCGCGGGGTTCGATTGAACCTCGTGGCGTGGCGGCGGGTCTTTCAGATATTGCCACCCGTATGGCTCATCGACGGAAAGACTGCCATGACCAATGACGCTCACGACGCTTCATCGAACACCCCGCAAGCCAGTTGCAAGATTGGCGCAGGACCGCATGCCGCTGCCGGACCCGCAGGCAAGCATCCAGCGCCGCCTTGCACGCTGGTGATCTTCGGCGCGGGCGGTGATCTGACCAAGCGGCTGCTGACGCCGTCGCTCTACAACCTGACCGTCGACGGCCTGCTCGACGACGGCATGCAGATCATCGGCGTGAATCACGGCGAGCGCGAAACGAAGGCGTGGGTCGACGATCTTGGCCAGTCGCTGCAGCAGTTCGCCGCCGACAAGAAAAGCAAGGTCGACGACAAGGCGTGGCAGTGGCTCTCATCGCGCATGGAGTACATGGCGGGCGAGTTCGAAGCCGACGATGTGTTCGAAGCGCTCAAGCAGCGTATCGACAAGACCTCGCACGGCAATGCGATCTTCTATCTCGCGGTGGGCGCGCGCTTTTTCAGGCCGATTGTCGAACGGCTCGGCAAGGCTGGTTTGCTGAAAGAAGACAAGGAACGCGAGGGCAACTTCCGGCGTCTCGTGATCGAAAAGCCGTTTGGCACGGACCTCGCGTCGGCGCGCGATCTGCCCGCGCACATTCTGCAATTCGCCGATGAATCGCAGGTCTATCGTATCGATCACTTTCTCGGCAAGGACACGGTACAAAGCATTCTGGCCGTGCGTTTCGCCAATGCGATGTTCGAGCCAATATGGCGGCGCGAGTATATCGACAGCGTGCAGATCACGGCATCCGAAACGCTCGGCGTGGAAGGGCGCGGCAAGTTCTACGAGCAGACGGGCGCATTCCGCGACATGGTGCCGAACCATCTGTTCCAGTTGCTCGCGATGGTCGCGCTGGAACCGCCCAATTCGTTCGACGCCGAAGCCGTGCGCGACAAGAAGGCCGAACTCTTCGCCGCCATCGAGCCGCTCAAGCGCGACGACGTCGTGTTCGGCCAGTACGAGAAGGGCGGTGCGGGCGTGGGGTATCGCGAGGAACCCGACGTTGCGCGCGACAGCATCACGGAGACTTACGCGGCTGCGCGCGTGTTCATCGACAACTGGCGCTGGGCGGGTGTGCCGTTCTATCTGCGCACGGGCAAGCGCATGACCACGCGCCGCACGGAAATTGCGGTGCAGCTGAAGCGTGTGCCGTTTCTGATGTTCCGCGACACGCCCGTCGAAGCGCTGACACCGAACGTATTCACCTTGCGCATCGATCCCGCGCACGGCACGCGCTTCGATTTCAATGTGAAGGTGCCGGGTCCGACGATGCAGATCGGCGCGGTGCGCTCCGCATTCAACTACAACGATTTCTTCGAAGAGCACGCGAACGTCGGCTACGAAACGCTGCTGTACGACTGCATGCTCGGCGACGAGACGCTGTTTCAGCGCGCCGACAGCATCGAGTCGGGCTGGTGCGCAGTCGAAGGCGTGCTGCATCCGGAGGGCGGCCCGTTGCCCGTGCACGGCTACGCGGCGGGCAGCAGCGGTCCGGCGGAAGCCGACGCACTGCTGGCGCGCGATGGCCACGCGTGGCGCTCGCTGCAAGACGCCGAATAGACCTGTCACAACACTAACCAGAGGGGGACGACTTGGCTAAGGCACCCACCAGAAAGGCGCAACCGCGCAAGACCGCCAGCGCCGGCGAACGCATACTCGCGATCGATGTCGGCGGCACGGGACTCAAGGCCGCCGTGATCGATGCGGCCGGCGAGATGAAAAGCGAGCGCGTGCGCGTCGCGACGCCACATCCATGCACGCCCGAGCAGATGGTCGACACGCTCGCGACACTCGTGCAGCCGCTCGTCGACGCACAGCATCCGACGCTGATGTCGATCGGCTTTCCAGGCGTCGTGCGCGACAACTGCGTGTTGACGGCGCCCAATATCGGCGATGCAAGCTGGCGCGGTTTTCCGCTCGCGGCGAACCTTGCGAAGCGGATCGGCGGCTTGCCCGTGCGCATGATCAACGATGCCGAGATGCAGGGCTTTGCTGCCATCGAAGGGCATGGCATCGAGTTCGTGCTGACGCTCGGCACGGGCGCAGGCACGGCGCTCTTTCGCGACGGCGAGCTGATGCCGCATCTCGAACTTGCGCATCATCCCGTCAGCAAGGGCCGCACGTATGACGAGTACATCGGCAATGCAGCGCGCGAGAAGGCAGGCAGCAAACGCTGGAACAAGCGCGTCGAGAAGGTGATCGAGATCCTGGCGTCGCTCGTCAATTACGACAAGCTGTGGATAGGCGGCGGTAATTCGGCGCGTCTCACGTTCGAGTTGCCGAAGAATGCGGCGGTCGTGGACAACGCAGCGGGCATCGAAGGCGGCGCGAAGCTCTGGCATCCGAAGTCGCTGCGCGAGTCGCGGCAATTGCCGGAGGCGAACCAGAAATCGGGCGTATTCGGCTAAGGAGGGAAAAAGGGGAATAAAGGGGCGCGGCCATCCGTTTGGTTGCGTGCGGTCATGATCGTGTGACCGCGCATCTTTCGACGGAGCCGACCTATGACAATATCCCTTAACGCACGGCTCGCAGCGGTGTCGCTTTGCATCGCGCTATCGTCAGTGGCAACGCAAGCCGTTGCCGCCGACGCATTCGAGGTCACGTCGCCCGGCACGCCCGACGGCGGCACGATCGATTCGAGCCATGCCGCCAGCGTCAACAATTGCGGCGGTGGCAACCAGTCGCCTGCCGTGCAGTGGCGCAATGTCCCTTCAGGCACGCGCAGCTTCGCCGTGACGCTGTTCGATCCCGACGGCGCGAAGGGCATCGGCGTGATTCACTGGGTGCTATATGGCATACCCGCGTCGATGAACGCGATGGCGCATGGTGCGTCGGCGCCGCCGGGCAGTGTGAGCGGCATCAATCGAACCGGACAGCCAGGCTACTACGGACCTTGCCCGCCCATTGGCGACGTGCCGCATCACTATGTGCTGCAGGTCTACGCGCTCGATCTCGCGCAAGACGCGCTGCCGCCCAATCTGAATCACGACGCGTTTCTCGCGGCCGCCACCGGTCATGTGCTGGCCGCGAGCAGTACCGTGCTGCGCTACGGGCGTTAGCGCGGTGCGTCGCCCCAGCGGTATTCCACGGTGGCATCGTCGAGTTGCTGCTTGATTTCCGGGTCGAGCGTGAAGTCCACGGCCGCGAGCGAGTCGTTCAACTGATCGACGCGGCTCGCGCCGATGATCGCCGACGTGATGGTGGGATTCGCCAGCACCCAGGCAATTGCCGTCTTCGTCATCGGCTCGCCCGTTTTCGCGTTGATTTCGCGCAGCGCCTCGATGGTCTTGAATTCGCGCTCGTGCCAGTAGCGTTCCGCATACATGGCGCCCGCCTTGCCGACCGTCTCCGTGAAGCGTCCGTCAGCAGGCTTTGCATCATGCCGGTGCTTGCCCGTCAGCAGCCCGCCCGCGAGCGGGTTGTACGGAATCACGGCGAGACCCTCTTCGTCGGCGAGGGGCAGCAGTTCGCGGTCGATCTGCCGGACCAGCAGGTTGTAGCGCGGCTGCACCGACACGAAGCGCGCGGTGCGCAGCACATCGGCGCGTCCCAGCATGCGCGCGAGCCGATACGCCAGATAGTTCGATACGCCGATATAGCGCGCCTTGCCCGAGCGCACGATGATGTCGAGTGCTTCCAGCGTTTCGTCGAGCGGCGTGTCGCGGTCATCCGAATGCAGCTGGTACAGGTCGACGTAATCGGTGTTCAGGCGGCGCAGGGAGTCGTCGATAGCGTCGAGCAGATGCTTGCGCGAAGCGCCCTGATTCCACGCATGCGGCCCGACCTTGCCGACCGCCTTGGTCGCGAGAATGAAGCGGTCGCGCTTGCCCTTCAGCCAGCGGCCGATGATGTCTTCCGTGCGTCCCGCCAGATCTTCGCCGCCGCCTAGCGGATAGACATCGGCCGTATCGATGAAATTCACGCCGGCGTCCGTCGCCTTGTCGAGAATGCCGCGCGATACCTCTTCTTCGGTTTGCAAACCGAACGTCATCGTACCGAGACACAAACGCGAGACAGTGAGACCGGTATGGCCGAATTTCCGGTATTGCATGATCGACTCCGCGAGAAGGAAACTATGAGGGGGTGAGTACTGCCGGACTGCAATGCAGAACAAGGAGCATAACGGCTATTGCCGATCCGCGTGACGGCACCGTGCGCCAGCATTCATTGCGCTGACAACGCAGTGCGCCGGAGCAGAAAACTTTTCGGAAGCTCAAGGTCTAAACGGCTTTATCGCCGGATAGAGGTTCTCCCTCTTCTCAATCCGCGAGGTGTATTCCCGATGAATGTCGAAACAGGCGTTAGTGAAGAAAGCGGGCAGAACCGTTCACACACACTTGCCATTGTGGGCGCGACCGTTGTCGCGATCGGTTTGCTGGCCGCCTGCGCGATTGTCATCAGACGGAAGAAGGGCAATGCCCGCGTGCCCGAACCGTCGAAGCTGGTGGATCTGGAGCGCTATGCGGGGCGCTGGTACGAATTCGCGCGCTACGACAACGCTTTTGAGCGCGGCCGCGATTTCGTCACGGCGGACTATGCTGCACGCGAGGACGGTCTCATCAACGTGATCAACACGGGCCGTGAAGGCGGCGCGGACGGCGTGCGCCGCATCGCGCGCGGCAAGGCCCGCGTCGTGCCACGCTCGGACAATGCCAAGCTGAAGGTCTCGTTCTTCGGGCCTTTCTATGTCGGCGACTACTGGGTGCTCGATCATGGCGACGACTACGGCTGGTCGATCGTCGGCGAGCCGAGCGGCACGTACCTCTGGATACTCACACGCGAAGCGAAGCCGCCCGTTGAATTGCAGCACGCGCTGCTCGAACGCGTCCGCGCCCTGGGCTATGACCTGTCGATGTTGCGCCGGACGCAGCACTGAGCGCACATTGAAAAATTTTCTACACGTCTTTCTTTTTGCCAAAGCATGCAGTGCTTATTCTGCAATTTCAATGGTGCGCAAGCGCGATGCTCGGTAACTCTTGCATTGTTCTCCAGTACTTTTGGGCAATTAATTCCGCATTTGCGCACCGGCACGGATTTCGCATTAGACGACGCACTGTCATTCCGCATCGCGCTGCGCAGAACGATGCGGGTTCACAAACTGGAGTGTGACCTGCCCACGTAACGAGTCGAGTGAAATAACCGTGGCCTGTCGCACCACTTTGCGTCAATTGCCATGGATACGAACCGTACACAAACGACCATCCGAAGCGGCGTGCATCAGATCTCTGATCATCGCGACGACATCTTCTTCGCCGCCGTTTCGACGACCCGCATGCCGATGATCGTCACCGATCCGCATCTTCCCGACAACCCCGTCATCTTTGCGAATCATGCTTTTTTGCGCATGACGGGCTACGAGCTGACGGAGATCATCGGCAGTAACTGCCGCTTTCTCCAGGGGCCGGAAACCGATCGCGCCACCATCGATGAAGTGAAAGCGGCAGTGGCCGACCGCCGCGAACTCGCGACGGAAATACTCAACTATCGCAAGGACGGCTCGACCTTCTGGAACGCGCTGTTCATTTCGCCGGTCTTCAACGAGCAGGGCGAGCTGGTGTATTACTTCGGATCGCAGCTCGACGTGAGCCGTCGCCGCGACGCGGAAGACGCGTTGCATCAGGCGCAGAAAATGGAAGCGCTCGGCCAGCTGACGGGCGGCATTGCGCACGACTTCAACAACCTGCTGCAGGTGATGGCAGGCTATGTCGACGTGCTGCAAATGGGCATCGAAGGCAATGCGCAAACCGCGGTGATGGCGCAAAGCCTCGACCGCATACGCGGCGCCGTCACGAAGGCTACGACACTGACCCAGCAATTGCTCGCGTTCGCACGCAAGCAGAAGCTGGTGGGGCGCACGGTGAATCTGAACACGCTCGCCGACAGCATGGTCGAGCTTGCAAGGCGCACGCTCGGCGAGAACATTTCGCTTAGAACCGAATACGAGGAAGGGCTCGGCAATTGCCGGGTCGATTCGACGCAACTCGAAGTCGCGTTGCTGAACGTGCTGCTCAATGCACGCGATGCGCTTGCGCATACACGCGACGGCGTGGTGACGGTGCGTACGGAATCGGTCGAACTGGATCATCAGGAGATGGTGGGATTCGCCGATCTGCGTCCAGGCCGTTATGCGACCATCGCCATCTCGGACAACGGCTGCGGTATTGCACCCGAGATTCTCGACAGGGTGATGGACCCGTTCTTCACGACGAAGGACGAAGGCAAGGGCACGGGTCTGGGCCTGTCGATGGTGTATGGCTTTGCCAAGCAGTCGGGCGGCGCGGTGAACCTGTATTCGGAACCGGGTGTCGGCACGACATTGAGGCTCTATTTCCCGGCGGTCGAAGGCAGCACGCAACGGCGGCCGTCTGCGCCCAAGGCCATCGAGAAAGCGGGTAACGAGACCATCCTCATCGTCGATGACCGTGTCGAAGTGGCGGAAGTCGCGCAGGCGATGCTCGAACAGATCGGCTATCGCACGCGCGTCGTGCTGAACACGAAAGAGGCGATGGACATCCTGCAGGAAGGCAGCAGCATCGATCTGCTGTTCACCGATCTCATCATGCCCGGCAACATGAACGGCGTGATGCTCGCGCGCGAGGCCCGGCGGCTGCATCCGAAGATCAAGGTGCTGCTGACAACCGGCTACGCCGATGCATCGCTCGAACGCACGGACGCGAACGGCAGCGAGTTCGACATCATTCACAAACCTTATCGGCGGGCGGAACTGGCGCGTAAGGTGCGCATCGTGCTGAATGGGCCGACAGGTGTCGGTTAGCTTTCAGCAAGACGCAAAGATCGCAACGAAGCGCTGCTGATTCTTTCCAACTGCCGCAAGCTGCGGATAAAATTTGTACCCGGTTCCGTTCAACCTTCGGCGGATCGCGTGGCGCTAAAGTAGCACCACGCGTTCGCGTTTTATCCGGATTTCGAATGCTGCCACCTTCAATGCCAGACAACGAAAGCGAACGCATGGAGACATTGCGCTCGCTGAATATCCTCGACACACCGCCCGAAGAGCGGTTCGACCGTCTCACGCGCCTCGCGCGCCGCCTGTTCGGCGTGCCGATTGCCGCTGTCACGCTAGTCGACAGCCAGCGCCAGTGGTTCAAGTCGCACCCGGGCGTCGAAGCCTCGGAGACCTCGCGCGACGTGTCATTCTGCGGTCACGCGATTCTCGGCAGCGAACTGTTTCTCGTGAACGATGCGTCGCTCGACGTGCGCTTCGCGGACAATCCGCTCGTGACGGGCGACCCGAATATCCGCTTCTATGCGGGTTATCCCCTCACCGTCGATAACGGCTGCCGGCTTGGCACGCTATGCCTGATCGACGTGAAGCCTCGCGCGCTGGATGACGAGGAACGTGTGCTGTTGCGCGACCTCGCACGTATGGCCGAGCAGGAAATCGCCGCCGTGCAGCTCGCGACGACCGACGAACTGACGGGCCTGTCCAATCGCCGCGGCTTCGAAGCGCTCGCGCAACATGCGATCAAGCTCTGCAAGCGCGCAAGCAAGCCTGCGTCATTGCTGTTCTTCGACCTGAACGGCTTCAAGCAGATCAACGACGTATATGGCCACGCAGAAGGCGACCGCGCGTTGATTGCGTTCGCAACGGTGTTGCGCACGGCGTTGCGCGACAGCGATGTGATCGGCCGCATGGGCGGCGACGAGTTCGTGGTGCTGCTGACCGATTCGGATGCAGATGGCACGCTGCAGACGATCGCACGGCTCAGGGATCAACTGGAGCTGCACAACCAGGTGGCGAAGACGCCGTACCAGCTGCATTGCAGTGTGGGCACGGCGACGTACACGCCCGACAGCACGCTGACCATAAATGATCTGGTCGCGCAGGCCGATGGCGCGATGTACGCGAACAAGCGCTCGCAGCGTTAAATGCAGGGCGGCTGCGCAAACGTTTAGCGCGCAGCCGGTTTCATTGCATGAGTGTCAGCGGTTTTCGAGCGCCCAGCGCTCTTCGCGTTCGAGCCGCAGCAACGCGTGCTCGAACATCGCGCGCGCACGCCCGGAAATGTTGGCGAGATACACGTGCAGCAACGCGTCGGCAGGTGTGCGCGAGGCGCAACTGACGCTGTACTGCTCGAATGCGCTTAGCTGCATGACGATGTTCGCCAGATGCTTCGGGCACTCGCAGGCGATGGTCGTCGATGCATGCGCCAGCGCCATCAGGGCTTCATCGGTGTAGTGCCGTTGCGGTGCGGGCTCGCGCATGTCGGGATGTGCCGCGCCTTGCCCCGTCTTGCGCTGGATGTCGCTGATCATCTGCGTGATCGACGCCTGATCGAGCGGCTCGCGAACGGTGCGCACGCCGACACGCTCCAGCAGACCGATCGTATTGGCGGCCGCGAACGAATACACGACGACGATATTTTCCGCGTGCGTCGATGCGCTCAATGCGAGCACGCGCTCCACGTCGTCTGCATGCAGCGACGGCAGATGAATGATGAGCACGTCGGCGGGCTGGTTCATGCGTTCGGCGAACGCAGCCGTCATGTTCTCGAAGATCTTGGGTTCGCTGGCAAGTTCGGCCTGCATCGCGTGCAGATGCTGGCGGATCGTCTGCGCGAGCGCCGTGCCGACAATGCGCAAACGCAGACCCGGACGTCCTTCCGCGAGCGGCGTAACGGGCGTCTTGTCGACATGCATGAACGCGAGGCGTTCCAGTTCGCCCGTCTGCAACGTGGCGATCGAGCCGATGGAGTAGCCGCGATCGACAAGCCCTTTGATCATCGCGACGCGTCGCACGTCGGCTTCGCTATAGAGCCGATGACCGGACTGCGTGGTAGGCGGTGCGACGACGCCATAACGGCGTTCCCAGATTCGCAGCGTGCCGACGGGCAGATTCGCCATGCGGGCGACAGCGCCAATGCGATAGCGCGGCACGACTTCTGGATCATCTACTGTCTTGTTCATGAATCGAAAACCCTTGGGGAAGTCGATTTGAGTCTAACAAGCGCGACGATGATTTGAAGCGGATTTTTTTACTCATTGCCGGCGCAAAGCCGCGTCAAGAAACGCTTTGATGCTGAAAAAGGCTTTGATGCACAAGTGCTTGCGGGTTCTTGTCCGCATTCTGTCCTGCACGCACGCAATAAAAGTCAAACACGCGTTTGTTCAGGTTTTGACCAGGATTGCGGTTGTACGCTGTGCGACGAAAGGTGTGCCCGCATCCATCTGATGATTAGCGCTTGCGCGTCGAGCCACGCACCACGAGTTGCGGTTCGGAGGTCACGCAGACGCGCGGTGTTTTCTGATGTGATGCGCGTCCGGGCCGTTCGATCAGTTCGCGCAGTAGCGACACGGCAAGCTCGGCGGCTTCGACGGTCGGCACGGCGACGGTCGTGAGCGGCGGCCGCGATTGCTGCGCGAGTTGAATGTCGGTGATGCCGACTACGGAGAGATCGTTCGGCACGTCGCGTCCGAGATCGGCGGCCGCGTGCATCGTGCCGAGGGCGGGGAGGTCGTTGGTGGCGAAGACTGCTGTGATCTTCGGGTCGCGTTCGAGCAGTTCGCGCGCGGCTTCGTAGCCGCCTTGTATCGTGTCGGACGCATGGCGCACGTTTTTCGCGGGCACCTTGATGCCTGCTTCGCGCATCGCGTCGACGAATCCCTCGTAACGCGAAGCATGAATGCCCGATAGCTTGCTGCCGACAATCGCGCCGATGCGGGTATGTCCCAGGTCGATCAGATGCTGCGCTGCAAGGCGTCCCGCCAGACGGAAATTCACCGCGACGCACGGCAAGCCAGGTGGATCGTCGGGACGTTCCCACATGCACAGCACCACGGGCGCGCCGCGTGCTTCGGCTTTGCGCAGATCGTCGAAGTCGAGATTGGCGTTCATCACCAGCACGCCTTCGGAAAGCGAGCCTGCCAGCTGGTCGAGATACGTGCGGCCCGCATGCGGATCTTCATTCGTATTGCAGATGATGACGAAGTGGCCACTGGTGCGCGCCGCGCGTTCGGCGGCGAGCGCGAACTCGGGATAGAACGGGTTCGCGATGCTCGACACCATCAGCGCGATGGTCGGCGCGCGGCCTTCAGCGAGCGCGCGCGCGGCGAGATGCGGACGATAGTTGAGCGCCTCGACAGCTTCGAGCACGCGTTGACGCGTCTGCTCGCCGACGCGCCCGCGGTTGCGCAGCACGTTCGAAACGGTGGCCGACGTCACGCCGGCGCGTCGCGCGACTTCGCTCAAAGTGGACATGTATTGCTACGCTTATTCAATATGTGGGACCGACGTTCATCATTTGCATTGGCTACGAGGGCGAGGCACCATGCGCAAAACGACAGAACGATTATCGGAGACAAGCCTTACTGGCCAACAAAAGGCCTTCAGAAAGACCAGCGATCGCACAGCGGTCGTTTTTTCGGTCATTCAGATTAAGCGCTTAATCTCCGCTTCGGGCTGATTAAATCACGGAGTCGAAGCGATGGCGAGCATTTCGTTGAAGGGCGTGCAGAAAGCGTATGGAGACAACGCGCCCGTGATCCGCAACGTCGATCTGGAGATCGGCGAAAACGAGTTTTGTGTATTCCTCGGCCCGTCGGGCTGCGGCAAGTCCACGCTGCTGCGCATGATCGCGGGGCTGGAGGATGTCACGGACGGCGACCTGTCGATTGGCGATCGCATCGTCAATGACGTGCCCGCTGCCGAGCGCGGCGTGGCGATGGTGTTCCAGAGTTACGCGCTGTTCCCGCACATGAGCGTGTACGAGAACATGGCCTTTGGCCTCAAGCTCGCGAAAAAACCCAAGGCAGAGATCGACAGCCGGGTGAAGGAAGCCGCGCGCATCCTGCAACTCGAAGCGCTGCTCGATAGAAAGCCGCGTGCGCTTTCTGGTGGACAGCGTCAGCGTGTTGCGATTGGACGCGCCATCGTGCGCGAGCCGGGCGTGTTTCTGTTCGATGAGCCCTTGTCCAATCTCGATGCGACCTTGCGCGGCCAGACGCGTATCGAGATCGCGCGTCTGCACAAGCAGTTTGCAACCGCGAGCGTGGTCTACGTGACCCACGATCAGACGGAAGCGATGACGCTCGCCGACAAGATCGTGCTGCTGCATTCGGGCAAGGACACAGAACGCTACGGCAGCATCGCGCAGGTCGGCGCGCCGCTCGAGTTGTATCACCGGCCCAATAGCCGTTTCGTGGCGGGCTTCATTGGCTCGCCGCGCATGAACTTCCTGCCGGGCAGAGTGACGGCTATCGACGCACAAGGCGTCGACGTGACGCTCGATCACACCAATGAAGTGATGCGCGTCGAAGTGGACGGCAGCACGCTGCAGGGCGGTCAGCCGGTGAGCTTCGGCGTGCGGCCCGAACATCTCGAACTCATCACCGACGATACATCACGGCGTGATGCAACGCTCACACGCACCATTTCGCTGATCGAGCATCTCGGCGAGCACAGCTATGTGCATCTCGAACAACCCGGCGGTAGCGTGCTGATCGCCAAGGTGCCGGGCAATGCGCGCGTCGAGCAGGGCGTGCGCGTGGTCTTCGCTGCACCGGCTCGCGCCTGCCATCTTTTCACTGAAGACGGATTCGCCGTGAAGGCGCTCAATTCCGCCGAACACTACGCATAACATTAAGGGACACGCGCATGCGCCTTGGAGTCTGTTACTACCCGGAGCACTGGCCGGAATCGATGTGGAAAGACGACGCGCGCCGTATGAAGGCGCTCGGCATCGAACAGGTGCGAATCGCCGAATTTGCATGGAGCCGCATGGAGCCGACGCCGGGCGAATACGACTGGGGCTGGCTCGACCGGGCAGTCGATGTACTCGGCGATGCGGGCTTGCAAGTCGTGATGTGCACGCCGACGGCAACGCCGCCGAAGTGGCTGATCGACCGTCATCCCGACATTCTGCCCGTGGGTGCCGATGGACGTCCGCGTGCATTCGGCTCGCGCCGTCACTACGATTTTTCGTCGCCGTCGTATTTCGAAGCGTCGCGCAAGATCTGCACGGCGGTTGCCGAACGATATGGCAAGCATCCCGCTGTTGCTTACTGGCAGACGGATAACGAATTTGGTTGCCACAACACGGTGGTCAGCTATTCGCCCGCAGCCGTCGAACGTTTCCGTGCGTGGCTGAAGGATCGTTATCAGACCATCGACGCATTGAACCGCGCGTGGGGCACCGTGTTTTGGAGCATGGAGTACCGCAGCTTCGATGAAATCGATGCGCCCATTGCGACCGTGACAGAAGCGCATCCGTCGCACCGGCTCGACTATCGCCGTTTTGCATCCGATGAAGTCGCGCGTTACAACCGCATGCAGGTCGAGATCATTCGTGCGCATTCGCCGGGGCGTCCCGTTGCGCACAACTTCATGCAACTGTTCACCGAGTTCGATCATTACAAGGTCGCGCGCGATCTCGATGTCGCGACGTGGGACAGCTATCCGCTCGGCGCACTCGAAGAACAGTGGTATGCGCCGGAGATCAAGGCGAAGTTTCTGCGCACAGGGCATCCCGACTTTGCGTCGTTCAATCATGACGTGTATCGCGGCATGTCGAAGCTGCCGTTCTGGGTGATGGAGCAGCAGCCCGGTCCCGTGAACTGGGCGCACTGGAATCCGGCGCCGCTGCCTGGCATGGTGCGTCTGTGGAGCTGGGAAGCGTTCGCGCATGGCGCGGGCTGCGTGTCGTATTTCCGCTGGCGTCAGGCGCCGTTCGCACAGGAACAGATGCATGCGGGGCTGAACACGCCCGACAATCGCCTCGATATCGGTGGCAGCGAAGCAGAGCAGGTCGCGCAGGAAATCGCGCTTGTATCAGCGGCAGATGCCGATGCGAACGCGAACGTGCGCGGCAAGATCGCGCTGATCTACGACTACGAAGCGAAGTGGCTGTTCGAGATTCATCCGCAGGGCGCGGACTTTCACTATCCGCGTTTCGCGTTCGAGTACTACTCGGCATTGCGTTCGCTCGGTTTCGACGTCGATGTGATTCCCGCCGATGCACCGCTCGATGGCTACGCGATGATCGTCGTGCCGCCGCTGCCCGTCGTGCCCGGCGATTTCGCGGTGCGGCTCGCGGCATCGGGTGCGCAGATCGTGCTCGGTCCGCGCACGGGTTCGAAGACGACAGATCTGCAGATTCCCGCCAACCTGCCGCCGGGCGCGCTCGCGTCGTTGTTGCCGATCCGTGTGTGGCGTGTCGAATCGATGCGCCCGAACGTGACGGAGGCCGTGCAGGTCAACGGTGCGAGCGACGGTGTGCGTGAAGGCCATGCACGTCACTGGCGCGATCTCATCGACGCCGCCGACGAGCGCAGCTTCGGTGTGCGCGCACGCTTCGCCGATGGTCATCCTGCCTACGTGCAGCATGGCTCCGTGCATTACTTCGCCAGCCTGTTCGACGACCGTCTGACGGAAGCACTGTTCGCACGCATCGCAACGGAAGCGGGCCTCACGCCGACGCCGCTTGGCGACAGCCTGCGCATCAGCCGGCGCGGCAAGCTCACGTACGTCTTCAACTATGCGAACACGCGGCATGTGATCGAAGGCGTCGACGCGTCGCGCTTCGTGATCGGCTCGCACGAAGTGGAACCGCAAGGCGTTGCGGCGTATCGGACGGAATGATTTCGTTAATCCAGTTTGATAACCAGTAGTGATCCCAGCAGCCAAAAACCAGGACACAAGGAGACAGCAACATGGCAGCAAGAAAATTCAATGCACGCACGGCCATCGCAGCGGCAGCACTCGCGGTCGCCGCGCTCGCCTCGCCGTTCGCAGCCACGACGGCCGATGCCGGCACGATGACCATCAACATCGCGTTCAAGGGCGCAAGCCAGCGCGCGGTGTGGCAATCGGTGATCGACGACTTCAAGAAAGCGCATCCTGACATCGACGTGAAGGTGTCGTTCGTCGATGAGGAAGCGTACAAGGTGCAGTTGCCGGGCTGGCTGTCGACGGTCGCGCCCGATGTCGTCAACTGGCACAACGGCGAGCGCATGGCGTACTACGCGCGTCGCGGCCTGTTCGAAGACCTGAGCGGCGACTGGAAGAAGAACGGCTGGGACAACATGTATGCATCGACGAAGGAATCGTCGACGTACAACGGCAAGCAATATGCGGCGCCGACCGTGTATTACTCGTGGGGCCTGTTCTATCGCAAGGATCTGTTCCAGAAGGCGGGCATCACGTCGGAACCGAAGACGTGGGACCAGTTGATGGACGCGTGCAAGAAGCTGAAGGCTGCGGGCATCACGCCGTTTGCCGTGGGCGGACGTGACGCATGGACGCTGGCGGGCTGGTTCGATTATCTCGACCTGCGCATCAACGGTAACGCATTCCACCAGAAGCTGATGGCAGGCGAAGTGCCGTACACCGATCCGCGCGTGAAGAAGGTCTACACGACGTGGAAGCAGTTGCTCGACGACAAGGACTTCATCGACAACTCGCTGTCGTACGATCTGGACGCAGCGCAGCCGTTCCTGTTCCAGGGCAAGGCCGCGATGATGCTGATGGGCACCTTCATCACGGGCGGCTTCCCGCCGAACGTGAAGCCGAACATGAGCTACTTCCAGTTCCCGATCATCGATTCGAACGTGCCGACGGCGGAAGATGGTCCCGTCGAATCGCTGCATATTCCGGCGAAGGCCAAGAACAAGGCTGACGCGCACACGTTCCTCGCGTTCGTCGAAACGCCGGAGCAGGGCGCGAAGCTGGCGACGGGCCTGGGTTCGCTGTCGGCGAATAGCAAGTCGCCGGAACCGGAAGATCCCATTTCGAAGATCGGTTTCCAGATCCTGTCGAACACTAAGGGCGGCATTGCGCAGTTCTACGATCGCGACATGACGAAGGAAATGGCTGACGAAGGGATGAAGGGCATGCAGCAGTTCATCGCCGATCCGACCAAGATCGATGAAATCCTTGCGCAGCTCGAGCAGACGCGTAAGCGCATCTACAAGAAGTAAGGACGTAGGCAGTGGCGCCGGAGCCCTTGTTTTCAAGGTCCGGCGCAGCACCATCAGGCTATTGGAGAATCGTCGTGTCGCATTCCGTCACACGTCAGGACATCAACGGCACGCCGCCGTCGCAGCCACAGGCGTCGCCGACACCGCGCGCCACCGGCAAAAAGCGTGGACCGTCGCCCACCGCGCGTCGGCAACGCAAGGCCGCGCTGCTGTTTCTCGCGCCCGCGTGCTTCATGGTCGCGGTCTATGTTGTCTACCCGATCCTGTCGTCGATCTGGCTCAGCTTCTATAACTGGGACGGCATGACCGACAAGGTCTTTGTCGGCCTCGCCAATTACATCGAGCTGTTTCAGGCGCCCACGTTCTATACGGCGCTCAAGAACAATCTGATCTGGCTCGTGCTGTTCCTGCTCGCACCGCCGATGGGTCTTGCCGTCGCGCTCTATCTGAACCAGGCGGTGGCGGGCATACGCGTGGTGAAGTCGTTGTTCTTCGCACCGTTCGTGCTGTCGGGCGTGGTGGTCGGGCTGATTTTCTCGTGGTTCTATGATCCGACCTTTGGCCTCTTCGCCGTGATACTCGGCCACGGCGTGCCCGTACTCGGCGACGCGCATTACGCAACCTTCGGCATCATCTTCGCCGCGCTGTGGCCGCAGACTGCGTACTGCATGATTCTTTATCTGACGGGTCTAACATCGCTCAACAGCGAGCAACTCGAAGCGGCGCGCATGGAAGGTGCAAAGGGCTGGGCGATGCTGTGGCATGTGGTGCTGCCGCAGTTGCGCCCCGTGACGTTCATGGCGATCGTCGTCACGGTGATCGGCGCGTTGCGCAGCTTCGATCTGATTTCGGTGATGACGGGCGGTGGCCCGTTCGAAAGCTCTACGGTGCTCGCGTATTACATGTACGACCAGGCGATCAAGTACTACCGCATCGGCTATTCGGCATCGATTGCCGTGGTGCTGTTCGCGATCATGCTCGTGTACATCGTCTATCACCTGCGCCGCATGCTGCGCAACGAACAGTAAGGAGCAGACGATCATGTATCCGATGCCTGTCGCCAAATGGAAGCCGATCAACCGGCGCCTGTACAAGCTGACCTTGCCCGTCGCGCTGCTGATCTGGCTGCTGCCGATGATCGCCGTGCTGGTGACGTCGGTGCGCTCGACGGAAGAACTGGCCGAAGGGAATTACTGGGGTTGGCCGAAGCACATCGCGTTTATCGACAACTATCGCGAAGCGCTGACCACGTCGCCGATGCTGCATTACTTCTGGAACAGCGTGCTGATTACGGTGCCTTCCGTGATCGGTTCGATTGCGCTGGCGGCGATGGCGGGCTATGCGCTCGCGATCTACAAGTTTCGCGGCAATACCACGCTATTCGCGACCTTCGTTGCTGGCAACTTCGTGCCGGTGCAGATTCTGATGATTCCCGTACGGGATCTGTCGTTGAGTCTTGGTCTGTTCAATACGCTTGGCGCGCTGATTCTTTTCCACGTGTCGTTTCAGACAGGTTTTTGTGCGCTATTTCTGCGGAACTTCATCAAGCAGTTGCCTTTTGAGCTTGTGGAAGCCGCACGGATTGAAGGGGCGGGGGAATGGACGGTGTTCTTTCGCATCGTATTGCCGTTGATTCGCCCGGCACTGGCCGCACTCGCTATTCTTGTCTTTACGTTTGTATGGAACGACTATTTCTGGGCGCTGTGTCTGACGCAAGGCGATGAAGCTGCGCCCATTACAGTTGGCGTCGCAGCGCTCAAAGGACAGTGGACGACGGCATGGAATCTAGTGTCGGCTGGGTCGATTCTCGCTGCGCTGCCTTCTGTTGCGATGTTCTTTGCCATGCAGAAGCATTTTGTCGCCGGATTGACGTTCGGTGCGACAAAAGGGTGATGTGAGTTTTCGCTGTTGTCTCCTCGTAGAAGGTTGCCCGCGTGAGCGGGCTTTTTTTTGTCAACGATCTCTTATTGCCCCGGCTGCACAGCCGTATGCACACCCGCCAACGGCGACCCATATCCACCCGACTGCGCGTTATTCGGCGCACCCGTCACAAGCTGCGCACGCGGATCAGTAGGATTGAGGTTCATCTCCCCTGCTTGCTGATTGCCATGCGTCGGATATTCGCTGCCGCGCTGCGCATTCGGCATCAAACGCGTGCTATTGACGGGCGCATTCACATCGTCATAAGTCGAAAGCCCTTGCGCATGTGACACAACGGCGCTGCCGGCCAGCACGAGACCCGCGGTGAACTGGAGAAAATAAACGATCTTTCGCACGATGAACTCCTTGCTCGAAAAATGGCGCATCTGCCATCAACAGACGAACCAGAACGCGATCCCTTTTATTCCCTTTAACTATTGGACATCGCATTCACGAGTTCAAGGCGTGACGTGCACGCGCGCCGGTAACCGTCGCGCTTTTGTAGCAGTTCTCCGGGCGAAGACGAGGCGCGTGGCGCTGCTCAGGCCT
The DNA here is from genome assembly GCF_003121405.1 of Paraburkholderia sp. C35. Taxonomy (GTDB): domain Bacteria; phylum Pseudomonadota; class Gammaproteobacteria; order Burkholderiales; family Burkholderiaceae; genus Paraburkholderia. The sequence continues at coordinate 5,583 of NZ_QBUY01000089.1, read as the reverse complement.
TCTCGCCAGCAATATCGCCGACCGCACGCCGCGTCGCACGGAGAATCTCATTGGCGAGTTCCGGCTGTGCCTTCAGCACCGCGCGCGATGCCGCTATCGCACCGATCATCGCCGACGAAATCGCGACCGCTTTCTCCCGCACGTCGCCCTTCACCTTGTGCGCGCGCAGGTGCTTTTCGAACACAGCCGTCATCTGTTCGAAGCCTTCGCTGTAGCGCGCGCTGATCGTCTCGTCCTGTCGCCCGATTTCACTCGCTGACGCAGCCATCGCGCATCCGTTGGCGATGTCGTCGCGTTTTTCCTCCGACAAATAGCTGTCGAACAACTCGCTCAACCCCGGCGTGCGGCCGTCGAACGTGCGCGTCAAGCGCGCGTGGCTGACCTGCAGACCATGCGTCAGCGCCTCGGCTGCGAGCGCTTCTTTCGACGGAAAGTGCGCGTAGAGCGCGCCATGCGTGAGCCCGGCTGCCTTGCCGATCTCCGCTACGCCGACACCATCGATACCGCGCTCACGGAACAGGCGCGCCGCCGTTTCGACGAGGGCAGCACGGTTTTGTGCTGCCTTTTCCTTGCTGACTTTCATCGTTGATCCACCTTCCGCAACAAACCGATGTGAAAAATCGCTTGACTCGCATTGATTGCGGTCGCTATCATTAATTTAAGATTGCAGTTGCAATTATAAAGCAGCTGCCGGCGGATGTCCGCCTCAACCCTCAACTTTTGGAGAATGGATCATGTCCTTCGCAAACAAGACAGCGCTCGTCACGGGCGGCAACGGCGGCATCGGTTTCGCGGCGGCTCGCCTGCTGATCGCACAAGGCGCGCGCGTGGCCATTACGGGTCGCGACCAGAAGAAACTGGATGCAGCCGCTGCCGAACTCGTCCCGAACGCATTGCCGATCCGCGCGGATCTCGACGATCCCGCAGCGATCGACAGTGTGATGAAAGTGATCGGCGAGAAGTTCGGCAAGCTCGACATTGTGTTCGCGAATGCGGGCGTGAGCGGCGCGACGCCTGTCGGCAGCACGACGGCCGAGAAGTTTGAAGCGATCATGCGCACCAACGTGACGGCCGTGTTCCTGACCGTTCAAGCGGCTGTGCCGCTGATGGGCGAGGGCGGTTCGATCGTGCTGAATGGCTCGGTGATGCGTCAGCTAGGCGCGCCCGGCACGTCGGCGTATTCGGCTTCGAAGGCGGCGATTTCGGGCATGGCGCGCGTCATGGCGTCGGAACTCGTCACGCGCGGCATCCGCGTGAACACGGTGATTCCTGGCGGCACGCGCACGAACATCTGGACGCGCGGCGAGCGCGAGGGTGCGTCGCTGGACGCAACGGAAACGGCACTCTCGGCGATGATCCCGATGGGCCGCTTCGCACTGGCCGAAGAAGTGGCGCAGGCAGCTGTGTTCCTCGCGTCGGATGCGGCGTCGGGCATGACGGCGGCCGAGATCGTCGTCGATGGTGGCAACACGGGTGCGCCGATGGGTGCGCCGGCTTTCCGCCGCTAAGTCTCTGGGCGCCTCAGGCGCTGCAATGAAAAAGGGCGATGCGCAGCCTTGCGGCTGGCATCGCCCTTGGCGCTGATGGAAACGCGTCGTATCAGGCCATGCCCGCGACAATCGCCGCGACGATCGACCCGAGCACGAGCACCGCGCCAATCGTGCGACGCTTGTTCAACTGCGTCCACAGCAGCACGCCCGTGAGCGACAGCAGGATCACGCCGCCCGCGAACGTATCGATCAGCAGCACCCAGCCGACGCTGAGGCCCACGCCCTTATGCAGATTCGTCAGCGTCGCGAGGAAGGTATTGGCGCTGCGCTTGACGGTCACATAGTCGTTGCCGACCCAGTATTCGGCCTGAGTGTTTTCTTTCGGCGACGCGAAACTCACCTGCCAGTGTTCCGGCTGGACCGCCTTGCGATCGCCCCACGCAACAGGATGTGAAGGCTCTTTCTGCATGCGGCCGGGCTTGCCTTCCACTTTCAGTTCCTGCTTGCGCCACTTCGCCATATCGCGCGGCGTCTCGGGCGCAGGGTCGGGCAGCTTCACCTGCAACGACTCGACTTGCGGTTCGCCCGTCGAAACGCGCAGGGGGCCGCCGCGATGATTCAGCAGAAAGCCGCTGGTGCCCATCAGCAGACCGAGCGCCGCGCCCCACAGGCCGATCCAGCTATGGACCTTGCGCAGCCAGCGAATGAATGTGATGCGGCGCGAGGCGGCAGGCGGTGCGCCGTTGCCGGCGTTTTTGCTCGGGCCATTGCCGCGCGTGGCGGGATCGATGGCAACGGTGTCGGGTGTGTTCACAGGTCGCTCCAGGGGCAAGACAGCGTGGGTTGCAACTGACCTCATCCGCGATCGAATGGCTGGCGCACGCGTCGTCGGAGATTGCTTACGACGCGTGTGAAGACTTCGAAACGGAATGACCATCGGCCGGGGGATGCGATGGCGTCGGCTGGCTGGCCGCCTTGCCCTCGAATGGGGCGCGGCAGTGGGCTGGCTGTGCGATCAGATAAAGCCGCCTATGATTTCACGGCGTAATGAATGCCGCAATCGCTGGCCGCGATTTACAACATCGGCAATGTTTCGACAGATTACGTAAGGATTATGCAAGTCTTCGCCCTTGCTTACGCTCAACGCACGTCGAGGCGATAGACGGTGGTGTGGCGATAGCGCTCGCCAGGACGCAAGATCACCTGTTCGGCGTCCGGCATGTTCACCTGGTTGGGAAACGCACCTGTTTCAAGGCACAACGCCGCGTGCTTGCCATAGGTCTTGCCGTTGCGGCCTTTGACGCCCGCAAGAAAGTTGCCCGTGTAGAACTGCATGCCGTGCGCATCCGTCGATACCGTTAACTCGCGTCCGCTGGCAGGATCGTAGAGCGTGGCTGCCGTGCGCGTCGATGTTCCCGCCTCGTGCAGCACGTAGCAATGATCGAAGCCCCCCGCACGCGCAAGCTGCGCGTCGGGCCAGTCGAGGCGCGCACCGAGTGGCGCGCCGGCGCGGAAATCGAACACGCTGCCCGCCACCTCTTTTCTTTCGATGGGAATCATCGCGTCATCGACGGCGAAAAATGCGTCGGCATCGATCGAGATAACGTGGCCGCGAATATCGGGTGCATCTGCGAGCGCGTCGCCGGACAGGTTGAAATACGCGTGATTGGTGAGGCTGATGGGCGTGGGCGCATCGACGGTGGCGTCGTAATCGATGGTGAGCGCGCCGTCGTCATCGAGTGCGTAGCGCACGCTTGCCGTCATCGCGCCGGGAAAGCCCGCGTCGCCTTCGGGCGATTCGTGCGTGAACACCAGCGCGCCGTCCACTTCGCGTGCCTGCCACAGCGCCTTATGAAACCCGCTGGCGCCGCCGTGCAGCAGATTGTCTCCATCGTTGCGGTCGAGCTGATACACGACGCCATCGAGCGTGAAGCGCGCGTGTGCGATGCGATTCGCCCAGCGACCGACAGTCGAGCCGAAGTACCAGCGGCTTGCCAGATAGTCGGCGGGCGTGTCGTGGCCGAGCAGCACATCGGCCACACGACCCGCGCGGTCAGGCGCATGCCACGAGACGAGCGTCGCGCCGAGATCGCTGATCGACGCGCGCATGCCGTGTGCGTTGCGCAGCGTGAACAGACGAATGTCGCCGAGACCGGGCAACGTGCCCCAACGTTCGACCTGGACGCTGGATGAGAGAGAGGAGTCGGTGCTGTGCATGTCGGCGAAATTCATAACGGTCGAGAATCGTTGCAGATTAAGGCATTTACTCGGATGGCGCACGATGCGGGGAGTCTGCGGCCTGCGCGGCCTGCAAGCGCTCCTGGTATTCGCGCGGCGTGCAATCGAGTTCGCGCCGGAACACGGCATACATGTACTGCACCGACGTAAAGCCGCATCGGATCGCCACTTCTGCGCTGGACATGTCCTGTTGCGCGAGCAGTTGCTTCGCAACGTCGAGTTTGTGCTTGAGGATTTCCTGATGCACGGTGCAGCCTAGCTCGCGGCGGAAATAATCTTCGAGTGACGAACGCGACACGCCAACGTAATCGGCGACCTGTTCGGTCTTGATGCCCTGGCAGGCGTACTGCCGGATGTAGTGACGCGCGCGCATCACCTAGGGGCTGGCGAGCGGTTCATGCTTCGTCGATTCGCACACGTTGATGCCGACGGGCGGCACGAGAATGCGGCGCCCGGCGAAGCGCGCGCCGCCGAGCATCTGATGCAGCAGGTGCGCCGCCGTGCGGCCCATTTCATCGGTGCCCTGAATCACGGACGAAAGCGGAATACGTGTGAGCGAGCGCGTGAGGGGATCGTTGTCGATGCCGATGATGGCGACTTGCTCAGGCACGGCGATGCCGCTGATCAGGCATGCCTGCAAGACCTGACGCGCGCGCGCGTCGGTTACCGCGATGATGCCGACGGGTTTCGGCAGGCTCTGCAGCCATTCTGTGAGCTGCACGCTGGCCTGGTGCCAGACGGGCGCGCTGGTGGGCAGCCCGCGATGCACGTCGCCTTCGATACCATCTGCCTTGAGCAATGCATTGAAGGCGAGTTCGCGTTCCTGCGCCCAGCGGTTCGTGGGCGATTCAGGCAGGCTGTAGAGCGCGAAGCGTTGCAGGCCTGCACCGATGAGATGCTTGTAGGCGAGCGACACGAGTTGCATGTTGTCGGTCGCGATGTAGGGGAGGTTGGGCGGGTATTTGGCTGCATCTTCGTATGAACTGCCTACGGCTACTACCGGAAGATGCGAATTGGCGAGCGCTTCGCAAACGGCGGGGTCGTCGAAGTCGGCGATGAAGCCGTCGCCCTCGAAGCGTTCGATGCCGTTCAGGCGGGCGCGGAAGTCTTCTTCGAGGAATAGGTCCCACGCTACGCGGGTGGATAACAGGTAGTTGCCGATGCCTGTGATGATTTCCCGGTCGTAGACTTTGTTGGCGTTGAAGAGTAGCGCTATGCGGTGCGTGTGATGGGCCATCGGCGTTCCATGTTATGCGGTTTTGCTTTTGCCTTTTGCTTCGCGGTTTGGTGGCATCCGCTTTTTGTTAGTGGTTCTTCATGCGTCGCCCCTGTGCGGGGCAGCACCTACTTTTCTTTGCCGCGGCAAAGAAAAGTAGGCAAAAGAAAGCCGCTGAACACCACCCACTACGGTCCTTGCCTGCGGGTCCCCCACCGTTCTTATCCTTCACACGGCATCACTCTTCTTGATGCCCGCTGCCAGCACTCTTTGCGGGCGCATCACCCTCTTCAATCACCCGCGTCTCAGCGGGCCTTACCAGTTCGGCCCAGGCCGCCCAGGTGGCAAACGGTGTGTCGGCTATCGCGGCGTATGCGCTTCACTCCGGACTGAAAAGCAAAGGCGGTGTCGTAGGATCGCTCGCGTGGGAAGGACTACGACCTACACACCGTTTGCCACCTGGGCTGCATATGCGATTCGCTGCCGTTGGCTGCGCTACGGGTAACTGGAGTGGGGTAGGCGACTATTCGAAGCAATGGCAACGGGTGGGGACTGAGAGGTCGCCGTGTGAAGGATAGGAACCGTTGGGGGCCCGCAGGCAATGACCGGAGTGGGCGGTGTTAGCCCGCTTTCTTTTGC
>NZ_QBUY01000088.1 GCF_003121405.1 Paraburkholderia sp. C35 | reverse complement strand
GGCCGCCCAGGTGGCAAACGGTGTGTAGGATATCGCGGCGTATGCGCTTCACTCCGGACTGAAAAGCAAAGGCGGTGTGTCCTGTAGGATCGCTCGCGCGGGAAGCGCTACGACCTACACACCGTTTGCCACCTGGGCTGCAGTGACGATTCGCTGCCGCTCGGGGCGCTACGGGTGATTGAAGCGGGGGAGGCGCTTATTCGAAGCGTCGGCAACGAGCATGAAGAAGGTCGATGTCGTGTGAGGGATAGGACCGGTCGGGGGCCCGCAGGCAACAACTAGCATTAGCGGTGTTAGCCCGCTTTCTTTGCTTACTTTCTTTGCGGCGGCAAAGAAAGTAAGTGCCGCCCCGCACAGGGGCAACGCGTGAAGAACCACTAACAAATCGCGGACGCCACCACAAATGGCAACCCTAACAGACCACTAACAAAAAACCAGACACCACCAAAAAAAACTTCGGACCAGATACCAAAACTTCGCAGCAAAGCTGCATAACCTTAGCCAACGTGCTAACGAACATTCAAACCAAAAAACTTCCCACCACCTCAACGGAATAACCCCATAGAACCGGGTGTTCTTCAAATACACCCGCCACTCAACATGGAAAACCGTCATGAATTCGTTAGCCGAACCCATCATGCTCCGTACTGCACGCCCACTCGGTGCAATGGAGAAGTTCTTCTATCTGCTAAACCAGAGTCATCCGAATCATTTCGTCATGGCGGCCGACATATCCGGTCCAACGCGCATCGACCAGTGGCAGGCCGCGCTCGATCTGGTTGCACATCATTCGCCGCTCGTCTGGTCGCGTATCGATCACAACAGCGACGGCAAGCCCGTCTTCACGCCGGTCCCGCACGGATCAGTCCCACTGAAGATAACGCCGCACAGCGCGTCGGGCTGGCGCAGTGAAGTCGCCGCACAACTGGCGCAACCTTTCGATGAACTGAATCCGCCGCTATTGCGCGCCACACTGCTGCATGGCATCGATCGCTCGACCATCGTTCTCGTCGCCCATCACGCTATCGCCGACGGCCTCTCGCTGACGTCACTGCTCGGCGATCTGCTACGCGCAGTAGCGGGCGAAACGCTGATGCGCAACGAAGAAACACGCGCGCTCGAACATCTGATCGAACTGAAGCATGGTGCGCTGAACCCCCAGCCCAGCGCGCCTGCAGCAGTTGATGCACCCGCTGACGCACCCGCACCCGTGCACATGCCGCTCGACATGCGCCACCCGGATGGCTCCGCGCCGCACGTCGACGCGCTGCGTCTGACGTCCACCATGACACACAGCTTGCGCGAGCGCGCCAGAGCGGAGCGCACCTCGGTGCAATCGACATTGATCGCCGCCTTCATGCGCGCCATGTGCTTTCTGAATTCAGGTGCACAGCGCGAACCACGCGTGCTGTCGCCCGTCGATTTGCGTCGCCGTCTGCTCGACGGCAGTGATCATCTGGCGATGTGCGCAAGCGGTGTCGTTCATCCCGATGACGGCCCGCGCGATGCAAGCCTGTGGAGCCGCGCGCGTCACGCCGGACAGGCATTTGCCGACATCGATTCGCCCGAGGTGCTGGCGGAGCGCGTGCTGAGCGCGCACGCGCTGCTCGATACCGTGAATGGCGCCGCCGATGCGAAAGCCGTTTTCGCGCAAGCCTTCGCCAACGATGCCGTCATCACGAATCTGGGTGTGGTCGGCTTGCCGAAGCGCTTTGGTGCGCTTGCGCTCGACGCGGTCTGGGGACCGGCGGTGTCGGTGGGCGTGGTGGGCGAGCAGGTGATCGGCGCATCCACTTTCGACGGCCAGATGCATCTGGTTCACACGAGCTATGCGCCCGTGCCGGGACTGCTCGAGCGGATCGTGGAAGAGTTCACGCAGGCACTGGCAGCGTGAGAATGCAGAAGGCGTGTGGACAGCGTTAGCGACCTCAGTCGTCGCAGCGCACGTCCTTCTTCTGCACGACGATGATCACGGGATACGTCTGCCCATGTTCGAGTTCAATGCGCGCGACGACCGACATCGTCGTGCTGTCGATATCGTCGTACACGCTCACCTTCTCTTTGCGAAGGTTCTCGACGCCGACGCAACCGGTCGCGCGGCCATCGTCGTTCACCTGGCATGTAATGGGATGATCGGCGACGTAGCGGAAGCGGTCGCGGTCAGGCGTCGCGAGATATTCGCGCATGCTGTCCGCCGCACCGCCGACTCCCGTCACATAGCCGATCGCACAACTGAGGTTGCCGCTCGTGTCGGAATCCGCGGCCGTCGCCGCCGCGCTCGCGACAGCGAACGCCGCCGCGAATGTCGATGCAAGAAGGAGTTTCATCGCGCAGTCTGCCCCGCAATTTGCCAGTGACGATCGAAGTGCTGGATTGTAACGGCAATGTGCGAAACGGGTCAGATTGCGCGCGCAAGCAATGTCAGTGTTGCGGCGCGCCGTCCCATGCAGGCAGCGTAGCGCCGTGATACACGGTCAGGATCGACGAAGCGACGTTCGCCTGCTGATAGCTGTCGACCAGCGTCTTCACCCACGGCGCCTGCGCATCCTTTGCATTCACGGCGATGAAGTTGCGATACGGATTGCCCGGCACTTTCTCCTGCGCGATGCGCTCTTGCGGAATCTGGATGCCCGCCTTGATCGCCCAATCGGTGTTGACGACCGCGGCATCGAGATCGGCGATCGCGCGGCCCACGATGCCCGCATCGAGTTCCTTGATCTGGATGTGCTTCGGGTTCTCCGCGATGTCGCGCGCCGTGGGCAGCAGGCCGACATCGGCACGCAGCTTGATGAGTCCGTTGGCCTGCAACAGCAGCAGTGCGCGGCCTTCGTTGCTCGGATCGTTCGGCACGCCAATGGTCGCATTCTGCGGCAGCGCGGCGACCGACTTCACCTTGCGCGAGTACAGGCCAATCGGCTGCACATACGTGAAGCCGACGGGCACGATGGCGTAGTGCCGCGCGGCGATCTGCGCATCGAGATACGGCTTGTGCTGGAACGAATTGGCGTCGAGATCGTGTTGCGCGAGCGCTTCGTTGGGCTGCGTGTAGTCGGAGAAGGTCGTGACCTTCACCTTGATGCCATGCTTCGCGGCATTGGCTGCAACCGCACGCCACACATCCTCGTCTTCGCCCGACATGATGCCGACGCGCACGGTCTGGTCTGCAGCGAGCGCGGCTTGCGCGCCGACGATGCCGCATGTCAGCAGAACGGAGAAGAGCGCGGCCTTGAGCGTTTTGGTTGTTTTCATGATTCAGAATTCATCGGTTGAAGATGCCGAGATCGTAGAGAGGCGTCGTAGGCCGCACAAATAATATCGAGCGCTATCGCTATCGCGTATGAGCGTAAGCGCTGCCGCTGTTCGCGTCTCAATGCGTCGAATGATGAACGTGCGTCGACGTGCCGAAGTAGCAGAGCGCGAGTGCGGCGCCCGCGGCTGTCAGAAGGTCGCGCAGAGCGTGCGCCTGTTTGAGATGTGCAATGCGTTGAACGCGTGCCATGGATCGTCCTCGCTACCGGTTGTGATCAAGGTCTTCAATGTAGCGAAGCCGATCGCGCGAGCGAACCAATCAATGGTCAGAATCAAAGCTGTTTCAGCGCTATGGGCGGGTTGCGTTGCCCGATAAGCGGCGTGTGTGATGACGTGCCTTGCGCCGCCGCCACCACTGCCACACGCCCGTCACCGAGAGGCCGAACAGCGCGAGGCCGCCTGTTCCGAGCACGATCATCAGCGGCAAACCGCCCAGTTCGCCCGTATGCAGCGGATAAATCACCGATACCGCCCGCGCGCCCGGATCGAGCTGATTCCAGCGTTGCGCCGCCAGCACCTTGCCCGAATAAGGATCGAGCCATACGGAAGTCAGGCCGTTGGGATGGGGATCGTCGGGTAGACGCAGGCGCACGCGCAGCGGCGCATCGCTTTTCGCGGGTAGCTGGACGATGTTGATCTGACCATCGGGAAACTGCGCCTGAGCGTCTGCGACGAGCGTATCGATTGGAAGCGGCGGCTCGGTACGCGAAGCGTGCAAAGGCAGCGCAGGCGCCTTCATCGGATGCGCGCCGCTCAGCGTAGTGACCCAGCCGCCGAGCGGCCGCCATGCCATATACGCGCCCGTCGCGACGGACAGCGCAATCACGAGTCCGAGCGATGCGCCGCCCACGCGATGGAGGTCATACAGCGCGCGCGTGCGTCCGCGCCGCAGTTCGATGCGCCACGTCTTGATGCCCGCGCGCGGCCACCACAGCACGATGCCCGAGATGAGCATCAGCAGATAGCACAATGCTACGCATGCAAGCAGCGGCTTGCCCGTTTGGTCGAGCAGCAGCGAGCTATGCAGCTTGAAAAGCAGGTTGAAGAAGCCTTGCGTTGCGCCGCGCCGCCCGAGTTCGCGGCCCGTGTAGGGATCGATATAGACGGCGCCTTGCCATTTGCCCCGCACGGTCACTTCGAGGCTCTGCTGCGCCGAATGCGGGGGATGAAACGATAGCGCGGCGCGCGGCCCGAACTCGCCGACGAGTTGTTGCCGCACGCTTTCGAGTGTCACGCGCGTCGTGCTTTCCGAAGACGGCAACGTTACGCGAAACAGCTCGGGATGCAGTTGCTCATCGAGCGGCGCGGCAATCAGAAGCAGAGCGCCCGTAATGCCCATCAACGCGAGCACCCATCCCACCGACAGCGCAAACCAGCGATGCACCACCACCCAGTAGTGTCGAAGGCGCGGCATGGCGGCTCTGGCGGTTGGCGTGGATGCCTGCATCATCAGTAGATAAAGTGGCCTTGCACGTACACCATGCGCGGCGCGCCGACCATACGGCCCGGATTGCCGTCGACGTTACGGGTGTAGTAGCGCTTGTCGGTGAAGTTGTTCAGGCCCACCGTCAGCGTGCTGCCCTTCCAGTTCGGGATCTTCCAGTCGGCCTGGAAGTTGTACGTGCGGAAGCCCGGCACGCGGCCTGTCGTTGCCGCAGCGTTCTCGTTGACCGTGTTCTGCAGATCCGAGTATTGCGACGTCTGATGCGTGGTCGACAGGTTGAACGTCCAGCCGTGCGTCTCGTACTTCAAACCCATCGTATCGGTGATACGCGAGTAGAACGGCACGTCGAGACCCGCCGTCGCACCCGATTCCTGGATCGCCTTGGTGTACGTGAAATTCGCGTATGCATCGAGACCGCGCAGTACGCTGTCGTCATCGAACGCGTAGTCGATTGCCGTTTCGATGCCCTGATGATGCGTCGCGCCGATGTTCTGGAACGTCGCGGGCACCACGCCCGGCACCTGCAGGATCTGGTTGTCGAAGCGCATGTTGAACGCGGTGATTTCCGCGTGAATCTGCTTGCTGGTCCAGCGCGCGCCGACTTCGAAGGTCTTCGCCACTTCCGGCTGCAACGGGTTCGATGCCGACTGCGAGTTCAACTGCAGGTTCTGAACGGGACCGAACGACACGCTGTAGTCCGTGAATAGTGTCAGCGACGAGTTCCACAGATACTCGAGGCTCACGGCAGGCAGTGCCTTGTTGTTGAGCGTGTCGAAGTTCTGCTTGAGCGTGTCGTCGCGGCGCGTCGATTCGATGTGCTCGAAGCGGATACCAGGCGTCAGGCGAAAGCGTCCCAACGCAATGCGATCGTCGATATAGACGGCGTGCGCATCGGTGGCGTTTTCGAACGTTGCCGTCGGCCCGATCAGGCCGGTGGCGATCGACTGGTTATAGCTGTTGTCGTCGCCGCGCTCGCGGATGTAGCGATACCCGACGGTCACGTCCTGGCTCGTCGGCCCGAGCGTGAAGCGCTGCGTGAAGCGCGGCTCGACGCCCGTGGTGTTGTAGTTGCGCGGCTGGTACTGCAACTGCGTGCCCGTGGAATTGATCAGCGCGCTGGTGCGGTTGGCTTCGTTATACCAGGCGCGGACTTCGAATTCCTGATTCGCGTTGATCGTGTTGATATAGCCGACTTCGACGGCTTTACGCTCGCCTTGCCAGTAGTCGGTTGGGCGCGTGTTCTGGAACGGGTCCTGGTTGTATTGCGCGACCGTCAGGCCGCCAGGCGTGCGCGACTTCACGTCGTAGTAAGAGAACTTGCCGTACAGCTCGGAAGTCGGCGTGAGTTCGAAACGCCATTTGAGCGCGAGATCGTTGACGCGCTCGTCGCTGCCGTCGCGCCAGTCGCGGCCCGTCATGCCCGAATACAGCAGCGCGACGCCGAGGCCGTTGTCGAGTTGCGTGCCGAGGAACGTGTTGTACTGCGTGTTGCTGCCGCCGCCTGCCGTGTAGATGTTTTCGCGCACGGACGCATCGGCGGTGAGGCCGGCCTTGTCCGGAATCTCGCGGGTGCGGAAGTTGATCACGCCGCCCACGTTCTGCGGGCCATAGCGCACGGTGCCGCCGCTGCGCACCACGTCGATCGATTCGATGTTGCCGAGGCTGATCGGTGCGAACGACAACTGCGGTTGCCCGTAAGGTGCAACGGCCATCGGAATACCGTCGAGCAGCACCGTCGAGCGCGGCGTATAGCGTCCCGTCAGGCCGCGCACGCCGATATTCAGCGAAATCTGGCTGCCCGCCGTGCCGGAATTGTCAGTCGATTGCACGCCGGGCACGCGGCGCAGTACATCGCCGATGCTGGTTGCGCCGCTCAATTCGATCTGTTCCTTGTCGACCACGGTGCGTGCGCCGGGAAAGGTGTTCACGCTGTTCTGCAAGCCGCTGCCGAGCCAGTCACCGGAGACGGTGATCGAGTCGAGCGTGGTCGGCTTGTTGTCAGATGAGGCAGCGGGTTGCGCAGGCTTGTCCTGCTCGTCCTGCGCCGATGCGTAGTCAGGCAGGGTCAGAAAGGCGAGGGCGGCGACAGCCGCAAAACAGTGGAGCCGGCTAACTGTGTCGATGTTCCGGCGGGCGGCAAAGGCCATGATTCCGAGTGTCCTGGGTCTGGTCCCGGAGGATGCCGCGCCTGGTCCGCTCTGCGAGCGTGAGCGCGCGCGGAGCGATCCTTCCGTAAATGTTACGAAATATTGTCTCAACGGCGGGCGCGATTGTAATGCGAATCACTATCATTTGAAATGAATTCCCTTGTTTTTGTAGGGTTGGTGTTGGGAAAGCGAAAATGAGGCGGCCCAGCGGATGGGCGCAATCGAGCCGAAAGCGCTGAAGGAGCGTCTGGCGACAAGGCCAGCGACGATCAGCGCGTCGACAACTGCAAGGTGCCGGTCGCCGGGCGCGGCAGCAAGGCGCGCCCGGACGACTGCTCGCATGCGCACCGTGGCGCCAATCAATGCTGGCGAAAAATCGGCGCGACAGGGTTCTAAGCCATCAACCCGTCATCAGTGCGCGACCTTGGCCGGTCGCTGCCGGAAAACGGTGCCGCACACCAGAATGAACAGCACGAGCGCAATCGACGCGCCGTAGCGGCTCATCGCCAGACCGCCGTTGGCGATCGGCTTGTCGAGAAAATCGCCGACCACGGCGCCGAGCGGGCGCGTCAGGATGAATGCCGCCCAGAACAGCAGCGTGCGCGGCAGGCGTGTCGCGTAGTACGCGATCACCAGCACCAGCAGCAACCCGCCGAAAATCGCAGCCGCGCCGGCGTAGCCGAGACCTTGCGTGTCGGCTGTCCAGTCGCCGAGGGCGGTGCCGAGCGTCTGCGAGAACATGATCGTGACCCAGTAGAACATCTCGGCCTTTGCCGACGACACGCTCGTCACCGACACCGACCCCATCGACCAGTACCAGATCACCAGCGACGCCAGCAGCAGGCACAGCAGCAGCGCACTGCCGCCCGCGTAGCCGATGCCGAGCGAGCGGTCGGCGAAATCGGCGAGCGTGGTGCCGACGGTGGTGGTCGCAATGATCGTGACCCAGTACAGGACAGGATTGAAGCGGTCCGCGCGGATCTGCGCGGTCACGGCGACGAGAAAAATCACCGCGAAGATCAGCGTGCTGACGAGATAACCCAGATTCATCGACATCGAAGCGGCGTCGCCGCCTGTCTCACCGAGCGTGGTGGCGGCGATCTTGATGATCCAGAACGCGAGCGTGACTTCGGGTACTTTGGCGATGGCCTTGTTCACTTTATCCATGAGAGTGTGCTGCCACAGGGTGCTGGCAGGCTGGCAAAAAGTTGGAGGCGCGCCGCATCGCGCGGCGCAAAGGCCACAGACTAGAAGGCGTCTGCTTAAGAGAGCCTTAGTTCTGCTGCTTTTTGCTTTCGATGGAGTGAACGCGCGGCATCGCGAGACGCCGCGAGCGTCAGTGCAGACCGGTCTTCTGCATCGATACGATCACACGCGCCCATAGCCCGCCGTCGGGATGATTGCCGAGCTTGAGCTTTGCGCCGCAATGCTGTGCGAGCCGGCTGACGATCGTCAGGCCGAGTCCCCAATGCCCGGTGAGTGCGCCGTAGTTTTTTTCGTGTGCATCGTCGTGGGCTTTCGCTGGCGCCATGCGCACGAACGGCCGCATGGCCGCGGCAAGATCGCACTCGTGGATGCCCTTGCCGTGATCGCGCACGCTCAGCATCCACGTGCGCAGACCGCGCGTCGTGCAGATTTCGATGGGCGGCGCGCCGTGCGCGAGCGCATTGCCGACCAGATTCCCTACCAGCCGCTCCAGCGCGTTGCGCGGCAGTGTGAAGTCGGCGCCCGCGTTGAGCCGCAGCACGATCTTCGCGTCGTCGAGCGTGGCGCCGTGCACGAAGCGGTCGTGCAGCCACGCATCGACGCACACGCGTGCCGCCTGCATGTCGCCGCGTCCCGCAACGTCGACGAATTGACGCGCGACGTTCGAGAACAGATCGATATCTTCGATGAAGCCCACGCGCTTATGCCATTGCGCGACGTTCAGCGCCCGCGCGCGCAGGCGGGCGACGCGCGCGTCGATCTGCCGCGAGAACGCGGCAAGCGCTGTCGACTGTTCATCTAATGCCTGGCTGTGACGGCCCATCAGGTCGTTCAGCGCGCGGGCGACCACCCGCAGTTCGCCCGTGCCGCGATCGGGCGCGCGCAACGCCGCGCCGCCCGCGTCCGCGCTGCGCGCCAGCGTCGCGAGTTCGCGCAGGTTGCGGCGCGTCTGGCAGAGCCAGTAGGCGCACAACGCGATCAACGCGGCAGGCAGCGACAGGATCAGGGGAGCGAAGCGCGTGTCGTACGCGAACGCGAACGGTGTGTCGGGCGTGTCGTCCCAGCTATCGGGTTCGGTCGTGTCGGTTAGCGCGAGCGTGCTCGCCGAAGCGGGCAGCCGCGCGCCGGGCCACACGGCGGCGCGCAGGCTCGGCGCAACGGGCGCGCCGAGATCGACGATATGCGGCCGGATCGATACGGCTGGGCCGATGCCCGTGGTGTCGCTGGCATCGAGGACAGTGTCTTCGCGCGCGGCATAGGACGCATCCGTTTGAGGCGCGCCGGCAGATGCGCTCAAAGGGGAGTCGTCGGCGGCTAAAGAAACGGACTCGAGCAGCCGATAACCGAGATGCACGGCAAGCAACATCGCCACCGATAACAGTACCGTTCGTGCGAACAAGGTATTCACGTCTTTCTCTACGTCGATGATTCGCTCAGGTCGTTGCGCAGCGCGCACGCGCGCCTGCGGATTGAAGCGATGATCGCCGCAAGAGGCTGTTTCCAATACGGTGAACAGCCCCGAAAACAGGCCCTTCCTTACCAGATGTTGCCGCCGCCGTTACTGTCCTGCGGCGCGCGTTCGTGTCTGCGCACCAGGCTCAAGCTGGACCGCTCATTTCTTTCATCAACCTGATGACCTCGCCGCGCACCCAGCGGTTCGCCTGATCCTGCTCGCCGCTGCGATGCCAGTACAAGTGCCATTCGAGCTCTGCCAGCGCGAACGGCAGTTCGAGAATGCGCGCGTCGTAGCGTTGCAGCAGCTGGACAGGCGCGGTGAGCGCGAGATCGGTGCGCAGCGCGATCAGCGGTGCGACCATGTAGTGCTGCACGCGCATCTGCAGCTGCCGGCGCTTGCCGAGCTTGTTCAGTTCGGCATCGACGAGGCCGCTGCCCTGACGGCGGCTCGACACCTGAATGTGGCCGAGCGCGAGATAGTCGTCCATGGTGAGGGTGTCGCCCGCGAACGGATGATCGTGGCGCAGCATGCATGCGTAGCGGTCGCTGCCGAGCGGCATCTGATGGAGTTGGGGATCGTCGATCAGGGGCACGTCGATGGCGAAATCGATCTTGCCCGTTGCGAGCGCGGCGGCCACTTCGTTGCGCGGCGTGAAATAGCTTTCGATGCGCATGCCGGGCGCCTGTTGCTGGAGCACTTCGCCGAGTGCGGGCAGCAGGATGGCCTCGGTCAGGTCGGGCATGCTGAGGCGGAAGGTGCGCTCCGACGCGGCGGGCACGAACACGTCGCCTTCCGTTGCACTCGTCTCCAGCAGTTGCAGCCCTTCACGCACCCTGCCGATGATGTTTTCGGCCAGCGGCGTCGGCACCATGCCCGAGGGCGTGCTGACGAAGAGGGGATCGTTGAACGCCTTGCGCATGCGCGCGAGGGCATTGCTGACGGCGGGCTGCGTGATGAACAGCACTTCCGCGGCACGCGTGAGATTGCGCTTGTCGTAGATCGCTTCGAATACGACGAACAGGTTCAGGTCGAGTTTGGGTGGACGCATCGTGTGGATTCACTGGCGCTTAAACGCGGCTTCGGGTCTCAGGTAACCCCGGTTGCGCAGCCTGACATCATAAGCGACGGGTTACGCGACGATGCGCCCTCGTGCAATCACGGCGCGTTCAATCGCGCAGCGGCGCCGTCAGATACGTAGCCGATGTCCCGGTCTTCTCCTTGCCCTGCGCGATCTCCATGCGTGCGATGGCTTGCAGATGCACTTCATCGGGACCATCGGCATAGCGCAGCGCGCGGCCCCAGGTCCAGTGATCGGCGAGCGGCGTATCGGGGCTGACGCCCATCGCGCCGAACACCTGCATCGCGCGGTCGCAGACGTTGGTATGCAGTTGCGGCACGATTGCCTTGATCATCGAGATTTCCTTGCGGGCCGCCTTGGCGCCCACTTCATCGATAAGCCATGCTGTTTTCAGCACGAGCAGGCGTGCCTGATCGATTTCGATGCGCGACTTCGCGATCCATTCGCCGACGGTGCCGTGCTGATGCAGATGCTTGCCGAACGTCTTGCGTGCCTGCGCGCGCTCGATCAACAGTTCGAGCGCGAGTTCGGCGGCGCCGATCGAGCGCATGCAATGGTGAATGCGGCCCGGACCGAGGCGCGCCTGAGCAAGCGCGAAGCCGCTGCCTTCTTCGCCGAGCAGATTCGCGGCGGGCACGCGCACGTCGGTGAAGGTCACTTCGCAATGGCCTTCGGGCGAGACGTGATTCATCACCGGGATATTGCGGACTACCTTCACGCCGGGCGTGTGCATGGGCACGAGGATCATGCTTTGTTGCTGGTGCGATTCCGCGTCCGGGTTCGTCTTGCCCATCACGATGAAGATCTTGCAGTTCGGATGCGCGGCATTCGTGATGAACCATTTGCGGCCGTTGATCACGTAGTCGTCGCCATCACGGCGGATCGACGTGGTGATGTTGGTGGCATCCGATGATGCGACGTCGGGTTCCGTCATCGCGAACGCCGAGCGGATTTCCCCGTTTAGCAGCGGGGTCAGCCATTGTTCGCGCTGTGCAGGCGTGGCGAACATATGCAGCAACTCCATGTTGCCGGTGTCCGGCGCGTTGCAGTTGAAGACCTCGGGCGCCCAGGAGATGCGGCCCATGATTTCTGCCAATGGCGCGTATTCGAGGTTAGTGAGCCGTGTGCCGGGTTCGTCGTCTTTCAGGTGCGGCAGAAAGAGATTCCATAAGCCTTCTGCTTTCGCTTTAGCCTTGAGTTCTTCCATGAAAGGCGGCGGGAATTGACCGGCGTGGACGGCGTCGAGCCACTCGCGGTGGCGCGGGACAATGTACTCGTCCATAAAGCTGCTGACGCGTCGACGTAAATCTTCGACTTTCGGGGAGTAGCTGAAATTCATGATGTGTGTGTTCCTGGGTTTGGAGGTGACGGTTTTGATGCTGCTTTTGCCGATAAAAAAGCACTGCAGCAGAAGAAAGCCTTAAACCGTCAAACCTCCATCTACGACAATACATTCGCCATTGGTATAACTGGCCGCATCCGAGACAAGATAGAGAACCGTTCCTGCCATCTCATGCGGTTCACCATGTCGCCGCAATGGAATGTTCTTGATCCAGTGCTCATAGATCTCCTTGTTCTCGAACAGCGCACCAGCAAATTTGGTTTTGGTCAATCCAGGCAATAGCGCATTCACGCGAATTCCAAGCGGCCCACACTCCTTGGCAAATGCCTTCGTCATGTTGACAACGGCCGCCTTGGTAATCGAATAGATGCCTTGCCTGTCGCCCGGTTGAAGCGCATTCACAGACGCGGTATTCACAATCGCACCGCGTCCATGCTCTTTCATCAACTTGCCCGCTTCGACCGACATAAAGAAGTACCCGCGCACATTCACTTCGACGGTCTTGTTATAGGCAGCAAGATCCGTATCGAGGATATGTCCGAAATAGGGATTGGCTGCCGCGTTATTCACGAGAATGTCTAGCCGCCCGTGCTTCTCGCGAATATGCGAAAAGGCTGCCGAGATATCCTCCATGCGCCCGACGTGACATGCAAAAGCCTCGGCGCTTCCACCTGCTGCGCGAATATCCAGCGCGACCTGTTCGCATTCTTCGAGCTTGCGGCTCGATACGATCACATGCGCGCCCTGTTGCGCGAGCAACTTTGCAATCGCTTCGCCAATGCCACGGCTTGCGCCCGTCACGAGTGCAATGCGGCCGGTCAGGTCGAAAAGGTTCGTGCTCAAGGTTGTCTCCTTCATGTTTTCTGTCGATGAATGTCGTAATGCTTCAGGCGATCAGTTCAGCCGCAAGCTGCGCCAGCGGCTCGACCATGCCGCCAACCGCGTGCGCGTCCGCGCTCGATGCATTGCCTTGCATCGCACGCGCCTTCACGCCCTGCGCAATCGATGCAAGCCGGAAAAAGCTGAACGCCAGATAGAACGGCCAGTTGTCGATGGCGGGCAGTCCGCGCAGCGCGCAATACTGAGCCACGATTGCTTCTTCTTCAGGCACGCCGAGGGCAGCACGGTCCTGACCGCGCAAACCCGTGATATGCCCTTGCGACGGCAGCCGCAGGCACATGCAGAAGTACGCGAGATCCGCGAGCGGATTGCCGAGCGTCGACAGTTCCCAGTCGAGAATCGCGCGCACGCGTGGTGCGTCGTTCGCGAAGATCAGGTTGTCGATGCGGAAGTCGCCATGCACCAGCGACGCACGCGTTGTGTCGGCAGGGCAGTGCGCAGGCAGCCATTCGATCAACGCTTCCATCGCGTCGATACGCTGCGTTTCGGCGGCGCGATACTGCTTCGTCCAGACGCCGATCTGACGCTCGAAGTAGTTGCCCGCACGCCCATAGTCAGCGAGTCCAACCGCTTCCGGATCGACATCGTGCAGCGCGGCGAGCGTCTTTACGATCGACGCGTAGTAGTCGCGCCGCGCATCGCGGTCCACGTCGGGCAGCGCCGGGTTCCAGAAGATGCGGCCTTCCTCGTAGCTCATCACATAGAACATGCTGCCGATCACGTCGCGGTCCTCGCACAGATGCCACGCACGCGCGACGGGCACGGGCGTATCGGCGAGCGCGCTGAGCACGCGAAATTCGCGATCGACGGCATGCGCCGATTTCAGCAACTGCCCAGGCGGCTGGCGACGCAGCACATAACGGTCGCTCTGCGCATCGAGCAGATAGGTCGGATTGGACTGGCCGCCGGGAAACTTCTTCGCCTGCAACAACGGACCGCGAAAATTCGCGACGTGTTGCGTCAGATAGTGCGCGAGCCGGTCGAGATCGAGCGAGGTGTCGTGGTGATCGAGGGTCATGGAGTCCGGGGCTTTCGAGGCGGTTAGCCGTAGGTCTGAAACGCGCGGCGAGACACGCTGTCGAGATGGGCGATGCCGTTGAAGCTCGACAGGTTCAGCGTGTCGCGATTGAAGAAGAAATGGCTCACGCTGCTATTGCGGATCTGCATGTTCAGCGCGATGGCCGTCGTAGCGGGCGCTTGCAGGACCTGCTGCGTCAGCGCAGCGATGACACCGCCCGAGCTGACGACCAGCACGCGCTGTCCGCCGCCGTGCTGGATGGCGGCGCGCGCATCGGCGACGCGTTGCTGGAAGGCTTGCCAGGTTTCGGGCGCACGGCCATCGAGCGCGCCTTCCGACCACAGTTGCAGCACTTCGCGCAGCGCCTTGAAGAAATCGCGCGGGCTATGGGCTGCACGTTCGGCTAGTGCGGCGTGTCTGTCGTCGAGTGCGCGGAATAGCGCGTGGAAGTCGTATTCGTCGAGACCGGCGTGGATCTCGGTTTCGGCCGGTAGCGCGGGATGGCCGCGCCGGATTGCGTCGGCCGTCTGCGCGTGGCGGCGCAGTGTGCCCGTCATCACGCGATCGAATGTGATCTCGCGCTGCGCGAAGTATTCGCCGAGCCAGATGCCTTGCTGTTCGCCTGTGTCCGACAACTGGTCATAGTCGTCGGCGCCCAGCGACGCCTGGCCGTGCCGTACCAGATAGAGTTCCGCCATTGCATGCTTCACCGCGTTCGAGAGGTGAAGTCAGATTAGCGACGGGTGGACTATTTCTGAAGTTTATTTGGTGAATCTGCGGGCATTCACCTAAGTGATGATTGCCGGCAAGCCGAAACTGCAACTAACTGTCTGTTGGGCTAAGCCTCCGGAATCGCCGCGGCGCGCGCCCGAGGTCATGCTTCGTCCGTCGCGCGCGCATTGTGCCGGGCGTCTTCAGCGCCCGGCGGGTAGTTCGTTCAACGATTGCCGTCAAGCAGATCGTTGAGCAGCGTATCAAAGGCGGCTTGTGCGTCTTCGAGTTCCTGCAAGGCGGCGTCGAAGGTCTGCAGGGCGATCTGCGAGGGCTTGCCGCTGCCAGCGGGCGGGAATTGCGACTGCAGCGCGGTAAAGGCCGTCTGCACCTGTTTCGTTGCGTTCAGGACGCGCTCCATTGCGCGAGATTCTTCGGCTCGCGCCGCTGCGTGGTCCATGCCAGTGCTCCGTGTTTCGTCGTGCCGTATGTCGGCGAGGCGCTCACTATGCCACGACTCCACCACCACTCGCCGCCCATTTCGCCGTCGTGATCCGCTCAGGCCAATGGCAGGCCGCCGTTCGCCTTCACCTCGCGCAGCGACAGCGACGATTCCACCGATGTCACGCCCGGCAAGCTGCGCAGCTCGTCGCGCATGAAGGTGCCGTAATCGTCGAGATCGCGCGCGACGACTTGCAGCACATAGTCGGCGCTGCCCGAGACGTTGTGGCACGACAGGATGCGCGGAATCGCCAGCACTTCGCGCTCGAAGCGCGTCGCAGTCGGGCGGTCGTGCACCGCGAAGCGGACGTAGACGAATGCGACCACGCCGAATCCGAGCGCCGAGCGCGACAGCATCGCGCGATACCGGTCGATATAGCCGTCGTTTTCGAGCCGCTTCAGCCGCCGCGCGCAGGGCGTTTCGCTCAGACCGACGGTGTCGGCGAGTTTGGCGTTGGACATGCGTCCATCCGATTGAAGCGCAGCAAGGATCGCACGGTCGGTTTTATCGAGATCATTCATGGTGAGGGGAAAGCATCTGAGTTTGTAGAAATTGTAGTGCAATCCGCCAGCACGCGTATCGTTGAAGTCGAAAATCGCCAGCATTCGCTCGTATCCCGAGTGCATCATGAGTGCCTCGATATGTGAGGTTCACCATGATTTCCGCTCATCTTCTGATCATGTATGTCACGGCGCTCGTCGTGGTGTTTGCGCTGCCTGGCCCGGACATGGCGCTGGTGCTGCAGACGAGTATCGGGCGCGGCGCGCGCAACGGTTTTGCAGCGGCCGTCGGGCGGGGTCTGTCGCGCGCGAGGCATGTGACGTTGTCCGCCTGCGGCGTCGCCGCGCTGCTGCGCAATGCGCCGTGGCTCTACGAAGTGGTGCGCTACGGCGGCGCGAGTTATCTCGCGTGGGTGGCCGTGCAGATTTTCCGTTCGCCGATGTTCGCCATTCCGTCGACCGGCGCGCAAACCGCCGATGACGGCGCATTGCGGACAGCGTTCGTCAAAGGCCTGTTCACGAATCTGCTGAACCCGAAGGCGTTGCTGTTCTGTTCGGTGCTGTTGCCGCAGTTCGTGCGTCCGGAGGCGGGGCCCGTGGCGTGGCAGATGGTCGAACTGGGTGTCGTGCTGGTTGCGCTCGGCGCGTGCTTCGATGCGATCTACGCGATCGGCGCCGCGCGGATTGCGGGTTGGGTGCGCGCTCATCCGCTCGCGCAGTCTGTGCAGCGCTGGACGTTTTCGGCCGCGTTGATCGGCTTCGCGCTGCGTCTTTCGCTCGATTGACGCGCGTCGGCGGGTGGCGCCGACCTATTTACGGATCAGCGCCACGCGTTCCGCTTTCTGGTCGATGACCTTGCGGCGATGCTTGTCCTTCATCTTCTTCCAGCCTTTGCATTCTTCCTTCGTGCGCAGGCAGCCAACGCAATAGCCGGTCTTGCTGTCGAACTTGCAGACGTCGATACAGGGCGATTTGACACTCATGCTGGCGTGCTCGGAATCGGTTGAATGGAAGGTGAAAGCGGACTGTCGCACGGCGCGGCGGCGTCGGGCCAAGTGATTGTGTTAATAAAAGCGATAGACTGCGCGGCTAAACCCCGTGCAGCACGCCTCGACCGATCACTTCGACCCTTACCGATGAAGACCTTGTTGCTTTACGTTGTGACCGCCATCGCCGAGATTGTCGGCTGCTATCTGCCGTGGCGCTGGCTCAAGGAAGGCGGCTCTGCATGGTTGTTGCTGCCGGGCGCGCTCAGTCTCGCGCTGTTCGCGTGGCTGCTGACGCTTCATGGCACGGCGGCGGGGCGCGTCTACGCGGCTTATGGCGGCGTTTATGTGGCAGTGGCGATCCTGTGGCTCTGGTGTGTCGACCACGTGCGTCCGAGTGCGTGGGATCTCGCGGGCGTCGCGCTGACGTTGGCGGGCATGGGCGTGATTGCGTTCCAGCCGCGTATCTGATTCCGCTCGAACTGTGTTGGCGACAGCCTTTTACTGCAAACCCCGAACCGCAAACCGCGAACCAGCCGCAGCCGGTTCGCGTCATGTCTTGCCTGAATTCCGACTGGCTTAGTTCGGCTTGCCGAGGAAGTCGAGCTTGCCGAGTTCCACGCCGTTATGGCGCAGGATGTCGTACGCCGTCGTGACGTGGAAGTAGAAGTTCGGCATGGCGAAGCCGAGCAGGTACGACTGGCCGGTGAACTCTACCGGGCCGCTGCGCATCTTCAGCGTGACCGCACGCTCTTCCGAGCCGTCGATCTGGGCGGCGTTGAACTCCTTCAGATAATCGATCGTTTTCTGAATGCGCGCATGCAGTTCGTCGAACGTGAATTCGACGTCGTCGAATTTCGGTGCTTCGACGCCGGCCAGCCGCGCGGCACAACCTTTTGCCGTATCCGTTGCGATGTGCACCTGGCGAGCCAGCGGATGCATGTCCGGAAAGAGGCGCGCGCCCGTGAGTACCGACGGATCGATCTGTTTTGCCGCCGCGTGCGCCTGAGCCTTGCCGAGAATGACCTGCAGGTTCGTGAGGCCGCGGATCAGCACGGGGATGGATGCCTGATACATCGAGATGGTCATGGAAAGTCCTCGAATTCTTGGGATCTCGCGTGCTCTCTGGCACGCGGTCGCATAGCGTAACGCAACAGCGTAAAAGCTGCTGGAGCATCGTATCGCCGATTTGACGTGGGCCGGAAGCTAGCCGATCGGCCAGGTGTCGGATGTGCTGGAACTGTGTTTGAATCGATTGGTCGGACGGATGTCGCTACCTCGTAACGCTCATTCGTCGCGCGTTTGTGACGGGCGAGGCGAGCGGGCGCGACGGCGCTCCCGGGCGCCTGTCCGTTGCATCAGATCGAGCAAGTGCACTCCAGTCAACACAGGGGGATTCGCAACCATGACGAAGCATCCATTGCCCGGCAGCGAGCGCACGCTCGCACCCGGTTCGAAGGTGATTGCGCAGTGCGACCCGTCTGAAACGATTCAGGTCGTTGTCGTGCTGCGCCGCAAGGACGAACAGCAGTTCGCGCAGCTGATGAAGAAAATCGAATCGGGCGCGGCAGATGCAAAGCCGCTTACGCGCGAACAACTCGAGCAGCGCTTCGGCGCCGCGGCGGAAGATATTGCAAAGCTGAAGGCGTTCGCCGCGCAGCATGGGTTGTCGGTGGTGCGCGAAGACGCGTCGTCGCGCACCGTCACGCTGAGTGGCCGGATCGACCAGTTCCAGCAGGCGTTCGACGTGCAGCTCCACAATTACGAGCATCACTCGATGGGCCAGTTCCGTGGCCGCACGGGCACGATCAGCGTGCCCGACGATCTCCACGGCGTCGTAAAGGCCGTGCTCGGCCTCGACGACCGCCCGCAGGCGCGTCCGCATTTCCGCATCCGTCCGCCGTTCGAGCCGGCGCAGGCGCGGCAGGCGTCGTCGTTTACTCCGTTGCAGCTCGCATCGCTGTATCACTTCCCGCAGGGCGACGGCAGCGGCCAGTGCATCGGCATCATCGAACTGGGCGGCGGCTACAACGCGGCGGATCTCGACAAATATTTCTCGAGCCTCGGCGTGGGCAAGCCGAAGGTGGTCGCCGTCGGTGTCGATCAGGGCGGCAACAAGCCGACCGGCGACGCGAACGGACCAGACGGCGAAGTCACGCTCGATATCGAGATCGCTGGCGCGATTGCGCCGGCCGCCACCATCGCGGTCTACTTCACCACCAATAGCGATGCCGGCTTTATCGACGCCGTCAGCCAGGCGGTGCACGACAAGACCCACAAGCCGTCGGTGATTTCGATCAGCTGGGGTGCGCCTGAAAGCGTGTGGACCGCGCAGTCCATGAACGCGTTCAACGACGTCCTGCAATCGGCTGCCGCCGTCGGCGTGACGGTCTGCGCGGCATCGGGCGACAGCGGTTCGAGCGACGGCGTGAGCGACGGCAGCAATCACGTCGACTTTCCGGCGTCCAGCCCGTACGTGCTCGCGTGCGGCGGCACCCGGCTGCAGGGTTCCGGGCAAACCGTGTCGCATGAAGTGGTGTGGAACGACGGCGCGAATGGCGGCGCAACGGGCGGCGGCGTGAGCGGCACGTTCCCCGTGCCGACCTGGCAGCAAGGCCTGTCGGCCTCGGGAACGCAAGGCAAGCAGGCGCTGACAGGGCGCGGCGTGCCGGACGTGGCGGGCGACGCCTCGCCGGTGACCGGCTACGACGTGATCGTCGACGGCAGCAACACGGTGGTTGGCGGCACCAGCGCCGTCGCGCCGCTGTGGGCCGCGCTGATCGCGCGCATCAACGGCGCGAAAGGCTCGCCCGTCGGCTTCGTCAATCCGAAGCTGTACAAGGCGGCGGGTGCGTGCAACGACATCACGCAGGGCAACAACGGCAGTTACACCGCGACCACGGGGTGGGACGCCTGCACGGGATTGGGCAGTCCCAATGGTGTGAAGGTGGCGGCGGCTTTATAGTCTGAAGAGCGGGCGTTCGTGGTCCGGAGGCGCTTCTGGCGGCAATGGGCGCATCGCAATAGTGGGCAACACGTACAGGCAATCGATGGAGCGATCATGACGAATACAGAATCAGCTTCCGGCAGCACGCAGTCGCCTCACAACTCACACGCCAAGCCGGAAGCATCGGCTGCGAGCGTGCCGCACAAGGCCGGCGACCAGCCGTTCTTCGATCCCGTCGCCTACGGCAACGGGCCCGATGACTCTGTCACCGACAGCAGCGAGAATGCCGCCATCACAAAGCATTCCATCACGATCGGCGGCAAGAAGATCAACTACACGGCAACGGCCGGCCATCTGGTGACGGTCGACCCGTCCAGCTCGCTGCCGAGCGCGAAGATGTTCTACGTCGCGTTCACGCAGGACGCCCAGAAGGAAGAGACGCGTCCCGTGACGTTCTTCTATACCGGCGGGCCGGGTTCGTCGTCGGTATTCGTGCTGCTGGGATCGTTCGCGCCGCGCCGCATCAAGACGTCGATGCCGGGCTTCACGCCGCCCGCGCCGTATCAGATGGAAGACAACCCGGACAGCCTGCTCGACAAAAGCGATCTCATCTTCATCAACCCGGTCGGCACGGGCTATTCAGCTGCCGTCGCGCCGCGCAAGAACCGCGATTTCTGGGGTGTCGATCAGGACGCGGACTCGATCAAGCAGTTCATCAAGCGCTATCTGACGAAGAACAACCGCTGGAATTCGCCGAAGTTCCTGTTCGGCGAGTCGTACGGCACAGCGCGCAGTTGCGTGCTCGCGTACAAGCTGCACGAAGACGGCGTCGATCTGAACGGCATCACGCTGCAATCGTCGATTCTCGACTACACGCAGTCGGGCAATCCTGTCGGCGCGCTGCCCACGGCGGCCGCTGACGCGTGGTATCACAAGAAGCTCGGCGTCGCGCCGCGGCCCACGGATCTCGGCCAGTTTGCCGAAGAGGTCGCGCAGTTCGCGCGCACGGATTACCTGAACGCGCTGCGCAAGTTTCCGACCACAGATAGCGCGGTGGTCGAAAAGCTCAGCGAATACACGGGTATCGACAAGACCACGCTGCTGGCGTGGAGCCTCGATATTGCCGGGTACGACAGCCGTGGCAATTCGCTATTCCTGACTACCTTGCTGAAATCGAAAGGACTCGCGCTCGGCGCTTACGACGGGCGCGTGACGGCCATCGAAACAGGCATCGCGGGCAAGATCGATCCGAACTCGGGCGGCAACGATCCGACCATGACGGCCGTGACGGGCGTCTACACGACCATGTGGAACGTCTATCTGAACGAGCAGTTGAAGTTCACATCGAACTCGGCGTTCACCGATCTGAACGATCAGGCCTTCAAGTACTGGGACTTCAGCCATATCGATCCGACGGGCGAACAGAAGGGCGTCGACAGCAAGGGCAACATCATTCTGTACACGGCGGGCGATCTTGCTGCCGTGATGGCGCTCAACGTCGATCTGAAGGTGTTGTCGGCGAATGGCTTTTACGACTTCGTCACGCCGTTCTACCAGACGGTGCTCGATCTGCAGCAGATGCCGCTCGTCAGCCAGCAGGTGAGGGACAACCTGTCGGCGCGCTTCTATCCGTCGGGGCATATGGTGTATCTCGACGGCGGCTCGCGCACGGCATTGAAGGCCGATCTTTCGGCGATGTACGAAAAGGCGGTGACCAATACGGAAGCGCTCGGACGCGTACGTGCCTTGCCGGCGCTCACGGCCACGAAGATGCATTGACCGCATGGGTTTTGACTTGAGTCATGGCGCCGTTTTTTCACGTCGCCCAGACTCTTTTCGGGAGGGCATCGCAGTGCCATTGCGATGCCCTCATGCTGCCAGCATCGAAAAATTGAAGCGATTCAATCGGGCAGTATTTACGTCATGCGTCCCGGATGTGTTTTAATTGCCTTGCGAATTAACTCTTCCGCGCAATCCAAAGGCGCGCTGATTAATGAACGAAGGGAAGGTGAACGCGCTCAATCCGGCGCACAGCATCCGTCGAATCGATCTAAAAGTCCGTGACGCACGCCGCGTCATGGGCTTCGTGCGAGCGCCGCGTCTGCGCAGGGTGATGCTCGCCGCGATGTCGGCGGGCTTGTACATGCATGCGGCGGCCCTGTTTGCGCAAGACGCATCGATGCTCGATGAACGGGTCACACAGCAGAACATCGCCAATACGATCTGCCGTCCTGGTTACGCCGACACAGTATCGCCACCGTTCGACGACATGATGGAGCACAAGGACCGGCTGCTTGCCGAACGCGGTATCGATGCCGGGCATGGCACGCGTTACGCGCTGGACCGTCGCGTGCCAATCGTGCTGGGCGGCTCGCCGGATGCGCCTGACAATCTCGACCTGCTGCCGTGGGGCGGGCATACGGGCGAGCGTCGCAAGGAATTGCTGACGGCGAAGCTCAAGCGTTGCGTGTGCGAAGGGCGTATGTCGTTGACGGAGGCGCAGTCGGCCATCGCCGGAAACTGGTCTGCGCATTATTCGGGCTTCAGCAGTGCGCCGTGTGACGCCGATCCCGGCGTGGCGCTGCTCGGCAACGACGGACCTTGAGCCGGAATTTGAGCTTGACGCTGCGTCTCAGCCGAGGCGCGGCAGCATCGTCGTAGAGCCTTTCGATCTTCCCGTGCGCCGTCGATGACGAAAAGCAGGCGCAAAACTCGCGCCGGACTCGTACCGAATTCGCGGCAAACCGTCACACTCTGGAGAACCTCATGAAGCAATCCCTCATCGCTGCTGTCGCGGCACTCGGCTGCCTCGTCGCGAGTCACGCGGCGCTGGCAGCGTCGCCATGCGGCAAGGCCGACGCACTGCAGATTCGCGGCGACACGCCGGGCGCGATCAGCTACGACGTGTACAGTCAGCTGCGTCCGCTCGACGCGAACCGTCTCGCGCTGTTCCAGGACGCAGGCACGGTCAAGCGTCTGCCGGACGGTCTGGATGTCTGCGCGATCGCCGATGACGGCGTTGCCGATCCTTCCGCCGTGCTCGTGCATGTGCCGCAGGGCAAAATGGCATGGTGGGTCAGCGCGGCGAATGTGGAGAACGCGGACTGAGCCGGTTGCCTCCCGTGTGAGCGCAGCTATCGGCGCGCCTTGCATTGTTGCGAGGCACGAATCTGGCTACGCTCAGTTACACACAAGACAGCACGGCTTCAAGGCAAAACGCACTGCTTATGCAACCTGCATGGCGGGCGGCAGCAAGACCACCATCTATCCGGAGCGTGGCGCGTATGAAGATCATCGTGTGGAACATTCCCGAGTCCTGTTCCGAGCAGGAAGTGCGTGATTTTCTCGCCCATGAGCTCGGTCACTACGCAAAAGACATCGAAGTGTTCGAACAGGGCACGCCCAACGCGTACGCGAAAGTCGATGTCGAAGCCGAGGAAGCTTACGTCGCCGAGGCTATTGCGCAGCAATTCAACGGCAAGCAGCTGGACGGCGTCGCGCTGCAGGTGAGCGCCGTGCCGTTCGGCGGCGACGAAACGCCGCCGCGCAAGTAGCCCACGCCTGCATTCGCGTTCACCCGGCGCGCTTTCAGTCGAATGGCCTTTCAGTCGAACGGCGTATAAGGCAGCGCGCGCTTGTGGCGCGTGCTGTCGTAAAAGCGCATGACGGTATCGAACACGCTTTCGCTCACCGGCTTGCCTTCCAGAAAATCGTCGATGTCGTCATAGCGGATACCGTACGCGTCCTCGTCAGGACGTTGAGGGCGCAACATTTCGAGGTCGGCAGTCGGCACCTTGTGTGCGAGCTCGCCGCTCGCGCCCAATGCTACGGCCAGCGCGCGGACACGCCGCTTGGTCAGGCCCGCGAGCGGCAGCACGTCGGCGCCGCCGTCACCGAACTTCGTGAAAAATCCCATCACCGATTCCGCCGCGTGGTCCGTGCCGATCACGACGCCGCGCCGCGCGCTCGCCGCCGCATACTGCGCGATCATCCGTTGGCGCGCCTTGATGTTGCCGTGCACGAAATCCTGTTGTGAGGCATCGACGAACGGCAGGCCGCTCGCGTGGAGCGAGGCGAGCATCGCGTCGGCGGCGGGGCGGATGTCGACGGTCAATGTCTCGTCGGGGCGCACGAATGCGAGCGCGTGCTGCGCGTCCGCTTCGTCATGCTGGACGCCATAGGGCAAACGCATCGCAACGAAGCGGGCCTCGTATTGCGCGCCCCGCAGACGCTCGACGGCGAGTTGCGCGAGCCTTCCCGCCGTCGACGAATCGACGCCGCCGCTGATGCCGAGCACGTACGCACTCAGTCCGCCGGCGCGGAGATAGTCCGCGAGAAATGTCACGCGCCGTTCGATTTCGAGCGCGGCGTCGAACGTATCGGCGACATGCAGTTCTGCTGCGATCTGCCGCTGGCGGGCGGCGCGTTGTTGCTGGTCCATTTACCGGTTCCTCGCAAAGGGCGCACATAACGGCTTCGATGATTGCATGAAGTGCGGAATCCGGTGCGCTGTCACACATTGTCTGGTTTAATGTGGCATACCCATAACTCATGCTGGGCGATTGGCGCGGCAAGTCGATCGATACGGCAACCGTCCCGTCGCGGACCGTGCGCTGGACGGTGTAAGGCAATGGGTTCGTCACGACACGTAGCGCGGCACGGGCATCATGTTCCGTGCTGGAAGAGGCCCGGCGGCACGCCACGAGCGGCTGCGCGGGTTGGGCGACAGGCAGTGATGTTCGAACACAATGACCAGCAAAAAAGAGAACAGGCTAACCACGCCGCCTGCACGAGAGAGGGCGGTTGCGCAGGGCGGTACGCTGCGCAGTGATCACGGGGGCATGGCGATTCATTGGATCGCCTCGCGGGCGCGCGCACGATCCGGCGCGCGGCGACGGATGTCGTCGTCCGGTTTGGCGCGCGTGATTGCGCTCACGGCGGCGTTTGCCGTTTCCTCCGTCATGCCGTCAGCACATGCCGCCGCTGGCACCCAGCAAGACCCAGCCAATCCAGCCGTCGATGCCTCCGCTGCAGTCGCCACGCGCGATGCCGCCGGCAACGCCGATCCACGTCACGCGCTGCTGATGCGCGATGCGTTCGCACGCACTGTGACGCGTCGCCTGAAAGTGCCCGCCGCTGATCAGCGCGCGTACGGCGAACGGCGGCAGCAGACGTTCGCGCAAAATAATCTTGGCGATCTGTCGGGCGAGTACGTGGTACTCGTCGACCGTAACGAAAACGTGCAGGCGCTCTTCATCTACTTTCGCGCGGTGCCTTCCGACGCATGGCAGATGATCGGCGCGTCGCCCGTTGCGACGGGCCGGCCAGGGCAGTTCGATCACTTCATCACGCCGCTCGGCGTGTTCGAGCACACGCCCGACAACATGGATTTTCGCGCGGAAGGCACGATGAACCAGAACGGCATCCGCGGCTACGGCAAGCACGACATGCGTATCTTCGATCTCGGCTGGGCGCAGGGCGAGCGTGGCTGGGGCAAGGGCGGCATGTCGCAGATGCGTTTCCAGATGCATGCCACCGATCCCGACAAGCTCGAGCCGATTCTCGGCATCCGGCATTCGAAGGGCTGCGTGCGGATTCCCGCGTCGCTGAACGTGTTCCTCGATCACTACGGCATGCTCGATCGTGAGTACGAGGCGCTCGTCGCCAGTGGGCGCTCGCTGTGGGTGCTGCATTCGGACCGTGTCGCGACGCCGTGGGCGGGGCGCTACATCGTTGTCGTCGATTCGCAGCGCAAGGCGCGGCCCGTGTGGTCGCCTGCGCCGGGCAGCAAGGTGCGCGCAAAGGTGCCCGCGAATGCCGATACGGCGGATTAGCGGTGGTGATCGCGTGTAGCCCAGGCTTCCGCTGGCGGTGGACAAGCGTGTTTGCTCGGTCGTCGGAAGTGCGCCAGCACTAGCGCCTTCAGGCAGCACAACTACGAGCGCGCCAGCAACACCCCGACCAGCGCGACCACGAACCCCGCCACCTGCACAACCGTCAGCGTTTCGCCGAAGCCGACATAACCTTCGAGCGCGGCAAGCGGCGGCGCGAGAAACAGCAGCGCGGTCGCGCGGGATGCATCGCCGCGTCGCACCATCCACACGAGCAGCGTGACGCTCACGCCCGACAGCATCACGATTCCCCACGCAAGCGACATCCACAGCGCAGGCGATGGAATCCATCGGTGCTCGCCGAGCGCCAGCGCGAACACGAGCACGACGACGGCCGCGCCGATGTTCTGCACGGCGCTGGCACTCCGGATATCGGCTTTCGATAGCGACGTCTTCTGGAACAGCGTGCCCGCTGTGATTGCACACACGGCGAGAATCGACACGCTCACCACGAGCCATGCCGGCACGCCGCCCGCACTCTCCGACGCGACGGGCGCCGTGGCGGAGGCGAGCTTCGGTTCGAGCACCAGCGCGACGCCTGCGAGGCCAAGCAGCATGCCCGTCCAGCCTCGCCCCGACAGCCGCTCGCCGAATAGCGGCGCCGCGACGGCCGCCGTCAGCAGCGGCTGCAACGCGCCGAGCAGCGCCATGATGCCCGCGCTCATCCCTTGCGCGACGGCCCAGTAACCAGCGCCGAGATACACGCCTTGCAGCAGCGCACCCGCGAGCAGATGCTTGCCGAGCGCGCGGCCCGTCGGCCATTCGACGCGCGCAACCAGCGCCGCCGTCGTGAACAGCAGCGCCGTGCCGCTGAAGCGGGCCAGCAGGAACAGATTGGGATCGGCGTAAGGCTTGATCGCGCGGGCGACGACGAAACCCGTCGACCACAGCACGACAAAGATCACGGCATTGAAAACTACGAGCATCGAATGACTCGGGCTACGGACACGAAGCCGGCAGTATCGGTGCGAGCGTGGGCTGCCGTCTTGTTCGAAGCTGCAATGCGAAGCGCGCCAGGTGTTCGGCGCGACGAGCATCCCGGGCATCACCCGGGCGCACAACGGAAACCCTGCTCAATACGCGAGCAGCACCGCAATCGCACCGAGCAGTCCGCCGCAGACGGTACAGGCCCACAGCAGCGTGCGCGTGCGCCGGTATTCGAGCAGCACGTCGCTGACCAGTTGTGCCTGTTGCCTGACGGGCGTGACGTCATGCCGATGCTGCAGGTAGTGCACGGCAAGCTGCGGAATGCGCGGCACGAGATGCGCGAGATGCGGCAACTCCTGCGCGAGGTGCTTGATCCAGCCGCGATGGTCGAATTCACGGCGCGCCAGCCCGGCCAGCACCGAACGCGCGATTTTCCAGGAGTCGACGCCGGGATGCAGCGCGTTCGCCAGCATTTCCGCCTGGCCGAACGCGCGCTGCGCGGCAGCCAGACGGGGCGGCACGGCGCCGCCGAACGGATGCACGGCAAACAGCAGATGATGGAACAGCGCACCCGCCGAGCGCTCATGCGACTCCGGCGCGAAATGCGCTTCGGCGCGCGTACGCAGTTCGGCTTCGAGCTTCTCCGGTCGCGTGCCCTGCGACACATGCCCGGAATCGCGATGCAGATGCGCGAGCCGTCCGTAATCCTGGTCGAACAGGGCGGTCGCACCATGCACGAAAAACTCGCGTTCCTGCGACGACAGGCTCGACATCACCGCGAAGTCCGCCAGCACGATACGCCCGAGCGTGTCCGGTTCGATGCTGACGCGCACGCGCGCGGCATCGAGTGTCGCGTGGAAGAAGCCATGTTCGAAAGCCTGTTCGGTGACGACTTCGATGATGTGCTCGGCCAGCGGCACGAGCTTCACGCCGCGCGCCGACAGCCCCGTGAGATCGAGCGCGGGCAGCGACTCGATATGCTGCATCGCGAGCGTGCGGTCGGTGCAGAGTTCCCAGATCACGTCGGGGATCGCCAGACGCTTGTCGCCGTCGAAGTGATGCGCCGTCTGGCTCAGGTTTGCGGCTTCGGCGCGCAGATCGAAGCGGCGCAGGATCTCTTGCGTGAAGGTGTCGGCGAGCGCGCGCAGCCTCAGTTGCCGCGCGTTCTTCGAAAGCTTTTCGATCCAGCGCGCGACCCAACGCAACAGCGCGGCTTCGTCGGCGATTTCCTGCACCTGGGCGGCGCGCACCAGCTTGATCGCGATATCGCGATGCCCGTTGACCGGTTCGATCAGCCGCGCAATATGCGTCTGCTCGGCAAAGCCGTTTTGCGCGGGCTTCAGATCGATCGACGCAAACAGCGCCGACACGGGATGCCCCAGCGCAGCCGCAATCGCGTGCTCGACCTGTTCCGGCGGCAGCGGCGCTTCGAGATGGCTGACGGCATCAATGGCGTCGTGCAGCGTGCCCGTCGCGAGTTCCGGGCGACGTTGGAGCGCCTCGGCAAACGCGGTTGCGAGCGGCCCGAGATTGGGCAGCGCGCGATGCACGCCGGCGCGACCGCCCGGCGATTCATGCACGCGCGACGCGAGCGTGACGATCCAGTGCAGCTTGTGATGCTCGGGCGCGGCGAGCCAGATGAGGCGCGCGCCGTAGCGCAGCGCATGAAACAGCAGTCGTAGTCGGCGAAACAGAGGCGGCATCGGCGGTTCGTTCTACGGGCGCGCATCGGCGATGCGAGAAGAAGACCGCTCAGATTAACAAAGATGCGGCGCGCAGAACATCCAGATGCACATCGCACGCGCCGTTCGACGCATGCGGCATGAATAGACCTACTATCCGCCGACAATACCCCGACGGTCAGCCGACATCCCGCAGTCCAGCTTTACGCGCGACTTCCGCGCCCGTTGTCCATGCGTAATACAATACGGCGCGGGCTTGCCCAATCCCTAATACACGCTCGCCGCTGACGGCGGCCAAGACAACAGATGCTGGCAGAACAACGTCACCAATACATACTGGCTAAGGTCACGAAGACGGGCGCGCTGTCGGTCGCCGAACTGGTGCGCGAGCTCAACGTGTCGCGCGAGACGATCCGCCGCGATCTGAACGCGCTCGCCGAGCGCGGCCTGATCGTGACGACGCACGGCGGCGCGCTGTCGAGCGACCGCCGCGAGCCGGATCTCGATACGCGCGACGCGGCCAACGCCAGCGCCAAGCGCGCAATCGGCGAGCGCGCCGCGCAACTGGTGCCCGACGGCGCTTCCGTCATCATCGATTCGGGCAGCACGACGCACGCCGTCGCGCGTGCGCTGACCGATCGCCACCGGCTGAGCGTCTACACCAACGACTGGCGCATCGCGCTGCTGCTTGGCCGGCGCAACGACAACCGCGTGACGCTGCTCGGCGGCGAACTGTCGGACAACGAAGACGCTGCGTTTGGTCTCGATACGATCACCCAGCTGTCGCACTATCACGCGGACTTCGCGCTGATCGGCGCGGGCGGCATCACGCCGGACGCGTATCTGTCCGACTACTCGCGCATGGCGGCCGAAGTGCGCAGCCGGATGATCGGCGCGGGCAACACGGTCATCGTCGTCGCCGACAATTCGAAGTTCGGCCGCGTGACGCCCGTGCGTATCGAAGGGATGGAGAAGGCGCGCTACGTCGTGACGGAACTGGCACCCGACCGCGCGCTCGCCAAGGCGATCACGGCGCGCGGCCCGGAAATCCTGATTGCGTGAGTGGCGCGCGCCGCGTTGCCCGTTCTCCCCTTATTTCACGCTGATACCGAGATCCGCCAGCGTCCGTGCGATGGCGGCGACGGCGTTGTGCATCTCGTTCGTGTCGATCGCGCCGATGCAGCCGACGCGGAACGTCTCCACCTGCGTCAGCTTGCCCGGATACAGCACGTAGCCAGCATCGCGCACGGCGGCATAAAACGCCGCAAATTGCCACTTCGGATCACGCGGCGCGTGGAACGTGACGATCACGGGCGCCTGCACTTCCGGCGCGAGGAAGGTTTCGAAGCCAAGCGCCTTCATGTCGTTCACCAGCGCGGCGTAGTTGCGCACGTAACGTGCGCCGCGCGCCGGTTGGCCACCTTCCGCGATGAACTGGTCGAGGGCAGTGCGCAGCGCCGCGACCACGTGCGTCGGTGGCGTAAAGCGCCATTGTGTGGTTTTTTGCATGTACGCGAACTGATCGTACAGATCGAGCGCGAGCGACGGCGAACGGCCTTCGCATGCTTCGAGCACGCTGCGCCGCACGATCACGAAGCCCATGCCGGGCACGCCTTCCAGGCACTTGCCGCTGGCCGACACCAGTGCGTCGATGCCGCTGTTGCGCAGATCGATGGGCAGCGCGCCGAACGAGCTCATCGCATCGACGATCAGCGTCTTGCCGTGGTGCTTGCAGACGGCGGCGATCGCGTCGAGCGGATTCAGCAGCCCCGCGCTGGTTTCCAGATGCACCTGCGCAACGTGCGTGATGCGCGGGTCGCGGTTGAACGCGTCTTCGATGGCGGCGGCGCTGGCCGGCTCGTCTTCGCGCAGCGGCAGTTCCACATACGCGATGCCCATGCGCTGCAGCACCTTGATGATGCGCGCACAGTAGGCGCCGTTGTTCGGCACCAGCACGCGGCCGTCGCGCGGCACCAGTGTGCCGAGCGCCGCCTCGACGGCGAACGTGCCGCTGCCCTGCAGGGGCACGCACACGTAGTCATTTCCGCCATGTACGATTTCGACGAGGTCGGCGCAGACGCTGTGCGTCATGCGGTTGAACGCGGCGTCCCACGATCCCCAGTCGCGCAGCATCGATTGACGCGTTGCGGGCGAGGTCGTCAGCGGTCCCGGCGTAAGCAGGATCGGGTCGTTTCCAAGAATCACACAGCCTCCTTCAGATGGGTCAGGTGCGTCGTAGCGGACGCACATTGCATTGCTTGTATCGCTCGTTGCTTTGCATATTATTGGCTATTTGTGTCATTTTGTGGAAATCGGCAGAATCTTCACGTCGGTGTCACAAAAAAAGCCCATCCTTGCCGTGCCCGTTCAGGCAAGGCATTCAACAACGCGTAATCGTCGGAGGGATGCCTTGGCACAAACGCCGCAAAAAAAGTTGTCAGCAATCTGCAATCTCAGCGGCTCAGGCCGCGAAGTCAGGCGGGCGGCGTGCCCGTAACGCCGCCCGGACACCACCACTAAACGGGTTACCCGCAGGTTTTTGCCTTTTGGCGAGAGCGACATGAAGAAGACGGATCACCTTCGCTCGACGGGCCGCGTTGGTCGCTATGCGCGCAAACTGCTGCCGGCGCTGGTCGCGGCAGCGGCGTTCGGCGGCGCGATGTCCGCGCACGCAGCGGGCGCAGTCGTGCTGTACACGGCTGACGGTCTCGAAAATCTGTACAAGGACGTGCTCCCCGCGTTCGAAAAGCAGGAAGGCGTCAAGGTCAACATCGTGACGGCCGGCAGCGGCGAAGTCGTGAACCGCGCGACGGTCGAAAAGGACGCGCCCAAGGCCGACGTGCTCGTCACGCTGCCGCCGTTCATCCAGCAAGCCGCCCAGTCGGGCCTGCTGCAGAACTATGAAAGCGCGAACTACAAGAACGTGCCCGCCATCGCGAAGGCATCGGACGGCGCATGGGCGACGTTCGTGAACAACTATTTCTCGTTCGCGATCAACCCGGACGTGG
Source organism: Paraburkholderia sp. C35 (assembly GCF_003121405.1). GTDB lineage: Bacteria > Pseudomonadota > Gammaproteobacteria > Burkholderiales > Burkholderiaceae > Paraburkholderia. The sequence continues at coordinate 7,943 of NZ_QBUY01000088.1, read as the reverse complement.
TGAAGAACCAGCCGAAGACGTTCGCGGATCTGCTGCACCCGGATTACAGCGGCAAGGTTGCGTACTCGAACCCGGCAACGGCAGGCGACGGCATGGCCGTGATCATCCTGACGACGTCGCTGATGGGTGAAGACAAGGCATTCGATTACCTGAAGAAGCTCGAGCAGAGCGCCAAGTTCCACACCAAGGGCACGGGTTACCTCGACGTGCTGCTGTCGCGCAATGAAATCGCTGTGGCCAACGGCGACCTGCAGATGGATCTCGACGACGCAGCCAACGGCGGCCTGTCGCTCAAGCCGATCTTCCTCGCCGCCGACGCAAGCGGCCAGCCGACCACGTTCCAGCTGCCGTACGCAATCGGCCTGATCAAGGGCGGCCCGAACCAGGCGGAAGGCAAGAAGCTGATCGACTATCTGATGTCGACGGAAGTGCAGTCGAAGGTGCCGGATATTTTCGGCATTCCGGGCCGCACGGACGTGGCGCTGTCGGGCAAGAACGGCACGGCCGTCAAGCAGGCTATCTCTGGCGTGAAGCTGATTCCCGTCGACTGGAACCAGGTGATGGCGAAGAAGGCTGACTGGACGGCTCGCTGGAAGAGCGAAGTGATCGGCAATTCGGGCAAGCAGCTCGAAGTCGTCAAGCCGAAGTAATTCAGGCATGTGAAGGAAGCGCGGCGTGAGGTTCGCAGGAACGTTGTTCACGCCGCGCGCGCAAGCATTCTGGCGCATGCATGGACGCGTGCGCCAACCAAAGTCACCAACGTAGGAGGATGGACCCGGTGAACACAGTAACCACTCTTGCTGGTTCGGGCGCGCTAGACGCCACGCCGCGTGCGGAAGGCGTCACCCAGACAGGCGCGCCGGGCGGCGTGCAGATCGACAACCTGACTGTGCGCTTCGGCTCGCGCACGGTGCTCGACGATCTGTCGCTGACGATCGAGCGCGGCGAACTGTTGACCGTGCTGGGCCGCAGCGGCTGCGGCAAGACCACGTTGCTGCGCTTTATCGCCGGTTTCATCGAGGCCGATGGTCTGGCAGGCACGCTGACGGTCGCTGGCCACGATCTCACGCATGTGCCGCCGCACAAGCGCAATCTGGGGCTGCTGTTCCAGAACTATGCGCTGTTCCCGCATTTGTCCGTGTTCGAGAACGTCGCGTTCGGTCTGCGCGCACGACGCATCCCGAGCAAGGAGATCGCGCGCCGCGTGGCCGACGCGCTGAAGCTCGTGCAACTCGGCGACGCCGGTCACGTGATGCCCGCGCAACTGTCGGGCGGCATGCAGCAGCGCGTGGCGCTCGCGCGTGCGCTCGTGATCGAGCCGGATGTGCTGCTGCTCGACGAACCGCTGTCCGCACTCGATGCCAATCTGCGCGCGTCGGTGCGTTCCGAACTGAAGGCGCTGCATGATCGCCTGCCGAATCTGACCATCGTCTGCGTGACGCACGATCAGGACGACGCGCTCGTGCTGTCGGACCGCACGTTGCTGATGCGCGAAGGCCACATTGCGCAGCTCGGCACGCCGCAGCAACTGTACGACACGCCGAACGATGCGTTCGTCGCGCGTTATCTCGGCGCGGCCAATCTGCTGCCGCCGAGCATCGCCTTCGCACTCGGCGATGCGCGCTACAGCGAGCGCGACCGCGTCGCTTGTCTGCGTCCGGAATCGATGCGCATCGTGCCGCTCGGCGAAGGCCAGTTGCACGGCACGATTTCGACGGTCGAATGGTATGGCTCGGTGCTTGCCGTGCAGGTCGCCCTCGACGCGATGCCGAACGAACCCGTGCAGGTATCGATGCAGCGCGGCACTGGTGTGACGCCCGAAAAGGGCGCGCGGATCTCCCTGCGTTACGAGGCAGACGATGTCGTCCTTATCAAGCCCTGACGCGCTCCCGGGCGCAAACGACGCGCGCCTCGCCGCGTCGGCGGCTTCGCACGCGGCGCACGCAGCGGCGAAGCGTCGGCGCGAACGCCTGTCGCAATGGCATCTGGTGTTCATCGCCGTTGTCATTCTCGGCCCGCTCGTGATTTATCCTCTCGTGCGCCTCGTGTTGCTGAGCCTGACGGGCGCACACGGTTTGAGCTTCCACGCGTACGCGACGTTCTTCCAGAACCCGGAAACGAGTGGCGTGATCGGCACGACGCTTTGGATTCTGTTCGCCAGCGCCGGGCTGGCATCGCTGCTTGGCGTCGCGCTGGCATCGCTGCTGTTCTTCAAGCCGTTTCCGGGCGCGCGTCTCGTCACGCGGTTTCTGGAACTGTTCGTGGCGTTTCCGTCGTTCCTGGTCGCGTTCACGCTGATCTTTCTGTACGGCTCGCAAGGCTCGGTCAGTATCGGCTTGCAGCGGCTGTTTCATCTCGAATCGCCGCCGCTCGATTTTCTGTTCGGCATCGGCGGCGTGATTCTCGCGGAAGTGGTGTTCTACGCGCCGTTCGTGGTGCGTCCGACGCTCGCGTCGTTCGCGATGCTCGACATGCGGCTGATCGAAGCCGCGCGCAGTCTCGGCGCAAATAGCTTGATGGTCGCGTTCCGCGTGATCGTGCCGCTCGCGTGGCCGGGTATCGCCGCGGGCACGATCCTGTGCTTCCTGCTGACGTTGAATGAGTTCGGCATTCTGCTCGTGCTCGGCAGCGCGCATCTGATCACGTTGCCCGTGGCGATCTACAGCTCGGCCACCGTCGATCTCGATCTGCCCACTGCTGCCGCAGGCGCTGTCGTGATGCTCGCGATGTCGCTGTCCTTGTACGCGCTGTACCGCCAGGTCAACAAGCGCAAGGTGAGAGGAGCGAAGTAATGTCCGATGTCGATCAAACCGTGCTGCCCGCCGTGCATCATCGCGCGCGGCCCGTTCAGCATGGACTCTTCGCGCGTTTCGGTGGCGCGCTGTTCATGGGCTTCGCCGCGCTGCTGTGCTTCTGGCTGTTCGTGTTGCCGGTGATCGTGGTCGCGCTGTCCAGCGTGGCGGCGCACTGGTCCGGCACGATCCTGCCCGACGGCTTCAGCATGCGCTGGTTCGAACGTCTCGGCGGCAGCGATTTCGATGCGCTCGTCACCAGCCTGCAAATCGGCGTCGGCGTGGCGATTCTCGGCACGATTCTCGGCCTGTGGCTGGCGCTCGCGCTCGAAGGCCGCGATCGCCGTGGTCTCGGCGCACTCGTCGATACGATTGCGATGGTGCCCAACGGCGTGCCGAGCGTCGTGCTCGGTCTCGCGGTGCTGATCGCGTATCACAAGAAGCCGGTCGACCTGTCGAGTTCCGCTGCGATCGTCGTGTTCGTGCAGCTGGCGCTGGTGTTGCCGTTCTGCTATCGCTGCGCGGCGGCTGCGTTGCGGCCTGAACTGACCGTCTTGCGCGAAGCTGCGGCGAGCCTCGGTGCGCCGCCGTCGATGGTGCTGCGCCGCGTCGTGCTGCCGCAACTGGTGCCCGCGATCCGCGCATCGCTTGCGCTCGGTTTCGCGTTGTCGCTGGGTGAACTGGGCGCAACGCTTACCGTTTATCCGCCGGGTTTTGCAACGGTGCCAATCGTCGTGGTCGGGCAGGTGGAACGTGGCTATTACCTGCCGGCTTCCGCGCTGTCGCTGATTCTGCTGATCGCGTCGCTGGCCGCGCTGCTTCTGATTGCTGCCCGCGTGCCGCGTCGCCGCGCGGACTGATCATCAACGTTTCCTGATTTTTCGAGAGGTGTGCCGAGGCCGGCACACCACACACATTGATGTGGCAAATTTTGTCGAAATGACCGAAAATATGGAAATTGACGCAGGCGACCGGATTGAAGTGGTCAGGCGGCATTCGTTGACGGCGCTGGTGCGCGACGAGATCGAACGGCACATCGTCGACGGCAAGCTGGCGCCCGGCGACAAGCTCAACGAAGCCGAATGGGCCACCCGCCTGCAGGTGTCGCGCGGGCCGGTGCGTGAGGCGTTTCGTGCGCTGGAGCAGGCCGGGCTGGTGCGCAACGAGAAGAATCGCGGCGTGTTCGTGCGGACGGTGTCGCTGGCGGAAGCCGACGAGATCTACGCGGTGCGCGCAGTGCTCGAAGAAGCGGCCTGCCGGATGCTGGCGCCGCGTATCGATGCGACGCAACTGGCCGCGCTGCGCGCCCATGTCGAGGCGATGCGCATCGCGCTCGATACCGGCGATCACGACGCCTACGCGCGCGCCAATGTGGCATTTCATGACGCGATCGTCGCGACGGCGGGCAACGCCAAGCTGTATGAGACGTATCGCAGGCTGGTTGGGGAATTGAGTCTGTTCCGGCGCGCTGCGCTGAGTGTGCGAGGCGATGCAATGGAAGGCTCGCTGGCCGAACATCGCGCGATTCTCTCGGCACTCGCGGCGCGCAACGCCGACGAAGCCGCGCAACTGATGCGCGCACATGTGGATGGCGGCAGGCAGCGCGCGCATGAAGCCGTCGAGCCGTGCGCATCGAATGGAACGGACGAAGGCAACGACGGGCTGAGCGCGCTGCTCGCCTGAACGAGGCCTGAACGAATCAAGAACACGCGTCGGCGACGCGTAGGGAAGAGTGCAATGGCAATCCAAACCGAACGTAGTGTTGAAGTGAATGGCCGCAGCTATCAGCTGCCCGTCAAGCCGACGGTCGTGGTGTGCGTCGACGGCTGTGAGTACGACTATCTGGAAGCCGCCGTGAGTGCCGGCGTTGCGCCGTTCATCGGCAAGATGCTGCGCGACGGCGCGGCGTTCAAGGGCGACTGCGTGATTCCGTCGTTCACCAACCCGAACAACCTGTCGATCGTCTGTGGCGTGCCGCCTTCCGTGCACGGCATTTGCGGCAACTACTTCTGGGACCCGCAAGCCAATGAAGGCAAGGGCGCGGAAGTGATGATGAACGATCCAGCGTATCTGCGCGCGCCGACGCTGCTCGCCGCAGCCGCCGATGCAGGCGCCGCTGTCGCCGTGGTGACAGCGAAGGACAAGCTGCGCCGACTGCTCGGCAACAAGATGACGGGCATCTGCTTCTCGGCAGAAAAAGCCGACAAGGTGACGCTCGAAGAGAACGGCATCGACGAAGTGCTCGGGCTGGTCGGTCTGCCTGTGCCTGATGTGTACAGCGCGGGTCTTTCCGAGTTCGTGTTCGCAGCGGGCGTGCGGCTCGCGCAGACCCGCAAGCTCGACCTGATGTATCTGTCGACCACCGATTACATCCAGCACAAGTGGGCGCCCGGCACGGAAGGCGCGAACGCCTTCTACGCGATGATGGACGGCTATCTCGCGCAACTCGACGCGCTCGGCTGGGTGATCGGTCTGACGGCCGACCACGGCATGAACGCCAAGCACGATCCGCAGACGGGCGAGCCGAACGTGATCTATCTGCAGGACGTGATGGACGAATGGCTCGGTGCGCGCGCGGCCCGCGTGATTCTGCCGATTACCGATCCGTACGTGGTGCACCACGGCGCGCTCGGTTCGTTCGCGACGATCTATCTGCCGGCCGAAGCGAACGCGCGCCATGTGATCGAACGTCTCGGCGGCCTGAAGGACATCGAAGTCGTGCTCGACAACCAGGCAGCGTGCGAGCGCTTCGAATTGCCGAACGATCGCGTCGGCGACATCGTGGTGGTGAGCAAGAAGAATACGGCGCTCGGCACGCGCCGCGAAGAACATGACCTGTCGGGCCTGACCGTGCCGCTGCGTTCGCATGGTGGCATCTCGGAGCAGGTGGTGCCGCTGATCTTCAATCGACGCATCGACGAAGCACGCGTCGCGGGCAAGCGTCTGCGCAATTTCGACGTGTTCGACATTGCGCTCAACCACACGGCGGCAGCATGAACGCAATCCTGCAATCTAACGACCATCCCGCGTTTCGTGAGGAAGCGCTGCGCCTGAAGGGCGAGCGCGCGGCGCGTCAGCGCACGCTGGATGTATTCGATCCGTATTCGGGCATGCGTGTCGGCACGGTGCCGATGGCGAGCGTCGATGATGTGCGCGCCGCGTTCGAATACGCTGGTGCGTATCAGGCCAAGCTCTCGCGTTACGAGCGATCGCAGATTCTCGAGCGTGCGGGCATGTTGCTGCGTGAGCGTGTCGAAGAGGCGTCGGATCTGATCACGCTCGAATCGGGTTTGTCGAAGCAGGATTCGCGTTATGAAATCGGGCGTGTCGCCGACGTGCTGAAGTTCGCATCGATCGAAGCGTTGCGCGACGACGGCCAGAGTTTTTCGTGCGATCTGACGCCGCATGGCAAGAAGCGCCGCGTGTTCACGCAGCGCGATCCGCTTGCGGGTGTGATCGTCGCGATCACGCCGTTCAATCACCCGATGAACCAGGTTGCGCACAAGATCGCGCCGTCCATCGCGACGAATAATCGCGTGATTCTGAAGCCGTCGGAGAAGGTGCCGCTGTCGGCTTACTTCCTCGCGGATATCTTGTACGAAGCTGGCTTGCCCGCGCCAATGCTCCAGGTGCTGACGGGCGACCCGCGCGAAATCGCTGACGAACTCATCACGAATCCATTGGCCGAGCTCGTTACGTTCACGGGCGGCGTGGCGATCGGCAAGCATATCGCCGAGCGTGCCGGCTACCGTCGTGTGGTGCTGGAACTGGGCGGGAACGACCCGTTGATCGTGCTCGAAGATGCTGACGTGGAGCGCGCGGCGTCGCTTGCCGTGCAAGGTTCGTACAAGAACTCGGGCCAACGCTGCACAGCCGTCAAGCGGATGATCGTGCAGAAGAGCATCGCGGCGCGTTTCACGGAACTGGTCGTCGAGAAAACGCGTGAGTGGACCTACGGCGATCCGTTCGACACCGCGAATCAAATGGGTACGGTGATCGACGTGGAAGCCGCGCGTCTGTTCGAAGCGCGTGTGAACGAAGCCGTCGCGCAGGGCGCGCGTCTGCTGACGGGTAACCAGCGCAACGGCGCGTTGTATGCGCCGACGGTCGTCGATCAGGTCGATCCGTCGATGACGCTGATCCGCGAAGAAACCTTCGGCCCCGTGTCGCCCATCATCACCTTCGACACCATCGACGACGCCATTCGCATCAGCAACGGCACGCCGTTCGGGTTGTCGTGCGGGCTGTGCACGAACCGGCAGGATGCGATTCCGCGCTTCATCAACGATCTGCGCGTCGGCACGGTGAACGTGTGGGAAGTGCCGGGTTATCGCGTCGAACTGACGCCGTTCGGCGGTATCAAGGATTCGGGCCTTGGCTACAAGGAAGGCGTGCAGGAAGCGATGAAGAGCTTCACGAATCTGAAGACGTTTTCTCTTCCGTGGGAGTGATGTTGTGGCATTGAGTCTGGACGATATTCGTGGATTGTTCGAGACGCACGGCCAGCTCGCCTATAGCGGCGAGCCGGTGACGCAGCTCGAGCATGCATTGCAAAGCGGGGCGCTGGCGGAATCGGAAGGCGCAACTGAAGAACTGGTCGCGGCGGCGTTTCTGCATGACCTCGGGCATTTGCTGAACCGTCAGGGCGAGACGCCGACGGCGCGGGGTATCGACGATCTGCATCAATACTTCGCGCTGCCCTTCCTGCGGCCTGTGTTGCCGGAAGCGGTGCTGGAGCCGATCCGCTTGCACGTCGACGCGAAGCGCTGCTTGTGCGCGGTCGATGCGACGTACTTCGGGAAGTTATCGGTGGATTCCGTGCGCAGTCTCGAACTGCAAGGCGGCATTTTCAGCGACGACCAAGCGCAGACGTTCCTGAAGAAGCCGTTCGCGGAGGATGCCCTGCGTTTGCGCCGTTGGGACGATCTGGCCAAGCAGGCGGATCGCGCGACGCCGGGGCTTGATCACTATCTGGGCGTGGTGTCGCGGGTCATGTCGCGACACGCAGAAGCCTGATCTCTATATAGAGGCGGTCAGCTGGTATCGGCCTCATATGTCATGCGTTTTACGCACATCAAAAAACCGCTTGCAAGTGATGCCTTGAGTGTCTAGAATTCCGGTCTTTCGCGCTGCGGACAACGCGGTGCGAAA
>NZ_QBUY01000087.1 GCF_003121405.1 Paraburkholderia sp. C35 | reverse complement strand
GACCGGAGTGGGTGGTGTTAGCCCGCTTTCTTTTGCCTACTTTTCTTTGCGGCGGCAAAGAAAAGTAGGTGCCGCCCCGCACAGGGGCAACACTAGCAAACCACTAACCTCAAGCGGATGCCAGCAAAAGACCAAACCCCAAAACCCCACCTCAAACATCAAAAAAGAAAAAGCCGCCCGAAGGCGGCCTTCCATTCGCTAAAAGCGAAAAAGCAACAAAGCAAAAAAACCAAAAACCTTACTTCGCGTTAGCGAACGCCACAGCCGTATCCAACATACGGTTCGAGAAACCCCACTCATTGTCATACCAGCTCGACACCTTCACGAGACGGCCCGACACCTTGGTCAGCGTCGCGTCGAACGTCGACGAAGCCGGGTTGTGGTTGAAGTCGATCGAGACCAGCGGCGCCGAGTTGTAGCCCAGAATGCCCTTCAGCGCGCCTTCCGATGCTTCCTTCATAATCGCGTTGACTTCATCGACCGTCGTGTCGCGCTTGGCGATGAACGACAGATCGACGATCGACACGTTGATGGTCGGGACGCGGATCGCGTAGCCGTCCAGCTTGCCGTTCAGTTCCGGCAGCACCAGACCGACAGCCGATGCAGCACCCGTCTTCGTCGGGATCTGGCTGTGCGTAGCCGAGCGCGCGCGGCGCAGGTCTTCGTGGTACACGTCCGTCAGAACCTGGTCGTTCGTGTATGCGTGGATCGTGGTCATCAGACCCGTTTCCAGACCGATCTTGTCGTTCAGCGGCTTGACCAGCGGTGCCAGGCAGTTCGTCGTGCACGATGCGTTCGAGATGACCGTGTGCTCGGCCTTCAGCACATTGTGGTTCACGCCGTAGACGATCGTCGCGTCGACGTCCTTGCCGCCCGGCGCCGAGATGATCACCTTCTTCGCGCCGCCCTTGATGTGCGCGCTAGCCTTTTCCTTCGTCGTGAAAAAGCCCGTGCATTCCATCACGACGTCGACGCCCAGCTCGCCCCACGGCAGTTCAGCCGGATTGCGGTTGGCCAACACGCGGATCTTGTCGCCGTTGACGATCAGGTTTTCGCCGTCGACCGTCACTTCGCCCGGGAACTTGCCATGCGCCGTGTCGTATTGCGTCAGGTGCGCGTTGGTCTTGGCGTCGCCGAGATCGTTGATCGCAACGATTTCGAGGTCGTGCTTCTTGCCGTTTTCATAGAAGGCGCGCAGCGTGTTGCGGCCGATCCGGCCGTAGCCGTTGATTGCGACGCGAATCGTCATGTTGTATCTCCTGATGGCTAAAAAAATTCTTCCGTGAAGCTTCGGCTGATGCGCGTTGTAGCTGTCGTGCGAACCGCGCTGGACGCGGCGCGCACGACGCGTTGCGCAATTAACCGAGTGCGGCCTTGGCCGTCTCGACAACCTTCTCGACGGTGAAGCCGAAATATTTGAACAGCACGCCGGCCGGTGCCGACTCACCGAACGTGTCGATGCCGACGACGCCGCCTTCCAGGCCCACATACTTGCGCCAGAAATCGGTCACGCCCGCTTCGATCGCGACGCGGCGCACGCCGTGCGGCAGCACGCGCTCGCGGTACTCGGCGTCCTGCAGGTCGAACACGTTGGTGGACGGCATCGACACGACGCGTGCCGCGATGCCTTCGCGCGCCAGCGCTTCAACCGACTTCATCGCCAGTTCGACTTCCGAACCCGTCGCGATCAGGATGATCTTGCGTGCCGGAATGTCATCGTTCCAGTCCTTCAGCACGTAGCCGCCCTTCGCGATGTTCGCGATCTGCTGCTCGGTGCGCGGGTTGAACTGCAGGTTCTGACGGCTGAAGATCAGCGACGACGGACCCTTGTGCTCGACCGCCTGCGTCCAGGCCACGGCCGTTTCGACCGTATCCGCCGGACGCCACACCTGCATATGCGGAATCAGGCGCAGGCTCGCGACGTGTTCGATCGACTGGTGCGTCGGACCGTCTTCGCCGAGGCCGATCGAATCGTGCGTGAACACGAAGATGGACGGCGCCTTCATCAGCGCAGCGACGCGCAGCGCGTTGCGGCTGTAGTCCGAGAACGTCAGGAACGTGCCGCCGAAGGCCTTGTGGCCGCCGTGCACGGCGAGACCGTTGATGGCCGCGCTCATGCCGAATTCGCGTACGCCGTAGTTGACGTAGTTGCCCGCCGCACCGTTTTCGCCGACGCGCACGTACTTCGCCGCCTTCCAGTTGGTCAGGTTCGAGCCCGTCAGGTCAGCCGAACCGCCGACCAGTTCCGGCAGCACCGCAGCAAGACCTTCGATAGCCTGTTGCGACGCCTTGCGGGTCGCGATCGTTTCAGCGCGCTCGTTCGCGCCAGCGATGATTGCCTGTGCCTTCTCTGCCCAGTCTGCCGGCAGCTTGTTCGCCATGCGGCGTTCGAAATCGGCGGCTTCTGCCGGGTACTTCGCGCGGTACGCGGCGAACGCGTCGTTCCACTCGCCTTCGAATTTCGCGCCCTTTTCCTTCGCGTCCCACGCTGCGTAGACTTCTTCCGGGATCACGAACGGCGGATAGTGCCAGCCGATCTGCTCGCGCACCGCCGCCACTTCCTTTTCGCCCAGCGCCGAGCCGTGCACGTCGTGCGTACCGGCCTTGTTCGGCGAGCCTTCACCGATGATGGTCTTGCAGCAGATCAGCGTCGGCTTGTCCGACAGCTTGGCCTGCTTGATCGCGGCATCGACAGCGTCGACGTCGTGACCGATCACGTGCGGGATCACGTTCCAGCCGTACGCTTCGAAGCGCTTCGGCGTGTCGTCGTGGAACCAGTGAATCACTTCACCGTCGATCGAGATGCCGTTGTCGTCGTAGAACGCGATCAGCTTGTTCAGCTTCAGCACGCCCGCCAGCGAGCACGCCTCGTGCGAAATGCCTTCCATCAGGCAGCCGTCGCCGAGGAACACATACGTGTGGTGATCGACGATCTTCGCGTCAGCCTTGTTGAATTCGTTGGCCAGCAGCGATTCGGCGAGCGCCATGCCGACGGCATTCGCCAGACCTTGACCCAGCGGGCCCGTGGTCGTTTCGACGCCCGGCGTGATGCCGTATTCCGGGTGGCCCGGCGTCTTCGAATGCAGTTGGCGGAAGTTCTTCAGCTCTTCCATCGGCAGGTCGTAGCCCGTCAGATGGAGCAGCGAGTACAGCAGCATCGAGCCGTGACCGTTCGACAGCACGAAGCGGTCGCGATCGGCCCACAGCGGGTTCTTCGGGTTGTGACGCAGATGGCGCGACCACAGCGCAACACCGATTTCAGCCATGCCCATCGGCATGCCGGGGTGACCGGAGTTCGCTTGTTGAACGGCATCCATGGCGAGCGCGCGGATCGCGTTGGCCATCAGGGAGGTGGGGGCGGGAGACGAGGTCGTCATGTCGATTCCGGAGAATGGTCCAAAAAGCGGAGGCGCCGTTCGTGGTCCGGAAGCCCGGCGGCAGTCTGCTTCGGCGCACGGTGCGGCGCCGGGAGACGCGAGGCGGACGGAGCAAACGGACAGGGCTGCAAAGCACGTCATTCTAGCAGATAGCCGGGCGTGACTTCGGCCATAGGGCGGGCGTTTCGGAGCGATACGGCGCGCATGGGGACGCATCGGCGCGGACTACATGCCGCAGCACCTGTGCGACGCGTAGCCGTCGATCAGGGCGCCGTTCGGGCCTGTCAGCCCGACCAGGTGTTTGACTGCGCGCAATCTCCATCGACTTTTTGCGCCGCTCGGCGGTTCTTTCCGTCATAAAACGAACATCGAGTTCGTGGACCAGGAACCTTCTCGCGATTGCCGACAGCATGCCGTGTGCATTGATTGCCGGGTTCTACGCCGGAAATATCGCCGGGACGCTGATTATTCGCCGTTCATCGCGTATCCGGCGGTAAACTAGGCCGATTCTTAGAGCGTAAGCAATGAGAGTGCTGCAAAATTCATCGCTTCTTCGGCACAGGCCGCCGCAAGGCGGACACCCGTAGCGAAGGCGATGGCATGACGACCTACTGGTTCAGGAGAGTTCGATGAGTGCCTCACGCCCAGCCGGAGTGCCGTGGCTGACGCCGTATCTGACCGTCCGCGAGGCGCGCACCTCGATCGCGTTCTTCGAAGCGGCGTTTGGTTTCCGCGTCAGGGACAGCGTGCATGACGACGGCGCTGTCATGCATGTCGAGATGACCTATCAGGATCAACTGATCGTGATGTTCGCGCCGGAAGGCGCGTTCGGCTCGACGGCGAAAACGCCGAAAAGCGCGGGCACCACAGCACCCCAATCGTTTTATCTTTATGTCGACGACGTCGACGCAGTCTATGCGCGGGCCGTTGCGGCCGGCGCCAGGTCGCTGAGCGAACCGCAAGATCAGTTCTGGGGAGACAGGTTTGCCCAGATCGAAGATCTCGACGGCTATCGCTGGGCGCTAGCCTGCCATCTGTCTTGAATGAATGAGAACTTTCCTTATGCCTCGCTTCTTCGTCGGCACCCCGTTTAAAACCGACGACATCGTTTCCTTGCCGGACGAAGTCAATCGGCACGTTCGCGTCCTGCGTCTGCAACCGGGCGATACCGTGAGCCTGTTCAACGGCCACGGCGGTGAATACGGCGCCGAAATCGTCGATATGGATCGACATGGAACCATTGTGCGGATTGGCCTGTTTCGCGACGTCGAAGCGGAGCCGCCGTATCAGTTGACGCTCGCGCAAGGCATTGCCGGCAGCGACAAGATGGACTGGCTGATCGAGAAAGCAACCGAACTCGGCGCGTCCGAATTCGTGCCGCTTACTACGACCCGCAGCGTCGTGCGTCTCTCCGGGGAACGGGCGCAGCGTCGCCAGGCGCACTGGCAACGCATCGTCCAGTCGTCGTGCGAACAGTGCGGGCGCAATCGTCTGCCCGAAGTCGCGCCGACGCGTGAACTGGCCACATGGCTCAGCACGATGCCGAAAGAACCTGTCGCTGGCGAACTGCGCCTGCTGCTGTCGCCGCGCGCGAGCGTGCCGTTCTCGGCGCTCCCCAGCGAGCCGCCGAAGGTGCGCGCCCTTGTGCTGATCGGCCCGGAAGGCGGATTCTCGGCGGCCGAAGAAGCGGCGGCGGCCGGCCACGGCTTCACGGCCGTCGGCCTTGGACCGCGCGTGCTGCGCACTGAGACAGCGGGCATCGCCGTGTTGTCTGCGCTGGCCGCACGCTGGGGCGGCTGGTAAAAGAAGGATTGCACGGCTCTCGCAATCAGAGCCGACCGGTAAAAACCAAAACGAAAAAAGGCCCGCCAATGATTGGCGGGCCTTTTTTCTTGTCGCATCTCAGGTTGCGTCGTCAGACTCCGAACAACGACGCGTCCATCTCAAATAATTAAGCAAACGAGTAGAACACTCTGAACGCAACCTTGCGTTCTGCCCAGAATTCTGCGGCTTCGCGGAACACATCGAGCAGTGTCTCGCGCCCTTCCTTGTCGAATTTGGTCGCAATCGGCAACGCTTCGAGCACGATCACGAAACCCGGCTGCGAGCCGGCCTTGTGAACGAGATCGGTCAGCGAGTCGTACAGCGCGTCATAGTTCTTGCCGAAGTGCTTTGGAAACAGGAACGACGTCGCGATGGTCTCCATCACTTCCTGCTTGGACTGGGCATTGCCCACGAACGCATAGAGAAAATGCTGACCGAGCCGACTGGCTTCGTCGGCGAGATCCTGCACGCGGAACGCGCGGATCGACTGCACGATGTTCGGTCGTACGGTCTCGAAAAGACTCATGCGCTCCTCTTCCGATGAAAGGCCCGTACTGGCTTCGTTCTGGACGTCACGGACCTGCTCGGCATCGCGCATCTGCATGACGCGCTGGAACATATTGCCGTCGCCGGCCGCGAGAAAATCCGTCGCGACTTTCGAGTCGTGCGCGTAGACGTTTGCGCTCATGCCGATTATCCCGATGTCATTCAATAATGCGATTAAAACTGGCGTAGTGGTCGTCTGAGTAAAAGCAATTGGTGGTCCGCCTGAGCGGCCCTCCACAGACTATGCGGCGTGCGCCGCGATCGCGGGCGCCTGGCGTGGGAACGGTGTATTCGTGGTAATAGCCGCGCCGGTGCGGCGGCAGCAACCGCTCACGATTGCCGAATACGACGCCGTCCTTCTCATACGGATAAGGCCCGCCAGCTGCAATCAAGTTCAATGTCCTGACGGCTTCGGGCGGCAGTTGCGCCGCCGCGACGGTGCCTTCGACCTGTCCCTGCTGTGCTTCCCGGGCCAACGCGCCCAATGGAAAACCGCCAGCGAGACCGCCAGCCATCAAGGCGGCAATCAGCACGCCGTCGCGAAGCCACTTGCGTGCCATGAATCAGAATTCCCGCTGTTGACGAACGAGTTTGACGACCATGAAAGACGTAAGGGTATCGCTAATGTCTTTTGGAATCAACGTTCATTGGTCGGACGAATGACCAATCAGGCGAAACCGGCATGGCGCCGAGGCCCGAAATGACAAATCTTGACAGAGATTTTATCTCGCACGAGATAAAGTTATCGCAAGGCACAACGCTGGACGACTTTCATGCCTCGTCGTCCCGACAGTCCACCAGGGAGGGATGTCACGCGTCTGCCTTTTTGCGGGATGGCTAATCCCCAGCCAATGCTCGAAGGCGTGCCCATTGCGGGCACGCCTCTTTTTTTGCCTTGATCGCCTGCGCGGGTCAAAAATCAACGGCCCGCGCAAGGTTCAAACCAGCTGCACCCGGCTTTAACGCGTTGCGTTCACGTCGGCGACCAGCAGCGCCGTCATGTTGACGATCCGGCGAACCGTCGCCGACGGCGTCAGCACATGCACCGGCTGCGCCGCGCCGAGCAGGATCGGCCCGATCGCGATGTTGTTGCCGGCTGCCGTCTTCAGCAGGTTGTACGAGATGTTGGCGGCGTCTATGTTCGGCAGCACCAGCAGGTTCGCGTCGCCTTCCAGCGGCGAATCTGCGAGCACTTCCTTGCGCAGGTTCGCGTCGAGTGCCAGATCGCCGTGCATTTCGCCGTCCACCTGCAGATGCGGCGCACGTTCCTGCAAGATAGCCAGCACATCGCGCATTTTCTGTGCAGAAGGCGCATTGCTCGTACCAAAGTTCGAGTGCGACAGCAACGCGATCTTCGGCTCGATACCGAAGCGGCGCACTTCTTCGGCCGCCATGATGGTGATTTCCGCGAGCTCGTCCGCCGTCGGATCGACGTTCACGTGCGTATCGACGAGGAAAATCTGGCGGTTCGGCAGCACCAGCGCGTTCATCGCCGCGTAGACCTTGGCGCCTTCCTTCTTGCCGATCACCTGATCGATGAAGTGCAGGTGGCGGTGCGTCGTGCTGACCGTGCCGCAGATCATGCCGTCGGCGTCGCCCTTCTTCACCAGCATCGAGCCGATCAGCGTCGTGCGGCGGCGCATTTCCAGCTTCGCCATCTGCTCGGTGAAGCCCTTGCGGCTCATCATCTTGTGATACGTCTGCCAGAAATCGCGATAACGCGCGTCGTGATCGGTGTTGACGACCGTGTAGTCCTGGCCGTTGACCAGACGCAGGCCGAACTTGGCGATGCGCTGCTCGATCACCGCCGGACGGCCGATCAGGATCGGCTTGGCCAGCTTTTCGTCGACCACGATCTGTACCGCGCGCAGCACGCGCTCTTCTTCGCCTTCCGCGAACACGATGCGCTTTTTCTCCGGCTCGACGCCGCGCGCCAGCTGGAAGATCGGCTTCATCGTCGTGCCGCTGTGGTAGACGAATTGCTGCAGATGCTGCTTGTACGCTTCCATGTCTTCGATCGGACGCGTGGCGACGCCGGCATCCATCGCGGCTTGCGCGACAGCGGGCGCGATCTGCACGATCAGACGCGGATCAAAAGGCTTCGGAATCAGGTATTCCGGACCGAACGACAGATCCTGAATGCCATACGCCGTGGCGACGATGTCGGATTGTTCCTGACGCGCCAGTTCCGCGATCGCGTTGACTGCGGCGATTTCCATTTCCTTCGTAATCACCGTAGCGCCGACGTCGAGTGCGCCGCGGAAGATGAACGGGAAGCACAGAACGTTGTTGACCTGGTTCGGATAGTCGGTACGGCCGGTTGCGAGCACCGCGTCCGGACGCACTTCCAGCGCGAGTTCCGGCAGGATTTCCGGCGTCGGGTTGGCCAGCGCCAGAATCAGCGGCTTCTCCGCCATGCCCTTGACCATGTCCTGCTTGAGCACGCCACCCGCTGACAGACCGCGGAACACGTCCGCGCCGCCCATCACTTCGGCCAGCGTGCGTGCATCCGTCTCACGCGCGAAACGCTCCTTGTCCGGGTCCATCAGTTCCGTGCGGCCCTTGTAGACCACGCCTGCGAGGTCCGTCACGTAGATGTTCTCGAGCGGCATGCCGAGATCGACGAGCAGGTTCAGACACGCCAGCGACGCTGCGCCCGCGCCCGATGCCACCAGCTTCACTTCCTTGATGCTCTTGCCGACCACCTTCAGACCATTGGTCACGGCTGCCGCGACCACGATAGCCGTGCCGTGCTGATCATCGTGGAACACGGGAATCTTCATGCGCTTGCGGCATTCGCGTTCGACGATGAAGCAGTCCGGCGCCTTGATGTCTTCCAGATTGATGCCGCCGAAGGTCGGCTCGAGCGCCGCGATCACTTCGACCAGCTTGTGCGGGTCCGATTCGTTCAGCTCGATGTCGAACACGTCGATGCCGGCGAACTTCTTGAACAGGACGGCCTTGCCTTCCATGACCGGCTTCGAGGCGAGCGGCCCGATGTTGCCGAGGCCGAGCACTGCCGTGCCGTTCGACACGACGCCGACCAGGTTGCTGCGCGCCGTGAAGCGCGCGGCGTTGAGCGGATCTTCGACAATCGCCTCGCACGCGAACGCAACGCCCGGCGAGTACGCCAGCGCGAGATCGCGCTGGTTGATCATCTGCTTCGTCGGGGCGATTGCGATCTTCCCGGGGGGCGGGAATTCGTGATAATCGAGAGCGGCTTCACGGAGTTTGGTATTGACGGGCGTCGACATAAGCGGACTTGGAAGTGCGGATTAGAATAGATGTTCGATCGCATTGTAGCGCCAATCCCAAAAGTCGAACCCTGCAATCAGGGTGCAAGTGCCGCGACCGAAACAGCGTGAAAGGAAAGCGTCCAGCCTGGGTCCAACTGGCAGCGCGACTACGATGCGCGCCTTTAACGTCGTGTTAGCTTCCATTCGCGTTTCTTGAGCGCATCCATCCACCTGCTTTTACTGCGATTCGCCCTTACACGCCTTATTTATGCTTTCAGAGTTTTCGCTGATCGACCGGTTCTTCGCGCGACGCGCGGCCGGATCGATGTTCCCGCAACGCGCGGCGCTCGGCATCGGGGACGATTGCGCGCTGCTCGCGCCGCCAGCAGGCGAGATGTTCGCCATTTCGACGGACATGCTGGTCGAAGGCCGCCACTTCTTTCCTGATGTCGATCCGAAGGCGCTGGGCCACAAGGCGCTCGCCGTCAATCTGTCGGACCTCGCGGCGATGGGCGCGAAGCCGCAGGCGTTCACGCTCGCATTCTCCTTGCCGAAAGCCGACGCCGACTGGCTCGCAGCCTTCAGCGACGGCCTGTTCGATCTCGCCGAACGCCACGGCTGCGAGCTGATCGGCGGCGATACCACGGGCGGGCCGCTCAATCTGTGCCTCACGGTGTTCGGCTCAGTCCCGCCACAGAAGGCGTTGCGCCGCGACGCCGCACAACCCGGCGACGACATCTGGATCTCAGGTACTTTGGGTGACGCACGGGCGAGCCTCGGCGTGCAGCGCGGCGAGTGGTCCGCCGATACCCACGACGCTGCGACATTCCGCCGCGCCATGGAGTGGCCCGAGCCGCGCGTCGCGCTCGGCCTGGCATTGCGCGGCGTTGCGCACGCGGCACTTGACCTTTCCGACGGACTCGCGGGCGACCTGATGCACATCCTCGAGCGCTCGCAGGTGAATGCCATCGTCGATGCCGACGCGCTGCCGCGCTCGGATGCGCTGCGCCGTCTTTCCGCCGACCTGCAGCGCCGCTGCACGATCGCCGGCGGCGACGACTACGAGTTGTGCTTCACGGCACCGTCGTCTGCACGCGACGCAGTCGTTGCAGCCGGTCAACAGGCGCGTGTGTCCGTGACGCGCGTCGGTACAATAACTGCGCTCGACGCAGCCGGCGCCGCGCCCGCGATCACGTGGCGCGATGCATCAGGCGCTCCCCTCACTCTGACGTTGCAAGGCTTCGATCATTTCCATGCAGAATGAATCCTCGCTTGGCCCGGCCGGACATTTCTCCGACGCGCCAACAGGCGGACAACCTGTCTCGACGGGCGGCCCGGCCAACGGCACGGCGGCCCAGGGCGCGTCGAACGGCGGGCAAAATGGCCAGCCGCAAGGTCAGCCCCGTGCGCCCCGGCCCCGCCGCGCGACCGCGCGCTTCATGCTGTCGCATCCCTTGCATATCCTGTCGCTGGGTTTCGGCAGCGGGTTGTCGCCGATTGCGCCCGGCACGGTCGGCACGCTGTTCGCCTGGGCATCGTTCGCTGCGTTCAGCGCGAAGCTGACCGTCATCGAATGGGGCATTCTGATTGCCGTCGGCTTTGTCGCGGGGATCGGTATTTGCGGTTTCACCGCGGACCGGCTCGGTATCGACGATCCGTCACCCGTCGTGTGGGACGAGATCGTCGCGTTCTGGCTGGTGCTGGTGATGGTGACGCCCGCCTCCTTCACGGGACAACTCTGGGCGTTTATCGTGTTCCGCTTCTTCGACATGGTGAAGCCGCCGCCCATCCGTTACTTCGACCGCAGACTGAAAGGTGGCTTTGGCATCATGTTCGATGATCTCGTCGCAGCCTTCTTCACGTTGCTCGTGATTGCGCTCTGGCGGATGTCGGTCTGATTTTTTCTGCGTTCCCAGCGTTCCTTTTTTCCCGAGTCCAGCATGGCTACCGATTCCGTCGTACACCAACTTGCCATTCGTGCCGGCAATCGTCTGCGCGATGAGCGGCTGATGCTTGCCACGGCCGAGTCCTGCACGGGCGGCATGGTCGCGACGGCCATCACCGATATTTCCGGCAGCAGCGGCTGGTTCGAGCGCGGCTTCGTCACGTACTCGAACCAGGCGAAGAGCGAGATGATCGGCGTGCCGCCCGATCTCATCGAGAAGCATGGTGCCGTGTCCGAGCCGGTTGCGCGGGCGATGGTAGAAGGCGCGTTGCGGAATTCCCGTGCGCAGGTCGCGCTGTCGATCACGGGCGTCGCCGGTCCGGGCGGCGGTACCGAAACCAAACCGGTCGGCATGGTGTGCTTCGGCTGGAGCAACCGGTTGCATACAGTTGTCGAGACGCTCGTATTCAAGGGCGACCGCGAGCGCGTGCGCGTGCAGGCGGCGACCCACGCGTTGCGCGGGCTGTTGACCCTGCTCGACGAACGCGAGCGCTGAGCGGTTTCGACGGCGGCTTTCGGCTTTTCTCTGGATCTCAACTACAGCAGGAAAACATGAGCCGTCATATCGACCGGGACGAACTGATTCGCCGCTTCGATCTCCAGCCGCATCCCGAAGGCGGGTTCTTTCGCGAGACGTATCGTTCGACGGATGCCGTGCATCGCGAAGGTTCCGCCGATTCACGTTCCGCCTCGTCGGCGATCTATTACCTGCGGTGCGACGGCGCGCATTCCGCGTGGCATCGCATCCAGTCCGACGAAGTCTGGCACTTCTATGCCGGCGATCCGCTCAACGTCTACGTGCTGGAAGAAGACGGATCGATGACGGTGCATCGTCTCGGCAATGCGCTTGAGAACGCAGATTGCGTTTTTCAGGCGGTGGTGTCGTCAGGCCGATGGTTCGCCGCACAATGCGACGACGCGGCGAGCGTGGCGCTCGTCGGCTGCACGGTCGCGCCGGGGTTCGAATTCAGCGAGTTCGAGATTGCGGACGTCGCGACGCTTTCGCGCGACTTTCCGCAGCAGCGAGATCTGATCGTGAAGCTCGGGCCGGTCGGCGGTTAAGCGCGACCGAACCCGCTTAAGGCCTGAGGCTTAAAGAAACGCGTTGATGCGATCGCGCGTATCCTTCGCGGCCTGCGCGGCGGCTTCGACCCAGTCGTCGCCCTTGCCCGCATACAGGATCGCGCGAGACGAGTTGATCAGCATGCCGGTGCCGTTTGCCGTGCGGCCAGCATTGACGGTCGCTTCGACATCGCCGCCTTGCGCGCCGATGCCGGGAATCAGCAGCGGCATGTCGCCGACAATGCTCCGCACCACTTCGATTTCCTTCGGGAAGGTCGCGCCGACCACCAGTCCAAGCTGGCCCTTCGCATTCCACTTTTCTGCCGCAAGCTTCGCGACCACCTGATACAGCGGACGGCCACCCGTTTCGAGAAACTGCAGATCCGAGCCACCGGGATTCGACGTCCGGCACAGCACGATCACGCCCTTGCCTTCGTGATCCAGATACGGCTCGATCGAATCGAAGCCCATGTACGGATTCACGGTGACGGCATCGGCGTGATAACGGTCGAAGGCTTCGCGCGCGTACTGCTCGGCCGTGCTGCCGATATCGCCGCGCTTGGCGTCGAGAATCACGGGCAGGCCCGGATGCTTCAAATGAATGTGCGCGATCAGCTGCTCGAGCTGGTCTTCAGCGCGGTGCGCCGCGAAGTAGGCGATTTGCGGCTTGAACGACGAGGCATAAGGCGCGGTTGCGTCGACGATCTTCTTGCAGAAATCGAAGATCGCGTCCGAACGGTTGGCGTACGCGCCGGGAAACTTCGACGGCTCAGGATCGAGACCGACACACAGCAGCGATTTTGTCGTGTGCCAAGCGTGGTCGAGCGTCTGGATGAATGTGGACATAGGAAATCTCGCGGCGCGCGATGCGGGTAACTGATGAGCCGCGTATTTTACTCGCGCGGCCGGTTGCGGGCCGCTTCTGCATGCCCGCCCCGTTCAGGCGTGCCGCTCAGCCACGCTTAGCCGCGCGCCCGCCCGCCATCGCGCGCAATCCCGTGCGTTCCACCGAAAAGCTGAACGAACGCACCAGCCGCCCGCCGCGCGCGAGCATCGTCATGCCGTTTTCGGCGGCGCCGCCCGGCAGATTCATCGCGTTGATCGGGTGATCGACGGGTTCGAAGCAGAAGAAATCCTTCGACGCCGGCGTGTAGAGAATGTAGTACTCGCTGTTCGACGACACCGTCAGCGACAGGCGCCGCTTCGGCCAAACGACGCTCGCGTGCCCGCTCCAGCCGGTGAACGCGTGATTGACGACGCTGCGCGGCAACGGATACGCAACGCCGAACTGCCACGCAGGCGGCACGGGCACGTGGCGCACGGGCAACCAGTCTTCGCCCGACAGCCACAAACCGGCAGCCGCCGCCGACAGTTGCGTGTCGGCATCGCGCACCAGAAACGGATGCACGCCGAGGCCGAACGGCATCGCCTCGCGCCCGGTGTTTTCGACCTCGAGCGTGATGACGAGCGTCGAGCCGTCCAGCAGATACGTCTGCGTCGCGCGATATGAATAAGGTTTGCCGTCGCGACGGTCGAGCGTCATCGTGATGCTTTCGGCGTCGGCGGCGGCGACATCCCAGTTCGCGAGCCAGCCGTCGCCGTGAAGCGGCAGCGGCTCACCCGGGCGATTGCACGGCACGTCGATCGCGCGTTCGCCGAGCATGAACTGCCCGCCGCCGATCCGGTTCGAATACGGCAGCAGCGAATAGCAGGCGAGTTCGTTGGCGTCGGTGTCGCCATCGACATGACGGCAGCGCCGGAACACGGGCACCAGCGTGCCTTCATTGCGGAAGTCGAAGCGCGTGATGCCGCCGCCCAGCGACGGGGCCACATCGAGCCGCAGCAGGGAATTGGCGAGCGTGACGCAGGCGACATCGGCGGCACTTCCCGCGCCGACGGCCACGGCCGATGTGCTCGGTCCGGCCAGCACGGGCTGCACGGTGGCCGCGAGCCGGGCACGCCGCGCGCGGGATTGTGGAGAAGTCGGGACAGCAGAATTCGCGACAGTCATATCAAACTCCCACGAGAGGCATCGGACAGCGTGATCGGCGCATCGTAGAACAGATGGCTGCTTGTGCGGGCGGCGCGTCGTTGCGGCCGCCTCGTGATTCCTTGCTGCTGGTGCTGCATGCTGCGCCCCTACTTCGCTTCGTTCGGGGCGTGGACTGCCCTGCTTTGTTGACCTTCGATGAACTTCACACGCCGCGCTTCGCGAGCGCAACCGGCGATCCCTTGAACGCCGGCTCCGGCAAACCGCGCCGGCCTTGGGTTGCCACGTAGACGCCACCCGCACGCGTATCGGCCGACAGCGCCTGCGCATCGAGCCCGACACGCGCACTCGTCACGTACAGCGTGCCGAGTTGCGCGCCGCCGAGCGCGACGCAGCTTGGCTGCGCGGTCGGCACATCGACGCGCTCCGTCTCGACGCCATTCGCGTCGTAACGCACCACGCGCCGGCCGCCCCACTGCGCATTCCACAAGCCGCCTTCGCTATCGACGGTCGAACCGTCCGGCTCGCCCATCTTGTCGGTCAGCTTCACGAACAGACGCTCGTTCGCAACACGGCCGTTTGCGAGGTAATCGCACGCGCGAATTTCGAGCGTCGGCGAATCGCAGAAGTACATTGTGTTGCCGTCGGGGCTGAACGCGATACTGTTCGAAATCGCCGGCGATGGCAATGCCAACCGTTCAAGTGACAGATCATGGTTCAACCGATAAAACCCGCCGACGGGTTTCACAGGCGACGCTTCATCTTTCGTGCCGAACACGAATCGTCCCTGACGATCGCAGCGACCGTCATTCACGCGCGTGTTCATGTCAGGTTCGACATCGACGATGTGCTCGATCTCGCCCGTCGCCAGGTCGAAGAACGCCAGCCGCGACGCGAGGCCCAGCAGCAGGTAATGCGGATCAGCGCACAACGCGAAGCTCGCGAGCCGCTCCGGCATACGCCAGAACGTGCTGCGGCCATCGCGCGGATCGTAACGCCACAGGCGCGCGCCTTCAATATCCGTCCAGTAGAACAAGCCGCTGCGCGCGTCCCACGTTGCGCCTTCGCCCAGCGTGCATTTCGAATCGACGAGCAATGCGGCCTGCACGTTGGTGATCGTGTCGCTCATGCCCAGCCTCCATCGACGATAACTTCCTGCGCGGTGAGCATGCGGCTATCGTCCGCCGCGAGAAAGAGCGCCATGCGCGCGAGGTCTTCGGGCAGCAGTTCACCGTCGATGCACTGGCCCTGTTTGATCGCGAGACGGCCCGCGTCGTCGAGCCACAGGCGCTTCTGCTTTTCCGTCATCACCCAGCCCGGCAGCAGCGAATTGACGCGAATATTGAACGGACCGAGATCGCGTGCGAGACCCTTCGTCAGCCCTTGCACCGATGCCTTCGCCAGCGTGTACACGGGATAGCCGCCATTCTTCAGCATCCAGCTGATCGACCCGAGATTGATGATCGAGCCGCGCTTCGCCGCTTTCATGTCTTCCGCGACAGCCTGCGCCGCAAAAAACTGGTGACGAATGTTGACGGCGATACCCGCGTCGAACGATTCGGGCGTCACGTCTTCGATCTTGTGGCGCTTGTCGTTGGCCGCGTTGTTGACCAGCGCTTCGATCGGGCCGAGCGCCGCGCGCACATCGGCGATGGCCTTCTTCAACGCGTCGATGTCAGTCAGATCGGCGCGCAGGAACAGCGGCTTGTGACGCGAATCGCCGAGTTGATCGGCGAGCACGTCGCCCGCCGTTTCGTCGATATCGAAGAACGCGACACGCGCGCCCTGCGCCACGAAATGCTCGACGAACGATGCGCCGATGCCCGTCGCGCCGCCCGTGATCAGCACCGTGCGATCCACGAGGCTCGGATAGCGCGCGTAGACGTTCTGTTGTTCACGCGCGTTCGCGCTGGCGGGAGACGACATCGTTCGGTTTCCTTCTTCTTGCATCAAACGTTAAGGGAGATCTCAGTCACGCGAACCGCGGTTCTTCAACTGGTCGAGCAGCACCGCGGCGAGCAGGATCGCGCCACGCACGAGGTACTGATAGAACGCGTCGATGTTCATCAGGTTCATCACGTTTTCGACCGTGCCCATGATCAGCACGCCGATCACCACGCCCGAGATCGTCGCGCGGCCACCGAGCAGCGACACGCCGCCCAGCACGCACGCCGAAATCACGTTCAGCTCGAAGCCTTCCGCTGCATTCGGCTGACCCGACGTGATACGCGACGCCAGGATCACACCCGCCAGCGCCGTCACCGCGCCCTGAATCAGGAAGATGTAGACGCGCGTGCGTTCCACATTGATACCCGCCAGACGCGACGCTTCCGGATTGCCGCCGATTGCCAGCGTGTTACGGCCATACACCGTCGAATTCAGCATCACGCCGAACACGATGAAGCAGACCAGCGTCACCCAGATGGGGAGCGACACGCCGAACATCGACAGGCTGCCGAGCGCGATAAACGTATCCGACGACACGCCCACAGCCTGACCGTGCGACACGATGAAGCCGAGGCCGCGCACGATTTCCATCGTGGCGAGCGTCGTGATCAGCGCGTTGATGCGCAGATACGCGATCACCGCGCCGTTCACGAAGCCGATCACCGAACCGGCGACCACCGCCGCGATGATCGCGATGAACGTATTGCCCGTCGCGTTCAACACCATCGCGCACAGCACGCCGGCGAACGCGACCGTCGAACCGATCGACAGGTCGAAGTCACGCGACGCGAGACAGAACATCATCGTGCACGCGACCATGCCGATCTGCGAGATCGACAGCGCGAGGCCCAGCATGTTTTCGATCGAGAAGAAGTGATCGACGGTCAGCGACATCGTGATGAACATCACGACGAAGATCACGATCAGGCTGTACTCCGTGATCTGCTGCCACCACTTCTGCTTGTCGTTGGCTTGCGGAATCAGCGCATCGGCGGCGCTCTTGGCGGCCTGTTGCGCGAGGTTTTCTCTGGCTTGCATTTGGTTCACTCCTCCCGTTCCCCACGGGTTACAGGACCGTTGTGGATCCCGTCAGTTACAGATGTCTTGCGGCTTTCGTTTCATCTGGCGCGAGGCAGCGTCACGCTGCCTGCGCCGTCGTCGAACTCTGCGGCAGCGCGAGGCCCAGCACCGATTGCTCGGTCGCGGCGCTGCGCGGCAACTCGCCCGAAATACGCCCCTGGCGCATCACGATGATGCGATCGGACACGCCCAGCACTTCCGGCAGTTCCGACGAAATCATCACGATCGCGCAACCGCGCTCGGCCAGTTCGTAAATCACGTTGTAGATTTCGTGCTTCGCACCGACGTCGATACCGCGCGTCGGTTCGTCGAGAATCACCACGCGCAGATCCGGCTCGGCCAGCCAGCGCGACAGAATCGCCTTCTGCTGGTTACCGCCCGACAGGAAGCGGATCTTCTGGCGACGGCTCGGCGTCTTGATCTTCAGCAGCTTGATAAAGCGGTCAGCCGTTTCGGCTTCCTTCTTGCGATCGAGAAAGAGCCCCGCCTTCAGGTAATGACGGCGGCAGCTGATATTGATGTTCTCGGCCACGGACGCAATCGCGACGATGCCTTCTTCCTTGCGGTCTTCCGGACACAGCACGATGCCCTGACGGATCGCTTCGCCCGCGCTCTTCACCTTGATCGGCTTGCCATCGAGTACGAGTTCGCCGCCCTTCTTCGGATCGTCGCCGTAGATCAGGTGCATCAGTTCGCTGCGGCCTGCGCCAACCAGACCAAAGAAGCCGACGATCTCACCGCGCCGCACTTCGAAACTCGCCGGTTCCGTCAGCGGTTTGCCTTCGATGTTCTTCACCGAGAAGCGCACTTCGCCGAGTTCACGCGCGCGGTAGCCGTAGATGTCCGATATTTCGCGCCCGACCATTTCGCTCACGATGGTGTCGCGGCTCACGCCTTCCAGTGAAGGGTGCGAGGCGACCTTGCGACCGTCGCGGAAAATCGTGCACGCGTCGCACAGCTGATAGATCTCGTCCATGCGGTGCGAGATGTAGATCAGCGCGCGGTTGTCGGCGCGCAGATTGCGCACCAGCTTGAACAGCACTTCCGTCTCGCGGTGCGATAGCGAACTGGTCGGTTCGTCGAGCGCGATCACGCGAGCGTTGCGCATCAGCGCCTTGCAGATTTCGACCATCTGGCGTTGCGCGATCGAGAGCTTGCGCAGCTTCGCGTTCGGGTCGAGTTCGACGCCCATCGCGTGCAGCTGCTCGCGCACGTAGCGCTTCGCATCGCCCTTCTTCACGAAACCGACTGTGTTCGGCAAGCGGCCGAGCAGCAGGTTTTCGGATACCGTCAGGTCCGGCACGTATTGCAGTTCCTGGTGAATCACCGCGATCCCTGCGCCGATCGACGCGCCCGCATTCGCGAAGCGCACTTCATTGCCGTCGATCATCACGCGGCCGGAATCCGGCTGATATTCACCACCGAGAATCTTCAGCAGGGTCGATTTCCCTGCGCCGTTTTCGCCCATCAGGCCATGCACCTGGCCGGCGTGCACGTCGAAAGAGATGCCGTCGAGCGCACGCACGCCTGGAAACACCTTGCCGATATTGTCAAAACGCAGCGTCGCTGACACTTTGCCTCCTGTTACTTCGATTGAACCGTCGTGTCTGCTGTGAGCATTCACGATGGCTTGTCCCTCTGCTTCTGATCCGTTCTAACTCGCGCGTCCCGTCACCTAGCAACGGGACGCGCGGCGTGTGAATCTTGCTAATAAAGACTCACACGCATTCGCTTCGCTTACTTCGATGCGAGACCCATCTTTTCACGCACTTCGCCGACGTTGTCGCGCGTGGCCAGCATGCCCGTCGTCAGCGTGAGCTTCGGCGGTTCCTTGCCTTGCGTGATCCAGTCGTACATCAGCGTCGACGTTTCTTCGCCGTGGCGCTTCGGGCTGATGATCACGGTGCCATAGAAGCCCGTCGGATTCGGCTTCTTGAACTCGTTCAGTGCCGAGTCCGAACCGCCGATGCCGATACCGATCATGTTGTCGGCCTTGAAGCCACGGCCTTCCGCTGCACGGACTGCGCCGAGCACGGCTTCGTCGTTCAGGCCGTAAGCGACCCAGTGCTTGAAGTTCGGGTTCTTCGTCAGCGCGATGTTGGCGGCGTTGAACGCGTTTTCCGTGTCCGTCTTCGCTTGCGGCGCGGCGATGATGTTGGCCTTCGGGAAGCCTGCTGCGATCAGCGCGTCGGTCGCGCCGGCCGTGCGGTCATGCGCCGTCGGCAGCTGTTCGTACGTCACGTCGATGGCGCCGACGTCCTTCATGTCCCAGCCGCGCTTCTTGATTTCAGCCGCGATGCCTTCGCCGACCTGCTTGCCGATGTTGTAAGCCGAAATGCCCATGTGCGGCACGGCTTCGATCGGCTTGCCAGCGCCGTCGACGAGACGGTCGTCCACCGTCATCATCTTCAGGCCGTCAGCCTTCGCCTTCGCGACGATGCCCGGTCCGAGCTTGACGTCCGGCGTGCAGATCACGAAACCTTGCGCCTTTTGCGCAGCGAGGTTGTCGATCGCGCTCATGACCTTCTCGCCCGACGGCGCGCCGATCTTCACCAGCGTGAAGCCCTTTTCCTTCGCAGCGGCTTCGGCGAACTTCCACTCGTCCTGGAACCACGGCTCTTCCGGCTGCTTCACGAGGAAGCCGATCTTGACCGGGTCGGCGGCTTGCGCAACGGGTGCGTTGAACAGCACCGCCGTCGCTGCGGCTGCCAGCGTGAGGAAAATTCTGCGTTTCATAATGCGTGTCTCCTGACTAATGAGTAACGAGAAGGTATTGGCCGCGTCTTCTTGTACCGCCATCGACACACGCGGCCAGCGCGTCAGGCGGTTCACGTCGCCGCTCCGTGTTGCGAGACGGCTTTGCTGCTTTTTCTGTTCCTTCGCTACTGCTTTGTTATTGCGTGTGTTCTGCTCAGTCGTGGTAAAGCGCCGAGCGCCCGCCATCGACCGTGATGCAACTCGCGTTGATGAAAGGCGCTTCATCCGATGCGAGGAATACGGCTGTCATCGCCACTTCTTCCGGCTTGCCGATGCGGCCCATCGGCTGCAGATCGAGCGTCGCCTGTTTCGCGGCGGCGGGATCGTTCTGGCCATCCCACCAGTCGCGCGTCAACTGCGTTTCGATGTAGCCCGGCGCGATCGCATTCACCCGCACATTGCGCGGCGCGTATTCGATGCCGAGCGCGCGCGTCAGGCCGATCACGCCGTGCTTCGCCACCGGGTACGGAAAGCAGCCCGGAATGATCTTGAACGAGTGTGTCGACGCAATGTTCACGATGCTGCCCGCGCCGCGCTCGACCATGCCCGGCAACACTGCGCGGCAACCGTTCCACACGCCGTCGAGATCGACGGCGAAGCAGCGGCGCCAGTCGTCGTCGGTCATCGTCAGCGGATCGCAGAACACGTTGATGCCCGCGTTGTTCACCAGCACATCGATCGCGCCGAACGCTTTTTCGCCTTCGCTCACCGCGCGTTGCACCGACGCCGATTGCGTCACATCGGTCTGCACGGCGAGCGTCTTGCCGCCGGTTAGTGCCGCGATCTCTGAAGCAGTCGCCTGGGCGGTTTCGATATCCAGCTCCGCGAGCACGACCGCCGCGCCTTCGCGCGCGAACGCCGTTGCAATGGCCGCGCCGATGCCGCGCCCCGCGCCCGTCACCAGTGCGACCTTGCCTTGCAGCCGTTTCATTTCTTCACGCCCGCGCGCGCGATGCGCAGGCCGTTGATGAACGCCTTCGCATGCGAAGCCGTCGCCGAAGCCGGCTGGCCGGGTTTGTACAGCGCCGAACCGAGGCCGAAACCGTTCGCGCCTGCGCTGAGGAACGGTCCCATGTTGTCCGGCGCAATCCCGCCGACGGGCAGCAGCGGCACATCCTTGTGAATCACCGCGCGCCATGCCTTCACGACCTGACAGCCGAGTTGCTCGGCGGGAAACATCTTCAGCACGTCCGCGCCGTTCTTCAGCGCGAGGAACGCTTCCGTCGGCGTGGCGACGCCCGGCGCGCATGCCATCGCGAGCGATTTCGCCGTCGTCACGACTTCGGGGTCGCTGTGCGGCATCACGATCAGTTCGCCGCCTGCCGCTTTCACGTCGTGCACGAGATCGCCGCGCAGCACCGTGCCCGCGCCGATGATGGCATCGGCGGGCAGCGCCTGGCGGATCGCCGCGATGCTGTCGAACGGATTCGGCGAGTTGAGCGGCACTTCGAGAATGCGAAAACCGGCTTCGTACAGCGCGCGGCCGTGATCGGCAGCGTCAGCGGGCGTGATGCCGCGCAGGATCGCGACCAGCGGACACGCTTCGAACGCGGCCATCAGGCCGGCGTGCGGCTGATACGGAGCAGGGAGATTCAGATCGAGTTGCATGACTTTTCCTTTGGATTCGTCGCGTGCGAGTTCGGCTCGCCGTTCAGGTCGCCTGCGCGGCGCCGGACGCCTCGCTGACAAGACCCGCTTGCGCCGCGATGCGCCACAAGCCGCGCTCGGTCGCCTGCTTAACGAGTTCGGCCTGCTGGCAGCCAAACTGCGCCAGCGCGAGCCGGTAACGCTCGCACAGCGCTTCGTTGCCGATCAGTTGCAGCGCGTTGCCCGCGAGCGTCGATTGCTGTTGCGCGAGCGCCGCTTCGAGGCCGCTCAGTTCGTGGCCGATCAGCAGGCCGGACAGGTAATCGGGTTGCTGTTCACGCGCCAGTTGGCCGGTGAGACCGAGCGTGCGCGTGCTGAAAATGGTGGCGAGTACGCCGGCGCGGCCCTTGTCGCGCGCGACGCGCACGCCGCGCAAGAAAGCGTCGGTGTCGGGCGTGTCGGGCGTGACCATGGTGCGGCCGAGAATCGTGTGCTCGGACAGCGCTGCGAACACTTCGCCCGTCATGAACGTGTCGAAGCGTTCGATCTGCGCATCGCGCACCATCACCCACTTCGCGTGCGTGCCGGGCAAGCCGATCAGCACGCTCTTGCCCGCTGCCGCTGGTTCCGCGCACGCCAGCGCGCCGAAAATCTGCGTCTCTTCGCCGCGCATCACGTTCGGCAGTTCGCCGTTCTGCAGCACGCCGGGCACGATGTTCAGCGGCACGCCGCGCGCCGTCTGCACGCGCACGATGCCATCGACCAGCGCGTCGGCGCTCGCGGGCGCATTCACGTACGGCGCTTCTTTCCAGCCTTGCGCGCTGCCGACCATCCCCGCTGCGATCACAGGCAGATCAGGCGCGCTGTCGAGCCACGCGCCGACGACGGCATCGAAGGCCGCGTCGAAGCCGCCTTCGGCTGCCGGGCGCGGCAGATTCATGATGCCCGCCGTCGAAGCGCGCGTGTCCAGCACGGCGCCGTTCGCGTCGCACAGATACGCGCGCAGCGAAGTCGTGCCCCAGTCGAGCGCGAGCAGTGTAGGTTTGGATGCTTGCGCCGGCTGCACGGATTCCACGGACAGCGTCGAGCCCGTCTGAGTCATCGTTTGATCCTGCGGGTAGTCGGTTGCGGAACACGCCAGCCCAGTTCTTCCGAAATCGCGCGCGCTTCGCGCTGCACGACGGGAATCAGTTCGTCCATGCGTTCGAGCGACATGTACGGAATGGTGCTCGCCACCGACAGCGCCGCGACGATCGAACCCGACGCATCGCGCACGGGCGCCGCCACGCAGCGGATCGACGCTTCGTTTTCTTCGAGGTCGAACGTGAAGCCGCCCGCCGAATAGTTCGTCATGCGCTGCATGAAGGTCTGCTGGTCGGGCCGGTTGTCGGGCTTGAAGCTGACGCCCGCGAGCGCACGGCGCGACGCGTCGAACAGCGACTGCCACTGGTCCGGGCCGAGGTCGAGCATCATCGCCTTGCCGATACCCGTCGATGCCAGCGGCATCCGGTGGCCGACGCGCGAGCGCATTTCGAGGCCGCGCGTGCCGGGAATCTTGTCGATGTAGAGCACGTCGTCGCCGTCGCGCACGCCGAGGTGAATCGTGTCGTGCGTGAGTTCGGCGAGCGACGCCAGATGCGGACGCGCGACTGTCGTGAGCGGCATCTGTTCGAGCGCGATCGTGCCGAGTTCGATCAGCTTCGGGCCGAGCAGATAGCCGCCCTGCACCTGACGCAGATAGCGCGCCTGCACGAGGCTGCTGACCAGACGGTGCGTGGTGCTGCGCGTCGTGCCGAGCGCGGCGCCGAAGGTGCGCAGATCACGTACGCCCGCAGCAGCGGCTTCGAGAATCGCGAGGCCGCGCAACAGCGTCTGCGTGCCGGCTTGTTGCGGCGTGATGTCGAGCAGCGTGCTCGGCAAACCGATGCTGTCGGCGGGCGGCGGCGGCACGGCCGCGCCGTTTGCGGGGCGCGCGGCGGGCTTGCTGCGCACGGTTTCGACTTCGGGCGCGTCGGACAGGTCGGACGCTTCCGGCGCTTCGGATTCGACGTGATGGGTCATCGCTTTGTTCATGGCGACTGGCAACAGACAGAAGGTGAATTACCGCGAAATGCCGGCGTGACGGTGTGCGCGGGGCGCGCGTCGCAGCGGTGCGGGCGTTCGCGCGAGCAGGTCGCGCAGCAAGGTGCGGCAAGGCATGGCGTGGTGTCTCCGATTTTCGTTCCGCCTCCTGCGCCGCGCGTGGCGCTGGCGTCGAGGCGGTATTTCTGGCCGGTGTGTCGGCTTGTTGAACCGGATTGTAGGACGCCTTTTTGAGATTCACCAACATATGAACGGCTCGTCCATATTTTGGGAATTAAGCGTTTCGGTGTGCTTTGGCACTTTTCGGCCGCAAGCGGATAAAAAAACGGCGACTTCCTTTGCGGGAAGCCGCCGTTTTGCTGTCAGGTTTCGTCAGGTTTGAATCGACCGCCTAGTCGGGCAGTTCTGCTGCGCCCATTCTGCGGGCAATCACTCGCGCGCGTTGCGTGAGCCATGCCGACGTACGATGTTCGTCGAAATATTTCGGCCTTGGCAGCATGACCGCGAGCCGCGCCGATTGTCCCGCCGTGAGCTTCGCTGCCGATGTCTTGAAATAGTAGCGCGCCGCCGCTTCCGCTCCGTACACGCCATTGCCCCATTCGACCGAATTCAGATAGATCTCAAAGATGCGCTCTTTGTCCATCAGCGATTCGAGCATGTACGTGATGATCAATTCCTGGCCCTTGCGGATATAGCTTTTCTCACGCGACAAAAAGAGATTGCGCGCCAGTTGCTGCGTGATCGTCGAACCGCCCGCGACGATTCTGCCGCGTGCCTTGTTCTTCTCCCACGCCTTGAGAATCGCGTCGGTGTCGTAGCCGTTGTTGGTGGCGAAATTCGCGTCTTCTGACGCGATGATCGCGCGCTTCAGATTGCGTGAGATCTGATCGTAGGGCACCCACGTATGCTGAATCGACAGATCGGGACGTTCTTGTGAAAGACGCCAGGCGTCGGAACGCATGAAAGCCGTCGATTGCGGATTCACGTAGTTCCAGACGGCGATCTGGGCGACATAGAAAAGCTGCGTCGCGATCCACGCGACGACAAAGACGATGGCAACGTACATCGCCCAGCGCGCGGGACTGGCGGCCTGTTGCCCCTTCGCGCGCCTCGTCTTCGTCATTGTCGAGACCATGATGTAATGGAACCGGCGGGCGCGTGGCGCCTTATGCGCTTTGCGGCGCGTTCAACATCTCGCGCAGCGCGGCGAGCACGGGCGCGCCATCGGGACGCACGCCGCGCCACACGAAGAACGATTCCGCTGCCTGCTCGACCAGCATGCCGAGGCCGTCCGCGGCGCGCGCGCCGAGTTTGCTCGCGTGCTGCATGAAGACGGTCGGCTGCGCGCCGTACATCATGTCGTAGGCGAGCGTGCCGGCGCCGAACGCGCCATCGTCGCACTCGGGCAACGATGCGTCGAGACTGCTCGCCGTCGCGTTGACGATCACGTCGTAGGCGCCTGCTTCGATGGCCTGCGCGCTGCCGCCCGTCAGACGGCATGCGGCATCACGGGCCGCGCTCGCGAACTGCTCGACCAGCATCTCAGCCTTCGATGCCGTGCGGTTCACGATCGTCACGGACTGCGGCTTGCGTTCGAGCATCGGCAGTACGACGCCGCGTGCCGCGCCGCCGGCGCCCAGCAGCAGCACGCGCGCGCCTGTGAGCGACACGCCCAGGTTCACTTCGATATCGCGCACCAGACCGAAGCCGTCGGTGTTGTCGCCGTATACGCCGCCGTCCTTTTCAAAACGCAGCGTATTCACCGCGCCCGCCGCCGCTGCGCGCGGCGACAGCGTCGTGGCAAACGCATGCGCATCGAGCTTGAACGGCACTGTGACGTTCATGCCACGCCCACCTTCGTCGATGAAAGCGCGCACGTGCGACACGAACTGATCGACAGGTGCGAGGAGGCGACCATATTCGACGGGTTCGCCCGTCTGTTCGGCAAAGCGCGCGTGGATCAGCGGCGACTTGCTGTGCGCGATCGGGTTGCCGATCACCGCGTAACGGTCGCGCTGGGTAGTCGGCTGTGTCGGCATGCTCGCGCTCATTGCCCTTGCTCCGTCGCGTGTTGCTTGGTATCGCTCTGCTCGCCGGCAGCGGACGCGTCCGGGTCGGCAGGTTGCTCGCCTTCGGCCGTAGCCGTGTCGGCTTCCGCCTGGGCTTCGGCTTCGCTTTCGGCGGATTCGTCGGCGGCGTCGATGAGTTCTTCTTCGGCCTCTTCCTCTTCTTCCGTGCCGCTCGTCACGGTCGGCGCGTCGAGCACGTGTAGCAGACGCACTGATGCCTCGACCGTCAGTTCATCCACCGACATGACTTCAAGCATCAATCGCGTGCCACGCGCGTGCACGCCGAGACCCGGCACATGCAGCAGCAGCGGCACGTCTTCGAGGCGCACGAGATCGCCCTTCACGACCGACGCGACCACCTGCTTCTTGTTCTCCTGCGTGAGCCAGCGCAGACACCAGAAGTACTCCATGCGGCGCTGGTGATCGGCATACGCGGTGTAGGTGTCGTCAAAACCTTGCACAACGGCGAACAGATCGGCGTCTTTCGGCTTGAACGGCGCAGCGAGCTTGGCCGTCACGCCATGCTGCACGCACGCGATCAGTTGCCACTGGTTCACCAGGTCGACATAGCGGCGCAGCGGCGACGTGCTCCACGCGTACTGCGCGACGCCGAGGCCTTCGTGCGGCGCGGCCGTCGTCTGCATGCGGGTGCGCTTCGGGCCCGTCGGCGCGCCAAACGCGCGCTGCGAGCGGTAGATGCCCGGTACGCCGTGATCGTGCAGGAACGCGCCCCACGTCGAATTCGCGAGAATTGCGAGTTCGGCGACGATCGTATCGAGCGGCGAGCCGCGGCGACGCGGCGTGATCGTGATGTGCTCGCCTTCTACATAGAAGTTGAAGTCCGTGTTGCGCTGCACTTCGCGCTTCAGGCCGTAACCCGCCCGCGCGACCTGGCGCTTTTCGAACAGCGCCTGCGCAAACGGCCACAGCACGGCGATGTCTTCCTTGTGCGGATAATCGCCCGTGCCGTTGGCGAGCGCCTCTTCGTTCACGACTTCGTCGAGCGTGTTGTGGCGCAGATTGTTCTTCACATAGACCAGTTCGGCGCGCGTTTCGCTCACGACGATTTCCTGCGTCTCGCGGTTCACGATGCTGTACAGCGACAGCGCCGGGCGCAGACCGCCTTCGGCCAGCGTAAACCGCTCGACCACGCTGTCTGGAAGCATCGTGATCTTGTCGCCGGGCATGTAGACGGTCGACAGACGGCCACGCGCGATGGCATCGACGGCATCGCCGCGCTCGATGCCGAGCGCCGGCGCCGCAATGTGAATACCGATCCGCACCCGGCCATCGGACAGATGCTCGACAGAGAACGCATCGTCGATTTCCGTCGTAGTGACGTCGTCGATCGAGAATGCTTCGACATTGGCTTGCGGCAGATCTTCCGGCAACTCGCCGATCGTCACGGCCGGGAAGCCCGTGCCGTGCGGGAAGAACTCCGACAGGAAACGCGCTTCGTGCAGCGCGCGCGGCGACGCAATGCCGCCGCTGTCGAGCATCAGACGCGCCATCGAAATGCCGCGCGCGGCGGCAGCGGCGTCGAGCGCCTTGTATTCGATCGAGTTCTTGTCGGGCTTGGTCAAAAGGCCAAGCGCCTTGCTCTGGAAACCTTCCGGCAGACGCCCCGCCTTCAGCTCATCTTCGTAGCCCTGCTGCACGAGCGCCTGCTGGCGCTTGCGCTCAAGCGACGCGAGCGCCATTTTCAGCTGCTCTTCCGGCGCGCGCTGATACTGGCCGCGCCCTTTGCGGCGGAAATAGATGGGCGAGCCGTGCATGCGCAAGATCAGCGCAGCACGTTCGACGGCGCCGAACGCATCGCCAAAATACTCCGCGCCGAGCGTCGCGAACGGAAATTCGTCTTCGGGCGCGCATTCCCACAGGAAGTCGAGATCGATGTCCTGCGCGATGGTGTCGGCCTGTTCCATCAGTTCGGCTGCCGTCGGCTTCTCGAACTCGATCAGCACGTCTTTCGCGCGCACCTTCGCGCGGCGTCCGCCCGGCAGTTCCACCTGGCACGCATCGCCTTGACGCGACAGCACGCTGCCCGCCTTGAAACTACCCGATTCCTCGAAGAAAACGTTCACTCAATACTCTCGTTCTGGCTTGCGTCAGCCGGCGCGCGATGCTGATGTTGCTGCTTGCTGCGATGTCAGCGCGCGTCGGCGTCGTGTTCTGTGTGGGTGTTCCGTCACGCATACGGCGTGCACGGATCATCGGATCATGCCGCCTCGCGTGGCGCGGGCGGCTCGGCGTCGGCGGCGTCGCAAAAGGCGAGCACGTCGTCGACATAATCGGGAAACTCGCTGATCGCGTGATCGCTGCCTTCGATCAGCTTTGTCCGTACGCCGGGATAGTGCGCGAGCATTTCGCGGTAATCGAGCACTTCGTCGCCGGTGGCGGCAAACAGATAATAGCGTTCAGGATGCGTGATATGCGTAACGCCTAGCGCACGCAACTCATCAAGATGATGCGGTTCGACGACGATGCTGCCGCCGCCATGCCACAGCGGCTGTTCGCCAAGATAGTGGCTCAGGTCGCGCTGCGGCACCACGGCGGGATTTAGCAGCACGGCACGCCAGCCGTGTTTCTCGGCCAGATGCGTGGCGAAATAGCCGCCGAGCGAACTGCCGATCACGGTCACGTCCGCCGGTTTCTGGCTGGCGACCAGTTCCTCGACAAGCGACACCGTTTCGAGCGGCGACACAGGCAACATCGGACAGCACCACTCGGCGCTGCGGCCAAGCGCCGCGAGACGCTCGGCCATCACACGCGCCTTGAACGAATTCGGTGACGAGCGGAAGCCGTGCAGATAGAGAATCACGCGACGCCCCGCGCCTGCGCCGTCGGACGCGCCGACAGCGCATCCAGCAGTTTCTGGTGCACGCCACCGAAGCCGCCGTTGCTCATCACCAGCACCTGATCGCCCGGTTGGGCGGCGGCGGTGACGGCTTTGACGAGCGCGTCGATGTTATTGAACGCTTGTGCCTTGTCGCCCATCGGCGCGAGCGCCTCGGCGAGATCCCAGCCGAGTGCGTCCTTGCCCGACGCCGCGCCGTAACCGAACACGAGATCGGCGTCGGCGAGGCTGGCGGGCAATTGCGCCTTCATCACGCCGAGCTTCATCGTGTTCGAACGCGGTTCGAGCACGGCGAGAATGCGGGTATTGTCGCGGCCGATGCGCGTGCGCAAGCCGGCGACGGTGGTTTCGATGGCCGTCGGGTGATGCGCGAAATCGTCGTACACGGTCACGCCGTCGACGCTGCCGCGCACTTCCATGCGGCGTTTCACGTTGCGGAAGTTCGACAACGACTTCGCGGCCTGAGCCGGCGGCACGCCGATATGACGCGCGGCGGCAATCGCTGCGATCGCGTTCATGCGGTTGTGATCGCCCTGCACCTGCCAGTCGACCACGCCGACGCGCTCGCCATTGTGATAAACGGCAAAGCGTTCATCGACGGCCACGCCGTCTTCGGCGGGCAGCGCCTGCCAGCCGCCTTCGACACCGAAACGCTCCACTTCGCTCCAGCAGCCACGCGTGAGCACGCGGTCGAGCGCGGCTTCGCGGCCATTCGAAATGACGCGGCCGATGCCCGGCACCGTGCGCACGAGGTGATGGAATTGCGTTTCGATCGCGGCGAGATCGGCGAAGATATCCGCGTGATCGAATTCGAGATTGTTCAGGATCGCCGTGCGCGGCCGGTAGTGGACGAACTTCGAGCGTTTGTCGAAGAACGCCGTGTCGTATTCGTCGGCTTCGATCACGAAGAAGCTCGAATCCGTCAGACGCGCCGACACACCGAAGTTCAGCGGCACGCCGCCGATCAGGAAGCCCGGATTCATGCCCGCGTCTTCCAGCAGCCACGTCAGCATCGAGGTCGTGGTGGTCTTGCCGTGCGTGCCCGCCACGGCCAGCACCCACTTGTCGCGCAGCACGTGCTCGCCGAGCCATTGCGGACCCGACGTGTACGGCAGCCCGCGATTCAGGATCTCTTCCATCAGCGGATTGCCGCGCGTCACGACGTTGCCGACCACGAACAGATCCGGCTTCAGATCGAGTTGCTCGACGCCCCAGCCTTCGATCAGTTTGATGCCTTGCGCCTCCAGCTGCGTGCTCATCGGCGGATAGACGCCGGCGTCGCAACCCGTCACCGTGTGACCGGCGTTGCGCGCGAGAACCGCGAGACCACCCATGAACGTACCGCAGATGCCGAGGATGTGAATGTGCATAAAGCTGTCGCGCCGCAAGGCGTGTTTTGCGTGGAGAAAGACGTGCGCCGGGGCCAGAATGCCCCGCGTGCAAGGGACGCCTATTGTAACCGACAGGCCCGTCCGTTCTTGATCGGACGTGCTTTCAGGGCGACCCGCCGATGACGC
Organism: Paraburkholderia sp. C35; assembly: GCF_003121405.1. Taxonomy (GTDB): domain Bacteria; phylum Pseudomonadota; class Gammaproteobacteria; order Burkholderiales; family Burkholderiaceae; genus Paraburkholderia. The sequence continues at coordinate 9,265 of NZ_QBUY01000087.1, read as the reverse complement.
CCGCGCACCGCCCAATGCCCGTTGCCAGCCATGCCGGCGTCAAAAGGACGTCAGGCTTTCTCTAGTATGATTGACGGATGGTTCGCAAATCACATTTCGATCCGCAGCGCGTGCGCGAGGAAATCGCCATCGCGGCTGCGCGAATGATCGCCGAGGATGGTCTCGATTACTCGACGGCCAAGCGCAAGGCTGCGCGGCAGGTTGTCGGGGAAACGCGCGTCGCAGGCGAATGGCTGCCGGATAACGACCAGATCGAGGAAGAAATCCGCGAGTATCAGGCTCTGTTTCAGGGCGATAGTCAGCCGGCCCTGCTGCGTCGTTTGCGCGAAGTCGCGCTCGACTGGATGCAACGGCTCGCGCCGTTCAATCCTTATCTGACAGGCGCCGTTTTGGGCGGGACGGCGGGTGAGCATTCCGATATTCATCTGCAGGCGTTCTGCGACGATCCAAAAGAAGTCGCGATTTATCTGCTGAACGCAAGCGTGCAATACGACGTGTCCGAAACGCGGCACTTCGCGGGCCGTGGCTACGTCGAAACCTTGAGCTTTCTCTGGCGTCCGATGAACGAGCGCCGCGACTCGGAACCCGTGGGCATTCACGTCGCGCTCTATAGCACCGACGATCTGCGCGGCGCCGTGCGTGCCGACGCACGCGGACGGCTCGCGCGAGCCGACGTCCGTGCCGTACAGGCGCTGATCGACGAAAGCGACGCCGCGCCATCCACGAACTGAACACTCTTAACAGACACTCTCTCTATATGAAGCGGATTCTGGCAATCGCGGCGGTGGCCGTCGTCGCAACCGCGGGCGGCGCGGTGGCGGGCCACTGGCTGCTCGGCAACAACGATCTAACGGGCGTCGCAAACGCCGCCCCCGCTGATAGCAGCAATGCCGTGAACCAGCTCTGGGCGGCGAAAGTGACCAATGCCGATGGCGCGCCGCAATCGCTCGCGGGCTTCAAGGGGCATCCCGTCGTCGTCAATTTCTGGGCGTCGTGGTGCGGTCCGTGTGTCGAGGAAATGCCGTCGCTGTCGGCGCTGCACAAGGAATACGCGAAGAAGGGCATCGAGTTCGTCGGTGTCGGCGTCGATTCCGACAAGAACATCAAGGCGTTCCTGCAGAAAGTACCCGTCAACTATCCGATTTACGTCGCCGGATTCGGCGGCGCGGATCTCGCACGCGCGTTCGGCAACAACGCGGGCGGTTTGCCTTACACCGTGGTAATTGACGCAAAAGGCGTCGTACGGTCGACAAAACTCGGCCAGATCAAGCCCGACGAGCTGAAACGCACCCTCGACGCGCTCTGACATCGACAACTTTTTGACATTTAATTGAGAAGTTTTCGCCTCAGATTGGGCGATATTCACAATAAGATGTCAGAAGTTCGGCAAGTTGCTGCTATCCTGGCAAGGCCGCGAGAGGCATTAGCCGTTCGAGAAACTAGACAAATTTCTCTAATCAGCGCTAAAGTGCGGCCAATTCCACGGAAAACGAACCGACCATGACGCGACTGCTGGTTCTGCACGGCCCCAACCTCAACCTTCTCGGCACCCGGGAACCTGAGGTGTATGGCCGCGTCACGCTCCCGCAGATCGATCAGGCGCTCGCCGACCGCGCAGCGGACGCCGGCGTCGAGCTGGCCACCTTCCAGAGCAATCATGAAGGCGCGCTCGTCGATCGCATCCAGTCCGCTCGAACCGAGAAGACCGATTTCATTCTGATCAACCCGGCTGCGTACACGCACACCAGCGTGGCGATCCGGGACGCCCTGGCGGGCGTCGGCATCCCGTTCGTCGAGATTCATCTGTCGAACGTGCATCGTCGAGAGCCGTTCAGGCATCACTCGTATTTCTCCGACCAGGCAGAGGGCGTGATTTGCGGCCTCGGCTGGAAGGGCTATCTGTACGCACTCGAATATGCGCTCGACCGGCTGGCCGCTGGGACGGCAGGATCGCCGCGCAACTGACAACCCAAAACACGAATTCAGCGCCAGCGGCAACCCGCTGGCGCTTCACGCATTGAAGGGGAAAGCCCATGGATCTACGTAAACTGAAGACTCTGATCGACCTCGTCTCCGAGTCTGGCATCTCCGAACTCGAAGTGACCGAGGGCGAAGGCAAGGTGCGCATCGTCAAGAACGCGCCGCCCGTTTACGTCCAGCAGCCTGGCAACTTTGCGCCGCAATTCGCCGCGCCGGGTGTAGCGCCCGCAGCTCACCCGGCCGAAGCAGCCGGTGGCGCCGCGCCGGCCACGCCTGCAGCAGCCGCACCGCAAGGCCACGTCGTGACGTCGCCGATGGTCGGCACGTTCTACCGTGCGCCGTCGCCGGGCGCAGATCCGTTCGTGCAGGTGGGCGACACGGTGAAGGAAGGCCAGACGATCTGCATCATCGAAGCGATGAAGCTCCTGAACGAGATCGAATCGGATGCGGCCGGCGTCATCAAGGAAATCCTCGTCGAGAACGGCCAGGCAGTCGAATACGGCCAGCCGCTGTTCGTGATCGGCTGATCCGGCACGCTGTAGCCGTTTGCCATCCGCGCGCCCTCCTTCTTCGGGCGCGCCACCGATCCTCTGAGGCAGCCGCCCGTCCCTTCGAACCAACCGGGCCCGCGGCGCCCATTGATGAGTCGAATATCCGCTATGTTTGAAAAAATCCTCATTGCCAATCGCGGCGAAATCGCGCTCCGTATCCAGCGCGCGTGCCGCGAACTCGGCGTCAAGACGGTCGTCGTCTATTCCGAAGCCGACAAGGAAGCCAAGTACGTGAAGCTCGCCGACGAGGCGGTCTGTATCGGACCGGCGCCGTCGATCCTTTCGTACCTGAACATGCCCGCGCTGATCAGCGCGGCGGAAGTGACGGACGCCGAAGCGATTCACCCCGGCTACGGCTTCCTGTCCGAGAACGCAGACTTTGCCGAGCGCGTCGAGCAATCGGGCTTCGTCTTCATCGGCCCGCGCCCCGACACGATCCGCATGATGGGCGACAAGGTCACCGCGAAGCAGACCATGATCAAGACGGGCGTGCCCTGCGTGCCCGGTTCTGAAGGCGCGTTGCCGGAAGATCCGAAGGAGATCGTGAAGATTGCCCGCCAGGTGGGCTATCCGGTGATCATCAAGGCGGCAGGCGGCGGCGGTGGCCGCGGCATGCGCGTCGTGCACACGGAAGCCGCGCTCGTGAACGCCGTCAACATGACGCGCGAAGAAGCGGGCCGTGCGTTCGGCAATCCGCAGGTCTACATGGAGAAATACCTGGAGAACCCGCGGCACATCGAAATCCAGGTGCTGGCCGACTCGTTCAAGAACGCACTGTGGCTCGGCGAGCGTGACTGCTCGATGCAGCGCCGTCACCAGAAGGTGATCGAAGAGGCACCGGCGCCGGGCATCGCGCGCCGTCTGATCGAGCGTATCGGCGACCGCTGCGCGGACGCGTGCAAGAAGCTGGGCTACCTCGGCGCAGGCACGTTCGAATTCCTGTACGAAAACGGCGAGTTCTACTTCATCGAAATGAACACGCGCGTGCAGGTCGAGCACCCGGTTACCGAACTGATCACGGGCATCGACATCGGGCAGGAACAGATCCGCATTGCGGCAGGCGAAAAGCTCGCCATCCGTCAGCGCGACATCCAGTTCCGCGGACATGCGATCGAATGCCGTATCAACGCCGAAGATCCGTTCAAGTTCACGCCGTCGCCGGGTCGTCTGACGTCGTGGCATATGCCGGGCGGCCCCGGCATTCGCGTCGATTCGCACGCTTATAACGGCTATTTCGTGCCGCCGAACTATGATTCGATGATCGGCAAGCTGATCGCTTACGGCGCAACGCGCGAACAGGCAATCAAGCGGATGCGCATCGCGCTGTCGGAAATGGTGGTCGAAGGCATTCAGACCAACATTCCGCTGCATCGCGAGCTGATGCTCGACGCGAAGTTCGTCGAGGGCGGCACGAGCATCCATTACCTCGAAAACCGGCTCGCGCAGAAACTGCAAGCCGCACCGGAAGAAGCGTAAGCAATGAGTTACCGGGAACTGGTCGTCGAACTCGCGCGCGAGCACGCGGAAGCGTTGTCGGATGCGCTGCTCGAACTGGGCGCGCTGTCGGTGTCCGTCGAAGACGCGGATGCCGACACGCCCGACGAGCAGCCGCTGTTCGGCGAACCCGGTCTCACGCCGGACCGCACTGCGTGGACGCATTCGCGCGTGATCGCGTTGCTGGCGCCGGAACACGAGCCGGCCGTGCTGCTGGCGGCCGCTGCGAACGAACTCGGCCTCGCCGGCACGCCGTCGTTCAGCGTGCGCGAGGTCGAAGAACAGGACTGGGTGCGTCTCACGCAATCCCAGTTCGATCCGATTCCGATTGGCGAGCGTATCTGGGTCGTGCCGTCGTGGCACGATGCACCCGACCCCGACGCGCTCGTGCTCGAACTCGATCCGGGCCTCGCGTTCGGCACGGGCAGCCATCCCACCACGCGTCTGTGCATGGAATGGCTCGAGCAGAACGTGAAGCAGGATCAGTCGGTGCTCGACTACGGTTGCGGCTCCGGCATTCTCGCGATCCTCGCTAAAAAGTGCGGCGCGAATCCCGTCTTTGGTATCGACATCGATCCGCAAGCGGTCGAATCGGCGCGTCACAACAGCGAGCGCAATCGCGCGGAAGTGACTTATGGTTTGCCTGATGATTGCCCGGCGGGCGAGTTCGATATCGTCGTCGCCAACATTCTGTCGAACCCGCTGAAGCTGATGGCGTCGATGTTGTCGTCGAAGGTGAAGCCGGGTGGACGCATTGCGCTGTCGGGCATTCTCGCGCGGCAGGCTGAGGAAGTAGCGCAGGTCTATCAGCAGTGGATCGACATTGCGGTGTGGCGCGAACACGAAGGCTGGGTATGCCTTGCGGGTACGCGACGCGAAAGCAATTAGAATAACGCATATTAGTTTGCTTCCGGCCCCATTCGGCACCTTTGCGGCTAACCGGTCTTACGGCTCGATATGCTTCTAGCGACACGCTGTCCCTTCTGCGAAACCGTCTTCAGACTCCAGCCGGAGCAGCTCACGCTGCGCCGCGGACTCGTGCGTTGTGGCCACTGCAAGGAAGTGTTCGACGCGTCGAGCAGCCTGTTCGACGTGAGCAACGGCGTGAGTATCGACAAGGCGAAGCCCGTCACGATCGACGATGTGACGGCGCATACGCTCGAGACACTGGCGAACGGCGGCGTGGCGCCGCTTCGTGAAGCGAAGCCTGCGGTTGAAGCACCGCACTCGCCTGCTGTCGAACCTGTCGCCCCCGCTGTCGTGCATGTCGAGGAAGCTGCACCGCAGCCGGTTGCGGCTGAGCACGCTGTAGAGGAAGCGCAAGCCGCCACGGAACCTGTCCATGCCGAAGCGGCGCCGGTAGACGTCGCACACGCAGCTACTGTTGCCACGCAAGCGACCGCCGATGTCGAGGTTCCGCACGAAGCAGCGGCGCACGCCTCGCCGGTAGCAGCGCCGGCCCCTGCCGACGACACGCCACCGGCATCATCGGACGAGAAGCCGGACTTCCGCGCCGAAGCCTGGAACCCGTGGGCGCCCGCGCCGGACGCGTCGATCGACCGACGCATCCGCCACAACGCGTCGACGATTCCGATCAATCCCGTCACGATTCCGCGCTCCGCGCAACCGCCTCTCACGCTCGAACTCACCCAGTCGCAGCCGATGAACCTCGAGAAGGCGATTGCGCGCGGCCCGGTCGAGCACGAGCCGCACAGCGCAACGCCGGCAGAAGCAACATCTGAAACGCCCGACGTCGCGGCTGCTGCAGCGACGGTCGAACCGGCTGTCGACGCACCGGCGCAGCCGGCGTTCGAGCAATCCGCCGAGCCGCAACATGTGCATATGAAAGCGGAACCCGCTTTCAATACCGCCGCCGTGGGTGCAGCCGAGGCGCTTCACACGTCAGCGCAGGCGCATCAGGATCCAACGCTGAACGAAGCGAACCGCGAATCGCAAGCACCGCTGCGCGACCCGTTCGATGACGCCTTGCAGGAATCGCGTCGCGACGAATCCGCGAAGCATGTGTTCGAAGACGACGACCGCACCGTCATGCCGTCCGCCGAGCACGCAGAACACGCAGAACAACATCGCGAACGCGAACCGTACTTTGGCGCGCCATCGACGGAACCCGATCTCGAACCGCGCTTCGGCGCTGCCGCACGCGCGCCGTACGGCGAGCCGGGCGGTCCCTTCGCTGCCGCACCCAGCGGCGACGACGATGCATTCGCCGTCACGCGCGAGCCGCGCGCGCCGGAACCGAGCCGTATCGTGTGGCACGTGCTGGGCGGTGTCGCAGCCGGCCTGCTTGGCTGCGCGTTGCTCGTGCAACTCGCCTGGTGGCAGCGCGAAACCGTGATGGTCGCGTGGCCCGATGCGCAGGGGTTTTTCCTGAAGGCCTGCTCGCATCTCGGCTGCAAGGTCGAGCCGCCGCGCGACATCGACGGCTTGCTGGTCGAGCCGTCGGACTTGCGGCAGATCGACGGCCCGCACAAGCTCGAACTGAAGATGCCGCTGCGTAACCGCTTCGATCTCGCGCTCGCCTATCCCGCTGTCGAGCTGACGCTGCTCGACGAGAACAACAACATCGCCGTGCGGCGCGTGCTGTGGCCGCAAGACTATGTGAAGCCCGGCACGCCGATTGCGGCGGGCCTGCCGGCACGCACGACGCAGACGATGATCGTGCGCCTCGACACAGGCGACACCGTCGCCTCGAATTTCCGCGTGCAGATTTTCTATCCATAACGGATGGCGCTGCAGCGCGCGCAGGTTATCCGCGCGCCCGGTGCGAACCGGGCACGCATCCCGTCAATCCCTGACGAATCTTCGGAGCACAACATGAGTCAAGTCACGCTGGGTGGCAACCCGATCGAAGTCGCTGGCACGTTCCCGTCCGTTGGCCAGGCGGCACCCGCCTTTTCGCTGGTCGGCAAGGATCTGAAGCCGCTCACGCTCGGCGACTTCGCCGGCAAGCGCAAGGTGCTGAACATCGTGCCGAGCCTCGACACGCCGACCTGCGCCACCTCGACGCGCAAGTTCAACGAAGCCGCTGCCAAGCTGAACAACACGGCCGTGATCGTGGTGTCGGGCGACCTGCCGTTCGCGGCTTCGCGCTTCTGCACAACGGAAGGCATCGAAAACGGCGTGACGGCATCGACCTTCCGCGGCCACGAGTTCGCGCAGGCCTACGGCGTCGACGTGACGAGCGGTCCGCTGACAGGCCTGACGGCACGCGCTGTCGTCGTCGTCGATGAAAACGACAAGGTCGTGCACGCTGAACTCGTCAGCGAAATCAAGAACGAACCGAACTACGACGCAGCGCTCGCCGCGCTGAAGTAAGCTTCACACTGCGTCGACACAGCGCCGCTCCCGTTTCGAATCGGGCGCGGCGCTGTCACATCGTCGCGCCCTTTTTCTCTTCTGATCGACACCGATCGACATTTATAGGAACGCTCGCCTTGGCTACGCTGATTTGCGGCTCGCTCGCCTACGACAACATCATGACCTTCGAAGGGCGCTTTCGGGAGCACATCCTGCCGGAGCAGGTCCATATCCTGAACGTCAGCTTCCTCGTGCCGACGATGCGCCGCGAATTTGGCGGCTGCGCGGGAAATATCGCTTACTCGCTGCATCTGCTGGGCGGCGACGCACGTATCATGGCGACCCTCGGCGCCGTTGATTCGCAGCTGTATATCGACCGCCTCGATACGCTCGGTCTGTCGAAGGAACACGTGCGCGTGCTGCCCGACACGTACTCGGCGCAGGCCATGATCACGACCGATCTCGAGAACAACCAGATCACGGCATTCCACCCGGGCGCGATGATGCAATCGCACCTGAACCGCGCGGACCAGCCCGGCGTGAAGCTCGGCATCGTCGCGCCGGACGGTTTCGACGGGATGATCCAGCACTCCGAACAATTTGCGGCAGCGGGCACGCCGTTCATCTTCGATCCGGGCCAGGGGTTGCCCCTCTTCGACGGTGCGTCGCTGCGCCGCATGATTGAACTTGCCACTTACGTCGCAGTCAATGATTACGAAGCTGCGTTGGTGAGCAACAAGACGGGCTGGTCGATCGAAGAGATCGCGAGCCATGTCGATGCGCTGATCGTGACGCGCGGCGAACACGGCGCGCAGATTCATCATGCAGGCGGCATCGAAGAGATTCCGGCCGTCAAGGCGAAGCAGGTGCTGGACCCGACGGGTTGCGGCGATGCGTTCCGCGGCGGCCTGCTGTACGGCATCGAGAAGGGTCTGGGTTGGGCGACCACCGGCCGTCTCGCGAGCCTGATGGGCGCGCTCAAGATCGAACATCAAGGGCCGCAGAACTATGCGCCTTCGCGCGCGGAGATCAACGAACGGTTCAAGCAGGCATTCGGTTATGAATTGCCTGAAGGTGCCTGACAGAGAGCAGCGCCTGACCGGTCGCGGTTGAAGGGCTCGAAGCGGGCCCGTTTGGACGTTTGGAGTCAAGGGAATGAAAACAACGAGTCGTACGTGGAGTCGCCTGGTATTGGGCGCGGTCATCGTCAGTTCGCTCGCCATGTCGGGCTGTGCGTACAACAGCAGTTCGGCTGATGTGTACTCATCGTCGCAGGCGCAGCGTGAAGAGACGGTGCGCATGGGCACGGTGGACAGCGTGCGTGCCGTGAAGATCAGCTCGAACAACGGCCAGCCGAGCGGCTTGGGCGCGATCGGCGGCGGTGCGCTTGGCGCAGTGGCGGGTAGCGCGATTGGCGGCGGCCGCGGGTCGATTCTGACGGGTATCGTCGGTGGCCTGGCGGGCGCTGTGGCGGGTAATACGATCGAGAACAGCACGGCGATGCGGGACGGTGTCGAGATTACCGTTCGGCTCGACAATGGCGACTTGCGCGCGATTACGCAGAGCGCGACCGGCGAGATTTTCCGCGCTGGCGAGCGTGTGCGGCTGCTGTCGAGTGGTGGTGTGACGCGCGTTACGCACTGAGTTTTTTTGTCTGATTTCCCTGCCGGCGGCGTGTAGGCGTCGTGTCGGCAACCTCACACGCATGTGCTCCCCTGTGCATGCGTTTTTTTTTGCCTCTTTGGGCGGCGGGCCCTTTTTGGGTTGGTTTTGGGCGGTTTGTTTTGCTGGTGCTGTGTGGGTTTGATTTTGCTTGTCGCTGGCGTCCGCTTTTTGTTAGTGGTTTGCTAGTGTTGCCCCTGTGCGGGGCGGCACCTACTTTTCTTTGCCGCCGCAAAGAAAAGTAGGCAAAAGAAAGCGGG
>NZ_QBUY01000086.1 GCF_003121405.1 Paraburkholderia sp. C35 | reverse complement strand
GGCCGAGATCTACACGATCATCAATCAACTGGCCGAGCGCGGCGTCGCCATCGTGATGGTGTCGTCCGAGCTTCCCGAAGTCCTCGCGATGAGCGACCGCATTCTCGTCATGCATGAAGGCCGCCAGAGCGCATTGTTCGACGCGCACGGTGCCACTCAGGAACGCATCATGACGGCCGCTGCGGGCGGCGCAGCCACGGCAGCACCCGCCACGGTGGCTGCATAGCGATCATCCAACCCGAGCAGTCACGGCAGCGCGAACGCCGCGCCGTGCATCCAACTGAACGGTCCCGCGACACGCAGCGGGACAACACGCGAGACACATCATGGCGCAAATGAGCATGACACCGACCAACCGGGCGACGCTGCAAAAGCTCGGGCCGTTTATCGCCTTGCTGGTGATTGCGGGGGGCCTCTCCATCGTCAGCAGCAACTTCCTGACCGTCGACAATCTGCTGAACGTGATGCGTCAGGCGTCGATCAACGCGCTGATCGCATTCGGCATGACGCTGGTGATTCTGCTCGGCGGCATCGATCTGTCGGCGGGATCGGTGCTGGCGCTGTCGTCGGTGATTATCGCGAGCCTGCTGACGTCGGGCACGAATGCTGTCGTCGCGACACTCGCAGGACTCGTCGCAGGCGGGCTGATGGGCTTCGTCAACGGCCTCGTGATCAGCAAGGGCAAGGTCGCGCCGTTCATCGCGACGCTCGGCTCGATGACCGTGTTGCGCGGTCTCGCGCTGGTCGTCTCGAATGGCAGTCCGCTGAGCAGCTTCAATAGCGATTTCTTCTCGCTGCTCGGCGGCGGTTACATCGCGCGCCTCGTGCCGATCCCCGTCGTGCTGATGCTGGTGATGTTCGCCGTGTTCTGGGTCGTGCTGCGCAAGACCGTGTTTGGCCGCCATATCTACGCGACGGGCGGCAACGCTGAATCGGCGCGTCTGTCGGGCGTCAAGGTCGATCGCATTCAACTCTACGTGTACACGCTCTCCGGCGTGATGGCGGCGCTCGCGGGCGTGGTGCTGACCTCGCGTCTGAATTCCGCGCAACCGACGGCAGGCACGGGCTATGAACTCGATGCCATCGCGGCCGTCGTGCTCGGCGGCACCAGCCTGACGGGCGGACGCGGCTGGATTTTCGGCACGCTGGTCGGCGCGCTGCTGATCGGCGTGTTGAACAACGGCCTGAACCTGCTCGACGTGTCGTCGTTCTATCAGCAGGTCATCAAGGGCGGCGTGATTCTGCTTGCCGTGCTGATCGATCGCGGTAACAAGAAAGCGTGACGCGCGAGCCAATACAAGATTCAACGATTTTTCATCACCGGATGCTGGACATTAAAACCAGTTTCACCACACAAGGAAGAAGAGGAAGACACATGCAGAACCCCGTTTCGCCGCGACTCTCGAAGGTTTTCACCGCACTGTGCGCCAGCGCGCTGATCGCCGGTCTGGCTGCGTGCTCGAAGGAAGGCCCGTCGTCGACGTCGGCGGATGCCGGCGCGAGCGCGGCCTCGGCGCCCGCCGCCAATGGCGCGATCACCGTCGGCCTGTCGATCTCGACGCTGAACAATCCGTTCTTCGTGTCGCTGCGCAAGGGCGCGGAAGACGAAGCGGCGAAAGACGGCGTGACGCTGATCACCGTCGATGCGCAGAACGACCCCGCGAAGCAGCAGGCCAGCGTCGAAGACCTGATCGAGAAGAAGGTCAGCGTGATCCTGATCAACCCGACCGATTCGTCGGCGGTGGCGAACGTCGTCAAGGAAGCAACCGCGAAGGGCATCAAGGTCGTGTCGCTCGACCGCAGCGTGAACGGCGCCGACGTCAGCTCGCATATCGCGTCCGACCACAAGGCAGGCGGCAAGATGGCAGCCGACTTCCTGGCGGAGAAGCTGGGCGGCAAGGGCAACATCGTCGAACTGCAAGGCAGTCCGGGTTCGTCGGCGGCGAACGAGCGTGGTGCAGGTTTCGATGACGGCAGCGCGGCGAAGGGCGGCGTGAAGATCGCCACCAGGCAACCCGCCGACTTCGACCGCGCGAAGGGTCTCTCGGTGATGGAGAACATCATCCAGAGCAACAAGGATATCCAGGGCGTGTTCGCACAGAACGACGAAATGGCGCTCGGCGCGGTCAAGGCATTGCAGGCAGCGGGCCTGAAGAACGTGTCCGTGGTCGGCTTCGACGCGACGGCTGATGCGATGACGGCCGTCAAGGACGGCCAGATGGCGGCGACGGTGCAGCAGCAGCCGGAACTGATCGGCCAGTACGGCGTGCAGACGGCGAAGAAACTGGTGGATGGCCAGTCCGTCGACAAGTTCATCCCGGTGCCGCTGAACCTCTATAAGCAGTAAGTTCTCATCCGACCCTTCCCGTAGTACTATCAGGCGCCGAGACACCCGTCGCTGCGCGCCTGACGCTGCGCCCCATGCGGGCGCAGCGCATCCCCGGCAACGCACTGGCGTATGCCATGCGCCGCCTGCGGGTGGCGCGCATCCACTGTTCCCACTATTTAATGATCTGCAGGAAGGCCGCGTGACTCAGTTCGAGCGTCTGACCATCGACGACATTGCCCGCCTCGCGAACGTTTCCCGCACGACGGCCAGCATGGTGCTGAACGGCTATGCCGAGCGCTATCGCATCTCGGCGGCGACGGTCGAGCGCGTGCTGCAGGTGGCGAAAGACCATCACTTCACGCCGTCGCAATCGGCGCGCGCGTTGCGCACGCGCCGCAGCAACACCATCGGCCTCGTTATTCCCGATCTCACCAACTCCGCGCACGCGGCGCTCGCCCAGGCGATGGAATCACTGTGCCGCGAGCGTTACCGGTATCAGCTCGTGCTCGTCACCAGCGACGAAGACCCGGTGCGCGAGACGGAAGGCATCGCGCATCTCGTGTCCCATCAAGTGGACGGCCTGATCGTCGTGCCGTGTACCGCCGACGCCAAACGCTACGAAAAATGGATGAAGCGTCTGCCGCTCGTGTTCGCCGACCGGCGTGTCGAGTCGAGTCGCATTCCGTATGTCGTTACCGATGCCGTCGAAACCGTGGCGACGCTGGTGGGCGAGAGCATCGCGAGGGGCGCGCGCGAAGTGGTGTATCTGGGCGGCCAGCCGGAACTGTCGGCGAGTCGCGACCGTCTGGCGGGCTACCGGCAGGCGCTGCGCGAGCATGGTCTCGGCGAGCAGCCCGACTGGGTATTCGAGCGCGACTATCAGCGCGAGTCGGGTTACGAACTGATGAAGTCATGGTTCGCCGAGCACCAGCGTTACCCGGAAGCGCTATTTGCAGGCTCGATTACGTTGCTCGAAGGTGTGCTGCAGTTCATGAACGACGCACATCAGCTGGCCCAGGCGCCCGCTCAATTGATGACCTTCGACGATCACAAGTTGCTCGATTGCCTGCCTTTCAAGATCGACGCGATTATCCAGGACAGCACGCAACTCGCAGAGCACAGTCTGGGCTGCGTGTTCTCTTTGCTTGCCGGCGATGAAGCGCCGGACTCGCGGCTCGTGCCTGCGCGGATACGCTATCGACGGTCGGGCGGGCAGTGAGTGAGACGCTTGCTACGACGGGCCTGACTGCGAGGCCCGAGTGTTACGTGGCAAGCGGCCAACCGCTCAAGGCAAGCGCGCAATCAGCTGATGTTGTGCCGCCACGCCAAGCGCGCCACGCTCTGTACCCCATGCGCGTCCATCGGCGTGATACACGATCAGCACCGCGTTATCGTGAGTCAGCACATTGGGCGAATCCACGGACACGTGCGCATGTCCCGTCGCATCGGCACGGAAAGTATTGGCCGTGCCCGCACCGTCGAGCGGCGTAAAGCCAATGGGCGACTGGTCGAAGTGATTTTCGAACGCGCTATATAACCCATTCGGTACAAGCCCCGTCAGATCGATCCCCACCGTCTCGTGTCCCTGTGCCGCCGGCGTGAGCGTGACCGTTCCCGTAGCGCCGAGCCAGCGTTGCAGCGTGAAGTGTAGAGGGCGGTCCTGCGCGTCGTAAAGCGGTGTAGCAGGCGCATCGCTCAGGCGTGCATTGCGCACGCCCGCAACGTGCGCAATCCCTTGCGGCCCCACGGCTGCCGGCGCGCCAGCGTCGGCCACGAAAACCTGCGGATCGAGCGGACTGGCCAGAGGCGTTTCCGCCGAAAAGAACGCCGCATGCGTGTCGAACTGCAATTGCGCGGGTGTTTGCGCCCATGCCGCTTGCACGCTCGCCAGCGTAATACCCGCAGTGGCGATGCACCTGAAAAAGCGATTCATCATGTGTGGACAGCCTGTCGTATCGAAGTGAGGAAAGAAGCACAAACGACATCCACGATATCGTCGATCTCACGAACACGACATGCCGGAGCGGCTCGCAAAGCTGCTCGATCGGCTCAATCTGCGCAGACGGCTTGAGTTACATCGATTGCACCTGCACGGCGGTTTTCGCCACGCCGTCGACAGCCGGCGCAATGACGAGATAGCGGCGCCTGTCCGGTGTGGCGGATTGCGGATCATTGGCGCCGGGCGCGACGATCTGGCGGATCTGGCCAATCGTATCGACGATCGCCGATCCAGCCGGGTTGGTCATGAAGCGCGCCAGCGGCTCGATCGGGCCGCTGCCGTCGGCCGCGTTGCTCAAGCCGAGCACGTAGGGCTGCTTCGGCTGCAGGCCCGTCACGGACGCCTGCAGAACCTGCACGACGCCCTGGTCGTACAGCACGACGCTGGTTGGCGCTGGGGCGTTGCTGCCGGCGCCCACGGCCGTTAGCGTCAGGTGCGCAGCTTCGCCCGCCAGCCCGAGCGGCTGGAGGTTCTGCATGCCGTCGCCCTCGGGCACGGCATTCGGCACATAAGCGATGGCCTGCGGTGCCTGCCCGATCGGCACGTTGGCGATGACCTTGTTGGTGGCCGTATCGATGGCCGTCATCATGTCCGAGTTCTCCAGCCCGACATAGATGCGCGATCCGTCACCCGATGGCCAGACGCCATGCGGCATCTTGCCGACGGGAATCGTCGCGACCTGTTTGAAGTTGTCGGTGCGGAACACCTTGACGGCGTTTTCGCCGCCTACCGTGACGTACGCGAATGTCCCCTTGCTGGTCACGGCAAAATTCACGTGATTGGTGATCGGGCCGGTATCCATCGTCCTGAGCAGCGCGAACGGAGGATGCGCGTCGAACACCTGCGTCTTGCCCGTGTCCTTCAACGTGAACCACACCTGCTTGCCGTCCGGCGTCGCTGCGATGTTGGGACAGAACGGGCTGCCTTGCGTAACCTTGCCGACCGTCTGGTGATCGGCAACTGTGATCACATCGATCTCCGGATTGAACGACGAACATACATAGCCATATTTGCCGTCCGGAGAAAAGATCGTCATGCCCGGACCCGCGGGCGTGACGATGCGGGTTTTCTCCGCATAGGTTTGCGCGTCGAGCACGGACACGTAGTTCTCGCCGCGCACCGTGATCCATACTTCGCGTCCATCGGGCGTAAAGAAGGCTTCGTGCGGCGAGCGGCCCACATACGTGGTGTGCTTGATCGTGTTCGTCTGCGTATCGATGAAGCTGACCGAATTCGACGCGATGGCCACCACGGCAAGCGTGTGATGATCGGGCGAATAGCCCATGCCGTGCACGAGCGCCTGGCCCTTGTAGAGCGGGCTGAAGTTGCCCGGCAACGGATCGCCGAGCCGGATCACGCCGATCAGCCGGTTCACGGTGGGATCGATCACCGACACCGTGTTCGAGAACTGCTCGGCGGCATAGACGCGGTCGTGACTCGAGACAGGCACGTTGGCATTGGCGAGCGCGCCAGGAGCCTGCCCGGCATGCGCGGAGCCAGCGGTGCACGCTGCGAGCGTCCAGGCGAACAGAGTGATGGCGGTCTTGTTCACGATTAGTCTCCTTGTTGTCCCGCACGAATGAAGCTGGAATGCGCGTGCTATTTCATCGGCATCGGCATCGGCATCGGCATGGCGTGCGATGAATCATGTGCATCGGCAGATGGCGCGGATGGTTGTGTGGGTGCAGGCCGTGAAGGCGGCGGAGGCAAGCCGATGGCAACGTTCATCGCCGCAATCTCCTGCTGCTGATCGACGATGATCTCCTGTGCGATGCGCCGTAATTGTTCGTTGTGTCCATAGCGCAGCTCGGCTCTTGCCATATCGATCGCGCCCTGATGATGCGGCGCCATCATCGCGACGAAGTCCCGGTCGATATCGCCCGATGGCTTCACGCTCATGTCGTCCATCATGCGCGTCATCGCGCGATCGTTCTCCTGCATGAACGCGGCTTCGTGCGGATCGGCGGCGGACGTGCCCGCCCACGTGATGGACGGCGCGCTGCCTATCAGCACGCCTGCAGCCAGTGTCACGATTGCGCGAGACAGATCGCTACGCATGCGCTTGCTCATCGTTGCTCCTTCCCTGTGATGCGGATTCAGTCGTCAGATACGACGAATGACAAAGGGTTGGCCGGTGCACGTGCAGCATTCGCGATGGAGAATCTGGCCAGCATGCCAGGCCGGCTAACGCCTGATTCGCACTATATGCGTTGTTGCCCGAAGTACGCGGCCGAGGGGACGCGTTTCGAATCAGGCGTGGTTGAACGGCGCATCGAACCTTTCGTCACAGTCAGGAAAAGGCATAACAAACCGGACGTGTAGACCCGACGCGCCACCGGCGAGCTAGAGCAGACAGACCTGATTGAGATCGACCGTACGCCGATACACGTTACGGCCTAGCCACGGCACGAAGGTGTATTCGACGTAGGCATGAACGCCGATGTAGATCCAGTTGTGCAGAGAGGGGGACATGGCAATCTCCTTGCGCGTGATGTCGTGACTGATGCCCGTTGCAGCATTGAATCCAGCATAGATTCGAGGACGTGCAGGTTCCATTGCACAAACGGTCGGGCGCACGATGAATGGGTATGCGGCGCTGCATACGTTCGTATAGGCGCGCAACGGTGTTTGAGGACGGGTTCCCGCACTGCACACGTTCCGGCGATGTCGCCGTCACGGAACGGTGGCTGCCGGACGGGTTTTCAAGCACACTGGGACATCAGTCGATGTGATCAATCCGATGTGCAAACGGAACGGAGACAGCGAATGGATTTGAAGCTGCGTGGGAAGGTGGCGGTACTGACGGGCGCAAGCGTCGGCATCGGGCTGGCGGTGGCGGAAGCATTTGCAGGCGAGGGCGTGCATCTCGTGATGGCCGCGCGACAGCGCGAGCGGCTCGAACAGGTCGCGTCGGACATCGCGGCGCGTCACGGTGTGCGAGTCGTGCCTGTGGCGTGCGACGTGGCGACGCCCGAAGGTGTCGATGCGATCATCGACGCAGCCAGCCAGCATTTCGACGGCGCCGACATTCTGTTCAACAACGCGGGCACGGGCAGTAACGAAACGATCATGGAGGCGCCTGACGAAAAGTGGCAGGCGTACTGGGATCTGCATGTGATGGCGGCGGTGCGTCTCGCACGCGGACTCGTCCCGTCGATGAAGCGGCGAGGCGGTGGCGCGATCCTGCATAACGCGTCGATCTGCGCAGTGCAGCCACTGGGTTACGAGCCGATCTATAACGTGACCAAGGCTGCATTGATGATGTTTTCGAAGAATCTCGCCAACGAGGTGATCAAGGACAACATTCGCGTCAACACGCTTAATCCGGGCCTCGTGTTGACACCAGACTGGGTCAAGACGGCCAAACAACTAACGCAAGATTCAGGCGGCGATTGGGAAGGGCATCTGCAGCAGGTGGCCGATGAGTTCGCGCCCATCCGGCGCTTTGCTACGCCCGCAGAACTGGCGGACTTTGTTGTGTTTCTTTGTTCGGAGCGGGCGAGTTATAGCGTTGGGGCAAGTTACTTCGTCGATGGTGGAATGTTGAGAACGGTTTGATTCCCGTTGATAGGAGGATGTGATTCATACACCTGCAGCAGAATCACATCCGAACCACAACACGGTCTCATGGCCCATCATCCACACACAGCTGCGGATCGCTCACCACACAATCGGCAGCTGGCGCTCCCGCGCCACCGCCGCGCGTCTTTAGCGCGGAGTCGCGCGCAGAAATAGGCAGCCCTTTGGGCAGCAGCACCCACATCCGTATGCGTTCCTTGGTCCGGCTCGCCTGAGCCTGCGCGCTCTGACCGAAGCCATAGAAATAGTCCGCGCGCACAGCGCCCTGAATCGCACCGCCGGAGTCTTGCGCCATCATCAACCGGTCGATGGCGCCGGGCGCCTGCGGATCGTCACGCGTCGAGACAAAAACGGGTGCGCCAAGCGGTGTGGTGCGCGGATCGACGGCGACCTAGCGGCCCGCCGACAACGGCACACCCAACGCACCGACTGGTCCGTTCGGCGAATCGGGAATTAGCCTGAAGAACACGTAGCTCGGGTCTGAAATGGCGAACACGCGCTTCGCGGGCGTGGTGCTGGCCGTTGGCGCATCGGTGTTTCCTGTCTTCGACGCGCTGGCGCCGCCAGGCGTCGCGCCGGTCGTGTTGCCGCTGCTCGCGGGACGATCGGCAGGCGTGACCGATCCGCCGCTTTGCGGTGTCGCTGAAGCGAGCTTGAATCCGCGCAGCAGCGGCGACACGGGTTCGTCGTCGTCCTGCGAGCGCGTCGCGGGCACGCCGCCGACGGCGTCGCCCGGTGTCTGCGCAGCTGCGTTACCCGCGCCGCCCATCGGCGATTCGTCCTGCACGTCGATCTCGACATCCATGCCGCGCACGGTGATGCGCTGTCCGCTGCCGTTTGCGCGCGCGACGGGCGGCTGGAACGGCCGTCCGTTCTGCTCGGCGTAAGCGAAGCGGCGCACCGTGCCATCGCGCATGCGTACCTTGCCCGCGCCTTGGACCTGCATCGAATAGAGCATCACGGGATCGTCGACATACGCGAGGATCGGCGCCTTGAGCGCGCCGCGCTCGATCTCCGCGCGCGTGTAGTACGGAACGATGCGGTCGCGATCGACGCGCAGGCGGATTTTCTTGTCGCGGATGTCAGGCACGCTGTCGCGCAGGTCGAGCACGTAGACCCCTTTGGCGTTGCCGGGCGCAACGTCGGTGACGGGAATGACCGTGCGGCCTTCGATGCGTGCCGCGCTCGCCGAGCCGCGCGCGCTGTCGGGCAGACGTCGCGCGTCGAGATACAGCATGTCGTCGGGCGTGCCGTAGATGGGGTAGAGAAATGCGCCACCGTATTGTCGGCTGCCGTTGAGCAGAGGCTCGTAGTAGCCGGTCAGCGTGCCGTCGCCGCTCTTGTCGGTATTGTGGATCTGATACGCGTTGAAGTAGGTCTCGAAGAACTGACGGATCGCGTCGGGGCGGCTCGCGTCGACACTGCGTGACGCCGCGCATGGGTCCGTCCATCCCGCGCGCGAGCCGAGCACCGTGCAGCTGCGTTTGAAGGCGTCGAGAGAGCCGCTGAGGTCGTCGCTGGACCACCCGGGCAGATCGGCGAAACTGGCCTGCGCGTAGTACGCGTGGCGTGTCGCGAAGGCCATGCTGCTTGCCACTTTAGTAGCGGTGTTCGCGCTGCCGGCGGGTGCAGCGGAAGCGACTGGCGTCGCGGACGTGTTGCGGGCCGCTTCGGGTTGGGTGGACTGCATCGGCGGGACCGCCGCGGGTGGCGGCATCGACGAAGTTGCCGACGAGGTTGCCGATGACGTCGCTTGCGACGAAGCCACGGACGCTGCCGGAGCCGGCTGTCCTCCCGCCGGTCCGAAAGTCGGCGTCGACGCGGGCTGGCTGCCTGCGCAACCGGCGAGCGCCATCAGCAGAGCGAGTTTCCAGGCTACCTTGACCATGACGCCTCCTCGTCGCCGATGCACGGCGCCGTCTCGCGCGCTACTTTGACGAACCGGTCACGTCGATAGTGAACGTCGACGCGCCGAACGTATCGGGACACTGCGCCGCACCTGTTGCACATTGCGGCTTGCCGGCAAAAGGCGATGAACTGGCTGTGCGCTGTACCGCGGCGGCACGCTGCGCGTCTGTCGGAAAATCCGCGAATACCGATTCACCGTGCAGACCACCATCGGTAAAGTCGCGCGGCGCGGACGACACCATCACGAGAAAGTGATTCGGGCCAGCGGGCGCACCTGCCATCATCGGCCAGCTCGCGCGCGGCAACGACAGCGTCTGGCCTGCAGCGATCGTATTGTTCTTGTCGAGTCCGTTCGGAAACAGCAGCAGATACTGCCCGGCGGGACCGACCATGAAGACATACACATAGCCCGCACGATTGCTGCCGACCCGGAATTGCAGATGATCCTTGTTGATCCGCGCGGTCGTGTTGCGCGAGGTGGCAGTCACGCGGATCGACGGATCGGCGAGGGTGACGATGCGTTCGAGTTCGCCATCGGGCGTGTAGGGCGGCAGGGCGGGCGTGGCGGGTTGCGCAGGGTTTGGCGATGGATTTGCCGCCGTGTTGGCGGCTGCGCTTTGTGGCGCGCTTGCAGGCCCGGTTGCCGCTGGCGCCTGCAGCGTGGTATCCGGCACGGGCGACTTCGCTGGACCGGCAGGCGGCTCGCTCTGCGCATGTCCGACACCAGACGCCATCCGCTGATCGCCCGCCGTGGCCGCAGCAGTGACATGCGGCGCATTGCCCGGCGAAGGTCGCAAGGCCAGCCAGCCGCCGAGCGCTGCCAGCACGACGACGGCCACGGCTCCGATACCTATCGCAAGGCCGCGCCGGTTCGATGCGTCCGTCGCGGGGAGTGCCGATGCGCCCGTGCCTGAAGCAGCCACACCGCTGCCCGCTGCCGTAGAGGAACGAACCGTGCTGCCCGAGCCCGCCGCCGTCGCACCGCCGCCGCTCGCAGCAGGCGCTGTAGCACGCAGCGCAGCCAGCGCAGCGGCATCGTCAGGCACATCGTTAGGTCCGCCCAGCGCCAGCCCCAATTCCGCCGCCAGCACCCGCACGTTCTGCGGGCGTTCATCGGGCTTGACGGCGAGCGCGTGATCGATCGCCTGCAGGAACGACGCCGAATAGCGGCCCGCAGCCTGCGTCGCGAGCGGCACGTAGCTATCGCTCATCATCCGGCTCACCGAGGGCGGCGGCGTCTTGCCGACAATCGCGTAATACACGACGGCAGCGAGCGCGTAGATATCCGTCCACGGTCCCTGTTTCAGCGATTCGACTTCCGCATATTGCTCGATGGGCGCATAGCCTGGCTTGAGGATCACGGTCAGCGCCTGCGTCATGTCGCCGATCACGCGACGCGCCGCGCCGAAGTCGAGCAGCAACGGGCGCCCGCTGTCCTTGAGCAGCAAGATGTTGTCGGGCGCGATGTCGCGGTGATAGCACTGCGCACGATGCATCACGTCGAGCGCACTGATCAGCGAGGTCAGCAACGCGCGCAGCCACGCTTCGTCAGGCGGTGTCGGCCTGGCCCGCAAGGCATCGCGCAGCGTGTCGCCTTCGTAATACGGCATCACCATGTACGCGGTGCGGTTCGCTTCCCAGAAGCGGTACACCTTGACGAGCGAATGATGATCGAACTGCGCGAGCAGCCGCGCTTCGTTGACGAAACTCTTCAGGCCCGCGCGGAAGGTTTCTTCATGACGCTCGGAGCGCACCGTCACTTCGGCGCGATGGCTGCGGGTCGCCAGCGCGGAGGGCATGTATTCCTTGAGCGCGACGTTGCGGCCCAACTGCGTGTCGTAGGCGAGATAGACGATGCCGAAGCCGCCTTCGCCGATCAACGCCCGGATTTCGAATTCCGCGACGCGCGTGCCGACAGGCAGCGCGTGATGCGAGTCGTTTCCCGCCGACAGGGGCGGCATGATGGTCGTGCTGTCGGCCTCTGCCGCGCCTGCCGTGTCGGCCGGGACCGGGCGGCTGCTGGACTCGGGCGGCTGGGACACGATTACCGTCTTGTCGTCGGGGCTGGTCATCAGGACAGGTTCCACAGGAAAGTCCAGACGCGCGGCGCTGCGAACGAGCATGCGCCGTCCTCACGCGCATGCGCGTGTGTTTACTAGACGAATCGCGCGGACGTTTTTGAATCGATGGTGAGTGCCTGCAGTGCAGAGCACCGCAGGCGGCAAGCCGCCGATTCAAAATCGCCTGTCCCGATTCGTTTGGTTATAAAGCGTTGCAGGCAATGTCTCGCGGCGCTCGCTCCGCCCGCACGCCCTCGCAGTCACAACGGCTCTCCGGTCGCGTCCATTGACCGTCCAGCAGGAAGACGATGTGAACGAACGCATGAGATTCCCGATGTGCAGCATGGTGCGCACCGCGAAGCGCGACGCTATGTATTCGCGTCACCGGTTATATCTTGTGTGGCGCGCGATTGCCATAGCCGCATTCGTTGGCTGTGCAACCTTCGGCATGGGCAGTGTTGCAATCGCAGCGACGCCTGCTGCATCGGCGCCCGCATCTGCCAGCAGTGTGCAAGGTCTCGCGCCCGAATCGCAGGGCTTCCGGCAAGCTGCCGAGCGCGAACGCGATGCCGAAACACTCCAGTCATTGACCTCGGAAGGGCGTCTGCTGCTCTCGCGCGATCGCGTCACGCTGCCTGCATACGACTATTGCAGCATGGCCGTATCGGCGGCGGAACGCGGCGACTTTCGTGACAGCGTCGAAGCTGCGGCCCGCGCGCTGGTGATGGCGCAGCGCACCGACAACGCCGATCTTGCCGCACTCTCCAAACGCGATCTCGCGATTGCATACAGCTACGCCGGCGATCTCGACGACGCCGAACGCTACGCGAATGAAGCGCTCGCCTCGACGCCCAAGGCGCCCGAACAGGTTTTCGCGCCCTCCAACAAGGTGCTCGGCGACATCGCGCTGCGCCGCGGTCATCCACAGGACGCGCTGGCCGCGTACAACCGTGCACTGGACACGGCCTCGCCGCGTTACCGTCCGCTGGTGTTGCTGTCGATCACCAACGCACAGATCGCAGCCGGCGACACGGCGGGCGCACGCACGACATTCGATTCCGCCAG
This sequence comes from Paraburkholderia sp. C35, assembly GCF_003121405.1. Lineage (GTDB taxonomy): Bacteria > Pseudomonadota > Gammaproteobacteria > Burkholderiales > Burkholderiaceae > Paraburkholderia. The sequence goes on along the minus strand of NZ_QBUY01000086.1, from coordinate 26,308 downwards.
CCCGGCACCGAGCGCCGATCTCGCCCCGGAGTACCGGCGTATCGAAGGCAATCTGCTGCTCGCCGAAGGCAAGCCGAAAGATGCGCTGCTCGCGTTCACCACGCTGCTGAAGGAGAGCGGCGGCAGCGATGCGAACTACGACCGGCTGTGGGCGCACGAAGGCATTGGCCGCGCCGATCTCGCGCTCGGCGAGCGGCCGAGAGCGCGCGAAGCGTATCTGCAGGCCGTGGACGATTCGGAAAAAATCCGCGCGCGCTTTCGCAGCGAAGAGTTCAAGACGGGCCTTTTCGGCGACACCCAATCCGTGTTCGAAATGGCCATCGCGCTGACGGTGGAAGTGGGCGACTATGCATCGGCATGGAACCTGTCCGAGCGCAGCCGCGCGCGGGCGCTGCTCGATGTGGTGCGCAATCGCGTCGACGCGGGCGTGGACGACCGTCAACTGAACGGCGATGTGCCCGGTCTCCACGTGGTACGCAACACACTGAAGCCCAACGAGACGCTGGTCGAATATCACAGCCTCGAAAAATCGATCATCGTCTGGGGGATCCGCAACGAAGGGCTGAAGGGCTACACGCTGCCGATCGCGCGCGCCGACATGGATGCCGCCGTCACCGATGTCCGCAATGCCATCGTGCGCCGCCGGCCAACGGCCATTACTTACGGCGACAAACTCTATGCGCTGCTGATCGCGCCGCTCGGACTGCGCGCCGACGACAAGCTCATCATCGTCCCGCATGGCGCGCTGCACTATCTGCCGTATCAGGCGTTGCACGGTCCCGATGGCTTCCTGATCCAGCGCCACGCGATTGCGCTCGAACCTTCAGCGAGCGTCGCCGTGCAGCTTGCCACGCGCGAGCGGCAGGTGGCGAGCAACCTGGTCGCCTTCGGCAATCCGACCATCGCGCCTGCCTATGCATTGCCCGGCGCAGAAGCAGAAGTGCGCGGTATCGCGCCGCTGTTTGCGCGTCAGGAAGTGTTCCTGCAGTCCAATGCAACGCGCGTCAGCTTTCGTGAGAACGCGCCAGCAGGACGCGTGCTGCACGTCGCCACGCACGCCGAGGCCGACACCATCGATCCCCTTCATTCGCGCATCCTGCTCGCGCCCGCGACGCAGCCTGCCGATGGCCCGGACTCGCTGCTCGCGAAAGACATCTACAACCTCAAGCTGAATAACGTGTCGCTCGTCACGCTGTCGGCGTGCGAAACGGGCCTGGGGCGGATCGCGCGCGGCGACGAGATTCTCGGCTTCACGCGCGCCTTCTTCTATGCAGGCGCAACCAGTCTGATCGTATCGATGTGGCCTGTCGCCGACGAATCCAGCGCGCTGACCATGCGCACGTTCTATTCGCAACTCGCCGACGGTCACGAAGCCATCGACGCGATGCGCACCGCGCAACTCGCCGTGATGCAGAACCCGCGCTTTGCCCATCCGTTCTTCTGGGCACCATTCGACCTGATGGGAGGCTGGCGCCTGAGCCTTGCGCGCTAAGAAGAACAATGAACAGACTCCGACTGATTGCAGCGGCGTTGCTGGCCTGCAGTGGCAGTGGAACGATCGCCTGGGGCCAGACGCTGCCGAAGGCGGGCAGCATCCTGCAGCAGACCGCGCCGCGCGACACGCGCCCAGCGCCTCCCGGCGGCGGCCAGGCGCTGCCCGCCGTGCCGCCGCAACCGGGCGCGCCGCCCGTGACGGCGGCGGGGCCGCCCTTCGTGCTCAAGGGCATCACGGTCCAGGGCAACGACACGATCCCGTCCGACGAACTGCTTGCGCCCGTGCGCGACCAGATCGGCAAGCAGATCGGTTTCGCGGATCTCGAAGCGATGGCGGCGAAGATCACGCAGGTCTATCGCACGCGCGGCTATCTGCTTGCGCAGGTGGTGATTCCCGCGCAGGACGTGAGCGCAGGCACGGTCGAATTCACGGTGCTCGAAGGCCGCGTCGGCCATGTGCGGCTCGATATTGCGGCAGGCACGCCGATCCGCGAAAACCTGCTGCGCGAGCGCGTCGCGCAGATTCCCGTCGGCCAGCCGCTGCAGCAGCACGATCTCGAACGCACCATGCTGCTGCTGTCGGACCTGCCGGGCATCGTCGTGACGTCGGCGATAGAAACAGGCGACGAACCCGGCACCGTCGATCTGACCATCAGCGTCGCGCCTGCCAAGCGCTGGACCTTCGCGGTCGATCTCGACAACTACGGCGCGGATTCGAGCGGCACCTGGCGACTGGGCGCGCTGGCGCGTTTCAATTCGCCGTTCATGATCGGCGATAACCTCGATGTGCGGGTGCTCGCCAGCGAGCGGCTCGATACCGCGTATGGCCGTATCGGTTATGAAGCGCCCGTCAACGCGTATGGCACGCGCGTGGGCATTGCGCTGTCGCGGCTGAATTACTCGCTCGGCAAGGAGTTCGCTTCGCTCGATGCGCAGGGTGAAGCGACCGTCGCCGACCTGACGGTGACGCATCCGTTGTTGCGCACCCGCAACCAGAACCTGCTGGCGCGCGCGAACCTCGAGTATCGCGATCTCATCGACAACATCGGCGCGGTGGATTCGCACAATCCGCGATCGTTGATCGAAGGCAGCATCGGCCTGAGCTACGAAGGCCGCGATGCGGTGTTCGGTGGCGGCTTCAACAGCGCGGATGTGGAACTGCTGATCGGCAGCCTGCATTTCAGGAATGCGGCCAACGAGCAACTGGATGCCTCCGCGTTCGGACGCAACACCGAGGGCAACGAGATGCGTGCGACCTTCTTTGCGAACCGCCTCAATGCCGTCACGGAGCGCTTCAGCATGTTCGCGGGCATCTCGGGACAGTGGGCGGCTACGACGCTCGACAACTCGTCGCGCTTCCTGCTCGGCGGGCCGCACGCCGTGCGCGCGTATTCGCCGTCGGAAGGGCTGGTCGACGAAGGCTTCGTCGCGACGGTCGAAGGACGCTACGCGGTCAATTCGAAGGCAACCGTGTTCGGTTTCTTCGACTACGGCACAGGCTGGTACAACGCGAATTCGCGGCCGAACCAGGGGCCGAACATCATCACGCGCAGCGGCGTGGGCTTTGGCGCTTACCTGATCGCGCCCGGCGGTATTGCGTTGCAGGGCACAGTGGCATGGCGCACCACAGGCTCCGACACGTCCGGCGACGACAAGGTGCCGCGCTTTTACGTGCAACTGACGAAGACGTTCTGAGGTGGGCGATGAGAAAGCCAATCAACCTGCGACAACGGCGTGCTGGCGCCGTTGCGAGCGCCGTGGCCGCGCTGTTCGCGGCGGCATGCGCGCCCGGCGCGCTGGCGAATCCGACGGGCGCCCAGGTCGTGTCGGGCAACGTCAACGTCAACACGCCGGGCGCCGGTCAGATGACCATCACGCAGACCACGCCGAAGGCCATCGTCAACTGGAACACCTTCTCGATCGGCGCAAACGAAGGCGTGACGATCGCGCAGCCTTCATCGTCGGCGGCGTTGCTCAATCGCGTGATGGGCAACAATCCGAGCACCATCGCCGGGCAACTGCGCGCGAACGGCAAGGTGTTCATCATCAATCCGGCGGGCGTGATCTTCGCGCCCGGTTCGTCGGTGAATGTCGGGTCGCTGGTGGCGTCGACGCTCAACATTTCGAACGCCGATTTTCTGGCGGGCAATTTCCGCTTCGTCGGCAATTCGGTCGCGCCCGTCAGCAACGCCGGCACGCTGATCGCCGGGCCAGGCGGCACGATTGCGTTGCTGGGCGGCAGCGTCAGCAATGCGGGGATAGTGACCGCGAAACTGGGAACGGTCGCGCTGGGCGCGGGCAACGACATTACCATCGACTTCGCCGGCGACGGCCTGACCACGCTGAAGATAAACGGAGGCGCCGCGCATGCGCTGATCGGCAACACGGGCACGCTCGCTGCCGATGGCGGCATGGTGGTCATGAGCGCGCAGACAGCCGATGCGCTCGCGGGCGTGGTGATCAACCAGCAGGGCATCGTGCGTGCGCAAAGCCTTGCCGAGCGCAACGGACATATCGTGCTCGATGGTGGCACCAATGGCGTAGCGATGGTCGGCGGCACGCTCGATGCAACGGGCGGTGCGGGCCTCGCGGGCGGCAAGGTCGATGTGACGGGCTACGACGTCGCCCTCACGGATGGCGCGCGCATCGATGCCAGCGGCGCAGCGGGTGGTGGCACGGTGCGCTTCGGCGGCGGCGCGGCAGGTGGCGATGCGGATCTCCGCAATGCCAATGCCGTGTGGATGTCACCGACGGCGAGCATTCACGCCGACGCGCTGACGAACGGCAACGGTGGCCACGTCGTCGCGTTCAGCACGACGGCGAGCCGCCTGTACGGCACGCTGACAGCGAAGGGCGGTGCACAAGGCGGCAATGGCGGGATGATCGAAACCTCGGGCCATTACCTCGATACCACGGGCGCGACGATCGATGCATCGGCGCCGCACGGAAAAGGCGGCACGTGGTTGCTCGATCCATTCGATGTCTATCTCGTCGGCGACGAGGAAGAGGAAGGCGTGCGCGCCGAAGATCTCCCCGCAGGGCCACCGCCGCCGATCACCTTCACCGCCGAGGGCAACAATAGTGCCTTCACCGAGTCGCAGATCGAAGGACCGCTCAACGCCGGCACATCGGTGACGATCTCGACGGGAACGGGAGGCGGACAGGCGGGCAACATCTACATCGAAACGCCCATCAACAAGACGGAAGCCTCTGCTTTCGTGCCGACGCTGACGCTCAGCGCCGCCGGCTCGATCCTGCTCGATGACCAGAGCATCACGGCATCGGCGGGTTCGCTGAACCTCGTATTCACGGCGAACCAGTCGAAGGCGACGGCCGGCACCAATTTCATCGAACTCGACGGACAGCTGCTCACGAACGGTGGCAGCGTGACGATCGGCGCCGGACTGGATGGCAAATCCAGCGACGGCGTGCGGGTCAGCTTCAGCAGCAACATCGATACGCGCGTCACCGGGCCGGGCGGCGTCGATAATGGATCGGTGACGATTCACGGTTCGAGCCTGCCGGGCAACTTCGCGTCGGCGATCACGCTCGGGTATGGCGTCTCGGTCACGACAGGTGCGGGATCGATCGATCTCGAAGCCAATCAGGGCATCACCACTTCGAGCGGCACGAACGTCCCCGGATTCGAACTCGAAGGGGCGACGCTGACGACCGGCTCCGGCAATATCGCGCTCTATGGCGCCGCCGCGGGACCAGGGAACGGCTGCACGACCTTCGCGACCGAGGGGATCGATATTCTCGATTCGACCATTAGCACGCAAAGCGGCTCGATCGACATTCGCGGTGTCTATACGGGCACAGGTACGCCTGCGCAAAACGCGAACGGGATCGGCGTCAACATTCTCGACTCGAAGATTCTGGCGACCGGGCCGGGTGGGTCGGTATCCATCGCAGGCGCGACCAACCAGCCGTTGCCCGGCGTGCAGATCACGGAGGAGTGCAGCGGCTGCACCCAGATTTCAGCGGGCACGGGCGGCAACGTGACATTGCGCGCGATGAATGACAACACGACCAGCAGCCTGTCGATCGAGGGCGTGACGGCACAGATCACGTCCAGTGGTGGCACGCTGACGCTGGTTCCCGGTGGCGTGGACCCGGCGACCTTTGGCTTTACCAGTGGCGACGCCTTGCCGATCGGGTTGTTCGTGACGGTGCAGGGTCTGAGCATCGACGAAGCGATGTTCTACGGACAGTTCAGTGGCTTTCAGAACGTCGTGCTCGGCAGCACCACGCAGACGGGCAAGTTCACAGTGGGCGGCGCCGGATGTGATGGCACGCCCTGCACGCAGAAGCCCGTCTTCACCACCAACCTGACGCTGGCCAATCCCGGCGCGGGCAGCCAGGGCATTGCGATGAACGATGGCATGTCGCTGCCGGGCTATACGTTGACCTTGTCGTCGGCGGGGCCGGGCACCGATCCGGGTGGCATCCAGGCAGCGAATCTGCTGCTCGCCGGACCGGGAAATTTCACGCTGAGCGATCCGCAGAACAACGTCGGCGTGCTGGCCATGGTCAACGCGGGCAACGTGAACTTCACGAACTCGCAGGGCTTCGCCATCGGTCCCGTTACCAGTCAGAGCTACGACTCGACCACGGGCCAGTTGATCACATTGAACGGCAGCAACTCGACGTTGACAGGCAATCTGGTGGCGCAGGCCACCACGGGCAATCTCGCGCTCAACAGTGGTCTGAGTGCGGGCGGCACGGTCGATCTCGTCGCCGAAAACGGACTCTTCAATGCGGGCAGCGCAGGCGCACTGAGCGCGGCCAATGGCTGGCGCATCTGGGCCAGCACATGGACAGGCGAAACACGCGGCAACGTGCAACCCAACACGACGCAGCCGAACTTCTACGGTTGCACCTTCGGCGCGGGTTGCAGTTGGGGCGGCACCGTGTCCACGACGGGCGATCATTATGTGTACATCGCGAGACCGACCGTGATCGTGAGCGCCAATGGCGCGACGCGCTTCGCGGGCGCACCGAACCCCGTCTTCACCATCAGCACCAGCGGTCTGATCAACGGCGACACGGCGAGCGGCACGCTGACGGGTTCCGTGACCACGCCCGCCAACGGCAATTCGCTGCCGGGCCAGTATCCGACCAACCCGAACTATGCGTCGAGCGTCGGTTATATCGTCGATGAAGTGCCAGGCGCGCTGACGGTGATACCCGTGCTCAATCCCGTCGCCCAGGCGGGCTTGCAATCGTTCTTCAGCAGCGAGCAACAGACCTTCGTCTACGAGAACAACCTGCAAGGCGCGAACATCTGCATTGGATCGAACCAGCCGCTATTCAGCACGGCGCCACCGGGCGATACGCAGGATCTGCTGGCAGTCGAATGGAAGCGTGTGCGTTCGCAACCGAATCTGAACAGTTGCATGTTGCTCAACAGCGCGCATGGTTGCGGCGATTTTTAGTGTCGATCTGAATGGATACTGCTTGTTGCCGTTGCCATGTCGCTATTCAGATAGCGTTGCCACATCGCGTGAAAGGCTGATTCCAGGTTCCGCGCGAATCGATGTGCGTCACCAAGCGGCGAGGCTAGTATGCGTGCGCGCAACGTCTGGCGCACATGCGTGAGCGTCGCACCGTCACTCGCCAAGGCAATGGCCTTTGCCACATACGCGTGCCGGTTCGGAGCGATCCACTCTGCGAGCCCTGCAGCATGCAACATGCTTTCGCAAATGTGCGCGACAAAGCGGTCGCCTGCAAGAGCAATGACGGGAACGCCCATCCACAACGCTTCTACCGTTGTCGTGCCGCTGGAGTAGGGAAACGGGCTGAGCGCAATATCGACGCGATTGTAGGCTTCGAAATAGTGCGCTCTGGGTGATGCGCCTTCGAGAATCAGACGCTCGGGCGCGATGCCATGTACAGCGAACCGGTGTGCCAGCATGTGCTGGACATCGTGTGATTCGAGTTCGAGTGCCTTCAGGTAGAGACGGGATCGTGGCACGGCGCGCAGCAGTTCTGACCAGAGCGCGATAACGTCGTCGGTGACTTTGATGAGCTTGCCGAAAAAGCCGAACGTGACTGCGCCGGTTGTTTGCATCGGTGGCGGCGCAATATCGATGCAATAGGGCGGCGGCGTGAAGCACAGATAGCTTTCAGGCAGACGCCAGGGCTGTTCGACGAAATGGCCTTGTTCGCTTGCGGGCAATACATGGCGGTCGCCGATGATGTAATCCATCGCCTCGCATCCCGTGGTCGCAAAGAAGCCGATCCAGCTTGCCTGTACAGGTGCAGGCTTCCACCAGAACATCGGCAGGCCGGACCACGCGGTGTGACCCGCCAGATCGATCAGTATGTCGATGCCGTCGTCGAACACGCGCCGCGCCGCTGACCCGGTGTCCATTCCCGTGAGACTGTGCCACGCGCTGAAGTGCTTTCTGAGTCTCGCGCTGACCTCGTCTTCGTCGGAACGCGTGGCGTATGCAATGGGTTCAACGCGGGTGCTGTCGAGGTGCGCGAGCACGTTCTCAAGAAAGATGCCGACAGGGTGCAACCGGAGATCGGGCGAAACGAAGCCAACGCGCAACGCCCGGCCCGCCGATTGAGCGGCGCGTTGCCAACGGTCATGCACGAATGGTTGCGCCCGGCTTGCCATGACTCGGCCGTGGCGCAGGGCGTCTTCCAGAAACTGCTGTGGCGTGACGCGCGCAGAACCGGCAGAGCAGAACAGCAGACGTTGCAGCGCCAATGTCGTGCTGTCAGGATCAAGACGATGAGCTGCGCGATATGCATCGATCGCGCCGTCCAGATCGCCCTGTGCGCGCAGAATATCGCCAAGGCAAACATGCATCGATGCATTGGGTGCGCCCGCCGCGATTGCACGGCGGCAATGCGTGAGCGCGTCGGCGTACTGCCCGCGCTTGAGCAGCACCAGCGACAGGTTGTGATGCACGGACGCATCGGCGGCATTGAGTTCGAGTGCGCGCCGATAGCTGGCGGCAGCCGCGGCGAGATCGTCGAGTCCCTGATACGCATTGCCCAGATTGTTATGTGCTTCAGCCAGTGCCGGTGCGAGTTCCACTGCGCGCAACGCAGTCGTCACCGCGAGCATGTGCGATTGCTGACGGCGCAATACAGCGGACAGATTCACGTAAGCCTGCGCGAAGTCCGGGCGCAATGCGATGGCCTTGCGATAGCTCGCTTCTGCTGCCTGCAGATCGCCCGCATCCTTCAAGGCATTGCCGAGATTGTTATGGGCCTCTGCAAAGTCCGGCTGCAGCGCGAGCGCCTGGCGAAGATGAGCGATAGCCTGCGCGAGCCGCCCCTGTTCGCGCAACACGATGCCGAGATCGTTGCAGCACACGGCATCCGGTCTTGCCGCCAGCGACTGCTGCATCAGCGCAATGCCGGCATCGCGTTGGCCGGTCTGACAGGCGAGCAGTCCGAGCCGATGCAGCGCGTCGGGTTGTACCGGCGTCACTCAACTCACCTTCAGCACAGTCGATTGCATATCGTCGGGATCGGCGATCCAGACGGCCAGCGCGCTGAAATTGTCGTGGCTTGCGGGCGCCATGCTGCGCACGCGTGCCGCGAGCGCGCCGAGCCATGCATCCGGCGTCGCGGCGCCGCCCAGCGCCTCGCTCATGTAAGTCTCGTCGACATACTCCCACAAGCCGTCGCTGCAAAGCAGGAACGCATCGCGATCGAGCAGCGCAAACGTGCCATCGAAGCTGTCGATGTCGAGTTCGCCCGGCGTACCGAGCGCGGCAAGCAACACATTGCGGCGCGGGTGATGACGCGCGTCGCCAGGCTTGATCAGGTGCGCATCGACCATCTCCTGAACCAGGCTGTGATCGCGCGTTTGCACGCTCACTTGTCCGCCGCGAAAACAGTAAAGCCGCGAATCGCCACAATGCGCCCATGCTGCAGTGCGCAGTTCGCAGTCGATGGCCAGCAGCACGACGGTCGAGCGCATGTCTTTCAATGCTGCGTCGCCATGCGCCTGTTCTTCGAGAATGTTTGCGTTTGCATGTTCGATGGCGCGCACGAGGCGTTGCCCCGTGGGCGGCAACTCGGCGACGGTCAGATAGCGCAGGTCGGCGAGCACGCTATTGACGACGATGGCCGACGCCGTATCGCCGCCGCCATGGCCGCCGGCGCCGTCTGCAAGCACGCAGTAATAGAGACGCTCGCTTGACCAGTCGCCCGTCGCGTCCTCGTTGCGCGGCCGGCCGCCGCGATCGCTCAGGCTTGCTGTGGCAAGTCGCACAGGAAGCCTCTGGCGGAATCGGTCTCGGCCGGTGACGGTGCGCGCGACTGCTCGGAGAGAATGCCCAGCACGATCAGTATCGCAACACGGTTCTCCACGGCAATGTCGATGCCGAGCGTATGTTCGATCCATTCGCCGATGCTCGTTGCAGCGAAGTCGGCGGGCAGGGAACCTTTTTTCAGCGTCACGCCGAGCTTGCGGGCGCGATAGTGATACGACGCGATCCGGTAGCGCGCCGCGATCTGCGACAGGCCGCCTTTTTCATTCGACAGCCAGCCGAGGCTGCCTGACAGCAGCAGCCAGTCGGGTTCGTCGAGTCCCGCAATGAAGCGCGTGGCGGATTCGCGCACGCATGGCTCGTCGAGCCCGTACTGGATCAGCACGGAGCCGACGGGATCGCTCTGCGCGGCAACCTGCTGCTCGACTTCGGCGTGCACGTTCTCATCGTCGAACGAGACGTTGCGTTGATGGGCGGCATTGCGCAGGCAATCGATCAGATAACGTCGAAAGTACGCACACACGGCATGCCCCGTCGATGGTGCGCTATGAAGTGGAAACGCTTCCGGATGGGGATTGGTGGCTTCCAGGCGAAATACCTTGAAGTAGATGAACTGCGAAATGAGTTCTTCCTTGTCTTCGCCGAGTGCCTGCAATTCGAATGGATGATAAGCCTGCAATGCGCGGCGCACGACCGTATAGATCGACGCCATCTCGTCGCGATTGAGCGACGTGCGCCGTTGCCACAAGTCCGGCAACGCACTGTCGCAAACGCAGTCGGACGCGTGTGCGCTTTCGATGTGTGTCACATGTCACCCCGCATGTTGAGCACAGTGTCACGCTGTGCGGATTCAATTCCCGATGTGCGATACGTGTCAGTTCGATTGAGGCAGGGAAACCGGAATGCCGCCAGGGTTCGCATCGCGACGTCATTCAGCGCGATGCGAGGAACACATTTTCACCGAAACACTGCGAAAAGCAACGCTTAAGGTATTGCACAGAAGGCGACAAAAGCTATATGAGGGTTTACCTTGTCAAATTGAGTACCTGCATGTTTTCAATTTCGTAAACGCGCGACGTTTACTGATGACAATGATCTCGATTGGTGAGTAATCCGTTATCAATAAATTTTCGATGAAACCTTATAGCGCAAGGTAAATACGCGCTGCACAAAGGCATCATCGTGTTTGTTGCAAGCTGCGTACGAACGTACATTTCATTCTTTTTTAAGCGCCACTTCTTTCGAATTCGAGACCATGCATGCGCTCCTTTTAATTTGAATATTGCGTGCTATGCTCATATCGGTCTGTTGCCTGAATGCCTGTCGAAGAACATTACGGCATCACGTATTCCTAAAGGCATTACATATCTATTTGTTGTAATTCGGTTTGAGGAAGACCGCATTCGGTAGTTACCGTGGCGTGCCTCGTCGCGCGGGATGAGCACGCTAAAACTATTCGTTTCACACTGAAGCCGATACAACAATGGCCACGCTCGATCCCGGGGTGCTGCTTGCTGAACTTTCGCCTGACAGTCCGTGCGGGGACGACGTCGAGTACGACCCGATGTTTCTCGAACTCGAACAGGTCGTGCATGGCAAGCCGGAAGTGCAGTATGGCGATACCGTCGTCGCCGCTACGCCGCCTGACTGGAAAGTCGCCCAGTCGCTCTCACTCGAACTGTTCAGCAAGAGCCGCGATCTGCGCGTGGCCGCGCATCTTGCGCGCGCGCTCCTGAACCGCCAGGGCTTCGTCGGGCTGGCGGAAGGGATGGCGCTGATCGAAGGGTTGCTGGAACAGTATTGGGATCATGTGCATCCTCAACTCGATCCTGACGACGACAACGATCCCACCGCCCGCATCAATGCGCTTGCCGTGCTGGTCGAAGCGTCGGGGATGCTGCTCGACGTGCGCGACACCGCGCTGGCCGCATCGCGCACGCACGGCATCGTCAGGTTGCGCGACATCGAATATGCGACGGGCGACATGCCCGTGCCCGATGGCGTCGAGCCGCCCACGCTCGCCTCCATCGACGCCGCCATCGCCGATGTGCGCGACGAAGCGGCCAACGTGCACGCCGCGTTACTGGCCGCGCGCCAGAGCAATACGCGGATCGAAACGCTATTGACCGAACGTGTTGGCGCAGCCCAGTCGATTGACCTGTCGCCACTGTCGCGTCTGTTGCAACAGGCGGCCCATTTTCTCGGTGAGCGGGTCAGTGACGCCGGCGAGCAGGCGGCAGAAGAAGCATCCGGTGGCGAAGGCGAAGAGGCTGCTGCAGGCAGCACGGGTGGGGCAGCGCGTGCAGCGCCCAGCGGCGAGGTCAACAGCCGTCAGGACGTGATCCGTCAGCTGGACAAGATCTGCGCCTATTACGAAAAGCAGGAGCCGTCGAGTCCCGTGCCGCTGTTGCTGATGCGGGCGCGTCGTCTGGTGGACAAGAGCTTCATTGAAATATTGCAGGACCTCGCGCCGGAAGGTCTCGGACAGGCCCGGCAGGTTGGCGGTATCGAAGAGTAGTCGTCGGGGGAGTCGTCAGCATCGTAACTGATACGCCGCTCCGCCTGTCGACGGTGCGGCGTCAACCAGGGGAACTGTCGTGGCCAAGGAAAGCAGCCAGAAATTCATTGCACGCAATCGCGCGCCGCGCGTGCAGATCGAGTATGACGTCGAGGTTTACGGCTCGGAAAAGAAGGTGAATCTGCCCTTTGTGATGGGCGTACTCGCCGATCTTTCCGGACAGCCTGCCGATCCGCTCGCACCCGTCGCGGACCGCAAGTTTCTGGAAATCGACGTCGACAATTTCGATGAGCGCCTGAAGTCGATGAAGCCGCGTGTTGCGGTGCAGGTGCCGAACATGCTGACGGGCGAAGGCAATATGGCCGTCGACATGACCTTCGAAAGCATGGACGACTTTTCTCCCGCTGCCGTTGCACGCAAGGTCGATGCGCTGGCGAAGCTGCTCGAGGCACGCGGCCAGTTGCAGAACCTCTTGACGTATATGGATGGCAAGACGGGCGCGGAAGATTTGATCGCGAAAGTACTGAACGACCCGGCCTTGCTGCAATCGCTCGCATCCGCGCCGAAGCCACAGGAATAAGCGCGACTCACTCACAGTGGAGTCTGACCATGGCTGAACCTACCCCGGAAGGACAAGTCCAGCAGACCGAGGGCGCGCTCGAGATGAGCGACTTCGCGAGTCTGCTGCAAAAGGAATTCAAGCCCAAAAGCGACAAGGCCAAAGAAGCCGTCGAAACGGCCGTGCGCACGCTCGCCGAACAGGCGCTGCGCGATACCGCCGTCATTTCCAATGACGTGCTTGCGACCATCGAGAGCCTGATCGCGCAGATCGACAAGAAGCTGAGCGAGCAGATCAACCTGATCATTCACTCGGAAGAGTTCCAGAAAGTAGAGAGCGCGTGGCGCGGTCTGCACTATCTGGTGAACAACACCGAGACGGACGAAACGCTGAAGATCCGCGTGATGAACATTTCGAAGGGCGAATTGCACAAGACGCTCAAGAAATACAAAGGCACCGCGTGGGATCAAAGCCCGTTCTTCAAGAAGCTCTACGAAGAAGAGTACGGCCAGTTCGGCGGCGAACCGTATGGCGCGCTGGTGGCCGATTACTACTTCGATAACAGCGGTCCGGACGTCGATCTGCTGACGCAGATGGCGAAAATTTCCGCCGCCGCGCACGCGCCGTTTATTTCGGCTGCGGACCCGTAGGTGATGCTGATGGATTCATGGCAGGAGCTGGCGAATCCGCGCGACCTCACGAAGATATTCCAGACGCCCGAGCATGCGGCGTGGCGCTCGCTGCGCGAATCGGAAGACTCGCGCTATATCGGCCTTGCCATGCCGCGCTTTCTCGCGCGTGCGCCTTACGGTGCGAAGACCAATCCCGTCGAAGAGTTCGATTTCGAGGAAGACACCGCGGGCGCCGACAGCAGCAAGTACACATGGGCCAATGCCGCCTATGCGATGGCGACCAACATCAACCGCTCGTTCAAGATGTACGGCTGGTGCTCGCGGATTCGCGGCATCGAATCGGGCGGTGCGGTGGAAGGCTTGCCCGTGCATTCGTTCCCGACCGATGACGGCGGCGTCGATATGAAGTGCCCGACGGAAATCGCCATCAGCGACCGGCGCGAAGCCGAACTCGCGAAGAACGGCTTCATGCCGCTCGTGCACAAGAAGAACTCGGATTTCGCGGCGTTCATCGGTGCGCAATCGTTGCACAAGCCCGCCGAATACGAAGACGCCGATGCGACGGCCAACGCGAATCTGGCCGCACGCCTGCCGTATCTGTTCGCATGCAGCCGCTTTGCGCACTACCTGAAGTGCATCGTGCGCGACAAGATCGGCAGCTTCAAGGAAAAGGACGAAATGCAGCGCTGGCTGCAGAACTGGATCCTGCAATACGTCGATGGCGATCCCGCGCATTCCACGGAAGAGTCGAAAGCACGCAGGCCGCTTGCGGCGGCGGAAGTCGTGATCGAAGAAGTCGAGGGCAACCCCGGTTATTACACCTCGAAGTTTTTCCTGCGTCCGCATTACCAGTTGGAAGGCCTGACCGTGTCGTTGCGGCTGGTCTCGAAGCTTCCGTCCGCCAAGGCGGCATGACGGAATTCCATTGTCAGTGGTGAACCATTTGAGTGGAGAAGAACATGGCCGTCGATATGTTCATTAAGATCGGTGACATCAAGGGCGAGTCTCAGGACAAGAGCCATAAGGATGAAATCGATGTACTCGCATGGAGCTGGGGGCTGAGCCAGAGCGGCACGATGCATATGGGAACGGGCGGTGGCGCGGGCAAGGTGAACGTGCAGGACATCTCGTTTACCAAGTACGTCGACAAGTCCACGCCGACCATCATGCTGGCCTGCGCGCAGGGCAAGCATATCGACTCGTGCATCCTCACGGTACGCAAGGCGGGCGGCGACAATCCGCTCGAGTACTACAAGGTCACGCTCACTGCGTGCCTGATCAGTTCGTATTCGACGGGCGGCTCGGGCGGCGAGGATCGCTTCACTGAAAACATCACGCTGAACTTCGAGCAGTTCCACGTCGAGTATCAGCCGCAGAACGCGAAGGGCGCGAAGGAAGGCGGTGTCGTCGAAATGAAGTGGAACATCGTGAAGAACGACGCCACGAACGGCTAGCAGCAGCGAGCTTGCCGCCGCGCCCCGGGGCATGTGGTGCGGCGGCGCGGCGATGCCATTGCGCGAGCACCGGCATCGCGACGTGATGCGCCAGCCTTGAACCCGCCTGACGGAGCGAACTGAGATGACGGCAGAAGAAAGCTTGCGCGAAGGTAATCTGGACGAGTGTCTGCGCCTGTTGCAAATGCAGGTTCGCAGCGATCCGTCGAAAGCGGCGCACCGCGTCTTCCTGTTCCAGCTGCTCGCCGTGCTCGGCGCGTGGGATCGCGCATTGACCCAGCTGAACGTGGTGGGCGATCTCGACGCGGCAGCCTTGCCGATGGTGCAAACCTATCGCGAAGCGCTGCAATGTGAAGCGCTGCGCGAAGCCGTGTTTAACGGCGCACATGCGCCACTGATTTTCGGCGAGCCGACCAGCTGGCTCGCGTTGCTGGTCGAAGCGTTGCGGCTCGATGCATCGGGCGACCAGGCAGCGGCGGCCGCCGCGCGCGACCAGGCGCTGGGCGAAGCGCCCGCGACATCGGGAACTCTGAATGGCGAACCGTTCGAATGGATCGCCGATGCCGACACGCGGCTTGGTCCAACGCTCGAACTGGTGCTCAACGGCCGTTACTACTGGGTGCCGTTTTTCCGCATCAAGCGCATTGAGATCGAAGCGCCTGTCGACCTGCGCGACCGCGTCTGGATGCCCGCCATCCTCACCTGGGCCAACGACGGCCAGGCAGTCGGTCTGATTCCCACGCGCTACGCCGGCACGCTGACCGAAAAGAATCACGCGCTGTGGCTCGCGCATCTGACGCAATGGATCGGCGACGAAGCGCACGCGCGTCCTGTCGGGCAACGCATGCTCACCACCGACGCGAACGACTACGCGCTGCTCGATGTGCGCACCATCGAACTGGCTGTCGAAGCCGAGCCGCCGTCGAACCGCGAGAGCAACGAAGGCAGCGAGGGCGGCGCAGCCGCACCCGATCATGGCTGAGCTGAGCACGCGCGACCGCTTGCAGCCATCGCTGCTGGACCGGCTCACCGATCACGAACCCGAGCAGAAGCAGGAGGCGCGCGAGCGCCGCGTGCTGTCGATCCGCGCGCTGCGTCAGAGCGTGCAGCGCGATCTCGGCTGGTTGCTCAACGCAAACGGCCTGAGTTCGGTACAAGACCTGTCGGGTTATCCGTATGTGAGCACGTCGGTATTGAACTATGGCTTTCCCGATATCGCCGGCAAGACGGCTTCGGGCGTCGATTCCGCGAAACTCGAAAAGCATGTGCGCGACGCCATCTGGGCATTCGAGCCGCGCATCCTGCGCGACACCGTGCGCGTGACGGCGATCCAGATGGAAGAGACTACGGGTCGCCACAACACCGTGTCGTTTCTGATTGAAGGAGACTTGTGGGCGCAGCCGTACCCTGAGCGACTCTATTTCAGGACTGAACTGGATCTGGAGGCCGGGGAAATCAGAGTGATCGACCAGAGCGGCGTGCGCTGAATCCATGAACCCGGAACTGATCAAGTACTACAGCGCGGAACTCCAGCACCTGCGGGAAATGGGTGGCGAATTCGCGAAGGAGTATCCGAAGATCGCCGGGCGGCTCGGGATCGAAAATCTCGAATGCGCGGACCCGTATGTCGAGCGTCTGCTCGAAGGCTTCAGCTTTCTCGCGGCGCGCGTGCAACTGAAGATCGATGCCGAGTTTCCGCGCTTCACGCAGCATCTCGCCGAACTAGTCTATCCGCATTATCTGGCGCCGACGCCGTCGATGGCGGTGGTGCAGATTCAGCCCGATCTGAGTAACGCGGGCCTTGCCGAAGGCGTGAAAATTGCGCGCGGCAGCGCGTTGCGCAGCCTGCTCGACAAGAATGGCTCGACGCGTTGCGAGTATCGCAGCGCGCACGATCTGACGCTATGGCCGCTGGAAATCGCCGATGCAAAGTTCTTCACGCATTCGGGATCGCTGGGCGGCGCCGATATCGCGTTGCCTGCGGGCGTCAAGGCGGGGCTGCGGCTGCGGCTGCGCGCGACGGGCGGCCTGAAGGTCAATCAGCTAAGACTGGATAAGCTGGTGCTGTATCTGCGTGGCACCGACTCGATGCCGACGCGTCTCTACGAACGCCTGATCGGCTCGGCGATGGGCGTAGTCGTGATGCCTGTGTCGCGGCCTGCGACATGGCATGTGCAATTGCCCGCCACGGCAGTCGCGCCGATGGGCTTCGCCGAAGACGAAGCGCTGCTGCCCATCGGCAGGCAATCGTTTCAGGGTTACCGGCTGCTGCAGGAGTATTTCGCGTTCGCGGCGCGGTTCATGTTCGTCGCGATCGACGGCTTGCAGCAGGCACTGCGCCGCTGCAACGACAACGAAGTCGAAGTGATCGTGTTGCTGAAGCGCGGCGACCCGATGCTCGAACAGGCTGTCGATGCATCGAATTTCGCGCTCTACTGCACGCCCGCGATCAACCTGTTTCCGCGCCGCACCGATCGCATCGCGCTGTCGGCGGAACAGTTCGAATATCACGTGGTCGCCGACCGCACGCGTCCGATGGATTTCGAAATCTACCGGATCGAAGAAGTGACGGGCTATGGCGCGGGCGCCGCCGCTGAGCAGAAGTTCGAGCCGTTCTATCACGCGCGCGATCTCGGCGCCGGTTATGGCGCAGGCGCGTATTACCAGGTGCGGCGCGACCGGCGCGTGCGTTCGGCGCGTCAGGCCGAGCGCGGCCCGCGCACCAGCTATCTCGGCAGCGAGACCTTCATTGCGCTGGTGGATGCCGCCAACGCGCCGTTTCGCGGCGACTTGCGTCAGCTTGGTTTGCAGGTCTTGTGCACCAATCGCGATCTGCCGCTCACGTTATCGATCGGTCTTGGCGCGAGCGACTTCACGCTCGATGTCGAAGCGCCCATCGAAAGCGTGCGCTGCGTGAGCGGCCCGAGCCGGCCGCTGCCGTCGTTTGCGGAAGGTGCCGTTGCGTGGCGGCGGTTGAGTCATCTGTCGCTGAACTATGCGTCGCTGGTGGATAGCGATGCGAAGGAGGGCGCGCGCGCGATGCGCGATCTGCTGAGCCTCTATTGCCCCGTCGACGACGCACCGGCCCAGCGCATGATCGAAGGTCTGCATTCGATCGGCTCGCAACCCGTGACGCGCCGCTTGCCCACCACGGGGCCGATCGTGTTCGGCCGCGGCCTCGCCATCACGCTGACACTCGACGACGCTGCATTCGAAGGCGCGGGCGCATTCCTGCTCGGCGCGGTGCTGTCGCATTACTTCGCGCAATACGTGTCGATCAATTCATTCGCCGAGACGGTGGTAAGAACCCTGTCGCGCGGCGAGATCATGCGCTGGCCAGCGAGGGTCGGACAATGCCGGACGCTCTGACACTGCTGCGCGAACTCGAAGCGCACGCTTATCGCTTCGATTTTTTCCAGGCGCTGAGGCTGATCGAAAACGCGCATCGTGACAAGCCGCGCATTGGCGAGTCGGTGCGCCCGCGCGATGATGCCGTGCGCTTCTCGCAGGAACCCGAGCTGATCTTTCACCCGAGCACGCTCGGCGCGCTGATTCCGTCGAAAGACGGCCATGCGGCGCGGCTGGCCGTCAATTTCTTCGGCCTGATGGGCCCGCACGGTCCGCTGCCCGTGCATCTGACCGAGTACGTGCGCGACCGTGCCCACAACGCGAACGATCCCACCTTCGCGCGCTTTCTCGACATTTTCCATCACCGGATGGTGTCGCTGTTCTATCGCGCGTGGGCCAATGCGCAGCCGACCGTGAGTCTCGACCGGCCAGAGCGCGACCGGTTTTCCGTCTATGTGGGCAGCACGTTTGGACTCGGCGAAGCGGCACTGCGCGAACGCGACGCCGTGCCCGATTTCGCGAAGCTGCATTTCGCGGGCCTACTGGCAGGGCCGACGCGTCCCGCGGAGGGACTGCAACTGATCCTTGCACGCTTTTTCAATCTGCCCGTGCGCATCGAGCAATGGATCGGCCACTGGAT
The DNA here is from genome assembly GCF_003121405.1 of Paraburkholderia sp. C35. GTDB lineage: Bacteria > Pseudomonadota > Gammaproteobacteria > Burkholderiales > Burkholderiaceae > Paraburkholderia. The sequence continues at coordinate 7,423 of NZ_QBUY01000086.1, read as the reverse complement.
GGCATTGCCGCACGACACGCTGTCACGGCTGGGCGCGCGCGACGGCTCGGCGTCGCTTGGCATGTCGACGCTGCTTGGCGCGCGCGTGTGGGATTGCCAGCACAAGTTCCGCATCGTCATCGGACCGTTGACGCTGGCCGACTACGAACGTTTCCTGCCCGGCGGAGACAGCCTGCGGCGGCTCACGGACTGGGTGCGCAACTACGTGCGCGACGGTCTCGACTGGGATGTGAACCTGTGGCTCAGACAGGAAGACGTGCCGCGTCTCGCGCTCGGAAAACGCGCTCGGCTCGGCTACACCAGCTGGCTGCTGAGCGGCCCCGCGCAACAGGACCAGCGTCAGTTGAAATTGCATCCTGCTTCGTCATCCCAACACTCATCGAAGGACTAGCAAAATGGCCGAAATCAAACGTGCAGCGTTGTTCGGCAAGCTGAACAAGCTGGCCTACCGCGCAATAGAAAGTGCCAACGTGTTCTGCAAGCTGCGTGGCAATCCGTATATCGAACTGGTGCACTGGTTCCATCAGATCCTGCAGTTGCAGGACTCGGATCTGCATCGCATCGTCAAGCATTTCGGCATCGAGCCGTCGGCGCTCGCACGCGATCTGACGGAGGCGCTCGACCGCTTGCCGCGTGGCGCGAGTTCGGTGGTCGATATCTCGTCGCAGGTCGAAGAGGCCGTCGAGCGCGGCTGGGTGTTCGGCTCGCTGATGTTCGGTGAGTATCAGGTGCGCACGGGTCATCTCGTGGTCGGCATGTTGAAGACATCGTCGCTGCGCAATGGGCTGTATGGCATCTCGCGTCAGTTCGAGCGGGTCAAGCTCGATGCGCTGGTGGATGAATTCGACAGCCTGCTCGGCGGCTCGCCCGAAGCGGAGATGACGGCAACCGACGGTTCGCAGGCCGCCGCTGCCGCGCAATCCGGCAGCGCGGACGGCGGCGTGCCGCCTGCCTCGATGGGCAAGCAGGAAGCGCTACGGCGCTTCACTACCGATCTGACCGAGCAGGCGCGCAGCGGCAAGCTCGATCCGATTGTCGGCCGCGACGAGGAGATCCGTCAGGTGGTCGATATCCTCATGCGCCGCCGCCAGAACAACCCGATCCTGACGGGCGAGGCGGGCGTCGGCAAGACGGCGGTCGTCGAAGGCTTTGCGCAGCGCATCGTCGCGGGCGACGTGCCGCCGATGCTGCGCGACGTGCAGTTGCGCACGCTCGATGTCGGCTTGCTGCAGGCAGGCGCGAGCATGAAGGGCGAGTTCGAGAACCGGCTGCGCCAGGTGATTGAAGAGGTGCAAGCCTCTGAAAAGCCGATCATCCTGTTCATCGACGAAGCGCATACGCTGGTTGGCGCAGGCGGCGCGGCAGGCACGGGCGACGCCGCGAACCTGCTGAAGCCGGCGCTCGCGCGCGGCACGCTGCGCACCGTCGCGGCCACCACGTGGGCCGAGTACAAGAAGCACATCGAAAAAGATCCCGCGCTTACGCGCCGCTTCCAGGTCGTGCAGGTGCCGGAGCCGGACGAAACAAAAGCCGTGCTGATGATGCGCGGCATCACCTCGACGATGGAAAAGCATCACAAGGTGCAGGTGCTCGACGAAGCGCTCGAAGCCGCTGTGCGGCTGTCGCATCGCTATATCCCAGCACGGCAGTTGCCGGATAAATCGGTGAGCCTGCTCGATACGGCGTGTGCGCGCGTCGCGGTAAGCCAGCACGCGACGCCGCCTTCCGTCGACGATTCGAGAAAGCGCATCTCGGCGCTCGAAACGGAATTGCAGATCATTGGACGCGAGACAGCAGTAGGTGTGGACACGGCTGAACGGCTCGCCGTCGCGACCGAGCGCGTGACAGCCGAACGCGCGCGACTGGCCGAACTCGAAGCGCGCTGGGAAGCCGAAAAAGCGCTGGTGACGCGCATCCTCGATCTGCGCGCGCAACTGCGCAACGAGACGGGCAAGGTCGAAGGCGCAGCGGACGCACCCGCGCCGACGCCCGCCGATGAAGCCACGCGCGAAGCACAACTCGCCGCACTGCGCGAACTGCAGGCGAAGCTCGCGGAACATCAGGGCGACGACCCGCTGATCCTGCCGACTGTCGATCAGCAGGCGGTCGCGTCGGTGGTGCAGGACTGGACGGGCATCCCCGTCGGCCGCATGGTGCGCAACGAGATCGAGAACGTGCTGAAGCTCGCCGAGAACCTCAACAAGCGGATCATCGGCCAGGGCCACGCAACCGAGATGATCGCGCGGCGCATCCAGACCTCGCGCGCCGGTCTCGACAATCCGAACAAACCGATCGGCGTGTTCATGCTGGCGGGCACGTCCGGTGTCGGCAAGACGGAGACAGCGCTGGCGCTCGCCGAAGTGCTGTATGGCGGCGAACAGAACGTCATCACGATCAACATGAGCGAGTACCAGGAAGCGCATACGGTGTCGTCGCTCAAGGGTGCGCCGCCCGGCTATGTCGGCTATGGCGAGGGCGGCGTGCTGACGGAAGCGGTGCGGCGGCGGCCCTATAGCGTCGTGCTGCTCGACGAAGTTGAAAAGGCGCACCCGGATGTGCACGAAATTTTCTTCCAGGTCTTCGACAAGGGCTGGATGGAAGACGGCGAAGGACGCGTGATCGATTTCAAGAACACGCTGATCCTGCTCACGACTAACGCAGGCACCGATCTCATCACCAATCTGTGCAAAGACCCGGAGTTGATGCCGGAGCCGGAAGGCATCGCGAAAGCATTGCGCGAGCCGCTGCTGAAGGTGTTTCCGCCTGCACTGCTTGGGCGCGTCGTGGTGATTCCGTACTACCCGCTGTCCGATGCCATGCTCGGCGCGATCATCCGGTTGCAGCTTGGGCGCATCGAGAAGCGCGTGCGCACCTCGCACAAGATTCCTTTTGCGTATGACGACGACGTGGTGAAGCTGATCGCCAGCCGCTGCACGGAACTGGAAAGCGGTGGCCGGATGATCGACGCGATTCTCACGAACACGCTGCTACCGCATATCAGCAACGAGTTCCTGACGCGCATGATGAATGGCACATCGGTATCGAAAGTGCAGATCGGTGCACGCGAGGGCGAGTTCGTCTACGCGTTCGATTGAGCGGACGTATCGCATTGATTGACGGAGTCTGTATGCCGCAACAGGTCAGCATGGGCGCGACGCTGCAATGTTCGTTCGGTGCCGCGCCGTCGACGCTCGTGGTTCTGCCCGTGAACCTCGTGATGGGCGAAGGGCCGCCTGCCGCCAACATCATGGATCACGTGCCGCTCGTCAACATCCTGCCGTTCGGCATGTGCAGTTCGCTGGCCAACCCGACGGTGGCCGCCGCGACCACGGCGGCGCTCGGCGTGCTGACGCCGATGCCGTGCATCCCCGCGACGCTGTCGCCGTGGGTGACGGGCGCGCCGACCGTGCTGCTCGGCAACCAGCCGTCGCTCGATAACGTATCGAAGTGCATGTGCAACTGGGGCGGCGTGGTCACGATCGTCAACCCGGCCACCGTCAAGACGATGATTCCGTGACATGACCAGCCAGGACACCTCTCGCCACGTCACCGTCAGTTGCGCGCCTGCCGGCAGCGACCTGCTGTTCCTGCGTCTCACGGGCCATGAGGAACTGGGGCGCCTGAGCGAGTTTCATCTGGATCTGCTCAGCGCGAGCAACGATCTGAAACCGGGCGACCTGCTCGGCCAGGATATGTCGGTGGCGATCGATCTGCCTTCCGACGGCGAGCGGCAGATCAACGGCATCGTCACTGCGTTCCGGCTGCTCGCGCCCGGCGACAAGACCCGCAACCGCATGGCCCGCTATGAAGCGACGGTGCGGCCACGGCTCTGGCTGCTCACGCGCGCATCGCACTGCCGCTTCTTTCATGAGATGACGGTGCCCGACATCATCGCGAAGGTGCTGCAGGACTACGACATCGACCTGAGCAACAAATGCTCGGCGACGTACCCTTCGCTGGAGCATTGCGCGCAGTATCGCGAGACGGATTTTGCGTTCGTCAGCCGCCTGATGGAGCACGAGGGCATCTACTACTACTTCGAGCACAAGGGCGGCAAGCACACACTCGTGCTGACCGATTCCGCCGATGTCCACACGTCGATCCCGCACTACGCGACGATTTCCTACGACGGCTGGTATGAACCCGTGCAGGAAAAGGAGTGCGTGTATCAGTGGTCGTCGGGTGCGGAGCTGCAGACGGGCAAGTACGAAGTCAACGATTACGACTTCGAGAAACCGTCGTCGAGTAACCAGCAAGGACTGCTTTCGCGCGCGACGCGGCCGAAAGTCTATGACCCGCCCGTCTACACGATGCAGGAGCATCTGAGTGGCCACATCGAATCGGGCGATGGCGACCGTTACGCGAAAGTGGGCGTGGAAATCCGCCAGGCGCGCAACGACAGCATCAGCGGGCGCACCAGCGCGCGCGGCGTGTGGCCGGGCGGCCTGTTCAAGCTGCAGGAACATGCGTGCGATGCGCAGAACCACGACTATCTGGTGGTCAGCGCCGATTACGAAATCAACTCGGACGTCTACGTGTCGAGCTATAGCGACCAGCAGGCGCTGCCGTTCTTCGATTGCCGCTTTACGGTGCTGCGCAAGGAGAACCAGTTCCGTGCCGAACGCATCACACCGCCGCCCGTGGCGGCAGGCCCGCAGACCGCGATGGTGGTCGGCCCCGACGGCGACGAAATTCTCACCGACAAGTATGGCCGCATCAAGGTGCAGTTTCACTGGGAGCAGTTCGCGCCGCCCTCCGACAGCAGCGAACGGATGAAGCGTTGCTGGGTGCGTGTGTCGCACAGTTGGGCGGGCAAGCGCTGGGGCACGTTCTTCATTCCGCGGATCGGCCAGGAAGTGCTGGTCGATTTCATCGAAGGCAATCCCGACCGGCCGCTCGTGACGGGCTGCGTGTACAACGCGAACACCATGCCGCCCTACGATCTGCCGGCGAATTCCGCGCTATCGACGCTCAAGAGCAATTCGACCAAGGGCGGTGGCGGCTTCAACGAAATGCGTTTCGACGATACGAAGGGCAGCGAGCAACTGTTCTTTCACGCCGAGAAAGACCACGAATCGTGGATCAAGAACGACACGCTGGCCAATGTCGGCAACGACCGGCATCTGAAGGTCACGGGCAATGAATTTATCGCAGTGACGGGCGCGCGCCACGATGCCGTGACGGGCGACCGCAACGCCAAGGTGGACGGCAACGATTCGCTGAACGTCAGCCAGAAGCTGCAGGAAAAGGTCGGCATGGATTACGCGCTCGATGCAGGCATGAACGTGCATATCAAGGCGGGCATGAATGTCGTGATCGAGGCGGGCGTGAGCATCACGCTCAAGGCGGGTGGCGCGTTCGTGGTGGTGGGGCCCGCGAGCGTCGCGGTATCGGGGACGCCGATCCTGTTGAACTCGGGCGGCTCGGCGGGTTCGGGCAGCGGCTCGTCGCCGACTGCGCCGACCGCGCCGAAAGACGCCGACGACGGCACGAAGAAACTCAAATGACGACGCGCAAATCATGATGCGAAGCTTGGCCGTGGAGGCCGGGGAGACAAGTGAACGATCCGATTCTTTCGTTGCGCGTCGCGCGCTTCAATGACGAGCCGGTGGCCGAGCCGATTGCGGTCGAGTTCGGCCCGGCGGGCGGCACCATTGGCCGCGCGACGGATTGCACGCTGGTGCTGCCCGACCAGCAGCGCGCGATTTCGCGCGTGCATGCGCGCATCGAGTTCCGTGGTGGCGAGTATCTGCTGTGCGATCTGGGCAGCAACCCGAGCGTGCTGAATCAGCGCGCGCTGGGTGGCACGCGCGAGGCGCGTCTCGCGAATGGCGACCGGCTGGTGATCGGCACCTATCTGCTGGAAGTGGCGATTGCCGAGCGTGTGGTGGGGGCGCGCAGCATCACTGGGCTGGCCGATCCGCTGGCAGCCGTAAAGGTGCTCGACGGGCCGTTGCCTGGCGATGCGCTCGGCGATCCGTTTGGGATTGGCGCGCTCGATCCGTTGGGACAGCCCGCGTTCGGCGAGCGCGCGCCGCTTGCATCGGGGCCGCGTTTCGCGGGTTCGGAAAGCGATCATGTGGCGCCGGAGTTTCAGGCGTTTTCCGCGCCGGTTGCGGCGCCTTCTGGTGCCGGTTCTGCTTCGGCGTCCGGGCATGCTGCGCCTGTCGTGCCGGGGCCGTCGGCAGCTTCGCCCGGTGGGATTCCCGCTGACTACGATCCACTCGCCGATGTGCTCGCGCAATGGGAAACACCGGCGCAAACGCGTGGTGGGCAGACGGGTGCGGCGCATGCGTCACCGCTTTTTGCGCCGCCGCCTGCGGTTGTGCCAGCACCTGCTCCGGCACCTGCATTTGGAAGCGCGCCACAGACCTCGGTGCCATCAGCAGGCGGGCCAACAGGTTTATCGCCAGGCCTGCTCGATAATCCAGGCGCCGGCGCTGCGACACCATTCGACGATCTGCTTGCGCCGGCGGGAGGCAAGCTCATTCCGGAAGACCTCACGGAGATCGCGCCTGCGTCTTCACTGCCGGATGCGGCGGCGCCGGCGCCTGTCGTGCCTGCACCTGTATCTGCACCTGCACCTGCACCGATCCAGCCCGCCGCGCAGCAAGCTGCCATCACGCAACACGAACCTGAAGCGACATCTGCCGCGAGCATCACGCCCGCCGTAGTGACTCCCAAGCCCACCGCACCATCCGTCGCGTCCGAACCCTCGCCGCCACGCCCCCCAGCGCCGCAAGGCGACACCTTCGCCGCCTTACTCGAAGGTCTCGGCATCGACCCGACCCGCGCACCGAACCTGCCGCCGGAGCAACTCGCGCGACTGGTCGGCATGATGCTGCGCGAAGCGCTGCGCGGCACCATGGCTGTTCTGCGGGCGCGTTCGATGACACGTCGCGAAGCGCGTCTCGACGTCACGCTGATCGTCGCGCGCGACAACAATCCGCTGAAGTTTTTCCCCGATGTCGACAGCGCGCTTGCGCAGATGCTCACAGGCCGTGGCAGCGGTTATCTGCCGCCCGCTGAGGCACTGGAGCGCGCCTTCAACGATATCGAATCGCACGAACTGGCCGTGATCGTCGGCATGCGGGCGGCGCTGGCCGAGGTGCTGGGTCGCTTCGATCCCGTCAGCATCGAAGCGCAACTGAAAGCGGGCGGCGTGATGGAGAAGGTCTTGTCGAACCGCAAGGCAAAGCTATGGGATCTGTTCGTCGAGCGTCAGGCAGGCGTGGCGCGCGAAGCGGAGGACGACTTTCAGCGTCTTTTCGGCAAGGCCTTCAACGAAGCCTACGAGGCACAGATCGACGCGCTGCTCGCCGCGCGCAAGAGCGGCAAGACAGACCCGGGTGGCCAGCACTGATCGTCTTGCATCGCGAGTAGTCCACGCAACAGACCCGAAAGCAGTCTATTATACACATCT
>NZ_QBUY01000085.1 GCF_003121405.1 Paraburkholderia sp. C35 | reverse complement strand
CTCGCCGCCCGCCGCGTCGGCGCGGAGATGGGTTTAAGAGACAGTGCCATTTCCGCGCATGCGCGACGCTGGATCGTCTGCTTGCTGGTCGTCGTGATCGTTGGTGAACTGGTTCATCTGGCCGTGCCTCTGCATTGGCTCGGCAAGGAAATCAGGCCTGCCATCGATATCTTTTCCGTTGCTCATTTTCTGCAACATCACGATGTGACGTGATCCGGCTGCGCGGCCGATGAATGGTATCGATGTGCGGCTCGATAGCGCGTGTCAATTCAAATGCGGGACGTTCAACTGGTGTGCTCAGGCACAATCAGCCCTTCGATTCGAGACTTGATCTGAAGATCGAACAGTTCTGCAGCGTGAGGCGCGGTGAGTTCTGCAGGCCGTTCCAATGTGATCTTGATCGCTTGACACACGTCGACGAAATACGTGCCGACGAACAATGATCGCTCGATATCCAGAGCTTTCGCGAGTCGCCTTACGCAGAAAAGATTGGAGCGCAGCGCCATTTCATAGTCTTCATCCGAAGCAAAAAAGATGTCGACGGTTAGCGTGCGCGCGTTGGGACACGCGCACTGGATGGCACGGGTGATCGTCGATAGCCGGCAAGTCCCGTGCGATGCAACGCGCGGCGGTGCATCTTCGATTGCCGACAGCGTTCGTTCATCGAGATCCTCGACGCCTGCGGGCTCTCCCAGTTCGAAGTAGACGGGTTGCGACCGACCGGTTCGATGCCAGTCGTCGCCATTCACGTCGAAATATTCGATTGGAAACAGCACCTGACGGACGGTGAGTTCGTTCTGGAGCAAATGGTGCGAGCTCCGTCTGTCGGCGGCGTGAAAGGCGCCTTGGTGTACGCCATCCAGCTTGATGCCGGGCAAACCTTGATGTTCGCCGCGATAAAAGAAGCTGCTACTGAAGCCGGCGGCATGTGCATCGATGGCAAAGAATTCCGTGCGATGTGTAGCGAGTACACCCTCCGGATAAGCGTGCAAATACGGGTGTGCCCGCCCGCTTTGAGAGTGCGTTGCGAGCGAATAGGGCGTGAATGGCCGTACTGAGTGCGCCGCTCGAAACACCGCCTTACCATCGCTGCTGATTTCCGCGCTCAATCCCTGCGATGGCAGCCCATGCTGGTCAGCGAACGCGGCATTCGCCAGCATCTGACCCGCATGATAGGCGAGCCCGGACGGGATGCCATGGCGGATCATGTCGGCTGCAAAAAGCGAGGCGCCACAGGCACGGGCTGCGATCACATACTTCGCGCCGCACACGAGTGCGGTGAGTATGGGATGGATGCCCATCTGTCCGACAAAAGTGCTGTTTCGCAGCGCTGCCTCATCGGGGTTTGCGGTGCCATCCAGCGGGCTCAGCGCGCGCGCTCGCATCGCGTCGATGACGAGTTCCGGGTCGACTTCCGAGCGAATCACCGCGACCTTCACATCCGATACACGCTGCTCCGCAAATACCGCTCTGGCGACATCGAGCAATGCGTCAATGTCGTCGTTGGTGCCGGACGTTCCGCAGTTGCCAATGATCACAGGGCCGTGAGTGGTGAGACCTGCCTCGATAACGGTTCGAAGGTCGTCGAGAATCGCCGCGCATCGCGAGGGTTGTGCCGGGTGTGTCGGGTGTGTCGGGTGTGTCATGTGGTTCGCGTGAGACTGCGCGACGCCTGCGTCCACGACGAAGGCGTGTGTTCCGGCCGACATGATCGTCTGCAGCGACGGGTATCCAATGCCTGTTCCCAGCGCGCCGCACACCGACGTTACGCGATAGGCCGACTTCACCATTCTGCTCTCCGTTACACGTACCCGGCGACATGCCATGTCCGTTTTGTGTAGATGAAGTCTGCGCCACTTAGACCTCGCTGAGAAATATCCAACGGTGATAGGGGCATAAGCAGCCTGTATAGCGAGAAGCGTGAAAGCCGGGCGGGGGTATAGGCGCTGGATATGGCTGCATCGGAAACCAGTATTTCTACTGCGCGGGCACTTTTTGGCAGACTTCGCCTCGCCAGCACGAGTATGAATCCCGACCTGCTTTTGACTGACGGCAGCACGGGAGCCAGCCTGATCTGGGCGAACGACGCGGTTCCGCCCGAAGATGAACGAACCATCGGATGCCGGCACTCTTTCATTCGCATCAGCGTGCGCGATAACGGGCGCCTGAGGCTACCTGCAGAGGACACGATGAGATTTCTACTGATCGAAAGCGATGTGCAGATCGGGCAAAAGCTTTTCCGGACACTTCGCGACGACAGCTACACCGTCGACTGGATTCGTAACGGCACGGATGCGGGTGCGGCCATTGCCAGCCCGAACTATGCGGCCATTCTGCTCGATCTCTGCCTGGTGGATATCACGGGGATTGATCTGCTCAAGACGGTACGAATGACAGGGAATCCGGTTCCCGTGCTGACGATGGCTAGCTGTGATGACATTGATGCACGGATCGGCAGTCTCGACGCTGGCGCCGATGATTGTCTGACCCGGACCATGAACGGCACTGAACTGCTGGCGCGGGTGCGCGCGGTGTTACGACGAAGGGCTGGGTACGCCACGTCACGCATCGGCAACGAATCGCTCAGTCTCGATCTGGAAACCCGAACGCTTCAACAGGACGGCGTGACGTCGCCGCTCTCCGCGCGTGAGTTTGCGCTGATGCACAGTTTCATGGAGCGCCCCGGCTCAATCCTGTCGCGTAGTCAGCTGGAAGACCGGATTTACGGTTGGGGCAGGGAAGTGGAAAGCAATGCGATCGACGTGCTGATCCACACGATGCGGAAAAAATTCGGCCAGTCGCTGATCCGTAACGTTCGCGGCATGGGGTGGATGGTGGCGCATTCCGTCGATGCTCGCGCCGCATCGACCAGCTTGCGGCACTGAGGGCAGCATGCGATCGACGCAGTGAGCATCCTGATAAGCTTCCGTATGTTCCGGCACTTTGCGGTAAGCCGGGATACACGCGGCGTGCGTCGAGTCGACTGTCCGTATCACCCGGTCTGGCATACAGGACGACCCGCACCTCTCTTCGTGAGAACCCGATGGGATCGGAGGCGGGCATGGATCGATCGCGAATCCAGGTGCGACACCTGCGTTACTTCGTCAAGATCGTCGAGGCGGGCAGCTTTTCGCGTGCTGCAGCGCTTATTCACGTGGCACAGCCTGCGCTGAGTCAGCAGATCAGCGAGCTGGAAGAGATGCTTGGCGTGTCGCTGCTCGATCGCAGCCCAAGGGGCGCGCGTGCGACAGCCGCCGGGAAGCGCCTCTACACCGAAGCGGTGGAGATCATCAACCGGATCGAGCATTTGCCGGATGTCGTGCGCGCAGACGGAGCGGAAATCGCAGGCGTCGTCAGGGTCGGGAGGTCGTCCGTGCTGGCATCGATTCTGTCGAGTCCCGTCACGCGAGCCTGCAAGGCTGCGATGCCGAATGTCACGCTGCACTTCGTAAGCGAAAGGAGTGGTCCGCTGGCGAGGCGTGTGAGTGCGCGGACGCTGGATCTGGCAATTATCTTCGATAGCGAATTCACGGCAGGACTCGATCGTCACATCCTGTTCAGACAGCGGCTGTTTCTCGTCTCGAAGGACGACACGGTATCGAGCCGGGACAGCATTTCCATGAAGGATCTGGCGGACTTGCCGCTGATACTGCCCAGTCATCCTCATCCTGCCATCGCGGCTGCGCTCGTCGATCCGCTGCTGAAAGAATCTGCGAACACAACACGTATCACGGTGGAAAACGACCTCTCTGCGACCTTGTCTGCTGTAGTCGCAGGCCTGGGGAGCGGAATCCTGGCGCTCGGTGATCTGGCGCATGTCGAAGGCGGATCCAGCGTAAGAGCCATACCGCTCGATCCTCCAATTTTCATGACGGCCACCCTGATCACCCATAGCGAATCGGATCTGACACCGGCCGCATCCGCGATCTACGTCGTGATTCGCAACCTCATCGCGCGATATCTGGATGACGGAAGAATCGCAGGCGCTTTGCGCGCTGATCAATAACGCTCCCACTAACGAACAAGACATCTTGTCCATTTTCGAGCAGACGTTGCGCGATCGCATGCGCCAGTATGCCGCTGGACGAGTAGCCTGCAAGTCGATAGGCGAGAATGCCGAAGGTCCGCTGTGGGGTCGTCTACGGAAGTTCGGCTTTCACCACGGATCCGCGGTGTTCGAGGCGACCTCGGATTTCCGGGTTGGGTCGATCAGGCGCATTCGCCGCCGACGCGCGCGCAGCTATGAACAGCCGCTGGACCGCGTTCGACCGTACTTTCGAGAGTTCGGTCGAACCGCACTGAAGACAGTCGCACTCAAAGGCGCACTCGACTACTCGGTCGAGCATTACTGATCTCCATATCCGGCGCTGAGAATCTCTTGGGACGCCACGCGCTGAACGGGGCGTCGACGAGAAATACGCGGCGAGGCTTTCTGATTGGTCGCGGCATTGGTGCCGGATCTTCTCCGATAGCCGAAAGGGCATTTCATGTTGCGAAATCTGGTCTGAATTTCCACTGGATCGGCTTTTTGCCGGTTGAAAGTGTGTTTTGCATCGCAAAAACTGCGTTCTATCTCATTGAAAAATAACAATAAAATATCTCTTATGTCTTATATAAGACTCGGCACGGGCGGCGCTACTATTTAGTCATGCAGTTCGCTTCGACAGACGTGGCGACGCGCTGAATCATTCAGTCAAATCCGCTCAGCTTCAAGGAGATACACATGGCCCAATATCAAGACGACATCAAGGCAGTTGCTGGTTTGAAAGAAAATAACGGCAGCGCCTGGAATGCGATCAATCCCGAATACGCTGCGCGCATGCGTGCCCAGAACCGGTTCAAGACCGGTCTGGATATCGCGAAGTACACGGCCGGGATCATGCGCGCCGACATGGCCGCCTACGATGCCGACCCGTCGAAGTACACGCAATCGCTGGGCTGCTGGCACGGCTTCATCGGCCAGCAGAAGATGATTTCCATCAAGAAGCACTTCAACAGCACCGAGCGCCGTTATCTGTATCTGTCCGGCTGGATGGTGGCTGCGCTGCGCTCCGAGTTCGGTCCGCTGCCGGACCAGTCGATGCACGAAAAAACCTCGGTGACTGCGCTGATCCGTGAGCTGTACACGTTCCTGCGCCAGGCCGACGCACGTGAACTGGGCGGCCTGTTCCGCCAGCTGGATGCCGCCGAAGGCGCTGCGAAGGCCGCGATCCAGGCGAAGATCGACAACCACGTCACGCACGTGGTGCCCATCATCGCGGACATCGACGCGGGCTTCGGCAACGCGGAAGCGACGTACCTGCTCGCGAAGCAGTTCATCGAAGCGGGGGCATGCTGTATCCAGATCGAAAACCAGGTGTCCGACGAGAAGCAGTGCGGCCACCAGGATGGCAAGGTCACCGTGCCGCACGAGGACTTCCTCGCCAAAGTGCGTGCTATTCGCTATGCCTTCCTGGAACTGGGCGTGGACGACGGCGTCATCGTGTGCCGTACCGATTCGCTCGGTGCCGGGCTGACCAAACAGATCGCCGTGACCCATAAGCCGGGCGACCTTGGCGACCAGTACAACTCGTTCCTCGATTGCGAGGAACTGTCGGCTGACGAATTGGGCAATGGCGACGTGATCATCAAGCGCGACGGCAAACTGCTGCGTCCGAAGCGCCTGCCGAGCAACCTGTTCCAGTTCCGTGCCGGTACGGGCGAAGCGCGCTGCGTGCTGGATTGCGTCACCGCGCTGCAAAACGGCGCCGACCTGCTGTGGATCGAAACCGAAAAACCGCACATCGCCCAGATTGGCGGCATGGTCAGCGAGATTCGCAAGGTCATCCCGAACGCGAAGCTGGTGTACAACAACAGCCCGTCGTTCAACTGGACGCTGAATTTCCGTCAGCAGGCGTATGACGCGATGAAGGCCGAGGGCAAAGATGTGTCGGCATACGACCGTGCGCAGTTGATGAGCGTGGAATACGATCAGACCGAACTGGCAAAGCTCGCCGACGAAAAGATCCGCACGTTCCAGGCTGATTCGTCGCGTGAAGCAGGCATCTTCCATCACCTGATCACGTTGCCGACGTACCACACCGCTGCGCTCTCAACCGACAACCTCGCGAAGGAATACTTTGGCGACCAGGGCATGCTCGGTTACGTGGCAGGCGTGCAACGCAAGGAGATCCGTCAGGGCATCGCGTGTGTCAAGCATCAGAACATGTCGGGTTCTGATATCGGCGATGACCACAAGGAGTATTTCAGCGGCGAAGCAGCCCTGAAAGCGGCGGGCAAAGACAACACCATGAACCAGTTCTGATCGTAGTGACGGTCGAAGCGAAAACGCCAACAGTGCCTGTTGGCGTTTTTTCCTGCCCACTAACTCGTGGGGTTCATCAGATGCAATGTGTTCGACGCGCGGGGCAGGTTCAGGAAGCTTTTCTCGAGCAACTGACCAACTGAAGTTATCTGCCCCTGCCGTCAGTCGAATTATCGGCGCGCTTCAGAGTCAACTGAATATTCAGCTATTCAACCGGTCAACTCGCAATATTGGATTGACCATGCTGGGTAGCAAATACTTCAACGATTGTCGCGATATTGTTGCGAGAGCGGAAGCGCTTGACGCGCACGTGCATGATGTTCAGAACCGATTCGGCGGCACTTTGCGAGTCGCTTTCCAGAGCTCATTGGTCAATATCATTGGAAGTGAGGATGCTGTATCCCACCCGAGATAATCTTCCGATGCGCTGTCGAAGCTTGCTGATTTTTGCGGCGGCTCACCATTCACTCAAAACGCACATGGTCGCGGGAAAGACAGGCTCTCGCCAATGCGTCAGCGTGAGTGACTGCGTGCCTGCTTACAGATTGCGGTGCGACGGCTGGACGGCCGCGAGTCGGCTGCCTGCAAACGGGTCTTGACTCCAATCCACCTTCGGACGAGCTTCTATCTTTGCCACTGCCTCGTGCCCGACTGCAAAGTGCTCCAGCGATTGTCCTGCGCTTATGGCTTGTTTGAGCCACTGCGGCATTTCCCCGTCGCCCGACCAGATCTCTCCGTTTGCACTACGGAATCGAGCGGTTTGCTGCTGAATCTGGTCTTCGGCGATGGCCGCTGCGAGATCATCAAGTTCCATCCCGACTTCCGCCATCCTGCGGCGTATATAGGCGACGATACTGTCGCGTTTTCTTTCATCCATGATTTTCCCCGTCCTACGATTTGCGCCCCATTGGCGACCTGCTGTAGCAACGCAAACGATGTGCCTTGAGAATACCACTCTCGTCTCGATAGTGCCGATTTCGTAGCTGTATGGCCCGTTCGCATGGTTGTATGGCATAGTGCGGCCATTGATAACCACGGGGAGAGAAATAAATGACAACTCTTGAGAAGGTCCAGGCACAAATTGCGAAGCTTCAGGCTCGAGCGGAAGCGCTGGCTGTAAAACAATCGTCTGGCGTAATCGCGAAAATCCGCGACATTATGGAAAAGCACGGTTTGACCACAACCGACATCGAAGCGCATATCGGCGGCTCGAAAAAACGTGGTCGCAAGCCGGGCGTTAAGGTCGAAGCTAAATCATCCGCGACGGCGGCGAAGTATCGCGACCCGAAAAGCGGCGCCACGTGGACTGGGCACGGTCGTGCCCCCGCGTGGATCTCTAAAGCGAAGGACCGTAGCAAGTTTCTGATCGAAGGGAATGCCTTCGCTGCGGCGCCTGCGGCAAAAAAGGATGCAAAGGCTGGGAACTACGTACGTGGTCCGCAGGCGCCGAAGTATCGCGATCCGAAAAGCGGTGCGACCTGGAGTGGCCGTGGACGTGCTCCAGCCTGGTTGGCGGAAGCAAAAGATCGCACGAAGTTTTTGATTGCTGAGGCGGGTGGAGACACGGCTGAGCCGAAGGCCGTCACAGTCAAGAAGGCCGGGGCGGCAACCAGGCCAGCCGCCAAAAAGCGCGTGGTGAAGAATGTCTCGGCTCCCGCAAAGAAGGCACCAGCGAAAAAGGCTGCGGCCAAAAAGAAAATTGCGGTCAAGCGCGGAACGAAAAAAACTGTCGCCAGGAAGGCACCTGTTAGCGCGGTTCCGTCCGCTCCCGCAACGGCTCCAGAAGCAAGCGCTCCGACAGCCTCTGCGTGATCAAACTCGCGCTCATCTGTGGCAGCAAGGTATTGGGACCCGGAATTCACCAGAACCGGGTTCCGGTCAACGTCTCGCAGACCTGCCAAAGGCGCATGGAATCTGCCTTACTCTGCGCCTGAGGTGCAATCTTTGCCGGACCTATGCGTTCGCCACGAGCCTCGAGTAGCCCTAGAGGGCCGTAGTATCCGCCGCTGGAGGCGTCGGGTGCCGTCGCCGCGTATAGCGTTGGTAGCGCGCCAGCCAGGTCGCTGTTGAATAGGGCGCCGATGATGGTGCCCAAAGCTGCTCGAGCCGCCCGGCCCACAGATGAACGATCGTCGCGAAACAGATTTGTATTTGCCACGCCGGGATGCGCGGCGACCGACATTACGCACGATTGGCGCGCACGCAGGCGCCTGTCGAGTTCGAAGGCGAACATCAGGTCGGCTAGTTTCGATTGACGGTAAGCACTCATCGGTCGGTAGTGATGCGTCGACTGCAAGTCGGCAAAATCAAGCTGCCCCGTCTTGTGAGCGATAGAGGCAATCGTCACCACACGAGGTCGTTCCGACGCACTGTTCGAAGCCATCTCGAGCGCGGGTAGGAGCAGGGCGGTCAGCGCGAAATGTCCTAGCACGTTGATGCCGAACTGCAGTTCGAACCCATCGCGTGTTTCGGCACGCCGGGGAGGAGCCATGACGCCTGCGTTGTTGACAAGAATATCGAGCGGCAGACGCAGTGCTAGCTGGCGGTCTGCGAAAGCACGTATAGAAGCGAGACTAGCCAGGTCAAGATGTTCGAGTTGTACTGCCGCATTGGGCACCTCTTGTCGTAGGCGAGCGAGCGCATTCGCGCCGCGTTGCTCATCGCGACACGCAAGGACAACTTCGGCTCCGCGCTGAGCCAGAATCGCAGCTGTGTGATAGCCAATGCCGCTATTTGCACCGGTGACGACGACGCGTCTGCCAGTTTGAGGAGGGATGCTTTCCAAGGTCCAATGTTTGCTCATGGCAGGGCTTACTTCTGATTTTCATCCGTGTAGAGTGGCGCAGCCCGTCGATTATCGGGTTGATTCGTTACAAACCGATTGAGTCTCAGCCCCCATCCTGTAGGGAGCCTTCGGACACAATTCGTGCGTATCGTCTCGATGCAACCCGCAGCCAGAATCGCCCGGCAGCCATTCGTCTCGAGGCGCTAACTTCGCCACAGCGGCCATCGATCAGTCGCCGTTCTGAGTTCGATGTATCGCGCTGCGCGTCGGGCACTCGATTACCGGCCTTTAACATGTCGAACTACAGCGAGGGACCGCCGAGACATGTAAGACGGCTTGGTGACGCTCCGGCTGTGAACTCGAGATCGGTTTTCGACCGCACGACCGGTTCTACACATTCGATGCATAGAGTCGCACCATCACATGCGAATCACATCCATCACCGTCTTCTTCTTGTCCTTGAACTGATAAATTGTGATGGCCGCATCCTTCAGATCGCCGTGCGGATCAAAGGCGATTTTACCGATCACCCCATCGTACTGCGTGACGGGCATCGCAGCCAGCACCTTCGCGCGCTCCGTCGAATTGGCGCGCTTCATGGCGTCGTAGATCACGTAGACGGCATCGTAGGCGAATGGCGCGTAGGCATCGATCGGCACCTTGTAACGCGCCGTATAGCGACGATCGAACTCCTGCCCTTTCGGCATCTTCGACAACGCGAGCCCTGCCTCCGAACACACCACGTTGCCGATCGCGTCGCCCGCGAGGCTCACCATCTTCTCCGTGCATGCGCCGTCGCCGCCCAGCACGCTTGCCGTCATGCCGAGATTCGCCGCCTGCTTCGCGAGTGGCCCGGCCGTTGCATCGGAGCCGCCGTACATGATGACATCCGGCCGCAAGCCCTTGATCTTCGTCAAGATTGCGCGGAAGTCGGTGGCTTTGTCGTTGGTCGCTTCGCGCGCGATGATCGTGCCGCCGCTGGCCTTCGTCGCTTTCGTGAACTCTTCCGCGAGACCTTGACCATAAGCCGTCGAATCGTCGATCACGGCGATTCGTTTCGCATGCAACGAATTGAGCGCGTAGCGCGCGAGCGCCGGTCCCTGTAATGCATCTGTCGCGACGACGCGAAATGTCGTCTTGTAGCCCTGCTGCGTGTACACGGGATTCGTCGAGCCTTGCGAGATCTGCACGACCTGCGCTTCGTTATAGATGCGCGACGCTGGAATCGATACGCCCGAGTTGATATCGCCGACCACGGCCACGACGCCCTCGTCGACGAGCTTCTGCGCGACCTGCGTGCCTGTGCGCGGATCGGCGGCATCGTCCTGCGAATCCAGTTGCAAATGCACCGGCTTGCCGCCAATCACGGGATGCTGACTGTTGATCTCATCGATCGCGAGCCGTGCAGCGTTTTCGCTGTCCTTGCCCATATTCGCAAGTTGTCCCGTGAGCGGTGCCGCGTGGCCGATCAGCACGACGGCGGGAGTGGCATCGGCGGCATGCGCCGGTGCCTGAATGGTGACCAGTGCGACGACACCGGCCAGAGAGCGAAAGTTTTGATTCACGGGCTGCCTCACATCGGTTATGAAGTTGAATGTGCGCTACGGTCTGGATCGCGCCTGAAGACCAGTATTCGTTCGCCGTAATTGCGCGTCCAACGAGAAATTCTTTTTGCCGCCGATAAACAAACGTTATGCCGCCGCAGCATCCGCGCCTTGACGCAGCAACGCTTCGACACTGCGCCCGATCGCGAGAATCGATGCATCCGCGAGCGCCGGTCCGCAGATCGACAGACCCACGGGTAGCTCGCCTTCGCGATGGCAAGGCAGCGTCAGCGCGCAACCGTCCATGAAGTTCACGACACTGGGATTGCGCAGCACTTTTGCGTTGATGGCGAAGAACGTGTCGTCGTCGTGTTCGATCTGCGCGATGGCAGGCGGCACGAGCGCGACGGTCGGCATCAGCCAGGCATCGAAGCGCGCGAGCCGCGTACGCGCGTCGCGCACGAAGCGCTCGCGTGCGGCCAGCAGGTCGATATAGTCGGCGGCGCTGCGTCCTTCGCCCGCGCGCAAACGCTTCAGCACGCGCGGGTCGTACGCGTCGGGGTCACGCGCGACAAGCTCGCGATGCCACGCCCACGCCTGTGCGGCCGTAATACCGGCAAGCGGATGGTGTCCCGCGACCTCATGCAACTCCGGAAACGCAAAGCGTTCGACCGACGCCCCCGCGCGTCGCAACATGCCGACTGCGCGATTGAATGCCGTGCTCACGGTTTCGTCGAGATCGTCCGCGACGTAGTCAGAGGTCACGCCTAGCCGGAGCCCTTCGAGCGGGCGCGGCGCTGTATCGAGCGTTTGCCCGGACACAACGCTGTCGATCAGCACACAACAGTCGACGCTGCGCGCAATCGGCCCCACCGAATCGAACGCTGACGACAGCGGCACGGCACCTTCGAGCGGCACACGCCGCGCGGTCGGCTTGAACCCCGTCAGCCCGCAGAACGCCGCCGGAATGCGGACCGAGCCGCCCGTGTCCGTGCCGAGCGCCGCGGCCACGTGCCCCCGCGCGACGGATACCGCCGCGCCCGAACTCGACCCCCCCGCCAGCCGCCCAGCGTGCATGGGATTGAGCGGCGTTCCGTAGTGCGGCTTCACGCCAAGGCCTGAGAATGCAAACTCGCTCATGTTGGTGCGACCGACGAACACCGCGCCCGCTTCGCGCAGACGCGCCACGGCCGCCGCATCGCGTACGGCGGGCGCGGCATCGCGCAGTATTCGCGAACCGGCCGTCGTCACCTGTCCTTTGATGTCGAACAGATCCTTTACCGAGACGGGCACGCCGGCCAGCGCCGAAGGCACGTAGCCACGCTCGCGAAACGCGTCGCTGGCGTCGGCGGCTTCGCGCGCCGCCAGCCGGTCGATATGCGTATAGGTCGCGCCGCCGCGCGCGAGATCGGCGTCGATGGCGGCAAGACTCGCATCGAGTAACTCGCCCGCCGACAGGCTTTTCGTCGCCAGCGCCTTGCTGGATTCACGGATGGTGCGCATCGCCGTTACTCCGTATGCGCGAGCGCATCGACGCTATAGCGATGCCGCAAGCTGCGTCCCAGCACGGGATCATGCAGTTCCAGTTCGTACGCGTTTGCAGGCGTCAGTGCGCCGAGCACGGGCTGCGTGCCGCAGAACAGCACCGTCTCGGGAATCATCGATGTCGCGCCGAACGCTCGCCAGATCAGCGGCTCGGGATGCATCAGCCGCGCGAGCGTGCCTTCCTGATAGCGGATGCGCTCGCCGTTCGCGTCGATTCGCCAGCTGCGCGCGATCAGCGCGTCCCAATGCGCGGCCACTTCCGTGTAGCGCCACAGCGTCTTTCCGAGCGGCTTTGCGCACATCTGCTTCGACACGGCGACGTCGTAGCCTTCGACCTTGCGATCCGTATGATCGGAACCGATGCCGACCAGCAGGCCGTCCGCTTCCGTCTGCAACAGCACGACTTCCACTTCGCCTGACGAATGCCCGCCGATCACTTCGATGCCGTCCGCAGTGGTCAGCAACGCAGGCGCGACTTCATAAAAACACGGCACGCTCGACGGCCGGCGCACGCCGATCGCTTCCAGTTCGCGGATATGATGCTCGACCTCGGCCGCATCGCGTCCCGCCCAGCCCGCAATCACGAGACGGCTCGCGTTCACCCGCACAGCTTGTCCGCCTTCGATTTCGCATGACACGTTCTTCATTGCAACGTCCTCTGTTTTGACAAGGTGTTTGCCCTTTCACCAGCGGGCATTCGATGCAAAGTTTTGGCGCGCGCCGCACGCGTGTCCAACAAATTAAAGTTGTCGCGCGGCTGAAAATTTTCTTGTCACGTAGCGCAGAGCGCGGCGCTACACTGGGCCATTCGTGCTTGCCTCGTCAGGGTTGTGAATGAATCTGCGATTTCTGGAAACCTTTGTCTGGCTAGCGCGGCTGCGCAGCTTCCGGCTGACGGCCGAACGTCTGCACGCAACCCAGGCTGCCATTTCGAGCCGCATCTCCGCGCTCGAACAGGAACTCGGCGTGCGGCTGTTCGAACGCGGCCCGAAGGAAGCGACGCTCACGCAGGACGGCACCAAGGCGCTGCCGTTCGCCGAACAGATGCTGAAACTGAACCAGGCGATGCTTGCAAGCGTTGGCGATCGTTCGAAGGTGTCGGGGCTGCTGCGGCTTGGTGCGATCGAATCGATCGTGCATACGTGGCTGCCGGATCTGCTCAAATGCATCCGCGACGAGTATCCGAATCTCGTCATCGAACTGACCAGCGATACATCCGCGAATCTCTCTGCTCAACTCGCGAATGGCCACATCGACGTGTCGTTTCAGACGACGAGCGTCGCGGGCGCGGATATGACCAACGTGCCGTTAGGCAGCCTGCCGATGCGCTGGATGGCTAGCCCCGCGCTCAATCTGTCCGCGCAGGCGCTGACGGAAACCGAACTGGCCGCGTATCCCGTGATCAGCTTCGCGCGTCACTCGCCGCCGCATGAGTTTCTTGCTGGGCTGTTCGCGGCGAGTGGCGACGTGCAGGTGCAGATCAACTGTCTTTCGTCGGTGGCGGCGATCATCCGGCTCGTTATCGACGGGTTCGGCATCGCCGTGCTTCCGCCCGCATTCGTGATGCGCGAACTCGAAGCGGGCCAGTTACAACTGCTGCAAGTCACGCATCGGGTGCCCGCGTGGCCGCTCGTCGCCGCATACCGACGCACGCCCGACAGCCTGCTGGCCGAGTCGATCACGCGACTCGCGCTGAACGTTGTGCTCGATTTCAGCCTGAAACATGGGCCCGAATTCGCGTTGTTCCCGCCATCGGACGACGCCATTGCACGTGTCTGACCGAACCATTCATCGATACGAGTACGCCGACATGCTGACCACTCTTTCCATTCCAGTCGAACCACTCGAAGCGCATCGTTGTGAGCCGTATGGCTGGCTGCTGGGAAAGCCCGTGCGCACGGATGGCGACGCGCCCGCGTTCGTGAGCCCTGGCTCGGATTTCTGGCGTGAGCATCTCTTCGACACCGGCACGGACGGAGAAACGGAAATACTGTGGGTGGTGTATCGCAATCGCAAACCGGAGATCGCGTCGCTGGAGTTGCATCGTCTGACGCAGCAGGCAATCGTGCCGTTGACCGCGCCCGTCGTGCATATCGTCGCGACGTCGCTGGACGACGGCGAACCGGATCTCGCTTCGTTGCGCGCATTCGATATTCCGGTTGGCAAAGGGCTTTGCATGCGGCCGAACATCTGGCACGCAACACGCGTCGCGAATAGCGAGTCGACCTGTCTGATGCTGACCCGCCCTTCGACCACCTACGATCTCGTCGTTCATTTGAAGACGGGCGCGCCAGCTTGCGAAAGCGTCATCAAGTCTATCGAACGTCGTACGCTCGAATTGGGTACGACTTGAGCAATCGGGCGCCAGAACTCAAGCATCCAGGGCGCGCGATTTGATCGCATCGCAAATGCGCCTCGCTGTCACCCCGGTCGCGGGAGACGCGCTGGCCACTATCCGTGCCATTCTCGCAAGTCGACCAGACTCGTCGAAGCCCGCCGCTGATTGGTGAACAGTCTCTCTTCGCTCCATCGCGTAACGGTTGCAAGACCGCGCTCGTGCCGCAGACGCGCACGGTCATGCACGCATCGGAGCCTGCGACAACGATTTCGCAGACGATATCAAATCGTCGAGCATCGCCGCGCGCTTGTTCGGATCGGTATCGCGCCCCGTCATGAAGCATAGTGCCGCGATCGGCAGGCCGGTGCGTTCGCGCACGGGTGCGGCCATGCAAAGCCGGAACGACATCGATAAGCCCTCGGTGCAGCAGTAACCCTGCGCAGCGGCATGGCGCACGTCACGTATAAAGTCGTCGAATCCGATGCGGCGACCGTCATCCAGCACGTAGTCTTCGTCTGGAATCAATGTATGGATGTCGTCGTCGCTCAGGTGTCCGAGTAACAGACGGCCCGTCGCGGTCCAGGGAATCGGCACCTTCACGCCGATATCCGACGTGACGTTGAACGGGCGCGCACTGTTTTCGGAGAGCACCACCGTGTACTTGTTGCCTTCGAGCATGCAGAGTTGCGCGGTCTCGTCATACTTGCGCACGAGACCGAGAATGGTCTGATGCGCACGGCTGATGAGATCGTTGTGCATCGCGTAATCGGCGCCGTAGTAATGCATCTCGCGCCCGAAAAACACGCTGCCGTCGGCGGCCGTTTCGAGCCACCCCGCCGCCGTGAGAATCGTGACCAGTTCGTAGACGCTGGAGCGCGGCGCACGCGTTGCGTCGACCAGCTCGCGCATCGTCAGCGGACGGCGCGCAGTATGCAGTTCCCTGAAAATGCCGATCACGCGGTCCACGCCCCGGGCCCGTGACGATTCTGATGCGGACATTCCGTAGACTCCGTCGGCGATGAAGATCGCAGTTCGTTCTGGTGTTGTTGTCGTTGTTCGTGCGTCGCGCCCATCGATCTGATGTGTCAATGATCCAGCACGCGGTGCAGGAACTGCTTCGTCCTTTCGTTTTGCGGTGCGACGAATATTTCCTCTGGCGCGCCCTGTTCGGCGATCACACCTTTGTCCATGAACACGACGCGGTCCGCCGTTTTCCGCGCGAAGCCCATCTCGTGCGTGACGACGACCATCGTCATGCCGTCGCGCGCCAGTCCGCGCATGACCTCCGTGACCTCGCCGACCAGTTCCGGGTCCAGAGCGGATGTCGCTTCGTCGAAGAACATGATGCCGGGCTCGACAGCCAGCGCCCGCGCAATCGCGACCCGCTGCTGCTGGCCGCCCGACAGCTGGCTCGGATAGTGTTCGGCGCGATCGGCGAGGCCGACGCGGTCAAGCACGTCCATGGCGCGTTTGCGCGCGTCGGCGGGGCTCATCTTGCGTGCCTTGATCAGGGCGAGCGTCACATTGCCGAGCGCGGTCTTGTGCGGAAATAGATTGAATTGCTGGAACACCATACCGACGTGACCGCGAATCTCCTTCGCGCGCCGCACATCGTGCAACGGCACTTCGTTGACCCAGACTTCGCCCGCATCGGCCGTTTCAAGACCGGCCATGATGCGCAGCACCGTGCTCTTGCCCGAACCGGATGCGCCGATCAGCACGAGTACTTCTCCGGGGCGATCCTCGAGATTGATTTCCTTGAGCACCCTGGTTGCGCCGAACGACTTGCTCACGCCGTTAAGGTTGATGACTGGCTTGGACCCGATGGATGTGGTCATGACAACAGGCTCCTACGATCATGGTGACGCACCCACTGCGACAGCGGGAAACACACGACAAAATACAGGACCGCGACGAGCCCATAGATCTCGACTGGCTTGCCGACGCGGTCGACGATGGCCTGACCGCCATGCATCAGCTCCGACATGCCGATCATGCTGACGATCGACGTATCCTTGATCAGCGAGAGGTACTGGCCAATCAGCGGCGGCAACACTATCTTGCCTGTCTGCGGCAATATGACCGTGAAGAACGTCTGTGTCTTGCTCAGACCGAGAATCTGCGAGACTTCCCACTGGCCTTTGGGCACGGCTTCTATGCCCGAGCGGAACACTTCGGCGATATAGGCGCCCTGGTACACGCTCAAGCCCACGACGCCCGCTGCGAACACATCGATCGCATAGCCGAAGTACGACACGCCGAAATAGATGAACATCAGCGTGATGAGCACAGGCGTACCGCGAAACAGTTCGGTGTAGAGCTTCGCGACGTGCGCGCTGCCCCACGGTCCGAACGAGCGCAATACGGCGGCGAGCAGGCCGATCAGCGTGCCGCCGACAATCGCCGCCGCGGATAGCAACAGGGTGGCGACCAGCCCTTCAAGCAGGATCGACAGGCTGGTCGTCAGCAGTTCGGTTGACATGAGCGGTGTCCCCTTCGATGGATCAGGTGCGGTTCGCCGGACGCGGAATCAGCCATAGCCGCCTGCGCGTGTGCTGCTTCAGCATGAGGGGCGGGTGGAATACGCGCGCGCCGATCTGTTCCGCGATCCATGACAGGCAATTGCTCAGGATCAGATACGCGATCAGCGTGACCGAGAACGTCTGGATATAGAGCAGCGTGCGCGCGTTGATCACGGTCGCCGTGCCGGTCAGTTCCGGCAACGCAATCGCGGACAGCAGCGACGTGCCGAGCAGCAACTGGATCAGGTTGTTGACGATCGAGGGATACACGGCGCGCGCGGCTTGCGGCAAGACGACCTCGATGAAAACCTGCGCGCGCCCGAGGCCCAGTATGCCGGCCGCTTCGATCTGTCCACGCGGCACCGACTGAATGCCGGCGCGGAAGACCTCCGCCATATACGCACCGACATTCACACCGAGCGCGATGACGCCCGCCGCATAAGCACTCAGATTCAGACCCAGCGACGGCAGACCGAAGAACACGATGAAAATCTGCAGCAGAACGGGTGTATTGCGGATCAGCTCGATATAGCCGCGCGCTACGCCACGAAGCACAGCGAGATGCGACGCACCCGCGAGCGCTGTCAGCAGACCGAGAATCAGCGCAACGCAGAACGCGAGCAGCGTGACCTGCAACGTGAGCCACGCGGCCTGCAAGAACTCGGGCACATAGCCCCACAGGGTCAGCCATTGATAACTCATCGCTAATCCTTCGTCAGATCGGGTTGCCGTTCGCGTCTCGCGGTAGCTTTGGGGTTTAGAACTGCGGGTTCAGCGGATAGCGGGGCCCGGTGCCGAACCATTTGGTATACAACTGTGCGTTGAGCTTCGACGCGTTGATGTTGAACAGGAACAGGTTCAGGTAATTCAGCCAGACCTGATCGCCGGCCTTCACGCCGAACGCGTTGTATTCGAGCGGCACGAGGGCTTCATTGGTGACGGTCAGCTCAGGGGCCAGCTTTGCCTGATAGGCGAGGAAGTTGTTGTCCTCGATCATCGCGTCCGCCTGGCCCTGCTTGACGGCAAGGATGGCCGCTTCCGAGCTGTCGTATTCCTGGATCTTCACAGGGATGCCCAGCGCGCGCACTTCGTCGCCGTTCGTCGATCCCTTGACTGTTGCGATCGTATGACCCGACATGTCCTTGACCGACTGAATGCCGCTGCTCTTCTTGACGAGCAGCGCCTCGCTCGCAACGACATACGGCGTCGTGAACGCGATTTCCTTTGCGCGCTCGAGATTGCGCGTGAAGTTGCAGAAGACCACGTCGACTTTCGCGGTCTGCAGATTCGGAATGCGGTTTGCACTTGTCGTGTTGACCATTTCAAGCTTTACGCCCATCTGCTTCGCGAGTTCCTTCGCGAGGTCGACGTCGTAACCGTCCGGTTGCCCGCTCTTGTCGTAGAAACCGAATGGCGCGAAGGTCAGACAGTCGCCGACCCGCAGCGTCCCCCGTTGCAGGACAGCTTGCAGGGTCGAACCTGTCGCGGCGTCCTGACCAGACGTCGCGACCTTGGTGCAGCCGGCGAGCACGAGCAGGCCGGCGACGGCCGACAAACAGGCGAACCTTACGCTTTCTTTGAACAGTCTCATTTTCGACCCTGTGAGAGGAATCCCATGCTGGACGGAATGCGCGATCCGGGCGGTCATGGCCGCTCGCAGGCGCGACAACGAATAGATCGCGCACCTGGCTGTTTGTCCGGTATATCGGAATGACGTCTGACACACCGGATGCGACCCAGTGTTCCACGGAAAAAAATGAATGACAAGCGGGTATACGCGTGCCTCCTAGCCCCGCTCGAAGGAATGTGGGAGGGCGGGTCTGGCAGCCCAGGAGAGCTCAGTGGTCTACAGGATTGCTTTCCATCGCAATGGCTTGTCGCGCGCCTTGTTCAAGGCGTGTGACGGCGTCCACCAATTGCCGCCGGAAAGCGTCCCGGCGCGCCAGTTCGGGCGGGAACACTTCCTTGATTGCCAGCAAGGTCGCGACCCGCTGCTCGGGATCGGCAGAGACATCCGCAGTCAGGCGTGCGGCCATCGGATCGCTGATGTCATAACCCGTGCCGTCATCGGCGTGGCCTCGCAGGAACACGATCCACGCGGCGACGGCCAGCGTAAGACGTTCGATCGGCTGACCCGCGTTCAGACGCGCCTCAATGGTTGCGAGAAGCCGCGGCGGAATTTTCTGGCTACCGTCCATCGCGATCTGCGCAGTCCGATGTTTGAGCGCAGCGTTCGCGTAGCGCGCCAGCAACGCGTCGCGGTACGCGAGCAGGTCGAAAGAGGGCGGCACGTCGAGTGTCGGCGCGATTTCGAACGTCATCATCGCGTGGATCAATGCTCTGAGAGGCGGATGCGCAATGGCTTCGTCGATCGTTCTAAAACCCGCGAGCATCGACAGATAGGCGAGTGTCGAATGCGTCCCGTTGAGCATGCGCAACTTGGCGAGTTCGAACGGCATCACATCGTCGACGAGTTGCGCGCCGGCTCGCTCCCATGCGGGACGCCCCGTCGGAAAGTTGTCCTCGATCACCCATTGGCGGAACGGCTCGCACGGGACCGGCGCGGCGTCGTGGACATTCAACGCATGCAGTGCCGCTTCGCGTTCGGCGTCGGTCGTGGAAGGCACGATGCGATCAACCATCGTCGATGGAAAGGCGACATGGGCCACGATCCAGTCCGCGAGGTCCCGGTCGACCTCGCGAGCGAACGACACGACGGCCTGCCTCAAGGCCGCGCCGTTATGGGAGAGGTTGTCACACGACAGCACGGTGAAGGGCGGCGTGCCGGCGTCGCGTCGCTGGCGGAGCGCGGCCGCGAGGATGCCTGGCACGGTAGTCGGAGCATCGGGATGCGCCAGATCATGTGTGATGCCCGCGTGGTTCAGATCCACATCGCCGGTGTGCGTATCGCGGCAGTAGCCCTTTTCGGTGACCGTCAGCGAGACGATCCGCACGTTGTCATCCGCAAGCAATTCGAACAGACGCGCACGGTCGTGCGGCATCGCGAGTACTTCCTGGAGCGCGCGAATCACCGTGACGCGCACGCCTTCGGGTCCGCGTTCGATCACGCTATACAAACCGTCCTGTGCCATCAGCGCATCGCGCTTGCTCACGTCGCCCTGCAGCGTCACGCCGCAAATACCCCAGTCCCCGCCGGCCGCAAGCATCGCCTCCTCGGTATAGACAGCTTCGTGCGCCCGATGAAAGTTACCGATTCCCAAATGGACGATGCCGATACGTGGCTCGCGCCAGGCGGGGGCCAGTACATGGTCGTTCAATGAGTCGAGTGCACTGCGGCAAAGCGAGGCGTTGGTGGTCATGTTCACGTCCAGATTCAGCTCCAAAGCGCGGGAAAACCCGTTGTTGACGATTAAATATACTTGTATGGTAGCATCGGTTCCATCGAATGTGACTCAAGGAAATCCCCATGAAAATCGTCCGCGCCGATGTGATCGTCACCTGTCCCGGCCGCAATTTCGTTACGCTCAAAGTGGTGACGGACGAGGGCGTTCACGGCATCGGTGATGCCACGCTCAATGGCCGCGAACTCGCGGTGGCGTCGTATCTGAAGGACCATGTGTGTCCGTTGCTGATTGGGCGCGATCCGGGTCGCATCGAGGACATCTGGCAGTTTCTCTACAAGGGCGCGTACTGGCGGCGCGGTCCCGTAACGATGACCGCGATCGCCGCGGTCGACATGGCCTTGTGGGACATCCTCGGCAAGGTGGCGAACCTGCCGCTGTATCGCTTGCTGGGCGGCGCGTCGCGTGAAGGCGTGATGGTCTACGGCCACGCGACGGGGCGTGATATTCCTGAAGCGCTCGATCGCTACGAAGAGCACATCGAAGCCGGCTACAAGGCAATCCGCATCCAGTGCGGCGTGCCGAACATGCGCTCGGTCTATGGCGTGTCGAAGGGCAGCGGCATGTATGAGCCCGCCACCAAAGGCGCCATCGAGGAGCAAAGCTGGTCGTCGGAAAAGTATCTCGACTTCGTGCCGAAGCTGTTCGAAGCCGTGCGCGACAAGTTCGGCTTCGATACCCACATGCTCCACGACGTGCATCACCGTCTCACGCCGATTGAAGCCGCGCGTCTGGGCAAATCCGTCGAGCCGTACCGGCTCTTCTGGATGGAAGATCCGACACCCGCAGAAAACCAGGCGGGTTTCCGCCTGATCCGCGAGCATACGGTCACGCCGATTGCAGTCGGTGAAGTGTTCAACAGCATCTGGGACTGCAAGCAGCTGATCGAAGAGCAGTTGATCGACTACATCCGCGCGACCTTGACGCACGCGGGCGGCATTACGCACCTCAAGCGCATCGCCGATTTCGCTTCGCTGTATCAGGTGCGCACGGGTTGTCACGGACCGTCGGATCTGTCGCCTGTCTGCATGGGCGCGGCGCTTCACTTCGACCTGTGGGTGCCGAACTTCGGCGTGCAGGAATACATGGGTTTTCCGAAGGAAGCACTCGACGTGTTCCCGCATGCATGGACCTTCGATCGCGGCATGATGCATCCGGGCGAAGCGCCTGGACATGGCGTCGATATCGATGATGAAGCGGCCGCGCGCTATCCCTACGACCCGGCGTATCTGCCCGTTGCGCGGCTCGAAGACGGCACGCTTTGGAATTGGTAGATCCATCCGACAGACAGAACGACGGCCAGGAGACAGGCATGGCAGACAGGAAAACCAATGCGATGTTGCGGCGCGTAGCCGCAGCATCGACGATCGGCACTGCCGCCGAGTACTACGATTTCTTCGTGTACGGCACGGCAGCGGTGCTCGTGTTCGGCGCGAAGTTCTTTCCGTCGAGCGATCCGCTGATCGGCACGCTCGCGGCATTCGCAACCTATGCCGTGGGGTTCGTGGCGCGGCCGCTCGGCGGCATTGTGTTCGGGCATTTCGGCGATCGCATCGGGCGCAAGAAGGCGCTGATCGTCACGATCCTGATAGTTGGCCTCGGGACGTTTGCGATCGGCCTGCTGCCTGACTATTCGCAGATCGGTATCTGGGCGCCGGCTTCACTGATCCTGATTCGCGTGCTTCAAGGCTTCGGCGTGGGCGGCGAACAGGCGGGCGCGGTACTGCTGACGGCAGAATATGCACCGCCGCGCGAACGCGGCGTTTTCGCCAGTCTCGTGCAGCTCGGCGCACCCGCCGGCTTTCTGATTCCGTCCGGTCTCTTCGCGCTACTGAGCGCCACGCTCACGCATGCGCAACTGATGGACTGGGGCTGGCGCCTGCCGTTTCTGGGCAGCATCGTGCTGGTCGTGGTCGGGCTGTATATCCGGCTGCGCACGGAAGAGTCGCCGATTTTCGCCAGCATCCGCGAGACCAAGGCAGTCGAGTCGCGGCCCGTCGTCGAAGTCGTCAGGCAGTTCGGCCCGACGATCGTGAAAGGTGTCGGCGCCAAGCTGATCGAGGCATGCACCTTCGCGATGTACACGATGATCGTGCTCGCCTACGGACGTGCGCACGGAATCAGCGAAAGCCTGCTGCTGCAGACGATCATCGTTGCCGTCGTGCTCGAACTGCTTGCCATTCCGCTGGCGGGTGCGCTATCGGACCGCATTGGCCGGCGCATGACCTTTATCGCGGGTGCTGTGCTGCAGGTGACGCTGGTCGTACCGCTGTTCCATGCAATCGACAGCGGCAATCGCCTCGCGATCCAGGCCGGGATGATTCTGGCGATCTCGGTTGGTCATAGCCTGTGCTACGCGCCTCAAGCGTCGCTCTTTCCTGAACTGTTTCCTGCACGCGTTCGATGCAGCGGCATTGCGCTGATCTGGCAGATCGGATCGTTGATCGGTAGCGGCGTACTGGGACTTGTCGCGGTGAAACTGATTCAGGCGACGCACGGCAATTCGATCGGGCTGATCATCTATGTGGCCTCGCTCGGCATTGTCTCCGCCATCTGCATTTTCCTGTTGCCCGAAACCGCTCCCGCACGACGCGGCGGCGATCTGCACGACTGGGGCGCGCTGCAACGCGAACCGGCCTTGCACGAAACACACGCCTCAGCCGCTTTCGCTGCGCGTCATTAAGCGCGCCGATACAGCAAGACCTCGATACAGGATGACTACCATGTTCGCAGCCGTTCTCCACGAACCGAAGAAACTACTCATCGACGAACTCGATGAACCTCAACCGCAAGCGGGTCAGGTGCAGATTCGCGTGCGCGCCGGCGGCATCTGCGGCTCGGATCTCTCGTATTACTTCAAAGGCAAGAGCGGCGACTTCGCGGTGCGCGAGCCGTTCGTGCTGGGCCATGAGGTTGCAGGCGAAGTTGCAGCGCTAGGCGAGGGCGTAAGCGGTCTGACCGTCGGGCAACGCGTGGCGGTGAATCCCGGACTCAGTTGCGGCACCTGTCGATACTGCATCAAGGGAATGCCGAACCATTGCCTGAACATGCGCTTCATGGGCAGCGCA
Source organism: Paraburkholderia sp. C35 (assembly GCF_003121405.1). Classification (GTDB taxonomy): domain Bacteria; phylum Pseudomonadota; class Gammaproteobacteria; order Burkholderiales; family Burkholderiaceae; genus Paraburkholderia. The sequence goes on along the minus strand of NZ_QBUY01000085.1, from coordinate 16,025 downwards.
TCGACGTTTCCGCACATGCAGGGCATGTTCCGCCAGTTCATTGCCGTGAGCGCACAACAGTGCGTGCCCGTGCCGGACGGACTCGATTTCGCGCAGGCGTCAATGGCCGAACCGCTTGCGGTGGCGCTGCATGCATTGCGTCTCGCCGGTTCGCTCGTCGGCGCGAAGGTGTTGCTGGTGGGTTGTGGACCGATCGGTTGCATTCTGCTCGCGGTGGCGAAGCGTGCCGGCGCGCATCGCATCGTTGCGCTAGATCTCGCGGAAAAAGCCTTGCAGATGGCGGCGCGACTCGGCGCCGACGAAACCGTGCTCGCAAGTGATAACGCTCGCATCGATCAGTGGGCGCAGCAGCGCGGCACCTTCGACGTGGTGCTGGAAGCGTCGGGCAGTACCGCGGGCCTCGATACGGCACTGCGTGCGGCGCGTGCGGGCGGCACGGTCATTCAGGTCGGCAATCTGCCGGCGGGGCAGTCGCCCGTGGCGGCGAATCTCGTGATGTCGAAGGAGCTTCGCTATCAAGGCTCGTTCCGCTTCACCGACGAATACGCCGTCGCAGCCGACGAACTCGGCGCGCACAAGATCGATCTGCGTCCGCTGATGACACACGCGTTCCCGCTCGGAGAAGCCAATCGCGCCTTCGAAGTCGCGCATGACCGCGCGCAATCGATGAAGGTTCATTTGCACTTCGACTGACTTTTCCACATGAACCGCTCGCGCAGACAAAGAGGCGGAACACTGGAGACATTCACCATGATCAAGAGCCAGCGATGGTTCGTCGTCAGCCTGCTGTTTCTCGCGGGCGTCATCAATTACCTCGACCGCGCGGCGCTATCGATTGCCGCGCCGCTGATCCAGAAAGACCTGAACTTCTCGCATGCCGAGATGGGCATCGTGTTCAGCAGCTTCTTCATCGGCTATGCGCTGTTCAATTTCATCGGCGGCGTGGCGTCCGATAAATTCGGCGCGAAGAAAGTGTTCGGTGGCGCGATGGGCATCTGGTCGATCTTCTGCGGCGCCACGGCGCTTGCGAGTGGAATCGTCTCGCTGATCGTGCTACGCGTGCTGTTCGGCATGGGCGAGGGCCCGTTCAGTTCGTCGAATAGCAAGATGGTGAACAACTGGTTTCCGCGCCGTGAAGTGGCGAGCGCGATCGGTGTCATCAGTTCGGGTACGCCGCTGGGCGGTGCGCTTGCGGGGCCCGTCGTCGGCTATATGGCGATCCAGTTTGGTTGGCGCTGGGCATTCGTCGCGATCATGGTGTTCGGCCTCGCGTGGCTCGTGCTGTGGTCGATGACCACCACCGAGCATCCGCAGCAGAACCGGCGTGTGACGCCGGCCGAACTCGATCTGATCGTCGCGGGCCAGCAGCAAGCTTCGTCGATGGAACATGCGCCTGACGGCAAGAAGACGGGACTCGGCTTCTACCTGAAGCAACCCATCATTCTGGCCACCGCACTTGCGTTCTTCTCGTACAACTATGTGCTGTTCTTTTTCCTGTCGTGGTTCCCCACGTATCTGACGGAAGCGCATCACATGTCGCTGCGCGATATGAGTATCGCGACGGTGATCCCATGGGTGCTCGGCAGTATCGGGCTGGCGGCGGGCGGCTTCATCACAGACTTCATCTTGCGCCTGACGGGTAAGCCATTGTTGTCGCGCCGGATCGTGCTGTCGGTGTGTCTCGGCGCGGCGGCTGTGTGCGTCGGTTTTGCCGGACGCGTGCAGAGCATGCAGGGCGCGGTTGCACTGATGTCGGTGTCGATCTTCTTCCTGTATGTCACGGGCTCCGTCTACTGGGCGGTGATTCAGGACACCGTGCGCCGCGAGAACGTGGGCGGCGTGGGCGGCTTCGTGCATCTGCTGGCCAATCTCGCAGGCGTGATCGGACCGGCCGTGACGGGCTTCATCGTACAGGCGACACACGGTGCGTACGGCAGTGCGTTCGTGCTGGCAGGCGCGATCGCCGTGATCGGCGCGCTGTGTGCGCTCGTTTTCATCCGTGAACCCAGGTCGCAAAAAGAGCCGGCAGAGCGTAAACTAGTATGGTAGTTTTGCCACATTAGTCTTCGATTACCCGGTATGGACACGAAAATTGCAAGTCCGAAGGCCGCATCGCGGCGTGGAAAAAAAGCCGTTGCGCTGACGGCTGCCCCTGTCGCGAGCCAGCCGCGCGCGGTTAGCGATGGCGAGTCAAAACCACCGCTGCGCGGCGCGCTGCAGGGTTTGTCGGTCGAATCGCACGAACCAATCGGCAAGCAGATTTTCCGCTCGCTACGCGAGGCGATCTTCACCGGCCTGCTCGCGCCCGGCACGCCTCTTTCAGAGAAAGAGGTGTCGGAGATGTTTCAGGTATCCCGGCAGCCCGTACGCGAAGCATTCATCAAACTCGTCGAAGCCGGCGTGCTGCAGGTGTTGCCGCAGCGGGGCACGTTCGTGAAGCGGATTTCCCCGCGTAAGGTGCGCGAAGGGCGTTTCATTCGCGAGGCGATCGAGGCTGCCGTCGTGCGCAAGGCCGCTGATGCCATCACCGATGCGCAACTCGCGGAGCTTGCTGCCAACCTGCGCGAGCAGAAGGCGGCAGCGAAGCTCAACGATACGGCTGCCTTTCTCGCCTGCGATGAGCAGTTTCACTTCCTGATCGCCCAATCTATCGATTGCGTTGCGGCGTGGGAAACGATCCAGGACATCAAGGCGCAAATGGACCGTGTGCGCTATCTGAGTCTGCATGAAGTGTCGCCGCTGGACTTGCTGATCAAACAGCACGCGCTGATCGTGAGCGGGCTCAAGGCGCACGATCCCGACGCCGCGGAAAACGCGATGCGCGCGCATCTGCGGGAGATTCTGGTGTCGCTTGGGCCCGTGGCGCAGCGCAATCCAGACTGGTTTGAACGCGATGAGCATGACGTCGTCATTTAAACGCGCCATGCAGTTCGTCGTGCACGATAACGCGGCGCTCCATGATGGAATGTCCGGTGCTCAAACTACCCAAAGCACGACATTTGCAATCGCCGATCAGCCGGCGGATTCGCACACGCGATGCCCGACCCAGGGGAATTACTGTGATAAGGCGCGAGCTATCACGGCAAAGAAGGCATTAAGCTCATGGTTACGTTGACCGGGTCAAAGCCCGAAGCGCTGCTGCAACTGGCGAACGTTCAATAGCTCTTGTACTGTGAAAGCCGCCGTAGACGGAGTGCTCGATCGAAAGTCCCGGGTGCGTCGACTTGCGCCGAATACGAAATATCATCGCTGGAGCACCTTGTTCGTGCGCTATTGGACTGCGGTCGGCCAGAAACGGTCAATCGACACACGGGCGCGAATCACGGACAATCGAGCGGCCGATCCCCCTACCTCGGACGAATCATGAAGCAGCGTGCACGGATAAAGCTCGTTCAGAGACGACATTCACAGTGTCGTGCGGCCCGCATGCCTGCAGCCGGAACGAAGAGATATTTGGAAGATGACTATAGATTGCGACTTGCCGTAATCTACTCTCAGCACAAAGAGTTGTTCATGAGACTAGAAAGCGCGTGAGCACGAGAACGTCAAATGGACCGCGTCCCGGACCGTCGACATAGCGTCAGCACGCCGTACGAACGTGCAGAAGAATGTTGAGAAGAAGGTAGCCTATGCGGACGCCTGCGGAATCGGTAGGCGCTCAGCGAACGCCTTCGAAGCCGTGTCGATAATCTCCCGGTAGTAATCTTTGATTGGTCTTGGAGCATGGTTGTCCCACGCATCTGGATGAAATGTCCTGAAACATTCAATGCCGTTGGATCGAAAGTGCCAAAGAGCCTTTGGCTCTACTTTCAAAGTCTGACGCTTCGGAAGTACTGCTTTCAAGGCGCGATCGTACGTATGGCCGCTACCGAAGATGATCAGATCTGGCTTAAGGAGTTCAATTTCGAACTGGACGGCCGCCACCGAAAAATTAAACAAATGAGTGGAATGCCCGATCGAGGTACGAGAGTAGCCGCGCTTCGGTCGGTGCCAGTCCATCTTCATTAGGTTGTTCCAGCAAACAGCCGCCCGATCGCCTCTAGCGAACGCATCGGCAAACCGCTTCCACTGCCGCAAGAATTCACTATTGCCAGTGCCAAGGGTAAGTTGATTCTCGTAGCGATCTTTTACGGCATCGACGCTGTCCGGACGTTCGTAGAAGGCTCCCAGCTTGCCACACCAACCGTTAGTTTCCTTCCCGATGAACATCACGCGGACGGGCGCATCGAGGTAAGCCTGAGATACGCTAAGCAGAAACGGCGCTGACAGCTCGCGGAAGTGTTGAATGAAGCCAGCTTTGGCCTCGGCGAGCGCCTCTGCATAGTAAGAGTTCAGCACCGCTTGGACGTCGTGCTTGAGCATGATTTCACCGGATTGATGCCTGGGCGGCGGTCAAGATCTTCGCTTTCAGGTTTTGATTCGGCGGCTATTGTGGCATAAGTGGATCAGTTGTCGGCTGAACGCGCGGGTCTCTACGAACATTCCAATGTCCGCTTCAATTGGTACAGTTTTCTATCGCTCACTACTTTCAGATATCGCTCGGCGCTTCTTTCAGATTGTCAGTTCTTGTTAGCGGCAATAACAGCGCACTTACCGCTGCCGGCTACAATCGACCGTGCGAAGTGGCATCGGTGATGGTTGCTTCGCATCGATGCCATCCGGTTCACTAGACATGTGCGGCACCGTTGACGCACATGTCACTGAGGATGATCCCCCGATGAAATAGGAGGGCTGATTCATAAATCCTATCCCGGCATACGTCCGCGCAACTCAACACACGCAATATTCGCATCCTCGCCCGACGATGCTTTAAGGTCTACGCAAGAAGATGGCGATGCTCAGCAATGAACTGCTCCGGTGACATCAACGGTCGACCAATGATTTCTGTCGCACTGTTGTCGACGCCGACCAGCCGTCCTTCCTGCTGATCGACTTTGAGTTCCTTGAAATGCGCTGCGAACGAAGGATCGCCGTCCAGGCCAAGGGTCTTTACAAATTCATCCAGCGAGACCTGCTCGAAGCGAACCTCTTTCCCGAGGATTCTCGTGAGAATGCTCGCGAGTTCGATGTGGCTGACTTCGACGGAACCCGTGATCGGAATCGCCCTGGTACCGAATGCCTGGGGATTTTCGAGAATCTCGACAATGATGTGAGCGATATCGACCGCAGCGATGGGGACGAACCGGCTATCCGGGTCAAATGGTGTCAGATAACGACCAGCGCGGATCAAAGGGGACGCGTACAGCATCCATTCCATGAAGAGGTTCACTCGAAGATGCGCGGTCGGAACGCCGGAGCGGTTGAATATCTGCTCGGAAAGCCAATGCCCCAATGTTGCCGGGCTACGTGCGTCCGGGCGTGACTGTCGGTGCGACATGTAGACGATCTGCTTCACGTTGTGCTCACTTGCAGCCTGCGCAAATATCGCGGCTGCTTCTACAGCACCCTGCGTCAACGGATAACAGAAGTAGGCGCCATCGACGCCTGCCATCGCACCACGGATGTCTTTGAGGTTCAGCATGTCACCGACCACGATCTCGGCGCCCAGATCCTGCAGCGCCTGAGAACGTTCGTCCTCACGTCGAACGAACGCTTTGACGGCATGGCCATTTGCGAGCAGCAGGCGAACCGTGGGCGTGCCCGTCGCACCCGTGGAACCTGTAACGAGAAATCTCTTCATAACAATCTCCGACTATTGAGCCAACCTGGTCACGGAAGGCAACGTGTGACCACAGATGGAACAGTATGGTCATCATGTTAGCGAGCGCCAACGCTCGCTCGATCGAACATGATGGGTGTCATGCTTCAGTTCGCCAAGCATGATGGGTATAATGTTTGGAGTCAACAAATTTTTCTCGATCTTACGGAGGACGTATGCGTTACCCGCCAGAGGAAACGGCCGAAAAGCACGCTCGCATCCTCGAGCAAGCTTCCATTCTTTTTCGTGAACGCGGGTTTTCCGGGGTCAGCGTCAGCGAAATCATGAAGGCGACAGGTCTGACACATGGCGCCTTCTACAATCACTTCGAATCCAAAGAAGACCTGATCTCCGAAAGCATCGGCGATGCATCGATGAAAGCGCTGGCCGCGATGAGAGACGGTGCCACTGCCGGTCAGTCGCTGGGTCAATTCCTGGATGAGTACCTCAGCGAAGAGCATCGCGACGACAGGGGAAACGGCTGCCTGATGTCGGCGTTAGCGGGTGAGATTGCTCGCGAACCTGCAGCTCAATGCGCATTCACCCGGCATGTGGCAGGTATGGTCGAAGGCTTTACCGAATCGCTCGCGAAGGCAAAGAAGAAAAATGCCAGTCGTCATGCGATCCATGCGCTTTCGAGCATCGTCGGAGCGATTGTTCTGGCTCGGGCAGTCGATGACCCTCAACTATCAGAAGAAATTCTTCGCGAAACGCGAGCAGCCCTGGGCTGATGAAGTCATGTCCGCCGCTCGTGCACAGCATCCCGTCGTCAATGCTCACGACCGTAGCGGGCAGAGGTCGGCACAAAATGACATTCGCCGGCAACGGAATGCGGACATTCAGACGTCAAACGCAGTCAGGAAGCCTCCAACAATCTGAACGCGTGAATGCTCCAATTTTCTGACGGTATGACAGAGAGCGGTTGCGTGAGATGTAAGCAGGGGCCACTTCAGGCGATGCCCCTGCTGCTCGATTTTTGGCTGGTACCGGCGGGCCGATGGGAAGACGCGCGCGTGATCAGAAGAGAGCAATTCGCGGTCGAGACTGGAAAGCCGGACGCCTGATACGGGCATCCGGTCCAACCGATCTTCAATCCACCTGACGGGACCGGGTCTGGAGCGTCGGGAACGTCGCGTCGATATCGGTCTTGAAAGTGTTGTTGAACAGGTTGGTAATGAAACTGAATGCGGTTTCGGCAACGATGTCGACGATCTGTTCGTCGGTGTAACCCGCGGCACGCACGGCTTCGACATCCGAGTCTTCGATGTGGCCACGCGATGTGGCGATCTTGTACGCGAACTGCAGCGCAGCGTCAGCCTTGCTATCAGTCGAATGACCGTCACGGTTGAGTTCCATGTCTTCAGCCGTCAGCCCCTGCAGCTTGCCGCCGAGGTAAGTGTGAGCGGACAGGCAGTAGTTGCAGCCGTTCACTTCGGCGGTCATCACATGGATGCGCTCGCGAGTCTTGTGCCCCAGGCTTTTACCGAGCGCGCCGTGCATGTCGGCGAGCGCCTTCAGGGCGTCGGGGGATTGCGAGATCAGGGCGAAGAAGTTGGGAATCACGCCGAGAACTTTTTCGTAGCTCGCGAGAATCGGTTGCGCCTTGGCAGGAGCGGCTTCTTTCGAGGGGATTGCGAGACGGGCCATGAGATTTCTCCGTTAATCCGAGCCACCGTGGCTCTGGTAGGAGAGATACTAAAATGTTCCATCCAAGATAATAATTGGCTAATTTCGAGAACCAATATTCCACGCAGTGAAAGTATTGCGGAGCTGGAAAAAGAACATTCGGCGAAGCGAATACTCATCGATTCGCACCTAGCGCCGACATATCTGAGCGCAGCCGGTCAACCGCGAAATCGAGGAACACCCGCATCTTGAGCGGCAATAGCCCGCGCTCTCCGTGCATAAGACTGACAGGAATCGACTCAACATCGAACTTCCGTAGAACCTGGACCAGGGCCCCTGTGCGAAGCTCAGCGTCGCAGTGATAGCGATAAACCCTAGTCACGCCGGAGTGATGTAGCGCCGCTTTTACGGCAGCCTCAGCTGTCGTGACAGACAGCCGCGGCATGATGTCGACGTTGAAATCGCGTCTGGTCGCCGGGTCACGAAACCACCAGGTTGCGGTGGAAGGGCCGGCGAAGACAACGCACGGAAGTTTTTCCAGATCCCTGGGATGTTTTGGCATGCCGTGCGCGTTGAGCAGGTCCGGCGAAGCGCATACCAGCGTGTCCATAGCGCCGACACGGGTCGCAATCATGTTGCTGTCCGGCAAGGTGCCAATGCGAACCGCCATATCAACGTGGTCGTCGGAGAGATGGAGATTCCTGTCGGAGAGAACCAACCGGACGTTGATCTCAGGGTATGCAGCGAGGAAGTCCGTGACAATGGGGAGGATGTACATGTGACCAAACAACACCGGCGCGGTGAGAACCAACTCGCCCCTTGGGGTGGTGTACTCGCCGGCTGCAGTTCGTTCGACTTCTTCGATGTCTTCCATAATGCGTTTGACTGACGCGATATAAGCCAGTCCGGCATCGGTCAGCGTCAGCTTGCGCGTTGAACGATGCAGCAACTTCGTGCCGAGGTACTCTTCGAGTTCGGTGACCTTCCGGCTGACGGTCGGGAGCGGCATATTTAAAGCCTTCGCGGCGGCCGTGAGGCTGCCTTTTTCGATCGTGAGCAACACGATCGACATTGCTTCCAGCCTATCCATTTGCTCTTCCACCCAATGAAAGATGATCTTTAAAAATAAACATATCATTTTTCTGAGTGAAACATCGCCGGGAGCCTCGCATCGAAACACTCTCGGATCGCAGGCATCAGTGGAAGGGGCGTTCCGTTCGCCACAACACCAGCGTGTATGGCGAGTACAGTCATTTAGAGCGAGCGCGCGGTCGTACGTTTAGGGGCACAGCAAGAACGCCCCACATCCCTTATCGAAACATTGAGTTCGTCGGTTGATCTGCAAAACGCCGGGAAGGTGGGTGGCCGTTGCACGATGTCAAGCGGCCATCTCAAATGCTCGTCGACAATCGGGGGTGTGGGGCGAAATGAGGCATCCGCAGGCGGATCGCTAACACTACGATCACACGGTTGATTGGCGAAGAACGAGCCATATCGGCGGCGCACTTGCACAACGCTTGCCCGGCTTACAAGGGGCGACTCGCGACCAGTCCTCCGACCATCTCTGGATTGTGGTTCGGGTCTGCTTGGCTTCGGGGCTTAAGAGGACGGACTGGGCAATTGCCGCTGAAGGCCGTCCAGTACAACATCGATGTACCGCTCGTGGCTCTGTTTCAGCGACGTATTGGTACCACCCTTCCAGCGTACGATGAATGCCTGATTCGACAGTCGTTTGACATTCGACGTCAGGACGGGAAAGGCGAAGGGGTCGAGTTCTTCGAATCGCGTGCGCAATCTGCCTTCCCATGCGTCACGTTCGTCAGCACCGTGGCTTGCGAATTCCAGCGTCACGAAGCCGACCATCGCGGTAATCACCGTGTTGTACACGTGAACCAGATCTTCGGGCCTGAAGCCCGCGGAAAGCAAGGTCTGGAGAACAGCCTCGACCATCACGGGATTCATACTGGCATTCGAAATGATCTGCGAACCCAGTAACGGTGCGATGTTCGGATGCCGCGCCACGGCATCTCGATAGCGATTGAACAGTTCCTTCAACCAGTCGCGCCAGCGTGTGGCCGGCAGTGTTGGAGGAACGAGGTCACCCAATGCCACCGCGATCACTTCGACGAGCAACTCGTCGCGGCTCGGCACGTGCCAGTAGATAGCCGTCGGATAGACACCCAGCTCTCTCGCGACATCGCGCAGGCTGAACGATGCGTAGCCTTTGGCATCGATCAATGCGAGGGCCGCTTCCACGATACGTTCCCTCGACAGTCCCTGATCCTTCGGGGCCCGGCCACGTCGCTTCTTCTCGGGCGCGGTCGCTGCCGCTGACTCTTCCTTTCTGCTCAACGTGAGTTCTCGCCAGTGAATTCGAACGAGCGTCACTCTACTTCAAACAGGGCGATCGCGCGAGACGTCCGGGAAAACCCGCAAATCTGCTCGCTTGCACAATTTAATTGTACAGCGTACATTAAATTCACTTTGAGAGCGTCGCTGATGATCCACGACGGTTTTGACCTGGTTCGTGCGTCACAAGAGGGAATCCTGCGTCGCTCGCGTCGACATGGCTGCTGAAGTCGACGGGCAGTCTCGAAGTCGGTCAATATTCTGGTGAATTAGCACTACTACATGATGGATGAAAGATATGAAACCCAAAGCACTAACGTTCGACTACTTTGGCACGCTCGTCGATGTGACGACGGGCGGTATTCGCGGTATTGAAGCCGTATTGCAGCGTCTCGCGCTCACGACGACGCAAACAGCAGCCGATGTCTATGCCGACTGGGACAGGCGCACGGTGCAGGGCTACAGAAGCAATGCGTACCGGCGTTATCGCGATGTCGCGCAACAGGCGCTCACGGATTGTCTGGAGGCGCTACATGAAGGCAGTACCACGGGTCAGGACATGGCCGCGTTGACTGAATTGCTGCTGACACATCTGGTTGAATCATCGCCGCCTTTTGACGACGCCGTTGCGTTCCTCGACTGGGCACGCGACAGGTTCGTGCTCATGCCGATTACTAACATGGACACGGACCTGTGGCGTCGAAGTCGTCTGGTTGAGTACTTTCCGAAAGTGACGACGGCGGAAATGGCCCGCGCGTACAAACCATCGGAAACGATCTTCAAAACTGGGCTTGCCACGCTTGGCATGCGAGCCGACGAAATTTTCCATTGTTCAATCGGCACGTGGGCCGATATCGACGGTGCGAAGCCGCTCGGTATCAAGGTGGCGTGGATCAATCGTGGTGCCGAGAAACTGGGTGATTTTCAGGCACGCCCGGATTACGAGTTCGCGACGCTCGAACCTGTGCGCAGCGTGCTGGAACATCTCATCAACGAGTGACGGGAGCATGATCATGCGTATTCCTGCAATGAAGATGCTTGTGGCAGGCCTGAGCGTGGCGTTGGCATCCGCGACGGTTCATGCGGACACGGTGGTGAAGATTGGCGTCGCAGGTCCACTGACGGGTTCGCAGGCGGCGAGCGGCAAGGACAACGAGCGCGGCGCGAGACTCGCTGTCGATGACCTCAACGCAAAGCATATGACGCTGAATGGCGAGCCGCTCAGGTTCGAATTGATTTCCGTCGACGATCAATCGGATCCGAAGGCAGGAGTGACCGTCGCGCAGAAACTCGTCGACAACGGAGTGCTCGCAGTAATCGGGCACTGGAACTCGGGCGTGACGATTCCCGCGTCGAAGATCTACAACGATGCGAAGGTGATCATGATCACGCCCGCGGCATCGAATCCAGCATTGACGGTTCCCGGCTATCCGTACGTATTCCGTCTGACCACTGATGACAATGTACTTGGTGGAAAAATGGCTGATTATGCGGCGAATACACTGCATCTGAAGCGCGTTGCGGTGATAGACGATCGCACGGCCTATGGTGCGGGCGTGGCGGATGTGTTTGCCAGTACGGCGAAGAAGCAGGGCATCGATATTGTTGCGCGCGAATACGCTACCGATCACACCGTCGATTTCAAAGCGGTTCTGTCGAAGGTGAAGCTCGAGAAACCGCAAGCCATTTTCTACGGCGGTTATTACGGGCAGGCGGCCTATCTGGCCCGGCAGATGCGTGACCTTGGAATCAACGCGGTATTGATGGGTGGCGATGGATTGTGCGTCGGCGAATTTCCGAAGCTTGCCGACGGCGCGCTCGACAAGAAAATGTACTGTCCACAAGGCGGTGTGCCGCTCGCCGCATTACCCGATGGCAAACGCTTCGAGGCCCGCTTCAAGGCCGCATACGGTGTCGATCCCGATCAGAAGGCACCGTCGTTCTACGCCGCCACGATGATGATGGGCGAGGCGATTGCGACGGCGCAATCGCTATCGCCAGAAACGCTCGACAAGACGCTTCATCAGACAACCTTCAATACGCTGTTCGGGCAAGTGCGCTTCGATCAACGCGGCGAATGGATCAAGGCGCCGATGACGGTGTATTGGTCGGCGGGCGGATCGATCGTGCCGGTCGAATAACCAATTTCAAAGAACACGTATTCAGTAATTGAATCAGGAAAGCATATGTCGATAACCAGTGTGTTGCCATCGCAGCCGGATGTGGCCAAACTCACGCACGCGGCTTCGCTCGCCTCGGATGCGTTCGCAAAGGCGAATCCAAAAAGTGAAGCGGCACATCTTGAAGCCTTGTCCGTGATGCCGGGCGGCAATACCCGTTCCGTGCTGTTCTACTCGCCATTCCCATTGACGATCGCGCGCGGCGAGGGCAAGCGCCTGTGGGACGTAGACGATCACGCCTATACGGACTTTCTCGCCGAGTACACGACAGCGATGTATGGCCACAGTCATCCCGTCATTCGCGCAGCCATTGTCGAGGCACTCGATAAAGGTCTCAATCTGACGGGACACAACACGCTGGAAGTGCCGCTTGCGCGTCTGTTGCAAGAGCGTTTCGAATCCGTCGAATCACTGCGATTTACGAACTCAGGTACCGAATCGAACCTGATGGCCATTGCGGCATCGCTCATCTTCCCGAGACGCAAGAAGGTCATAGCTTTCAAGGGCGGCTATCACGGCGGTGTTCTGACTTTTGGTAGCGGCAATAGCGCGGTGAATGTGCCGCACGATTTCGTCATCGCACCATACAACGATCTGAGCGCCGTCGAAGCCGTCTTCGCTTCACATGGGGACGATATCGCTGCGGTTATCGTCGAGCCGATGCAGGTTGCGGGTGGATGCATCGTCGGCGAACCTGAATTCCTGAAGGGATTGCGCGCGCTGACGCAACGGCATGACGCGTTGCTGATTTTCGATGAAGTCGTGACGTCACGCCTGTCGGGCGGTGGACGGCAGGCGTTGCTCGGCATCCATCCCGACCTCACGACGTTCGGCAAGTACATCGGCGGCGGCATGTCGTTTGGCGCATTCGGCGGCCGCAAAGATGTGATGGCGCAGTTCGATCCGCGTTTGCCTGGCGCCACGCCGCACGCAGGCACGTTCAATAACAACGTGTTGTCGATGGCAGCCGGATACGCGGGCCTCTCGCGTCTCTATACGCCGGGCGCTGCCGCTGCGCTCAACGAAAAGGGCGAGCGGCTGCGGGCGCGAATCAACGGTCTGTGCCGCGAACGTCAGGTCGCGATGCAGTTCACAGGCATCGGATCGCTGATGAATCTGCATGCGGGCACTCAGCCGATCCATTCCGTCGACGACATCGGCGAGGCCGACACGCCGCTCAAAGACCTGTTCTTCTTTCACATGATTGAACGTGGATGCTACGTCGCGCGCCGCGGCTTCATCGTGCTGACACTGGCACACGACGAAGCCGATCTGCAACGTCTCGAAGAAGCGGTGGCGTCGTTCATCGACCGATACGAAGCGCTGCTGCGCACCTGACACGCAGACTGAGGAGAAAGCGTTGACATCTGATCAGTCAGCACGCGCGCCGAGGCCGCTGCGCAGCCGCCGTTGGTTCGACAACCCATCGAATCCCGGCATGACTGCGCTGTATCTCGAGCGCTACATGAACTTCGGCATTACCCGCGAAGAGTTGCAGTCGGGCAAGCCGATCGTCGGAATCGCGCAGACAGGCTCCGATCTCGCACCGTGCAATCGACACCATATCGAGCTTGCAAAACGGGTGCGCGACGGCATCCGCGACGCGGGCGGCATTCCGCTCGAGTTTCCTGTTCATCCGATTCAGGAAACCGGCAAGCGTCCGACGGCGGCACTCGATCGCAATCTGGCCTATCTCGGGCTGGTCGAAGTACTGCACGGCTATCCGCTAGACGGCGTTGTACTCACGACAGGTTGCGACAAGACCACGCCCGCTTGCCTGATGGCCGCTGCGACCGTCAACATTCCGGCGATCGTGCTGTCGGGTGGTCCGATGCTCGACGGCTGGTATCAGGGCAAACTGGCGGGCTCCGGCACCGTCGTGTGGGAGGCGCGCAAGGAACTCGCGAGAGACGAACTCGATTACGCGGCGTTCATGGAAAAGGTTGCGGCGTCAGCGCCGTCGGCGGGACATTGCAATTCGATGGGTACCGCGCTTTCGATGAATTCGCTCGCCGAAGCACTCGGCATGTCGTTGCCCGGTTGCGCATCGGTGCCTGCGCCGTATCGCGAGCGCGGCTGGTTTGCGTACGAGACGGGCAAGCGGATCGTGCAGATGATTGGCGAAAACCTCAGGCCGTCAGACATCATGACGCGAAACGCCTTCGAAAACGCAGTGGCCGTCGCCGCCGCGATCGGCGCTTCGTCTAATTGCCCGATCCACATGATCGCGATCGCCCGACACATGGGCGTGGCCCATTCTCTCGATGACTGGCAGCGCGTCGGTGCCGACATTCCTTTGCTCGTCGATTGTCAGCCAGCGGGGCGTTTCCTCGGCGAAGCCTTTCATCGTGCCGGCGGTGTGCCGGGCGTGATGAGGGAATTGCTCGCTGCGGGCTGGTTGCACGGCGGCGAGATGACAGTCACCGGGCGCGTACTGGCGGAGAACCTGGCGCAGGTCACTGAGCCGGACCGCGAAGTGATCCGGGCATTCGATGCGCCGCTCAAGCCCGCGGGCGGCCATATCGTGCTCACCGGGAACCTGTTCGACAACGCAGTGATGAAAGTCAGCGTCATCGACGCTCGGTTTCGCGAGCGCTTCCTGTCGAACCCCGACGATCCGGATGCCTTCGAAGTCACGGCTGTGGTTTTCGAAGGCCCCGAGGACTATCACGCACGGATCGACGATCCCGCACTTGCAATCGACGAAAACTCGATGCTGGTCATGCGGAACTGCGGACCCGTCGGTTATCCGGGCGGCGCCGAAGTGGTCACCATGCAGCCGCCCGCAGCATTGATCCGTCGCGGCATCGACACGCTGCCGACGATGGGCGATGGACGCCAGAGCGGCACTTCAGGCAGTCCGTCGATTCTCAATGTATCGCCGGAAGCGGTGTTAGGCGGCGGACTGGCGTTGCTGAAAACGGGCGACCGGCTACGCATCGATCTGAAGAGGCGGCGTGTCGATCTGCTCGTCTCCGATGACGAACTCGCTGTGCGCCGGGCTGCGTGGTCTGCGCCGTCGCTGCCGAACCAGACACCCTGGGAGGAAATGTATCGAAGCATGGTGGGTCAGCAGGGCAACGGTGCGTGTCTCGAACGGGCGACCTTATTTCTCAACATCATCGAGTTGCGCGGCGAATCGCGCGACAACCACTAACATGGCGAGCATGACTCAGAAAAACGGGATGCAGACGCCGCGCGTGGCTATCGTGACAGGCGCGGGGTCGGGCATCGGCAAGGCGGCGGCGCTCGAATTGCTGAGGAACGGATGGGCGGTTGCGTTGCTCGGCAGACGTATCGAGCCGTTGCGGAAAATTGCCAATGCCTCTGCTTTCGAAGAACGGGCGTTCGCCGTGTCGTGCGATGTATCCGATCCGCTTGCGGTCACATCATCGTTTGACGCCGTCGTTGCGCGTTTCGGGCGGATCGATCTGCTGTTCAACAATGCGGGTGTTGGCAATCCGCCTGGTTCGTTTGAAACGTGGACGCCCGAACAATGGCGCGGCACCGTCGACGTCAATCTCAACGGCATGTTTTTCTGTTTGCAGAAGGCGTTCACGACGATGTCGAAGCAAACCCCGCGTGGCGGCCGCATCATTAATAACGGGTCGTTGTCGGCCTGGGTGCCGCGACCGAATTCGATCGCCTATACGGCCACGAAGCACGCCGTGACGGGCCTCACGCGCTGCGCCGCGCTCGATGGCCGCGCGTACGACATTGCCGTGGGCCAGATCGCCGTGGGTAATGCCCAAAGTGCTCTTGCCGGGCATATGGCGCAGGGTGTTCCGCAAGCTAATGGGGAACTGGCAGCGGAGCCGCTGATCGACGCGGAAATCGTGGGGCGTTCAGTGGCGTATATGGCGAATCTGCCGCTCGATGCAAATGTGCTTTTTCACACCGTGATGGCAACGAAAATGCCTTTCGTGGGGAGGGGGTGACGCATTACCTCAAATGATTTCGGATGTAGACCCGGTCGCGATCTGGAGGGAGGGCCGACTTGTGTGTCGGCCTTCGCTGTGTCCTAAGTACTTACGGCCATGAACGGACGGCGACACGGACACTTGGATCGTTGACGTGTGAACGGCAAGCAATTTTCTTCGTGGATTGGATTTCAGACCATAATGTGTGGAAAATATAAATGTCTCTGATTGACGATTTTCTGCCTCATTATG
>NZ_QBUY01000084.1 GCF_003121405.1 Paraburkholderia sp. C35 | reverse complement strand
TTTCTTTGCGGCGGCAAAGAAAAGTAGGAGCCGCCCCGCACAGGGGCAACACTAGCAGACCACTAACAAACCGCGGACGCCAGCAAAAAGCAAAAAGCAAAAAAACCAAACCCAACAATCAATTATCAAACGCAGCCAGATACTCAGCCCAATGCGGCGCCAACTCCTGCGCAAGGGAGTTCTTCACAAACGCGATCTCATCCGCATACTCTTCGGGAGAAAAACCCCCACGCATCAACTGAAAGCGGCAATAGAGCAGATAGGTATTGACCACGTCCGTCTCACAGTAGTTGCGAATCTCATCGATCCGCCCCGCCTGGAACGCGGACCACACCTGCCCTCCATCCATCCCGAGCTTGCCGGGAAACCCGCACAGCTTGGCAAGCGCATCGAGTGGCGCGTTCGCCCTCGCCTGATACATGGCGAGCACGTCCATCAAATCGGTATGTCGCGAGTGATAGCGGCTGATGTAGTTGTTCCACTTGAACTCGCGATCATCCTCGCCGAGATCCCAATACTGTTTCGCACGAATCCCGTTCACCAGCGCCCGGTAATGCAGCACGGGCAGATCGAACCCACCGCCATTCCACGACACCAGCTGCGGCGTGTATTTCTCGATCGTGCGATAAAACGACTGCACGAGCGAAGCCTCACCGTCGGCAGGCGTGCCGAGCGAACGCACGCGGAAACCGTTGTCGTCGCGGAACACACAGGAAATCGCCGCAACCCGCTGCAGATGATGCGGCAGAAAATCGCCGCCCGTCTTCTCGCGCCGCGCCGCAAACGCGTGCTCGGCCACTTCTTCGTCGGACATCGTTGCGGGAAGACTTTCAAGCCGGCGAATGCCGGCGACATCGGGAATCGTCTCGATGTCGAATACCAGAATGGGAGTCATCAAATTTCTAGAGAACGGCGTCCTTGCGTACGCCATTGGAAGCAAAGAAGCGCTTCAGCCGCACCAGCGCTTCCTGCTGGATCTGGCGCACACGCTCGCGCGTGAGGCCCATTTCGTCTGCCAGCTCTTCGAGCGTGGCCGGTTCGATGTGATTCAGGCCGAAGCGGCGTTCGATCACATGCCGATGCTTGTCCGACAGCCGCGCCAGCCACGCGCGCGTCAGCGTTTCCAGCTCGCGATGCTGCACCTCGGCATCAGGCGACTGGCTCTGATCGTCAGACAGCAGATCGAGCAGGCTGCTCGCCGGGTCGAGATCGAGTGGCGCGTCGAGCGACGCGGTGTGCTCGTTCAGCGCGAGAATATCGGTGACTTCGTCGGTGGTCTTGCCCGTCAGATAGGCAATATCGTCGATGCTCGCGTCGCGGCGCTCGGCCGCTTCGCCCGAATTCATCGAATTCTTTTCGAGGTGACGCTTCGCGCGCAGCACCTGATTCAATTCGCGGATCACATGCACGGGCAACCGCACCGTGCGCGCCTGGTTCATGATCGCCCGCTCGATGCTCTGGCGGATCCACCACGTGGCGTAAGTCGAAAAACGGAAACCGCGCGTCGGGTCGAATTTCTCGATGGCGTGCATCAGGCCGAGATTGCCCTCTTCGATCAGATCGAGCAGCGGCACGCCGCGATTCAGATAACCCTTCGCGATGCTCACCACGAGCCGCAGATTGCGCTCGATCATCACCTGGCGCGCTTCGAACTCGCCTGCCTTCGCGAGCCGCGAATAACGCTGCTCTTCCTCGACGGTGAGCAGCGGCTTCACGCTGATCCGGTTCAGGTAGTGCTGGATCGTGTCAGCAGTGAGTTCGGCCTGCAGCAGCGCACGGAAATCGTCCGCGTCGGGCGCGGAATCGTTTGCGCCTTCGCGCGAATCGGATTCCTCGTCGGAACCCGACGACCGGTCGTCGGACTCGTTGCCGTTGTCGAGATCGTCGACGTTATCGTCGTCGACGTCCGAAGCGCCTGCGTCGTCCACCGAAACAGGCGTGGCACGGCTCACGGACTCAGTCTCTGCTTGCGACGGGCGGCGCTTCGATTTCGGCATGGTCGTATCGCTTGGCTTTATTGCGGCGGCAAATACTTCAATGGATCGACAGGCTTACCCTGCCGGCGAACTTCGAAATGCAACATCACGCGGTCCGAATCACTGTTGCCCATTTCGGCGATCTTCTGCCCCTTGGTCACCGCATCACCTTCTTTTACCATCAAAGCACGGTTATGTGCATATGCGGTGAGATACGTTGCGTCATGTTTGATGATAATGAGATTGCCGTAACCGCGCAGCCCATTTCCTGCATAAACCACGCGACCATCAGCGGAAGCCTTTACGGGATCGCCCGCAGCCCCGCCGATGTTCACGCCTTTGTTCTTCGAATCGTCAAAGCCGTTCAGCAACGGTCCACGCACCGGCCACGCAAACGTCACGTTGCCGTTGGCCGCCGTTGCGTCGCTCGCGGCGGGCGGCGGCGTGACAGCGGGTGCCGCCGACGCGCCCGGCGCCGCACCGTAAATGGGCGGCTGGTTCGCCGCGCCTGCCGACGGTGCGGGCTGCACGCCCGCAATCGGCGCGCTCTGCACCGCGCCACCGCCGATCGGCGCCGTCGCCACACCCGCCACCATCGGCGCGCCGTTCGCGCCCGGCGGAGCAACACGCAGCAACTGATCGACTTCGATCTGGTTCGGGTTGGTCAGGTTGTTCCACGAAGCGATGTCGCGATAGTTTTGACCGTTTTCGAGCGCGATCCTATACAACGTATCGCCCGGCTTCACTCGGTAGTAGCCCGGAGGCGGCGGGCCGAGCGGCACGGCAGGCTGCGCGCCGGGCGCGGCGCCCGTCTGCGTGACGGTGCCAAGGGTGCCGGAGCGATCGACGACGGGCGCCTGATCGAGCCGCGTCGCACATGCGGCCAGGACGGACAGCATGGCCACGCAAACGCTGCGCTGAGCGACGGACAACGGGACATTCAGGCTGGTTCTTTGCATCGCGCGAAACATACTCATCGGGTTCAAATCACTCCGGATTTTAAGGGGACAAAGAAAACGCGATCAAGCCGCGATTCGCGCCACTGCGCGGGCCCCGTGCGCTCGACGAGCGTGAGCACCTGCGACTGTCCGTCCTGCGATCCGACGGGCGCCACGAGCCGTGCGCCGATGGCAAGCTGCTCGAGCAGCGCCTGCGGCACATCGAGTCCCGCCGCGGCGATCACGATGGCATCGAACGGCGCCACCGCCGGCAAACCGATTCGACCGTCGCCGTAATGCAGGCGGATGTTCGGGATGCGCAGCGGGCGCAGGTTGGTCTTCGCGCGCTCGTAGAGCGGCTTGATGCGTTCAATCGAATACACGTCGCGCGCGACGTGGCTCAGTACGGCTGCCTGATAGCCGCAGCCGGTGCCAATTTCCAGCACGTTCGTGAGCGTGCGGCCCTGCGCCGCCAGCTCGATCATCCGGGCGACCACCGACGGCTTCGAGATGGGCTGGTGATGGCCGCTCGGCAGCGCCGCGGCTTCGTAAGCCTGCGTCGCGAGGCCGGGGTCCACGAACATGTGGCGCGGCACCATCGCCATCGCATTGAGCACGCGCGGATCCGTGATGCCGTGCGCCCGCAGGCGTTCGACCATGCGCTCGCGCACGCGTTCGGACGTCAGCGTGTGCGCACTCGTCAGCGCGACGTTGGGCGCCCCGGTGCGCTCGAACGATGCCGTCACAGGGCGCGGCAACTGGTTGCGCGCGCCGTCGTTGCGGATCGTGGAGGCGCTTTTCGTATTGACGATTCCGGACGCGCTTTTTGTAACGGCAGGTGCACGTGCCGACGACGCGGCCGGTTTCGCATTCGCATTCGAATTGAGAATGCCCGGCGTTGTCTTTGCAGCCGGCCTCGGCGTCGCGGCTTTCGGTGCGACTACCTTAGGTGCGGTTTTGACGGCAGCCGCTTTCGGTGCAGCCGGCTTGGCCGCTTTCGCACCGCGCGCGTCAGCCCGGCGCGGCTCGCGCACCAGATCTTCGAGTCCCAGCGGAAAGCGCTTTGCGCGCTCGCCGGTCATGAACTGCCGCTCCCGGCGCGCAGCCAGTCGCGCGCCGCGGGCAGCATGGCCGTATGGGTCAGATCGAGTTGCAGCGGCGTGATCGACACGAAGCCGTTCGCTACCGCGTGGAAATCTGTGCCTTCGCTTGCATCGCGCGCGGAACCTGCCGGTCCGATCCAGTAGATCGGTTCGCCGCGCGGATTGGTCTGGCGGATCACCGGCTGCGACGGATGCCGCTTGCCGAGGCGCGTGATGCGCCAATCGCGCAACTGCTCGTAAGGCAGATTCGGAATGTTGACGTTCAGCAACGGATGACCCGGCAGCGGCTGCTCGAGATAGTGCGCGACGATTTCGGCCGCGACGCGCGTGGCGTCTTCGAGATGCACCCAGTCCTTGTCGACCAGCGAGAACGCAATGGCGGGCACGTTGAACATGATGCCTTCCGTCGCTGCAGCGACGGTGCCCGAGTACAGCGTGTCCTCGCCCATGTTCTGGCCGTTGTTGATACCCGACACGACGAGATCGGGAACGTGGTCGAGCATGCCCGTCAATGCGATGTGGACGGAGTCCGTCGGCGTGCCGTTCACGTAGTAGAAACTGTTCGCCGAGCGCGACACTGACAGCGGACGCGACAGCGTCAGCGAGTTCGACGCGCCGCTGCAATTCTGTTCGGGAGCCATCACGGTGACATCGGCGAGCGGCTTGAGCGCTTCGTAAAGCGCAGCAAGGCCTGGCGCCAGATAACCGTCGTCATTGCTGAGTAGGATTCGCATGCGGCGATTGTAACCGAGGAAACAAGGCACGCGAACGACACACGGGCCTCGCGCATGCCTATGCTGTCATGCATCGCGGGCCATGCGCAGAGAGACGATGAAAGCGCACGGTCGTTCGGCCTTGCTTTACACTGCTTCGTTGCGAAGCTGGGTTCCGACGTGCTTATGAGCGATGCATGAACCTCGTCAAGCCTGCCACTTACCCTGAACGATGGGAGACACGATGCGCGCAATCCGCTGCAACCAGTACGGCCCGCCTGAAACCCTGAGCATCGAGACATTGCCGGATCTCGTGCCGCAAGCCGGACAGATCGCAATCGACGTGAAAGCAGCGAGCGTCAATTTCCCCGACGTGCTGATCATTCAGAACAAGTACCAGTTCAAGCCGCCCTTGCCTTTCACGCCGGGCGCGGAAGTGGCGGGCATCGTGCGCGCGGTCGGCGATGGCGTGACGCAATTCCGGCCCGGCATGCGCGTGGTCGCCTACACGCAGCAAGGCGGCTTCGCCGAGCAGGCGATAGCCGACGCCAACGCATGCGTGCCGCTGCCCGATGACGCCGATCTCGAAGTGGCCGCCGTCTTCACGCTGGCTTACGGCACGTCGCATCACGCGGTGGTCGATCGAGCGGCGCTGAAAGCCGGCGAAACCATGCTCGTGCTCGGCGCGGCCGGTGGCGTCGGCCTCGCTGCCGTTGAAATCGGCAAGGCGCTCGGCGCGCGCGTGATCGCTGCCGCATCGAGCGATGAAAAACTCGCAACCTGCGTCGCGCATGGCGCCGACGCCACCATCAACTACTCGACGGAAGACTTGCGCGAGCGCATCAAGGTGCTGACCGATGGCAAAGGCCCGGATGTGATCTATGACCCGGTCGGCGGCAGTTATGCGGAACCGGCGTTTCGCAGCATCGGCTGGCGCGGGCGTTATCTCGTGGTCGGCTTTGCGAACGGCGAGATTCCGAAGCTGCGGCTCAATCTCGCGCTGCTGAAAGGCGCGAGTATCGTCGGCGTATTCTGGGGTGATTTCGCGCGGCGCGAGCCGCAACGCAATGCGGCCGCCTTTCAGGAAATGCTCGGCTGGATTCGCGCGGGCAAGCTCAAGCCGCTGGTGTCGGCGCGTTATCCGCTCGAAGACACGGCGCGTGCGCTCAACGACATGGCGCAGCGGCGCGTGCTCGGCAAGATCGTGATTACGCCGTAAGCGTAAGCGTTGCGTACACGCGACTTCAAATGAAAACGGCGCGTGGTTCACGCGCCGTTTTCGAATGCGGGCTTGCCGCAATCAGATCTTTTCGGTCTCGCCGCTTTTCGGCTGCCATTTCATCAGGCGCTTCTCCAGCGCGCCGACGATCGCATCGAGTATCAGCGCAAACGCCGTCAGCACCAGAATGCCGGCGAACACGGTGTTGATATCGAACGTGCCTTCCGCCTGCAGGATCAGATAGCCGACGCCGCGCGCCGAGCCCAGATATTCGCCGACCACCGAGCCGACGAACGCCAGCCCCACCGACGTATGCAGGCTCGAAAACACCCAGCTCATCGCGCTCGGCAGATAGACGGCGCGCAGCAGCTGCTTGCGGTTCGCGCCGAGCATGCGCGCGTTCGCCAGCACCACGGGGCTCACTTCCTTGACGCCCTGATAGACGTTGAAGAACACGATGAAAAACACCAGCGTCACGCCGAGCGCGACCTTCGACCAGATGCCAAGACCGAACCACACGCCGAAGATCGGCGCGAGAATCACGCGCGGCATCGAGTTGGCGGCCTTGATATACGGATCGAACAAGGCACTGGCGAGCGGCGACAGCGCGAGCCACAAACCCACGCCCAGCCCCAGCACGGTGCCGAGCGCGAAGGCAAGCACCGTCTCGATCAGCGTGATCCACAGGTGCAGATAGATTTCACCCGACGCAAACCATTCCCAGATCCGCACCAGCACTTTCTGCGGCTCGCCGAAGAAGAACGCGGCCTTGTTGGCATCGTCGAAATAGAACGCGGGCAGCAAGGTCGGACTGGTCAGCACGTACCAGAGCACGAAGCACAGCACGAGCAGCAGCCATTGCCAGATGACGAGATTCGCGCGGTTCGGGCGCAAGGTTTTCCACATGTCAGTTGCCCTCCTGCGCGACGCCCAGTTGCTGCTGATAACCCTTGAGCACTTCATCGCGCAGCACGCTCCAGATCTGCGCATGCAGTTCGATGAAGCGAGGATGCGTGCGCACTTCGGCGACATCGCGTGGGCGCGGCAGATCGATCGTGAACTCGCCGATAGGATGCGTGCCCGGCCCCGCCGACAGCACCACCACGCGGTCCGACATCGCAATCGCCTCATCCAGATCGTGCGTGATGAACAGCACGGCCTTGCGCTTTGCGGCCCACAGATCGAGCAGTTCGTTTTCCATCAGCTGGCGCGTCTGGATATCGAGTGCCGAAAACGGCTCGTCCATCAGGATGATGTCGGGATCGAGAATCAGCGTCTGCGCCATCGCGACCCGCTTTCGCATGCCGCCCGACAGTTGATGCGGGTAACGGTCTTCGAAGCCGCCGAGGCCGACGCGCTTGAGCCATTCGTCGGCGCGCTTGCGGGCTTCATCAGGCGGCACGCCGTGAAACTGCAGGCCCGCCAGCACGTTGTCGAGCGCCGAGCGCCACGGCATCAGCGCATCGGCCTGAAACATATAGCCCGCGCGTTTGTTGATGCCGGAGAGCGGGTCGCCGAACACCGTCCCCGCACCAGACGACGGTTCGAGCAATCCCGCGCCCACATTCAGCAGCGTGGACTTGCCGCAGCCCGTCGGCCCGACCACGGAAACGAACTCGCCCGGCGCGATGCGCAGCGTGGTGTCCTTGACTGCCGTGTAGCGTTGTCCGCGCTTTTCGCGCGACGCAAAGGTGCAGGTGATGTTTTCGAGCGCCAGGGCGGCAACGGTCATCGTTCGGCTCGCTTCTATTGATTCTGTTCGCTGCTACGCTTGCTATGCGCGTCGTCAGGCTTTGACGGTGGCGAGCGCCTTCTTCACAAAGTCGTTCGTCCACGTCTTCGACAGATCGATCGGCTTGCCCTTCACAGTTTCGTCGAATGCCTGCAGTGTCTTGAGCGACGTGGCGGGACCGTCGGCGGGCATCAGGCCATCGGGCGACATCGCTTCCTTGACGTGCTGCCACGAATCCAGATACAGCGCACGGTCGCCGAGCAGATACGATTCGGGCACCGTGTTGATCAGTTCGGTGCCCGTTGCCGTCTGCAGCCACTTGAGCGCACGCACCATCGCGTTGGTCAGCGCCTGCGTGGTGTTCGGATTCTTGCTGATGAAAGTTTGCGATGCGTACAGGCAACCGGCTGGCATGTTGCCGCCGAACACCGTATGCGTATCGGCGAGCGTGCGCGTGTCGGACACGACGCGAATCTCGCCTGAACGTTCGAGCTTGGTCATCACCGGGTCGAGATTGGCGAGCGCGTCGATCTGGCCGGACTGCAGCGCGGCGATTGCGCCCGCGCCCGCACCGACGCCGATGAACGACACATCCTTTGCGGACAAACCGGCCTTCGCCAGCACGAAGCTCGCCATGATCGACGTCGACGAACCCGGCGCCGTCACGCCGATTTTTTTGCCCTTGAGATCGGCGATGGTCTTGTAGTTCGCCATCGTCTTCTTCGACACGGCGAGCACGATTTGCGGCGCGCGCCCTTGCAGCACGAACTCGCGGAAATACTGGTTCTTCGCCTGCAACAGCAGCGTGTGCTCGAACGCGCCCGACACCACGTCCGCGCTGCCGCCGACAGCCGCCTTCAGCGCCTGCGAGCCGCCCGCGAAATCGGAGATTTCGATTTCGAGGCCTTCGTCCTTGAAGAAATTGCGGCGCTCGGCGATGGTGAGCGGCAGGTAATAAAAGAGGTTCTTGCCACCGACGGCAATCGAGACCTTCGATGTCTCGAGCTTGCTTTGACCGAATGCCAGCGGCGAGCCGACGAGCGACGCGCCCGCGAGTGCCGCGCTGCCTGCGAGGAAGCTTCTTCGTTGCATGGTCCTGTCTCCGTTTTTTGTTCTGTTGCGGGCTGTTCGATGCCCGTCTGCCTGCCCGTTTTGATGCGCTAACGGCGCGCGGCGCCGCTTACCGGCTACACGATCTGTTGCGCGTGCAACCTTGCAATGTGGTCCGCATCATAACCCAGCGTTTGCAGAACTTCATCGGTATGTTCACCCAGTTCCGGGCCGAGCCAGCGCGTCTCGCCGGGCGTTGCCGAGAGCTTCGGCGTGACGTTCGGCAGCGTGATTTCGCGGCCGTCCTGCGATTTGAAGGTCTGGATCATCTGGCGCGCGACGTACTGCGGATCGGTGAACATGTCGGCGACGCTGTAGATGCGGCCCACCGGCACGTCGGCGGCGTTCAGCACGTCGAGCGCTTCGTCGATGGTGCGGGTCGAGAGCCACGCGGCAATCGCGCCGTCGATTTCCTGCGTGCGCGGCACGCGGCCATCGTTATGCGCGAGAGATGGATCGTTCGCGAGGTCTTCGCGGTCGATCGCGATCATCAACCGTTTGAAAATGGGATCGCTATTGCCGCCGATCACGATGCTGCCGTCGCGGCACGGATAGGTATTCGACGGCACGATGCCCGGCAGCGATGCACCCGTGCGCTCGCGCACCATGCCGTACACGCCGTATTCGGGCACCACGCTTTCCATCATGTTGAAGACGGCCTCGTACAGCGCGACATCGACGACCTGCCCTTTGCCGCCGTTCGCTGTGCGGTGATGCAGCGCCATCAGTGCGCCGATCACGCCGTGCAGCGCCGCGATCGAATCGCCGATCGAAATGCCGATGCGCGGCGGCGGCAAATCCGGATAGCCGGTGATATGGCGCAGCCCGCCCATCGATTCGGCAATCGCGCCGAAGCCGGGACGGTCGCGATACGGACCCGTCTGGCCGTAGCCGGACAGACGCACCATCACGAGACCGGGGTTTTCCGCCGACAGCACGTCATACCCGAGGCCGAGCTTTTCGAGCAGCCCAGGCCGGAAATTCTCGACGACGATATCCGCTTCTTTCGCCAGCTTGCGTACGATTTCCTTGCCTTCGTCGGCCTTCAGATTGATCGTCACTGACTTCTTGTTGCGCGCCTGCACGGCCCACCACAGCGATGTGCCGCCCACTTCGGGATAGAGCTTGCGCCATTTGCGCAGCGGATCGCCGCCCTTCGGATCTTCGATCTTGATCACGTCCGCGCCGAACTCGCCGAGAACGCGCGCGGCGAACGGACCCGCGATCAGCGTGCCGAGTTCGAGCACCTTGCCGCCTGCGAGCGGGCCTGTGGGTTTATCGGTCGACGATGGCGTTTGCGTTGAAGTGGATGCGCTCATGGGTCTCCTGATCTGCTTCGTGCTGGCCGGGCGCGTTGCGCTTTGTTATTGGCGTGTCTGGCGTGTCGATGCCGCGCACGCGCGGCTACATGTTGCGCCGGTCGAGCATCGCGCGGGCGATGGTGCCGACGTCGACATATTCGAGCTCGCCGCCCACGGGCACGCCGCGCGCGAGCCGTGTAACGGACAGGCCGCGTGCTTTCAGCGTCTGGCCGAGGTAATGCGCCGTCGCCTCGCCTTCGTTCGTGAAGTTGGTGGCAAGCACGACTTCCTTGACGATGCCATCGGACGCGCGTTTCACCAGCCGGTCAAAATGGATTTCCTTCGGGCCGATGCCATCGAGCGGACTGAGCCGCCCCATCAGCACGAAGTACATGCCGCGCCAGGTCATGGTCTGTTCGAGCATGATCTGGTCGGCCGGGGTTTCGACGACGCATAGCAGCGTCGGATCCCGTTCGGTATCGCTGCAGACCTCGCAGATCTGCGCTTCCGTAAAGGTGTTGCACTTCTCGCAGTGCTGCAGATTCTCGGTCGCGAACAGCAGCGAGCGGCCGAGTTTTTCGGCGCCTTCCCGATCGTGTTGCATCAGGTGATACGCCATGCGCTGCGCGGACTTCGGACCGACGCCGGGCAGCGCACGCAGCGCTTCGACGAGCGCCGACAAGGCGGAAGGTTGTTTCATGCTGATACGGCGGCGCCCATCGGTAGAAGGTTACGTCGCGAGTGTGTTCAGGCGCGCAAGACCGCGCCCTTGCGCCATTCGCTCTATTCGATCAGGAACGGCGAGCGCGCGGCGCATGCTGTCATGCCCCGCGCGCGACACGCTGCGCGATTTAGAACGGCAGCTTGAAGCCCGGCGGCAGCGGCAGGCCGGAGGTCATGCCACCCATCTTTTCCTGCGCGGTGGCTTCTGCCTTGCGCACGGCATCGTTGAAGGCAGCGGCGACGAGATCTTCGAGCATGTCCTTGTCGTCGGCGAGCAGGCTCGGATCGATCGATACGCGGCGCACGTCGTTCTTGCAGGTCATCGTCACCTTGACGAGACCGGCACCCGACTGCCCCTCGACTTCGATCAGCGCGAGTTGCTCCTGCATCTTCTTCATGTTTTCCTGCATCTGCTGGGCTTGCTTCATCAGCCCGGCGAGTTGGCCTTTCATCATGGACTTGCTCCTTCGTAATAGTTGATTCGGTGGGGCGCGTACCGGTGGGCGCGACGGGCGCGACGGACGGCGCGCGCGGAAATCAGTGACCGGCGGCGCTCTGGGCGCCTTCGGCGCCCGGCAGTAGCGGACGCACCGAACCCGGCACGATGCTCGCGCCGAATTCGCGGATCAGCGACTGCACGAACGGATCCGCGCCGATCTCGCGCTCGGCTTCCTGCTGGCGTTTGGCGCGATCGATGGAATAGAGCACGGCGGCTGGGCGTTGCACCGGGCCGACTTCGACCTGCACGTCGATCTCGCTGCCCAGACGCTCGGCGAGCGCGGCCTTGAGCTTCGCGACCTGCGCGGGCTCGGCGTACAGCTGGACGGCGACGTTGAGCTTGAGCGTCTTGCCGGCGACGGCCATCAGTTCGCTGTTGAAGGCGAGCTGGTACGAGATGCCTTTCAACGGCAGCGTAATGGCGAGCGCGGGCCAGTCGCCGTCGAAGCCGATCGCATCGAGCGGCACGGCGGGCGGCAGCGTGCGGATATCGACGACGGGCGCGGCTGCGGGCGTTGCGGCCGGCGCATTGCCACGGCCGACGAGCATATCGTCGGGGCCGCTGTCGAAGACGGGAATGAAGTTGTCGTCGGACGGCGCGAAGAACGCATCGGCCGACGATGCAGGCATGTAGTCTTCGGGCGGAATGTCTTCCCACGGCGGCACGGCGGCGGCGCCTTGTGACTGTGCGGGGCGCTGCGGCTGAGGGCGCGCGACGCTTTCCTGTTGCGCGGCGGCTGCGGCACGGCGCGCCGGATCGGGCGTCGGCACGCGCACGGCGACGCGGGGTGCGGCAGGTTTGGCGGCTGCTGTGGGCGCGGCAGCGGCAGGTGCTGCCGATGCGCGACCACGATCCGTCGATACCTTGTTGCCCGCGTTGCGCAATACGTCCAGCGCGGCGCTGGCGCCGCCCGCCCGGCGCGGGGCTGCGGCGGCTTGCAGCGGTGCTTCGTCCTGTTGCGGGGCGACGTCTTGCGCCCGGGCTGATGTATCGAGTGCGTCGGCGCTCGCAGCAGTCTCGCTGACCACCGGATCATCGGCGGCTGCAGCCGTCGGCGCGACGGCATCATCGACCTGTGCGGGTTTGATGTTAGGCACAACTGCCTGCGGCACGCGAGCTTCGCCAATGGCTTGGGCCTGAACAACAGGCGCCGATTCCGGCTTCTGCACGGGAGCAGTTGCAACCACAGCCGCCGTTGCAACCGGCGCACGATCCTGCGATGCAGCGGACGCAGCCGCAACGGGCGCACCCGTGCGCTTCGCGCCCGCAGCGGGAACGCTCGACCGCCCTGCCGGCGTCACGCCTCCGCCACCACCACCGTTCGGTGCCGGCTCGAACGCCAGCATGCGCAACAGCGTCATCGTGAAGCCCGCGTATTCGTCGGGTGCGAGACCCAGCTCGCTCCTGCCGATCGTCGCAATCTGATAGAACAGTTGCACCTGCTCAGGGCTCAAGGCTTCGGCGAAACGGCGCAGATCGGCGGCTTCCGGCCACTCTTCCAGCACCGACGACGGCGAGAACTGCGCCCACGCAATCTTGTGCAGCAAACTCGCGAGATCCTGCACCGCGGTCGAGAACGACAGGCTGCGCAATGCCATTTCATCGGCGACGGACAGCACGCTCGCGCCATCGCCAGCCGCGAGTGCGTCCAGCAAACGGATCAGATAGCTCTGATCGAGCGCGCCCAGCATGCCGCGCACGGCTTCTTCCGTCACCTGGTTAGCCGAATAGGCAATCGCCTGATCGGTCAGCGACAGCGCATCGCGCATCGAGCCGTCAGCCGCGCGCGCGAGCAGACGCAGCGCCTGCGCTTCATGCGGAATATTTTCTTCGCCGAGAATGCGCTCGAGATGCGACACGATATGTCCAGCCGGCATCTGCTTCAGGTTGAACTGAAGGCAGCGCGACAGCACCGTGACGGGAATCTTCTGCGGATCGGTCGTAGCGAGGATGAACTTGACGTGCGGCGGCGGCTCTTCCAGCGTCTTCAACATCGCGTTGAACGCGTGGTTGGTGAGCATGTGCACTTCGTCGATCATGTAGACCTTGAAGCGTGCATCGACGGGCGCGTACACCGCGCGCTCCAGCAGCGCGGCCATTTCGTCGACGCCGCGATTGCTCGCCGCGTCCATCTCGACGTAATCGACAAACCGCCCTTCGTCGATCTCGCGACACGCACGGCACACGCCGCATGGCGTGGACGTGACACCCGTCTCACAGTTGAGCGCCTTCGCGAAGATCCGTGAGAGCGTCGTCTTGCCGACGCCCCGCGTGCCGGTAAACAGATACGCGTGGTGCAGACGGCCACCGTCGAGCGCGTGCGTGAGCGCGCGCACCACGTGCTCCTGTCCGACAAGCGACGCGAAATCCTTCGGCCGCCATTTGCGTGCGAGAACTTGATAGGTCATCCGGAAATTGTATCAGCAAGACTGAGGCGAAAAGACGAATCGATAACGCGCTCGACAGCCCGACCAGACAAGGCGTGGCAACCCTCTGACGCTTCATTGATTTTCGCTACGGAAGCGATAGGACGTACCGCGTGCAGGACGACGCAGACAGAAGAAAAAACAGGGGAAGTACGACAGATGAGAAAAAAGGAAGGTGACGAGCCCGACCCTCGGCACTGGTGGAAAACGGCTGTGGCTGCTTCGTTCCCGACCTGACCAGGTTGACCGCCCCTCCATGCGAGGAGGCCCGTCACGAAGCATTCTAACACCGCTCGTCGCGCCACGCGAGAGGCCTAGGGACAAAAGCTGAAGAATGTTAAGCGGAACTCCATCGCCGCCCTCTTGTGTTCGCTTGCGGGATCTCCACATTGGTCATGTAACGAGGGCGCCGCCGCGCTTCGCGTCTGTCTGAAGTCATAAGACGCACGCAAGGCACAGCCTGAAACCCTACCGCCGGTATGCGTACTATCACGGCGGGCAACGCATAGCAATTTAGGCTAAACTGACGTTCAAGTGATCCGCAAAGCCAAGCCAGTCCGCCCTCTCGAAGGTGTCCCCACGATACTTCCCGCGGTGCGATTCATGGTTTGTCCTGTGGCAAAGCGAACGGAAAGTTTTCTGATTCTGTTGTATCGTGGCGGGCAATCAAGGCAGGCCTCGAACCGAAAGAGGTATTCACACAAATGAGCGAACACATCAAGCATATTAGCGACGCGTCGTTTGAACAGGACGTCGTCAAATCCGACAAACCCGTACTGCTCGACTTCTGGGCAGAATGGTGTGGCCCGTGCAAGATGATCGCGCCGATCCTCGACGAAGTGGCGAAGGACTACGCTGATCGCCTGCAGATCGCCAAGATCAATGTCGACGAACACCAGTCCACGCCCGTCAAGTTCGGCGTGCGCGGCATCCCCACGCTGATTCTGTTCAAGAACGGCGCGGTCGCGGCGCAGAAGGTCGGCGCCCTGTCGAAGTCGCAACTCACCGCGTTCCTCGACGGCAACCTGTAAAGTGCAGGCACGGCAGCGCGCTCGAGTCAGTTAAAGCGCACCGCCCGGCTCGCGAGATGCATCGGCCATGAAGCTTTGGCGTGCATGAAGCGAGCCGCATGATTCTTGTTGTCACTGGACAACAATGACAACAAGAATCATGCGCCATACAAGAACCGGCCCTGCAGGCTGGTTTTGGCGTGTGCTATGCTAGAATCCACAAAACGTCGAAAAGACGAGTAAGTCCTTGAGCGGTTCCGCTCACTTCTCCTCCCAGATTTCATTTCAGGTCGCACCTTCTCCTGCGGGTTCTCCGTATGCATTTATCCGAGCTTAAGACTCTGCACGTGTCCCAATTGATCGAGATGGCCAATGGCCTCGAGATCGAAAGTGCGAACCGCCTGCGCAAGCAGGAACTGATGTTCGCCATTCTAAAAAAACGCGCCAAAACGGGCGAAACGATCTTCGGTGACGGCACGCTCGAAGTGCTGCCCGACGGCTTCGGCTTCCTGCGCTCGCCGGAAACCTCGTATCTCGCAAGCACGGACGATATCTATATCTCGCCGTCGCAGATCCGCCGCTTCAACCTGCATACGGGCGACACCATCGAAGGTGAAGTCCGCACGCCGAAGGACGGCGAGCGCTACTTCGCGCTGGTGAAGGTGGACAAGGTCAACGGTCAGCCGCCGGAAGCCTCGAAGCACAAGATCATGTTCGAGAATCTGACGCCGCTGCACCCGAACAAGGTGCTGCTGCTCGAACGTGAGATGCGTGGCGAAGAAAACGTCACGGGCCGCATCATCGACATGATCGCGCCGATCGGCAAGGGTCAGCGCGGCCTGCTCGTCGCGTCGCCGAAGTCCGGTAAGACCGTGATGCTTCAGCACATCGCGCATGCGATCAAGCAGAACCATCCCGACGTCATCCTGTTCGTGCTGCTGATCGACGAACGTCCTGAAGAAGTGACGGAAATGCAGCGTTCGGTGGCGGGCGAAGTGATCGCCTCGACCTTCGATGAACCGGCTGCGCGTCACGTCCAGGTCGCCGAAATGGTGATCGAAAAGGCCAAGCGCCTCGTCGAAATGAAGAACGACGTGGTCATTCTGCTCGACTCGATCACGCGTCTCGCACGTGCGTACAACACGGTCGTGCCGGCATCGGGCAAGGTGCTGACGGGCGGTGTCGACGCCAACGCGCTGCAACGTCCGAAGCGCTTCTTCGGCGCGGCTCGTAACATCGAGGAAGGCGGTTCGCTGACTATCAGCGGCACGGCGCTGATCGAAACGGGCAGCCGCATGGACGACGTGATCTACGAAGAGTTCAAGGGCACGGGCAACATGGAAGTGCACCTCGAGCGCCGTCTCGCGGAAAAGCGCGTCTATCCGTCGATCAATCTGAACAAGTCCGGCACGCGTCGCGAAGAACTGCTGATCAAGCCCGAGATCCTGCAAAAGATCTGGGTGCTGCGCAAGTTCATCCACGACATGGACGAAGTCGAAGCCATGGAATTCCTGCTCGACAAGATCCGCCAGACGAAGAACAACGCCGAGTTCTTCGACATGATGCGTCGCGGCGGCGGTTAAGCCAGCCTCGCCCATCGCTGTACGAAACGCCTGCCTTCGCGCAGGCGTTTTTTATTTCAGCCCTGATTTAACGTTCTTCCTTACGCCATCCGGCTACACGCCGATGCGCGCGGACACCTTTCTCTATAATGCTTCACGCCGACCAGTGAAGCATCACCATGCCGACCGCCGACTCTTCCACTTAGCTCACCGTGCGCGATGCCGCCGAGCGTCTGAACGTCACGCCGCGCACCCTCAAGTATTACGAGGAACGCGGCCTCGTCACGCCCAGCCGCAGCGAAGGCCGCTATCGTCTCTACGACGCGAGCGATCTCGAACGCTTCTCGCGCATCCTGCGTTTGCGTGCGCTCGGGTTTTCGCTGGCGGGCATCACGGAAATGCTCAAGCGCCCACTCGAAGACACCGACAGCGGACGTCGCGGCTATTCGACCGAATCGCTGCAGCAGATTCGCGATGGTCTCGCGCAACAGGTCGAATCGCTCGATGCGCGGATCGAATCCGTGCAGCGCGAATTGAAGGAAGCGCAGAAGCTGAAAGCCGAACTGAGCGACGATCTGGACTATGTGCAGCGCCGACTTGCGGGCGAAAGCGCCGACGATCTGATCCAGAAACGGCGCGCGGCCGTTGCGCTCAAGCGCGGCAAGACCACCAAAGCCTGAGCGTCTGAAGCCAGCAGGCGCCGCCCGACATCGACCCCACCTACGAAGACAAACTCGCGATGTTTTCGAAACTCACGAACTGGTTCGACACACGCCGCCGCGACCGCGCGCTGCGCACGCACGCCATCGACGACGCGCTCTGGCAGGCGACACTCGACGGCTTGCCGTTCCTGTCGCATCTTGCGTCCACCGATCTGCTGCGCCTGCGCGAGCTAACGAGTCTCTTCATCGCGCAAAAAGAATTTTCGACGGCACATGATCTCGAACTGACCGATCAGATCACCGTCGCGATCGCCGTGCAGGCATGCCTGCCCGTGCTGAATCTCGGGCTGGATCTGTATCGCGGCTGGGTAGGTGTGATCGTGTATCCGGGCGAGTTCGTGATCCGCAAAACGGTGGAAGACGAAGACGGCGTCGTGCATGAAGTCGAGCACGACGCGAGCGGTGAAGCGTGGGAAGGCGGCCCCGTGATCCTGTCGTGGGAAGACGCGCAGATGACGGACGGCTCGGACGCCTACAACGTCGTGATCCACGAATTCGCGCACAAGATCGACATGGTGACGGGCGAGGCCGACGGCCATCCGCCGCTCTTTCGCAAACTGCACGCGCCGCTCGATTCCGCGCAATGGGCCGACGTGTTCGATCACGCGTACGACCAGTTCTGCGCGAAGGTAGACGCCGTGCCGGACCGGCGCTGGGCGCGCTTCGAGCGTGAGTCGCTGATCGATCCGTACGCCACCGATCATCCGTCGGAATTTTTTGCCGTTTGCAGCGAGGCGCTGTTCGTGAAGCCACGCGAATTCGGAGCTGAATACCCGGAGCTTTATCGGCTGCTCGCGCGCTATTACCGTCAAGACCCCGCGCGCACGGGCGCGCTTAGCGAAACGGACAGTTGAAAGCTATCCACCGACAAACCGCCCCAGGACACCCCAAACTGCGCAACCACAACGCGAAAAAACCTCCGCAAACCTCGTCAAAGGTCTGATTTTCTGGCATAATCGCCGTTTTTCGACCTTAGGCAAGTGGCTCGCGGTTGCGGAATTCTCCGGCTCCCGGGTTGGCTACCGCCAGATTAAAGGAAAGACCATGAAAGAAGGCATTCACCCGAATTACCGCGAAGTCCTGTTCGTCGATATGTCGATCGACTTCAAGTTCGTGACGCGCTCGACCATCCAGACGCGTGAAACGGGCACGTTCGAAGGCAAGGAATACCCGCTGGCGAAGATCGAAGTCTCGTCGGAATCGCACCCGTTCTACACCGGCCAGCAAAAGATCATGGACACGGCAGGCCGCGTCGAGAAGTTCAACAAGAAGTTTGGCGCCCGCGCTTCGGGCAAGGCCACGAAGTAATACTCCCGTGCCGGTCCCGACTCCCGTCCGGGCCGCTACGATGCAAAAAGGGCAGCGCAAGCTGCCCTTTTTTGTCGCTGAAAGATTTGTGGATCGGCCGTCCCATCCGCTTTCAGCGCCAGCCGCTCTGCCATCCGTGCAACTGTCTGTAAGGCAGCGTGTGACGCACAGCGCGCCACCCGTCTACAATGCCGCATGCCTGAATCCGAGACGCCTCCTGCGCTCCACCAATAACTCACGGCTGCCCCGCGCGCAGCCCCACACGAACACCGCATGAGATCTGTCGTTCGCCTCACCGCCTCCGCTACCAGTGCGTTGCCGCGCTGGCTGCTGCTCACTATCTGCGTCGTCTATGCGTCGTTTGGCCTGTTCGGGCGCGATCCGTGGAAGAACGAGGACGCAGCCGGCTTCGGTGTCATGTGGACGATGGCCAACGGTTCGCTGCACGACTGGCTGCTGCCGAATCTGGTCGGCAAGTACATGACCTCGGACGCGCCGCTCGGCTACTGGCTCGGCGCGAGCGCGATCCGCGTGCTCGATCCCCTCGTCGATGCGAGCAACGCGTCGCGCGTGTTCACGGGCCTGCTGTTCTGCGCGGCCTGCGCGTTCGTGTGGTACGCCGCGTATCTGCTCGGCCGCCGGCCCGAAGTGCAGCCATTCAAGTACGCATTCGGCGGCGAACCCGAGCCACGCGACTACGGCCGCACACTCGGCGACGGCGCCCTGCTGATCCTGCTGGCCACGTTCGGCCTCGCCGAGCGCGGCCACGAAACCACGCCGCAGATCGCGCAGTTCGTCTGCATCGCGATGCTCGTCTACGGCCTCGTGCGCATGGTCGACAAGCCCGTTCAGGGCGCGCTCATCTGGGGTACGGCGATCGGCCTCGTCACGCTGACCAGCAGCCCGGTGCTGGTGGGCGCGCTGCTGATCGGCACCTTCGCGATGATGGTGATCGTGCACGAGACACACTGGCGCACGCTGATGATCGCCGGCCTGCCGATTGCGCTGGTGTTGTCGGTGGCATGGCCGCTGGCGGCCATCGCGCTCTATCCCGACGACGCCGTCTGGTTCCTCCATCAATGGATGCGCGGCAGCCTGCAGGCGTTCGCCGGCCCCTATGGCGCGACCCTGCTCTATGCCGTCAAGAACCTGTCGCTATACGCATGGCCTGCCTGGCCGCTCGCGATCTGGGCATGGGTCAGCTGGGCAGGACTGCGGCGCGCGCCGCACATCGCGATTCCGCTGTCGGTCATTGCGCCGCTGCTGATTCTCGTCGTGCTGCAAAGCCACGGTTCGAACCGCCTGTTCATCCTGCTGACGCCCGCGCTCGCCGTGATCGCCGCGTTCGCGCTGCCGACCCTCAAGCGCGGCGCGATCAACGCCATCGACTGGTTCGCGGTGCTCAGCTTCACCGTGCTCGGCAGTTTCGTGTGGCTCGTCTGGCTGGCGGGCATGACGGGCTATCCGCATCAGTTGGCGCGCAACCTTGCGCGTCTCGCGCCGGGCTTTTCGCCGCAATTCAAGATTCTGTCGTTCGTGTGCGCGGTCGCCGTGACCGTGTGCTGGTTCGCGCTGGTGCAATGGCGCGTGGCGCGGCACCCGAAGGTGCTGTGGCGCAGCGTGGTGCTGTCGAGTGCGGGCACGACGCTGATGTGGGTGCTGCTGATGACACTGTGGCTGCC
This sequence comes from Paraburkholderia sp. C35, assembly GCF_003121405.1. Lineage (GTDB taxonomy): Bacteria > Pseudomonadota > Gammaproteobacteria > Burkholderiales > Burkholderiaceae > Paraburkholderia. Next base: position 19,593 of record NZ_QBUY01000084.1, on the reverse strand, counting down.
CGTCGTCAACTATAGCCGTACTTATAAGGATGTCGCCGAGCAGATTGCCGCGCATCTGCCGTCGGACTACACCTGCATATCGCCCGTTCGTCTCGGCGATGCGCAAATCGCGACCTTCGCCTATTTCGGCGACATGCACTTTTCGTTCGATGAAGACTGCGACGTGATCCTGCGTCAGGACACCCAGGATTTCGGCGAACCGAGCGCGATGCCGAACTACATGTGGAAGCTCGTCTGGGACGGCCGCCGCGCGGCCGACCGCGACGAACGCTTCCGGCTCTACGTGCGTATCGACCGCCCGCAGCCGCCTGTGAAGCGTCGTCCGTGGCGCCCGAAGAAAACCGACTGACCATGTTCGCCGATGCCCGGAAAATCGCCGCGCTCGCGTGGCCGGTGCTGATCGGCCAGCTGGCCATCATCGCGTTCGGCGTGATCGATACGGCGATGATCGGCCGCTTCTCGGCGACCGATCTCGCCGCACTCGGACTCGGCTCGTCGATCTATATTTCGGTGTACATCGGGTTGATGGGCATTCTGACAGCGCTGCAGCCGATTGCCGGCCAGCTGTACGGCGCCGCGCGCTACGAAGAGATCGGCGAGGAAGTGCGTCAGGCGCTGTGGCTCGCGGCGGCGCTCGCCGTGATCGGCTTTCTGATCCTGTACTTCCCTCACCCGCTGCTGCAGCTGGCGCGCGCGCCGGAAGCGCTGCGCGATCGCACGGTATCGTATTTGCGGATACTCGCATTCGGCCTGCCCGCGAGTCTCGCGTTTCGCGTCTATAGCTCGCTGACGAATGCCGTCGGCCAGCCGCGTCTGGTGATGATCCTGCAGATCGGTGCGCTGCTGCTGAAGCTGCCGCTCAACACGGTGCTGATTTTCGGCAAGTTCGGCTTGCCCACGCTCGGCGGTCCGGGCGCGGCGCTCGCGAGCACCCTGATCAACTGGACGCTCGCGATCGTCGGCATGACGGTGATGTCGAAGCTCGACGTGTTCCGCCCATTCGCGATTTTTCGGCACTTCTGCTGGCCTGTGTGGCAGCGTCAGGCGGCGCAGTTGAGGCTTGGCGTGCCGATGGGCATGTCGTATCTGATCGAAGTGACGTCGTACACCTTTATGGCGCTCTTTATTGCGCGCTTCGGTACGACCACGCTGGCGGGCCATCAGATTGCGGGCAATATCGGCGCGGTGCTGTACATGACACCGCTATCGATCGGTATTGCCACGTCGACGCTCGTGGCCCAGGCACTCGGCGCGCAGCGCTTCGAGGCGGCACGCACGCTCGCGCGGCACGGCATCGCGATGGCGGTGGCGATCGCGTGCTGTTATGGCGTGATCGTGCTCGCGCTGCGGCCCGTCATCATCTCGGGCTATACGCCGAATCCGCAGGTCGTGCAGGCGGCCATGCCGCTGGTGCTGATCGTCGTGTTCTACCATCTGTGCGACGCGCTGCAGATCACGTCGGCATTCGTGCTGCGCGCGTATCGCGTGGCGGTCGTGCCGACTGTGATTTATGCCGTCGCGTTGTGGGGCGTCGGGCTGGGCGGCGGTTATGCGCTCGGCTTCGACGTCGGCAGCTGGGTGCCGGAATCGGTGACGGGCGCACGCGGTTTCTGGCTGGCGAATACGGTGAGCCTGCTGATCGCGGGCATCGGTCTCGCGCTGTATCTGCGGACCGTCAGCGCGCGTTCCGTGCGAATGCATGCCGTGGAGCAAAAGGCGGATAGCGCCGTCTGAGGCGCGGCGGCGTTGGTTCGATCGCTTTCCGACGATCTCCCCTTGCAGACTCGGCATTGAATGCGAACCACCCAGGCCCCTTCGGGTGATGGCGGCAAAACAGACGGTTAGTTGCATTCAGGATTTTCCCCGACGCCCGATTTAGCGCGGACCAACCCTCAAGCCTCCGCCGCTTCCTCCTCATCACGCCGCTCAAACACCTCACGTGCCGCAAACAGCGCATTCAACGCCGCCGGAAAGCCCGCATACACGGCCATCTGCATGAACACCTCGACGATCTCGTCGCGCGTGCAGCCGACGTTCAACGCCGCCTCGATATGCACCTTCAACTGCGGCTGCGCATTGCCCAATGCGGCCAGCGCCGCGATCGTCGCTATCTCCCGCGCACGCAGATCCAGTTGCGGACGGCTATACACATCGCCAAACGGAAACTCGATCAGCAGCCGCGCGAAATCGGGCGCAACAGGTGCCAGCGCGGCGATCACTTTCTCCCCTGCCGTTCCGTCGATTTCCTTCAGCTTGTCCCAGCCGCGTGCATAGCGATCGTTTGTTGTTTGATTCATGGCGAGTCCTTGACCAGTGTGTTATCGAAATGACCTGTCGATGCCGCCTCACGTTCGGCTGCCTCGTAGAACGCGATCTTGTCGGTGATCGCGTCGAGGCTGGTCTGCAATTCGGCGATGCGTGCAAGCACCGTATCGCGATGCTCGATCAGCATCTTGCGCCGCGCGCCGAAGGTTGCTTCCCCTTCCGCGCGCAACGCAGCGAACGCCTGCATCCCGGCGATCGGCATGCCCGTCGCCTTCAGGCGCATCACGAACTGCAGCCAGTCGAGATCGGCGGGCGCATAGAGCCGATGCCCGGCATCCGTGCGTCCGATCGAACGCAACAGACCGGCCTGCTCGTAGTAACGCAGCGTATGCGTGGACACGCCGCTCGTAGCGGCGACCTGACCAATCGTGAGTGCTTTCGACATGACGGAACTCAGGTTAGGACTTCGAGTGAACTCTAAGTCAAGCGTTATCTGAAGGTGCATGCATATCAGCGTGATCCTACCTGTGAAGCAGGTTGGGAACGTCACGAGCGTCGGTTAGAATCGGCTGCGAATTGAAAGAAACCACAGAAAGAATAACGAAACCGGGAGCACGGTCGATGCAAAGCGGCACCATCAAACGTCAAACGATATGGGCAGCCGCAACGGTTGCGATGCTCGCGCTTCTCATCGGCGTCACATGGCGTGCCGATGCAGCGCGCATCACTCGGGTCTCGCCGCAAGGCAAGGTCGCGCAGGTCCGCCAGGTCGTCGTCAAGTTCGACGAATCGATGGTCGCGTTCGGCGCGCCCGACCTGCCCGCACCCGCGCGCATCAAGTGCAATGACGCGTCGGCGAGCGCAGGCCAGGCTCGCTGGATCGACGACAAAACCTGGGCGTGGGACTTCAATGCCGATCTGCCGCCCGGCGTCGCCTGTTCGGTCGATCTGAACGACGGACTGAAATCGTCGGCGGGCCAGGCGCTGACGGGGCCGCGCCACTACGCGTTCGAAACGGGCGGCCCGTTCGTGCAGAGCGTCGAGCCGTACGGCGGTGAAATCGAGGAAGACCAGGCATTCGTGGTGCGGCTAAACGGCCCGGCCACCGACGCATCGGTGCAGCAGCACGTGTGGTGCGAATCGAGCGGACTCGGCAACCGCATCCCCGTGAAAAACGTCGATGCCGCCACGCGCACCGAACTGCTCAAGCGCTTCCGTCTGCAGAAGGAAGCGGCGCGCGTGCTGACGCTGCAATGCCAGCAGGCGCTGCCATCCGGCACGAAAGCGCAGCTTGTCTACGGCAAGGGCGTCGCCAGTCCGAGCGGCATTGCCAACGACGTCGAGCGCCGCTTCAATTTCACGGTGCGCGAACCGTTCGCCGCGAGCTTCAGTTGCGAGCGCGAAAACGCGAAAGCGCCCTGCACGCCGCTGCGACCGCTGCGCGTGCAGTTCAACGCGCCGATCCTGCGCACCGATGCCGAGAAGATCCACATCAAAGGTCCGAATGGCGAGATCAAGCCCACCTTCTCGCCGGACGACAAAGATCCGCAAACCTCTACCGTCGAGTTCGCCGCGCCGCTGCCGGAACGCACCGACCTGATCATCGAACTGCCGGCCAATCTCAAGGACACCAGCGGCCGCGCGCTGACCAACGCCGACCTGTTCCCGCTCAAGACGGCCACCGCGCCGCTGCCGCCGCTCGCGAAGTTTTCGTCGGGCACGTTCGGCATCATCGAGCGCTATGCAGAACCCGACATGCCCGCGCTCGTGCCCGTCACGCTGCGCAACGTCGAAGCCGATCTGCACATTGCCGGACTCAATGCGGGCAACGCGCAATTCACCAAAATGCGCGTCGATGCCGATCGCGACATCCGCCGCTGGATGCGCGACGTCGACCGCTTCGACGGCTTCATCATGAGTCGCCAGTCGATCAACGAGCAGATGCCGCAACTGCTCGCGCACAATCCGCATCCCGTGATCGTGCCGCGCACGGCGGACAGCGCCGATCCTGCCGAAGACAAAAAGAATCCGCTGATCGATATCCGCTCGCTGTCGCTGCTCGCGGGTCAGCAGGATGTCGAAAAACTCGCGCTGCCGAAGGCCGATCCGAAGACGCTGCGGCCTTTCGAGGTAGTCGGCGTGCCGGTGACGAAGCCCGGCTTCTATGTGATCGAACTGGCATCGCCGGCGCTTGGCGCATCGTTGCTCGGCAAGCAGGCGCCGATGTACGTGCGTACCGCCGTGCTGGTGACGAACCTTGGCGTGCATTTCAAGCAAGGCCGCGAGAACAGCCTCGTGTGGGTCACGACACTCGACAAGGGCCAGCCCGTGCCGAACGCCGACGTACACGTGAGCGACTGCAACGGCGAAGAACTCGCCTCGGGCAAGACCGACGCGCACGGCGTGCTGACGATCAACCAGGCACTCGCCTCGCGTCATCAGTGCAAGGAAGACAGCTTCGACGGCTACTTCGTGTCGGCGCGTATCGACGATCCGAAGACGGGCCACGACATGGCTTTCGTGCGTTCCGACTGGAACCGCGGCATCGAAGCCTGGCGCTTCAACGTGCCGACGGACACCAGCATCGAGCAGACCGTGCGCGCGCATACCGTGTTCGACCGGACGCTGCTGCGCGTGGGCGAAACGGTGTCGATGAAACACATGATCCGCGTCGAGACGATGCACGGTCTGGCGTTCCCGAAGACGTACCCGACGCGCGTGACGATTCGCCATCTCGGCAGCGGACAGACATGGCACATGCCGCTCAAGTGGGCGGCCGATCACACCGCCGACTCGACCTTCGCGATTCCCGCTGCGGCGAAACTGGGCGAATACAGCGTATCGCTCGATGACGGCGATGCCAGCGCTGCATCGAACGACGACACCTCGAACAACGAAGGCGACGAAGACAGCGATTCCAGTTCGGCGATGCACAGCGATTCGTCCGGCAGCTTCCGCGTCGAAGAGTTTCGCCTGCCCGTGTTCAAAGGCACGATCGCCGTGCGCGACGAGAAAGCGCATCCCCTCGTCGCCGCGAGCGAGGCGCCCGTCACGCTGCAGATCGACTATATGTCGGGCGGCGGCGCGTCGGGTCTGCCCGTGCAGGTCTCGGCGCTGATGAAGAGCACCACGCCCGCGTTCGCCGGCACGTATCCGGAGTTCAGCTTCGCGCCGTATCGCAAGCGCAACGACGCGAACGCCTCGTCGTCGGATGACGAAGAAAGCGAACAGGCCGCCGACGGCGACACATCGAAGCTGATCGCCGACAAGGAACCCGTCACGCTCGACCGCAACGGCGCGGGCAGCATGAGTATCAAGAACCTGCCGCAAGTCGATGCGCCCAAACGACTCGCGCTCGAAGCGACATTCGCCGATCCGAACGGCGAGGTGCAGACCATCAGCGGCAACGCGACGCTATGGCCCGCCGCCGTCGTGGCGGGCGTGAAGTCGGGGCAATGGGTGTCGGTGGGCAACACGGTGCCCGTGAAGGCGCTCGCCGTCGATCTGCAAGGCAAGCCGCGCGCGGGCGTGCCGCTCGAAGTGCGCGGCATCGCGCGCATCACCATCACGTCGCGCAAGCGCATGGTCGGCGGCTTCTATGCGTACGACAACCACACCGAAACCAAAGACCTCGGCACGCTGTGCAGCGGCAAGAGCGACGATCACGGCCTGTTGACCTGCGACGCGACGCTCAAGGAAGCAGGCAACGTCGATCTCGTCGTCACGGCCAAAGACGGCGAAAACCATGCATCGACGGCGACGACGTCGGTGTGGGTCACGCGCGAGGAAGACCTGTGGTTCGGCGGCGAGAATACCGACCGCATCGACGTGCTACCCGAAAAGAGCGCGTACGAACCCGGCGAAACGGCGCGCTTCCAGGTGCGCATGCCCTTCCGCTTTGCTACGGCACTGGTTGCCGTCGAGCGTGAAGGCATCGTCGAGACGCATGTCGTGAAGCTCGACGGCAAGGATCCGACCGTCGAACTCAAGGTGAACGAAGCGTGGGGACCGAATGTGTATGTGTCGGTGCTCGCACTGCGTGGACGGGTGCGCGACGTGCCGTGGTATTCGTTCTTCACGTGGGGCTGGAAGGCACCGGTCGAATGGGCGCGCGCGTTCTGGTATGAAGGCCGCTACTACGAAGCGCCGACGCCGCTCGTCGATCTGTCGAAGCCCGCGTTCCGCTATGGACTCGCCGAAATCAAGGTCGGCACGGCGGCGCACAAGCTGGCCGTCACGGTCACGCCCGATGCGAAGTCGTACACGGTGCGCGGCAAGGCGCATGTGAAGGTGCGCGTGCAAATGCCGGGCGGCAAGCCCGCGCCTGCCGGCACGCAGATCGCCGTCGCCGCCGTCGATGAAGCCCTGCTCGAACTGATGCCGAACGATAGCTGGGACGTGCTCGATGCGATGCTGCAACGGCGTGCGTACGGCGTCGAAACGGCCACCGCGCAGATGGAAATCGTCGGACGCCGTCACTTTGGGCGCAAGGCCGTGCCTGCGGGCGGCGGTGGCGGACATAGCTCGCCGCGTGAACTGTTCGACACGCTGCTGCTGTGGAATCCGCGCGTGACGCTCGACGCCAACGGCGAAGCAACCGTCGATGTACCGCTCAACGACGCGTTGACCAGCTTCCGTATCGTCGCGATCGCGGCGGTTGGCGACGGCACCTTCGGCACGGGCAGCACGTCGATCCGCAGCACGCAGGATCTGCAGCTGATCTCCGGCCTGCCGCCTCTGGTGCGCGAAGGCGACCAGTACCGCGCGCAGTACACGCTGCGCAACACGACCACGCGCGCGATGAAGGTGGTCGTCACGCCGAACGTGCCGGGCCTGTCGCTGCCGCCGCAAACCGTCGATCTTGCCGCCGATTCGGCACGTGAAGTCGCATGGACGGTCACGCCGCCGGACGGGCTGTCGGAAGCCAATCCGGCAGCCTTGACGTGGAACGTCAGCGCGGCGGAACAAGGCGCAGCGCATGCATCGGACGCACTCAAGGTCACGCAGCGCGTCACGGCCGCGATCCCGATCACCGTACAACAGGCGACGCTCACACAAGTCGACGGTTCGTTCTCGCTGCCCGTCGCCGCGCCGCCGAACGCCACGGCCACGCAGGCAGGCGCATTGCGCGGCGGCATCGCCGTGTCCCTGCAATCGAAACTGTCGGACGGCATGCCGGGCGTACGGCGCTGGTTCGAGCGTTATCCGTATAGCTGCCTCGAACAGCAGACTTCCGTCGCACTCGGTCTGCGCGATCCGGCGCGCTGGCAAGCCGTCGTCGCGCGCATGCCCGTCTATCTCGACAAGGACGGCCTCGCGAACTACTTCCCGCCCGGCGACGACAGCGGCAACACCGGCAGCACTTCGCTCACGGCCTATCTGCTGTCCGTCACCGACGAAGCCGCGAAGCTCGATCCGCGTTTCGCCCTGCCCGACGATCTGCGCGCAAAGCTCGAAGGCGGCCTCACCAGCTTTGTCGAAGGCAAGCTGGAGCGCAACGTGTGGGCGCCGCGCAAGGATCTCGATCTGCGCAAGCTGGCTGCACTCGAAGCACTGTCGCGGCATGACGCGGCGCGCGCGAGCATGCTCGGCTCGATTGAAATCGCGCCGAACCAGTGGCCGACCTCTGCCGTGCTCGACTACTACGCGGTGCTGTCGCGCGTGAAAGACATTCCTCAACGCGATGAGAAGCTCGCGCAGGTCGAACAGATCATCCGTGCGCGGCTCACGTATCAGGGCACGCGCCTGACGTTTTCGACTGCCGACACCGACGATCTCTGGTGGCTGATGTCGGGCACGGAAACCAACGCGGCGCGCCTGGCCCTGACGTTCGTCGATCAGCCGGGCTGGAAGGACGAGATGCCGCGCCTCGTCGCGGGCATGCTGGCGTTGCAGAAGAACGGCGCATGGCAGACGACGACGGCGAACCTGTGGGGATCGATTGCCGTGCAGCGCTTCTCGCAGGTGTTCGAGAGCACGCCCGTGACGGGGCAAACGAAGCTGCAACTCGGCTCGACGGACAAGACGATCTCATGGAGTCAGCCCGCGTCCGCTGCCGCGAACTAAGCGTCGGCAACGGCCATCACGAAGACAGCCGACACACGCAGCCAGCTGTTGCCGTGGCCACCCGAAACGCGCAGCGCGCCCGTGTCTTTGACGCTGCCGCACGACGGCACGGGCAAGCCTTGGGCGACCATCGAAAGCCTCGCGGCCATCGCGCTGAAAGCGCCGTTCGCGGCCGGCTACCGGATCACGAAGACGGTCACGCCGATCGATCCCGCCGTCAACGGCGTGACCACGCGCGGCGATGTCGTGCGCGTGCATCTGGACATCGATGCGCAAACCGACATGAGCTGGGTAGTCGTCAACGATCCCGTTCCGGCGGGCGCGACGATCCTCGGCTCGGGTCTGGGCCGCGATTCGGAAGCGGCGACGGAAGGTGAAAAATCGAAGGGCGCAGCGTGGCCGGCGTTCGTCGAGCGCGGCTTCGACGGCTATCGCGCGTATTACGATTACGTGCCGAAGGGCAAGTTCTCGGTCGAATACACCGTGCGGCTGAACAACGTCGGCACCTTCGGCCTGCCGCCGACACGTGTCGAAGCGCTCTATGCGCCGTCCACGTTCGGCGTGCTGCCGAATGCGCCTGTCGTCGTAAAACCGGCAGCGGCTGCGAAGTAAGAAGGAACACGCGATGCGTGAGAGGACGAACGCGAGCACGAATGCGATGACACGCCAGCCGCAGCGCTGGCGCGTCGCGTTCGCGCGCGCCGCGCTGTGTGTGACGTTGCTCGCTGAGCCGCTCGCTGCGCACGCACTGCCGAGCTTCGACGACGTGCATACGCAGTGGCGCAGTTCCGACTGGCTGCTGCTGTCGCGCGACGGCGTGCCGCTGCAGCGCACGCGTATCGACAGGACCGAACGGCGCGGCGACTGGGTTGCACTTGCCGATGTGTCGCCGGCATTGCGCGAAGCGATCGTCGTCTCGGAAGACAAGCGCTTTTACGACCATAGCGGCGTGGACTGGCGCGGCGCGGCAGCCGCCGCGTGGGCAAACCTGTGGAATACGCGCACGCGCGGCGCATCGACCGTCACGATGCAACTCACGGGTCTGCTCAACGACGATCCACAGCATTCAGGACAACGCTCGATCACGCAAAAAGCGAATCAGGCAGTCAGCGCGCTGTGGCTCGAACGCACGTGGCGCAAGGATCAGATTCTCGAAGCGTACCTGAACCTCGTGCCCTTTCGCGGCGAGACGATCGGCCTGTCCGCGCTATCGATCACGCTGTTCGGCAAGGCGCCTTCCGGTCTCGACGAGCGTGAAGCGGCCGTTGCCGCTGCGCTGATCCGCGCGCCGAACGCGCCCTATGCGAAGGTCAGCGAGCGTGCCTGCCGCATCCTGCGCGACATGAAAGCGCCCGACGGCTGTACGAATCTGCCCGCGTTCGTGCAGCTTGCGTTCGCGCGCCCTGCTCCCGCTTTGCTGTCCGTCACGCCCGATGCACCGACGCTCGCGCCGCATTTCGCGCGGCGCATCGCGAGCGAAACGCATCCGGCAGCGGGCGCGCGCGTGACGAGCACGCTCGACGCAAAGCTTCAGCGCTTCGCCAGCGAGACACTCACGCGCACGCTGATCGAACTCAACGCGCCGGCGCATCCACGCAACGTGCACGACGGTGCAGTCGTCGTGCTCGACAATGCGACGGGCGACGTGCTCGCCTGGGTCGGCTCGTCGGGCGGACTGTCGGGCGCGCGCGATGTCGACGCCGTGCTCGCGCGCCGCCAGGCGGGCTCGACGCTCAAGCCCTTCCTGTACGCCCAGGCCATCGACGAACGGCGGCTGACGACAGCGTCGCTGCTCGACGATGCACCGCTCGATCTGTCGGCGGGTGGCGGCCTGTATATACCTCAAAACTACGACAAGGACTTCAAGGGCTGGGTCAGCGTGCGCACGGCACTCGGTTCGTCGCTAAACGTGCCCGCCGTGCGCACGCTCGTGATGGTCACGCCGCATCGCTTTGCGAAGACCCTCACGGCGCTCGGCCTGCCGCTCGATCAAAGCGGCGATTACTATGGCTTTTCGCTCGCGCTCGGCAGCGCGGACGTGACGCTGCTGTCGTTGACCAATGCGTATCGCGCGCTCGCCAACGGCGGCGTCAGCTCACCGACGCTCGATATGCCTCGTCGCGCGCCGCCTGCAACACTTTCGCAACAGCGTGTGTTCAGCGTGGACGCGAGCTACATCATCACGACCGTGCTGTCGGACAACAATGCGCGCACGCGCACCTTCGGCTTCGACAGTCCGCTCGCGACGCGCTTCTTCTCGGCGGTCAAGACGGGCACCAGCAAGGATATGCGCGACAACTGGACGATCGGCTTCACGTCGCGCTATACGGTCGGCGTGTGGGTCGGCAATGCCGACGGCCAGCCGATGTGGGACGTGTCCGGCGTCACGGGCGCGGCGCCCATCTGGGCCGCCGTGGTGGGTTATCTGCATCGCCAGATGCCGAGCGTGGCACCGCACGCGCCCAAGGGTGTGGTGCAAACGCGCGTGGCATTCGACGGCAATATCGAACCTGCGCGCAACGAGTGGTTCGTCAACGGCACGCAAATGGCGCACATCGGGCTTGCTGCCACGGCCCATTCCGCAGACAACGCAACTATCGCAAACCCAGCAAATCACGCCGCGCGGCCTGCGCCGACCGCGCGTGCATCCGGCAAGCCAACGGCATCGCCGTCGAACGCCGCACCGCGCATCGGCACGCCCACGGACGGTACGCTGTTTGCGCTCGATCCCGACATTCCCGCTGCACGCCAGCGCATCGTGTTCGAACGCGCAAGCGGCTCGTCCGGAAGCAGCACCTGGCGGCTCGACGGCAAGCCGCTTGGCCGCGAAGAACGTGTTTTATGGCTGCCGTGGCCCGGCCGCCACGTGCTCGAACTCGTCAATACAGATGGGTCGAGCGCCGACTCGGTGCACTTCGAAGTGCGCGGCGCAGCGGTGCGTGAGGCCGTGCCGCCGCGCGCCCACAAGCCGGCAGCGGCACGCGGCGACACGACGCCGCAACCGCCTTCAACGCCGCTGACATCCACGCAGCAAGAGCGCACAACGAACGGGCAAAAGCTTTAAATTTGGTGAGGCTGGATTGTGTTGTCACGATTCGACCGGTATAAATCGGCGAATTCGCGGCCAAATCGCGCTTGATTCGCGCCTGGTTCGCGGCCAGTTCTCACATCGTGACGCGCCGATCGGTCAAAGAGGACAGTAAATTGTCCTATGCTTGAACGCAGTGCTTGCTCAAATGAAAGCGTCGTCCGTTCCCGGCTACCTGTTTGCCCTCAATGGAGTGATTGCCATGTTGAAAAAGCTGTTGATGCTGTTCACCGCGCTGGTTCTGTCGCTGTCGGCGGGATTCGCGGCCGCCGTCGAAGTCAATTCCGCCGATCAGGCCGCGCTCGAATCGGTCAAGGGTATCGGCCCTGTCCATGCGAAGGCGATCATCGACGAACGCGCGAAAAATGGCCCGTTCAAGGACGCCGACGATCTCGCCAACCGGGTCAAAGGCATTGGCCAGAAATCGGTGAAGAATCTCGAAGCAGCGGGCCTGACGATCAACGGCTCGTCCGCGCCGCCGACGGGCGCACCCGCCAAATCCACGGGCAGCACGATGTCGAAGTCCACGCCCGCGCCTGCCGCGACCACGGCACAGACGCCGGCGCCTGCTGCGCCCGCCGATGCCGCATCGGGTGGCAAAACATCGAAGTCGAAGAAGAAGAGCAAAGCTGATGCGGCGGCATCGGCGCCCGCTGCGATGGCGGCGTCCGCGCCCGCCATGGCGTCGGACACGACCGCTTCGAAGTCGAAGAAATCGAAGAAGAGCAAGGCTGCGTCTGCTGCATCGGGCGCATAAGGACGCGCGATCCATCAGCGTTCAGTGGCCGTATTGCCTCACGCTTCATGGTGTCAATTGGTGCCGCGCGTCGCGCGGCGTTTCGTTCCCTGCCGGCGCACGCCATACGCGCGTCGCACCGGCTTCACAAGAGAGATTGTCATGAGCCTACTCGACACCCTCGGTTCCATGCTCGGCGGCGGCCAGTCGCCTGAAGGCGGCGGTGGCCAGGCAGCGCTGATTTCCACGGCGCTCGAATTCATCAACAACCAGCCCGGCGGCCTGAACGGTCTGATCCAGCGCTTCCAGCAAAACGGCGCGGGCGAGATCATCAGTTCGTGGGTCGGCAATGGTGAAAATCAGCCGATCGCCGCCGATACGCTGCACAACGTGCTCGGCTCCGAAGCCGTCAGCAGCATGGCAGCGAAGGCCGGCGTCGATCCGTCGATGGTGACGGGCCTTTTGTCGCAAGTGTTGCCGCACGTGGTCAACGCGGCGACGCCGAACGGCGAAGTCCCCGCCGATGGCAAGGTCGATGCAGGTGGCATGTCGGGCGCACTGGGCGCACTCGGCCAGATCGCAGGCCTGTTCGGCAACAAGAACGCCTGAGCGTAGTCAAGCGGCAAGTTCGACGTGCGCGGCGCCAGCCGGACCGCGCATGAAAAAAGGGCAACGAATTGCTTCGTTGCCCTTTCTGCTTTTTGAGCGGAACGGATTCATCGCTATCCGATGCATCCGTTCCCGTGACGCATGCGTCTTAATGCACGACGCGTTCGAACACCAGCTTGCCGTTCTCCACCTCGACGGGGATCACGTCCTTCGGACCGAACTTGCCCGCCAGGATCAGCTTGGCGACCGGGTTCTCGATCTCCTGCTGAATCGCGCGCTTCAAAGGCCGCGCGCCGAACAGCGGGTCGTAGCCGACCTTGCCGATCAGTTCCAGCGCCGCATCCGACACGACCAGTTGCATGTCGAGCTTCGCGAGCCGCTCGTGTACGCGTTCCAGCTGGATCTTCGCGATCGACTGGATGTTCGACCGGTCGAGTGCATGGAACACGACGACATCGTCGATCCGGTTGAGGAATTCCGGCCGGAAATGCAGCTTCACTTCTTCCCAGACGGCATCCTTCACCGTTTCCTCAGGCTGGCCGACCATCGACTGGATCACCTGCGAACCGAGGTTCGAGGTCATCACGATCACCGTGTTCTTGAAGTCCACGGTGCGGCCCTGGCCATCCGTCATACGACCGTCGTCGAGCACCTGCAGCAGCACGTTGAAGACGTCCGGGTGCGCCTTCTCGATTTCGTCGAGCAGGATCACGCTGTACGGCTTGCGGCGAACCGCTTCCGTCAGATAGCCGCCCTCTTCGTAACCGACGTAGCCCGGTGGCGCACCGATCAGACGCGCGACGCTATGCTTCTCCATGAACTCGCTCATGTCGATACGGATCAGGTGATCTTCCGCGTCGAACAGGAAGGCCGCGAGCGCCTTGCACAGTTCGGTCTTGCCGACACCCGTCGGCCCGAGGAACAGGAACGAGCCATACGGACGGTTCGGGTCCGACAGACCGGCGCGCGAACGTCGGATCGCGTCCGCGACGGCGGTGATCGCTTCATCCTGACCGACCACGCGCTCATGCAGCTTCTCTTCGATCTGCAGCAGCTTTTCGCGCTCGCCCTGCATCATCCGCGACACGGGAATGCCCGTTGAGCGCGACACGACTTCCGCGATTTCTTCCGCGCCGACCTGCGTGCGCAACAGACGCGGACGCGTCGGATTACTCTGCTCTTCCGCTTCGGCCTTGGTGACCGCCTTCAGTTGCTGATCGAGTTGCGGCAGCTTGCCGTATTGCAGTTCGGCAACCTTCTCCAGCTTGCCTTCGCGCTGCAGACGCGTGATTTCCGCACGCGTCTTCTCGATCTCTTCCTTCAGCTGCGCGCTACCCTGCACGGCCGCTTTTTCCGCCGTCCAGATTTCTTCGAGATCCGAATATTCGCGGTCGAGCCGCTCGATTTCTTCCTCGATCAGTTGCAGACGCTTCTGCGACGCTTCGTCCTTCTCTTTCTTGACGGCTTCGCGTTCGATCTTCAACTGGATGCGGCGGCGATCGAGACGGTCCATCTCCTCGGGCTTCGAGTCGATTTCCATCTTGATCTTCGACGCGGCTTCGTCGATCAGATCGATGGCCTTGTCCGGCAGGAAGCGGTCGGTGATATAGCGGTGCGACAGTTCCGCCGCCGCGACAATGGCCGGGTCGGTAATGTCGACGCCGTGGTGCAGCTCATAGCGCTCCTGCAAGCCGCGCAGGATCGCGATGGTTGCCTCGACGCTCGGCTCATCGACGAGCACTTTCTGGAAGCGGCGCTCCAGCGCGGCATCCTTTTCGATGTACTTGCGATATTCGTCGAGCGTGGTCGCGCCGACGCAATGCAGTTCACCACGCGACAGCGCCGGCTTGAGCATGTTGCCCGCATCCATCGCGCCTTCGGCCTTGCCTGCGCCAACCATCGTATGAATTTCGTCGATGAAGACGATGGTCTGGCCTTCGTCCTTCGCGATGTCGTTCAACACGGCCTTCAGGCGCTCTTCGAACTCGCCGCGATACTTCGCGCCCGCCAGCAGCGCAGCCATGTCGAGCGACAGCACGCGCTTGCCCTTGAGCGTCTCCGGCACTTCGCCGTTGACGATACGCTGCGCGAGACCTTCCACGATGGCCGTCTTGCCCACGCCCGGCTCGCCGATCAGCACCGGGTTGTTCTTGGTGCGGCGTTGCAGGATCTGGATCGAACGGCGGATTTCGTCGTCGCGCCCGATCACGGGGTCGAGCTTGCCCGCACGGGCGCGCTCGGTCAGGTCGACCGTGTACTTCTTCAGCGCTTCGCGCTGGCTTTCGGCGTCCTGGCTATGCACCTGCGCGCCGCCGCGCACGGCCACGATGGCCGCTTCGAGCGACTTGCGCGACAAGCCATGTTCACGCGCGAGGCGACCCGCTTCGCTTTTGTCGTCGGCGATGGCGAGCAGGAACATTTCGCTCGCGATGTACGTGTCGTTGATCTTCTGCGCTTCCTTGTCGGCCTGATTCAGCAGGCCCGTGAGATCGCGGCCGATCTGCACGTTGCCGTCCGTGCCCTGCACTTGCGGCAAGCGGGTAATGGCGTCGTTCAACGCAGTTTGCAGCGCCTGAACGTGGACGCCGGCGCGCGCCAATAGCGAGCGCGCCGAGCCGTCCTGCTGCGCGACGAGTGCCGCCAGCAGGTGAACCGGCTCGATGTACTGATTGTCATGACCGACGGCAAGGCTTTGCGCGTCGGATAACGCTTCCTGGAATTTAGTGGTGAGTTTGTCGACTCTCATCTACGGAGACCTCCAATTTCGATTACCACCAAAATGAGGCGTTTTCTGCCGGTTTCAAGCGTTTTTTTGCATCAGGGAGAGAGAATTTACACAACTTTCGCACGAGCGTGCGGAGATCACGAGACGCGACTGGGACGTCGATTGACTAGCGGAGTGTAGCCCGGCAAGAAATCGGGCGAAAGCGAGGGGAAGGCGCGCCGAAGGACGCGCGAGCCGCGCACCGCGCATACCAGCCGGCACTGGGCTGGGCGCGCCGTTCTGGTCACGTCGCGCGGCCGGGCGACGGTCGCTGCACGTCGGCAGCGCCGTCGGCGATCCTGCTGCGACCAGCCCGGACGGCCGCCCTCCGACGCGCTTCTTTCAGGTGCCGGTCGATACGACAGGCACGATCGGCACGATCGTCGCCGACGGCTTCAGGCCGAGCAGCGACATCAACGGCGACGCCGGCTCGGCGATGTCGCGGATCGTATAACTGTCGAGTTCACGGAAGAAGGCGGCACGCGCCGATTCGAAAATGTTCTTCAGGCGGCATTGCGACTGAATGACACATTCGCGGTGGGCGCCGCTCGCGTCGGAGCCGTTGAAGCAGGCGACGAGCGCAAAGTCGTGCTCGGCGGCCCTGACCACTTCGCCGACGGTGAGCGCCGACGAATGTTCGAACAGCCTCAGGCCGCCGTTCCGGCCACGTACGGTCTCGACCCAGCCAAGTTCGGCCAGGCGCTGAACCACCTTCATCAGATGGTTCTTCGATATGCCATAGGCGTCTGAGATGTCTTGTATCGTTGCAAGTCCTTCGGAACGGACCGCGAGGTAAAGCAGCACGCGCAGTGAGTAATCGGTATAGTCTGTCAGTCTCATTGAAAGGCAAATCGCGGACGGAGCAGCGTGCGGAATGTTCACGCCGGCTCCACTAACGCCGGTAATGCTTACGCGCAATAACATGCTGGCTGGCCACTTCTTATTGCCGCGTTTTTATATCGTTATTTCGCGTAACTATAAACGCTAACTTTCGTTTTAAGCGCATTTTTTCTTAATTTAGATCGACCGCGTCTAAACGTTTGCGACCACGGGTTTACCGCGACTCACTTTTGTTCCACATATGAAGTCCGATATTTCTTCCGATATTCCCGCTGGCACCCCGCTGGCGGTGCGTCACGCCGAACCCACCGAGGACAACATCCGCGAGCTCGTCTACGCGTTCTACGATCGCGTGCGCGCCGACCCGCTGCTCGGCCCCGCCTTCGAGCAGAAGCTCGCGGGGCGCTGGGACGAGCATCTGCCGAAGATGTGCGTGTTTTGGGGATCGCTCACGCTGGGCGCCAAACAGTATCGCGGCAACGTGCAGCAGGCCCACATGCCGCTGGCGGGCCTCGAGCCGCGGCACTTCAGCCGCTGGCTGTTTCTGTTCCTGGACACGGTTGAGTCACGCTACGAACCCGCCGCCGCCGTGCGCTTCATGGAACCCGCGCTGCGTATCGCGCAGAGCCTGCAACTGAGCAAGTTCGGCTGGGACTATCAGATTCCCGCCGAGCAACAGGCCTTGCTGGAGCGAGTCGCGCCCCGCCGCCGCTCGCGCGAAGCACATGCCGCCGAACATGCCCGTCCGCGCGGTGAACCATTTCCCGCGAAAATCATCGGTAAATCACACGACGGCGAATAAACTGAGCAATTGGTCAGGATTTAACAATTGCGATTGACGTTGCGAAGATTTCTGTAACGATTCGGGGAATCGCGATTTAACAATTCGAAGCCGGAATAAGGTCGCCGCGTTATTTTTTGAAACGTTCAGCGAATAACGGTTAATCCGTTTTCGAATTCAGCGATTCGAGACCCCAGCGTGCGAGCGCCTCATCGTCCGTCACGCGCGCATCGACCCAGCGCTCGCCGTTTTCCGTTTTCTCTTTCTTCCAGAACGGCGCCTGGGTTTTCAGGTAGTCCATCACGAACTCGCAGGATGCAAAGGCGTTCCCGCGATGCTTCGAGGTAGTCGCGACCAGCACGATCTGGTCGAGCGGCAGCAGCTTGCCCACACGATGCACGATCAGCACTTCGGTGCCAGGCCAGCGCTCCCGCGCGGCTTCGACGATCGCCTCCAGCGACTTCTCCGTCATGCCCGGATAGTGCTCGAGCTCCATTGTCTCGACGGTTTCGCCCTCGTTGATGTCGCGCACCGTGCCGACGAAGCACGCAACGGCGCCCACCTTGGGGTTCTGCGCGCGCAGTGCGGCCACTTCGGTCGACAGATCGAAGTCTTCCGTCTGAACCCGGACTGTCATGGCTGGTTTCCTCGCTGGCTGGCTCAGCCGCCCGTGACGGGCGGGAAGAAGGCGACTTCGCAGCCGTCGGTGACGCGCGTGCCGGCGTCCGTCATCACGTGATTGCCGGCCATGCGCAGCGCGCGGCCTTCCGCGAGCGTTTCGGCCCACACGCCGCCGCGCACGCGCAGCCACGCGCGCACATCGCCGACGGTGGCGATGCCTTCGGGCAGATCCACGGATTCGTCGGACCGGCCGAGCGCTTCACGCACGCTCGCAAAATATTTCAGCTGGATCTTCATGTTCGATACGTGTTCAGTCAGGGACGCGGTACGGCCGGGTTCAGTTCAGCAACTCGGAAAACGGGATGAAGCGCACGGTTTCGCCGGCGCTGATCGCGTGATTGGGCGGATTATCGATCAGGCCATCACCCCAGACCGTCGAGGTCAACACGGCCGAACTCTGGTTCGGGAACAGATCGAGGCCGCCCGCCGCATTGACGCGGGCGCGCAGAAATTCGTTGCGTCGGTCGCCCTTTTGCTGCGTGAAATCGGCACGCAACGACAGCGCACGCGGCGTCACGGTACGCACACCGGCGAGGCGCAGCAGAAACGGGCGCACGAACAGCAGGAAGGTGACGAAAGTCGACACGGGGTTGCCCGGCAAGCCGATGAAAAACGTTTCCTGCGCGCTCGCGCCCTGGGCATCCGGCTGCGAATCACGGCGGATCGCGCCGAACGCGAGCGGCTTGCCCGGTTTCATCGCGATCTGCCACATCGACAGACGCCCTTCCGCCTCGACGGCGGGCTTCACGTGATCTTCTTCGCCCACCGACACGCCGCCGCAGGTCAGGATAAGATCGTGCGCCTGCGCCGCGTCGCGCAGGGTCTGGCGGGTCGCATCGAGCTTGTCGGGCACGATGCCGTAGTCGGTGACGTCGCAGCCGAGTTTCTGCAGCAGGCCGGTCAGCGTGAATCGGTTCGAATTGTAGATGGCGCCCGGTTTGAGCGGCTCGCCGGGCATGGTCAGTTCGTCGCCGGTGAAGAACCCGGCGACCTTGACGCGCCGCACCACGTCCAGCTGCGCGCAGCCGACGGACGCCGCCAGACCGAGCGCCTGCGGCGTGAGCCGCGTACCCGCCGGCAGGATGGTCGCGCCCTTGCGGATGTCGGCGCCCTGCTGGGTGATCCACTCACCGGCTTTGGGCGTATGGAGGATCGTCACTTCGTCGCCCGCGGCTTCCGCCTGTTCCTGCATCACGATGGCGTCGGCGCCGGGCGGCACGGTGGCGCCCGTAAAGATGCGCGCGGCCGTGCCTTCGGCGAGCGGCTGCGGGGCGTGACCGGCCGGAATGCGCTGAGAGACGGGCAGACGCCGCTCGCCTTGCGACAGTTCCGCGATCCGCACGGCGTAGCCGTCCATCGAACTCGTGTTCATCGGTGGCACGTCGAGTGGCGAGACCACATCGGTGGCGAGCACCCGGTTGGTAGCTTCCAGGGTCGGAAGCGTCTCGGTGCCGTCGATTTGCCGGGCCGCGCCGAGGAGTGTCGCGAGTGCGTCGGCTGTCGAGAGCATGGGAGCGCGCGGCGTGGGCTGCGCAGGTGATGCCGGGGGCGTGGGCGTGGACATCGATCGTCGAAGAAGCGATTCGGAAAGATTGATTGTAACGGGGGTGGCCGACTGGTGTGGTCGGCGGTTTTTTATGTTGGGGGGTGGTTGTGGTTATGTGGGGGCATCCGCGGTTTGTTACTGGTCTGCTAGTGTTGCCCCTGTGCGGGGCGGCACCTACTTTTCTTTGCCGCCGCTAACAAAAGTAGGCAAAAGAAAG
>NZ_QBUY01000083.1 GCF_003121405.1 Paraburkholderia sp. C35 | reverse complement strand
CATTGCAAATATCACACCGCGCTCTTCGGCGCTCAACTGTTCGTAGTTCTTTCCCATGCAACATATCCTAATCGGACCTGTTGCACTTGTATCTTGAAACCGCCCCTACTTTTCTTTGCCGCGGCAAAGAAAAGTAGGTGCCGCCCCGCACAGGGGCAACGCCTGAAGCACCACTAACAAAACGCGGACGCCAGCGAAAGCTCAACCACCGAATGCCAGAAAAAGAAAAAAATAGGCCAACCAACGCTGACCTATTTCAAAACATCGCGCGAACCAGGTTCGCTTAAGCCCGCGCCGTCACAGCATTAGCATAAGCCTCTTCAATTTCAGCCGCCTCACGCTCACCGCGCAGCACAGCATGCGCCTCAGCACGCGTCGCGACACAAGGCCCAGACCCGAGCAACGGCTTGCGCGCCGTCTCACGCAGCGCGAGCACCGAAACAATACCGATGACAGAAGCACCCATCAGGTAATACGCCGGCATCATCAGATTGCCCGTGCGTTCGACCAGCCACGCGGTAACCAGCGGCGTCGTACCGCCGAACAGCGACACCGACACGTTGAAGCCAATCGCCAGCGCGCCATAACGGATCCTGGTCGGAAACAGAGCCGGCAACGACGACGGCATCACGCCCGTGAACGTCGACAGCAGCGCGCCGAGAATCAGCAGCCCGCTGAACACGGGCAACACGGCCCCCGTGCGGATCAGCAGCAGCGCAGGAATCGACAGCACGAACAGACCCACGCAGCCCAGCATCATCACCGGCTTGCGGCCGATCTTGTCCGACAGGTGACCTGCGTAGATCGTCATCGGCATCATCAGCACCATCACGGCGAGCACGAGGAACAGACCGTGCGACTCGTTGAAGTGCAGCGTCGCCGACAGATAGCTCGGCAGATACGACAGCGCCATGTAGTCGGTCACGTTGAAGATCAGCACGAGGCCGACACCCTGCAGCAGGGGCTTCCACTGTTGCGCGAGCAATTCGGCGAACGACTGCTTCGGACGCGCCTTCTCGTCGGCTTCGCGCGCTTCGGCTTCCTTCTTGAACGCCGGCGTTTCTTCGAGCTTCATCCGGATATACAGGCCGACCAGACCCAGCGGCCCCGCGATGAAGAACGGCACACGCCAGCCCCACGACAGCAGCGCTTCCTGCGACAGCGACGCCGTCAGCACGGCAACCGTGCCGGCCCCGCGGATATAGCCGACCAGCGTGCCGAATTCGAGGAAGCTGCCCGCAAAGCCGCGGCGGCGATCCGTCGCAAACTCGGCGATGAAGGTCGCCGCGCCGCCATATTCGCCGCCCGTCGAAAAGCCCTGCACGAGACGCGCGACCAGCAGCAGCGCCGGCGCGAGAATGCCGATCGAGTTGTAGCTCGGAATCAGGCCGATCGCGAACGTGCCGATGGCCATCATGATCATCGTCATCGCGAGCACCCGCTGGCGGCCGATCTTGTCGCCGAGCGGACCGAACACCATGCCGCCGATCGGGCGCACAAGGAACGCGGCGGCAAACGTGCCGAACGTCGCGATCAGCTGCGCGGACGGGCTGCTCGACGGGAAGAACACTTTGCCGAGGGTCACGGCGATGTAGCTGTACACGCCGAAATCGAACCATTCCATCGCATTGCCGAGCGCCATGGCGCCGACGGCACGCTTGAGAAGGGAATTGTCGACGACGGTGATGTCGTCGAGAGTCAGGCTGTTGTCTTTGTTTTTATGTCGCCAGAAACCGTTGCTGGAAGCGGTCAAGGTGAATACTCCTATGACTGCGGCCGAACGCGGGGAGCGCTCCGCCACGGATTTGCTGGTAAGTGCAGTTTCGCGAGCGGTCAAGGCATCGGGCAGGTTGCCCGGCACGGACCGCGCAAAGGCGTACCGCGCAGACGTGCATCAGCACTTCGCGCAGAAAAAGTAACGCCCGTGCAGCGCGAAGGTCGTCGCGAAATTGCACTCGTTAGTTGCTGCTAAACGTTGGTACCCACGTGGCCTTGCAGGGGGGCAGATACCGGAGGACAGTCACGCACGGGGTGCGCTCATGCCGCTTGAAAAGGCTTGAAACGAAAAAGGCCGGCGAGGCGTCGCTCTGGATCGCGCCAGTTCATTGGCGCAATTTGCAACGGAACAACCGACAAGCCTTCTTGTATAAAAACAGTTCAATCCGACCCGGCGCGCATGGCGGCCATAGTGCGAACTAAACGCGAATGAAGGGTTAAAGCTGTCAGAACGATGAACATGATAGCACGATAAGCGAGGATCGTGCAATCCGCCCGTCCGGCGCGGGTCCGGCGGAGGCGCGCAATCCGTTGCCTGGCGGGGGATTGCGGGAATTCGGCGGGTGCTGAAAAAACCGCGTGGGATTAACGGTTTCGTTCAATTTGCCGCGGGCGGAGCGGGCTGCGCGCGGCAGCGATGGGCGAAAAAAATCCGCGCATGCAGCGCGGATTTTTTGGTGTTCGACGCGAAACGCGCAGGCGTTCAGCTTTCTGCCGGCGGCACGTAGCCCGTAGCCTGATCGGCGCCTTCGCCGAAGAAGAACTTTTCCGTCTGCTTCATCAGATACTGACGCGCACGCGGATCGGCCATGTTCAGGCGATTTTCGTTGATCAGCATGGTTTGCTGCTTGAGCCACTGTTGCCACGCTTCCTTCGAAATGCTCTCGTAGATCCGCTTGCCGAGTTCGCCCGGCAGCGGCGGGAAATCGAGACCTTCGGCTTCCTTGCCGAGCTTCGTGCATTGAACCATGCGAGTCATGCTGTGCTTCTCCTGTAATCGGTGGGGTATGGCGTGGCGCTATTGTGCGCGCTCAGAGCTGTTTCATCAGCACGAGCGACTTGCGCTGCCAGTTGTAGAGGCGGCGGCGGTCTTCCGGCAGATCGTCGACCGTGACCTTGACGAAGCCGCGCTTGAGGAACCAGTGTTCCGTGCGTGTGGTCAGCACGAAGATGCGCGTGAGGCCGCGCGCCCGTGCGCGCTGCTCGATGCGCTTCAGGAGGCGTTCACCGTCGCCTGTGCCCTGCGCTTCGGGCGAGACCGTCAGACACGCCATTTCGCCGATGCGCTCCTGCGGATACGGATAGAGCGCCGCGCAGCCGAACAGCACGCCATCGTGCTCGATCACCGAGAAATGGTCGATGTCACGCTCGATCTGGTGGCGGCCGCGCCGCACCAGCGTGCCGTCCATTTCAAGCGGCTCGATCAGCGAGAGAATGCCGCCGACGTCATCCGGCGTCGCTTCGCGCAGGCTTTCGAGGTTCTCGTACGAGATCATCGTGCCGACGCCATCGTGCAGGAACAGTTCCAGCAGCAGGCTGCCGTCGAGCGCGTACGGAATGATGTGCGAACGCGCCACGCCGCCGCGGCACGCACGAATGGAGTGCTTCAGATAGAAACCGGCGTCGCCCGTGACCGCGCCGCTTTCGTGCAGACGGTAGGCGTCATCCAGCGACAGTTCGCGCAGCAGCGCGCCTTCTTCGTCGAGCAGGCCTTCCGTTTCGGTGAGGAACACGATCTTGTCGGCACGCAGTGCAATCGAAGCCGCCGACGCGACATCTTCCATCGACAGATTGAAGGCTTCGCCCGTTGGCGAGAAGCCGAGCGGCGAGAGCAGCACGATCTTGCCGCTCGCGAGCGACTGGCGGATCGATTCGGCATCGATCTTGCGCACCACGCCCGTGTGCTGGAAATCGACGCCGTCGAGAATGCCGACAGGCCGCGCCGTCACGAAGTTGCCCGACACCACGCTGATGTGCGCGTGCGCCATTGGCGTGTTCGGCAAGCCCTGGCTGATCGCGGCCTCGATGTCGAGACGCACTTCGCCGGCCGCTTCTTTCGCGGATTCGAGCGCGCGCGCATTGGTGATGCGCATGCCGTGCGAAAACTCGGACTCGACGCCGTGCAGGCTCATCTGCTCTTCGACTTGCGGACGGGAGCCATGTACGAGCACGATCTGTATACCCATCGCCTGCAATAGCGCGATATCGGACACGTGCGCGTTGAGCAGCCCCTGATGCACGACCTCGCCGCCAAAGCCGACGACAAACGTCTGGTTTCGGAACGCGTGGATGTACGGCGCGACCGATCGCATCCAGTCGACGAATTGCGCGTGTTGCAACAGGGTTTCCGCGTCGCCGGATGGGGCCGGCGAGCTGGCGGGCGGGGGGACGAGGTCGGTTTGGGAATTCATGCCCCGGATTATAATGCGCCCCCATGTCGAATGTACCCAAAAGCTCCACGGGAGCCGATACGAAAAACACGGCCGATACGGCCGCGAAAGATGCTGCCAGGCCCGCGCCGCGCGGCGCTCGGGACACGTCGTCCGATGCGCGCGGCGATGCGGCGCGTCGTGACGTTTCCGTGAATGTTGCGAATGCGCCGCGTTCGGGAGCGCCTGCGCCCGGCGGCACGAAACAGCATGAGCGCGCGAGCACGCCCGAAGGCGGCCCGCGCGCGCCGCAAAAAGGTGCGCAACGAGGCGAGCAAAAAGGCGCGCAGCGCGAGCAGCAGGGCAAGCGCGGCCCGCAGCAGGCGAACCCGCAACGCAATCCGCAAGGCAAGCCGCCGGCCGGTAATCAGGCGGGCGGGGACGGGCAACGCAACGCGCCGCGCGAGCCCCGCGAGCCCCGCGAGCCGCGCAGACCCACGCGCGTCGTCGAGCCGAACCCCATTCCGCCCATCACGTTTCCTGAAGCGCTGCCTGTCTCGGGCCGTCGCGAGGAAATCGCGCGCGCGATTGCGAATAATCAGGTGGTGATCGTCAGCGGCGAAACGGGTTCGGGCAAGACCACGCAGCTGCCGAAAATCTGTCTCGCGCTCGGGCGCGGACTCGGCGCGGGCGGCAGCGGGCTGATCGGCCATACGCAGCCGCGCCGGATCGCAGCATCGGCGACGGGGCGGCGCATTGCCGAAGCCCTCGGCACGCCGTTCGGCGAAGTGGTCGGCTACAAGGTGCGGATCACCGACAATCTCGCGCCCGGCGCCTCCGTCAAGCTGATGACGGACGGCATCCTGCTCGCCGAAACGCAGACCGATCCGCTGCTGAAGGCCTACGACACGCTGATCATCGACGAAGCGCACGAGCGCAGCCTGAACATCGATTTTCTGCTCGGCTATCTGAAAGAGATTCTGGCGAAGCGGCCCGATCTGAAACTGATCGTGACGTCGGCGACCATCGATGCCGATCGTTTCGCGCGTCATTTCGGCAGCGACGAGAAGCCTGCGCCCGTGATCGAAGTGAGTGGGCGGTTGTACCCGGTCGAGGTCCGCTATCGGCCCGTCGCGGAAGATTCGCCCGCCGTGAAGTCGGCGGAAGGCAATACAGGACGCGACCGGCCGAAGAGTCAGCGCGAAACCGACCGCGACCTGATGGACGCGATCGTCGAAGCCGCCGACGAACTCTGCCGCGAAGGCCCCGGCGACGTGCTAGTGTTCCTGCCCGGCGAACGCGAAATCCGCGACGCGGCGGAAGCGCTGCGCAAGCATCATCCGCCGCACACGGAAATTCTGCCGCTGTTCGCACGGCTCTCGGCTGCCGAACAGGAGCGCGTGTTCCGCCCGTCGAATGCGCGGCGCATCGTGCTCGCGACCAACGTCGCGGAAACCTCGCTGACGGTGCCGGGCATCCGCTATGTGATCGATACGGGCCTCGCGCGCGTGAAGCGCTATTCGTACCGTAACAAGGTCGAGCAGTTGCAGGTCGAGTCGATTTCGCAGGCGGCGGCGAACCAGCGGGCAGGGCGGTGCGGCCGTGGCGCCGACGGCATCTGCATCCGGCTGTACGAAGAGACCGATTTCCAGGCGCGTCAGCGTTTAACGGACCCGGAAATCCTGCGTTCGTCGCTCGCGTCCGTCATTTTGCGGATGAAGTCGCTGCACCTGACGGCGATCGAAACCTTCCCGTTTATCGAGCCGCCGCCCGGCCGCGCGATCGCGGACGGCTATCAGTTGCTGAACGAACTCGGCGCCGTCGACGATGACAACGCGCTGACGCCGCTCGGCCGCGAACTCGCGCGCCTGCCGCTCGATCCGCGTGTTGGCCGGATGATTCTCGGCGCGCGCGATCAGCAGTCGCTGCGTGAAGTGCTGATCATCGCTAGCGCGCTGTCGGTGCAAGACCCGCGCGACCGGCCCATCGACGCGCAGGAGCAGGCCGATCAGGCGCACCGCAAGTTTGCCGACGAGCGCTCCGAGTTCCTGCAATGGCTGAAGATCTGGGCGTGGTTCGAAGAAGCCGTTGCGCACAAGAAGTCGAACAAACAGCTGACGGACGCCTGCAAGCAGAATTTCCTGTCGCATCTGCGGCTGCGCGAATGGCGCGACGTGCATTCGCAACTGTTGACGGTGGTGCGCGAGCACAACTGGCGCATCAATGAAAGCGAAGCGACCTTCGAGCAGATCCATCTCGCGCTGCTGACGGGCCTGCTCGGCAATATCGGTCTGAAGGCCGACGACGAGCCGTACTACCTCGGCGCGCGCAGCATCAAGTTCTATCTGTGGCCGGGCTCGGCGCTGGTGAAGAAGGCGGGCAAGTGGGTGATGGCCGCTGAACTCGTCGAGACGAGCCGGCTGTACGCGCGCTGCATCGCGAAGATCGAGCCGGAATGGGTCGAGCGCGTCGGCGCGCATCTGTTGAAGAAGTCGCTGTCCGAGCCGCATTGGGAAAAGCGCGCGGCGCAGGTGAGCGCGTTCGAGCGCGCGGTGCTGTACGGCTTGCCCGTGTATCACCGGCGACGTGTGAGCTTCGGCAAGCAGGATCCTGTGCGCGCGCGCGAGTTGTTCATTCGCGGCGCGCTGATGGAAGGCGAGTTCGACACGAAGCTCGCGTTTTTCGCGCACAACCGCAAGCTGCTCGCCGATATCGAGCAACTGGAGCACAAGTCGCGCCGTCAGGACGTGCTGGTCGACGACGAACTGATCTTCGCGTTCTACGACCAGACGATTCCGAACGGCATCCACACGGGCGCCGCGTTCGAGCGCTGGTATCGCGATGAAGTGAAGAAGAGCGGCCAGCAGGAAGACAAGCTGCGCCTGCTGTATCTGTCGCGTGACGATCTGATGCGTCACGAGGCGGCCGGCGTCACGACTGACCTGTTCCCGAAGCGCATGACGATGGCGGGCGTCGACATGACGCTGAGCTATCACTTCGAACCCGGCTCGCCGCGCGACGGGGTGACGCTTGCTGTGCCGTTGTACGCGCTGAATCAGGTGGATGCGCGGCGCGTCGAGTGGCTGGTGCCCGGCATGCTGAAGGAAAAGACGCAACTGCTGCTCAAGTCGCTGCCGCAAAAGCTGCGCCGTCACGTCGTGCCGTTGCCGGAATTCGCGGCGGGTTTCGTCGAACGGCATAGCGGACCGAAGTTCGGCGCGGGCGGTCTGCTCGACACCGTGATCGCCGATGTCCGCGAGCAGACGCAGATCGCGACGAAGCAGTCGGACTACAAGCTCGAAACGCTTGCGCCGCACCTGTTCATGAATTTCAAGGTGATCGACGAGCACGGGAGACAGCTCGCGATGGGCCGCAATCTCGCGCAACTGCGCGCGGAACTGGGCGGCCAGGCGCAGCAGCAGTTCCAGAAGATCGCATCGAGCGCGGCGGGCGCGGCGCTCGCGAATGCGGGTTCGACGGGCGGCGATGCTGCTGCGCGGCAGCCGTCAGCGGGTGCGAAGAGCAGTGTGCGCGGCGCTTCGCCTGCGCCGCATACGGCGAAGGCGACCGAGGGCGCCGCCGCGCCCGCCACCGCGCTATATGAAAACCTGACGACGTGGAATTTCGGCAAGCTGCCCGAACTCCTCGAAATCCGGCGCGGCGGGCAGACGCTGTTCGGCTATCCGGCGCTGGTCGATCGCGGCACGCATTGCGACGTCGAAGTGTTCGATTCGCCGGACGAGGCGGCGCGCATCCATCGGGCAGGCTTGCGGCGGCTGTTCGCGCTGCAATTGCGTGAGCCGATCAAGTACCTCGAAAAGAACCTGCCCGGCTTGCGCGAAATGGCGATGCAGTTCATGCCGCGCGGCACGCAGGAAGAACAGCGCGATCAGCTGATCGATACGGCACTCGACCGCGCCTGCCTGCAAGACCCATTGCCCGATGACGACGCGACCTTCCACGCGCGCAAGGACGAAGGCCGTAGCCGGCTGACCTTGCTCGCGCAGGAAATTGCCCGTCTTGCCGGGCAGATTCTGGGCGAGTATTCGGCGGTCGTTAAAAAGATGGCGCAGGCCAAGCCGTTTGCCGCAGCGTACGCCGATATAAACGGCCAGCTGGACGCGCTGATCGGCAAGCGCTTCGTCGTCGATACGCCGTATGCGCAACTGACGCACTTTCCGCGCTATCTGAAGGGTATCGCGTTGCGCATCGACAAGCTGAAAGCGGACCCGGCACGCGACGCCCGTCAGTTCGCCGAGCTTCAGCCGCTCGCACAGCATTACCAGCGCGCGCTCGCCCAGCGGGGCGGCGTGCCTGACGCGCGGCTCGCCGAGTTTCGCTGGCTGCTGGAGGAGTTGCGCGTGTCGCTGTTCGCGCAGGAATTGCGCACGCCGATGCCGGTTTCCGTCAAACGGCTCCACAAGGTCTGGGAGTCGATGCAGCGATAGCGGGTCCCGGCGCGTCGGTTTGGGACGCGCCCGGATTTGCGCGAGCGGAAATCGTTGAAACGGGTCGGCGGCGGAAATGGAAACGGACGGTGTTCCGGCCGTCCGATACGACCCCGCGACAGGGCGCCGCAAGCCGTTGATTTCTCCCGATCAAGGTCAACCGTTGCGTCACGCAAACGTTCTACAATGGCGGTTGTCCCCTGATGTGAGTCTTCATGCGCAAATTTTCCCTTTCCGGCTTGCCCAGTACGTTTGCAGCAGGCGCGGCGCTCGTCGCGGCAGCAAGCTTTTTCTCCACCGCCGTCTACGCCAATAACGTGATCGTGCTCAATTCCGGCGAAGCCACGCTGAGCCTGATCGACGAGACGACGCGCCAGGTGGTCGACACGGTGCCGACCGGCAAGGAGCCGCATCACCTGATGCCCACGCCGGACAATTCGTCGCTGATCGTCGCGAATTCGGTCTCGAACAACCTGATGTTCGTCGATCCGAAAACGGGCAAGCCGCAGCGCTGGGTCGAAGGCATCGAAGATCCGTACCAGATCGGTTTTTCGCCGGACCGCAAATGGCTCGGCACGACGGGCCTGCGGCTCGATCGTCTCGACATCTATCACTACGACGGCCACAACATGACGCTCGCGAGCCGTCTGCCGCTCGCCGTGATGCCGAGTCACATGGCGTTCACGAACGACAGCAAGACGGTGTTCGTCACGCTGCAGGTGTCGGGTGAACTCGCTGCCGTCGATCTCGCCACGCAAACCGTCAAGTGGAAGATGAAGGTCGGCAAGGTGCCGGCGGGCCTGTGGATGACGCCTGGCGACAAATATCTGCTGATCGGCATGACGGGCGCGGATTACGTGGCCGTGGTGGACTGGCGCAACCAGAAAATCGTCAAGACGATCATGACGGGCAAGGGCGCGCACAACTTCCGTTCGCTCGCGGACGGCAAGCATGTGGCCGTGTCGAACCGGGTGGCCAGCACCATCAGCATCATCGATGAAGACACGCTCACCAACGTCGGCGACATCACGGGACTGATGCCGGGACCGGACGACATGGAACTTTCCGCCGATAAACGCTATCTGTGGGTTACGTTCCGTTTCGCGAAGCACGTTGGCGTGATCGATCTGACAACGCACAAGCTCATTCAGACGATCGCTGTCGGCCGCTCGCCGCACGGCATCTATTTCTTCAACCGCGCGCCTGTCACTGCGCCGAACGGGGCCTGAAGCAGGCAACATGCGTGGTGCGCACAGCCGGCGCGCCACGCATCGAGCCCCGCATTGGGCCATTCAGTGCGCCATGAAGACGCGCAGTGAAGCAGAACCGCGATGCATATAGAGCACCATGTTCCACCTGATCGCTTCCAGTCTCGATAGTTTCATCTCGTCGATCCAGACGCTGCTGTACGTCGATGTCGTGCAGCCGCTGCTGTTCCGTTTCAACCTGATGGACTACGACGAAGACACCTACGACAGCCTCTATTGGGTGATCGTCGGTGTGCTGGAAGTGCTCGCGATGTACGCAGTACTGCGTCCGCTCGAAGCGCTGCGGCCCGTCGAGCAGTGGAAGGATCGCAAGGCCGTGCGCGTCGACGTGTTGTACACGTGGATCGCCAAGCTCGGCATTCTCAATCTGTTTTTCTTCTTCGCGCTGCAGCCATTCTTCGATTCGGTGCAAGGCTGGTTCCGTCTGCATGGCATCGCCAACATCGAACTCGACAATCTGTGGCCGGGCGTGACGACGCAGCCGTTCGTCACCTTCATCATGTATCTGCTGGTGCTCGATTTCGCGGGCTACTGGTATCACCGCGGCGAGCACAAGATCGGCGTGTGGTGGGAACTGCATGCCGTGCATCACAGCCAGCAGCAGATGTCGCTGTGGGCCGACGACCGCAACCATCTGCTCGACGATCTGCTGCAGGCGTGTTTCTTCGCGGTGATCGCGTTGTTCATCGGCGTGCCGCCTTCGCAGTTCGTGGTGCTCGTCGCGATCACGAATCTCGCGCAAAGCGTGCAGCACGCGAACATCCGTCTGTATTTCGGCTGGCTCGGCGAGCGCTTGCTGGTCAGTCCGACCTTCCATCGCCGCCATCATGCAATCGGTTACGGTCACGAAGGGCTCAAGTATGGCTGCAACTTCGGCGTGCTGTTTCCGTGGTGGGACATGCTGTTCGGCAGCGCGTCGTGGAGCCGCGAAATGGAGCCGACGGGCATTCGCGATCAACTCAGCGGCCGCCACTACGGCGAAGGGTTCTGGGCGCAGCATTGGCTCGCGTTCGTGCGCATCGCGCATCGCATCACCGGCAAGAACCAGCAGGGCGCGGCACAAGGGCTTCGCCAGCCAGGGCGTTAGCCGCCTGTTCCGCGCGCGCGTGACCTTCGGCTGTCACGCGCCTGCCGCGGCCATGTCTGCACTTCCAGCATCCAGCGTCCGCTGTCACTTTCGACGCTGACACCCGACGTGGTTTATCCTGTCCACGTTGCTTTCCTTTCCCTGCTTTTCCATCAAGTCATCGACTACGCATGAATGACCTCTTGCGCTCGTTCGGGCGCGCGCTTTCTTCCGTGCTTCATCCTCGCATGCTCTGGCTGACGTTTATGCCGTTCGCGGCGGCGACCATTGTCTGGGGTGTGGGGCTATGGTTTTCGTGGCAGACGCTGATCGGCGCCACGCGCAGCTGGCTCGAAAGCTGGCCGCTGACCACGACGCTCTACGGCCTGTTCGACTGGCTCGGGTTCTCGTCGCTGCATGCGGCGGTGGCGCCGTTCATCGTGATTGCCGTCGCGATTCCGCTGATCGTCGTCACGGTGCTGCTGCTGATCGCCACGCTGTCGATGCCCGCCGTGATCAAGTATCTGTCGAAGCGGCAATTTTCCGGGCTGGAAATGCGGCGCGGCGGCACGCTCGCGGGCAGCCTCGTGCATTCCATATGGACCACGCTGCTGTGTCTGCTGGTGCTGGTGATCACGTTGCCGCTCTGGCTGATTCCGCCGTTCTTCGCGCTGATCCCGCCGCTGCTGTGGGGCTGGCTCACGTATCGCGTGATGACTTACGACGCGCTGTCGCTGCACGCCACCGCCGACGAGCGGCGCGCGCTGGTGCGCCAGCATCGGTTGCCGTTGTTGCTGATCGGCGTGGCGAGCGGCTTGCTCGGCTCACTGCCGACGCTGATCTGGGCGTCGTCCGTCTGGCTGATCGTGCTGTTCCCTGTGATGACTGCCGTCACCATCTGGATCTATGCTTTTATCCTCGTGTTCACGGCGCTGTGGTTCGGCTACTACTGCCTGCGCGCGCTGCAGCGCATGCGCGCCGGCGAGCACGGCGGCAACGGTCATCACGGTCCCCACGGCGCGCGCGGCACCGCGCCTGTTTCCTACTGACGAGAGCCAAGAGGCTTCAATGGCATTTGGCGTCATCATCATCGGCGATGAAATCCTGTCGGGCAGACGGGTCGACAAGCATCTGCCGAAAGTCAGCCAGTTGCTGAGCGCGCGCGGCCTGTCGCTGTCGTGGGCCGAATACATCGGCGACGATCCCGAGCGCATCACGGCCACCTTGCGCCGCACATTCGCGTCGGGCGACATCGTGTTTTCCACGGGCGGCATCGGCGCGACCCCGGACGATCACACCCGCCAGTGCGCGGCCGCCGCGCTTGCCGTGCCGCTCGAACTGCATCCCGAAGCAAAGGTGCTGATCCAGGAGCGTATCCGCGAGATGCATCCCGCCAGCTCACCCGCGCCCGTCGATTTCAACTCGCCGGAAAACCTGCATCGTCTGAACATGGGCACGTATCCGCGCGGCGCGTCGATCATTCCGAACGGCTACAACAAGATTCCTGGTTTCTCTTTCGGCGATCATCATTTTGTGCCGGGCTTCCCCGTGATGGCCTGGCCAATGATCGAATGGGTGCTGGATACGAAGTACCAGCATCTGCATCATTCGACGCCGCATGCCGAGAAGTCGCTGCTCGTGTTCGAGTTGCCTGAATCGACGCTGACGCCGCTGATGGAAAAGATCGAGCATGACTTTCCGGGCGTGCGGGTGTTCAGTCTGCCGAGCGTCGGCGATGCGGAGCGCGGCGGCATTTATGCACGCCGTCATATCGATCTCGGCGTGAAGGGCGAGCCGGAGGCTGTGGCGGCGGCGTTCGTGAAGCTGCGCGAAGGCGTGCATCTGCTGGGCGGCGATATCGTCGAGCCGGACGCGCAGCCGCGCGCCTGAGCGACGCGAAGCCTGAACGGGACGTGCAACGCGTCCCGTGCCGGACAGCATCATCCGGATGTCACATCGCACGCGGACCATGCAGAGAGAAAGCGGCGCACGGTGATTACCGCGCGCCGTCTATTTGAGAAGAAGCCGCCGCGTTTCTTATGCAGCGTGATGCGCGTACAGACCGCTCAAGCGCCGATCCACGGCAGTCCACGGAAACACCAGCCCGACACCGTCTTCCGATGCCCCTGGCCATCCTTGTCGCCTTCAAAGCCTTCCAGCAGATCCAGCGCCTTCGTGAAGCCGGCCTGCGCTGCGGCGACGGCTGCCAGCTTCGAGCGCGCGGCGCTGCGGCACAGCAGCAGCACGGGCGTATCGGGCGTAGCGACCTGGCGGAGCTGATCGAGGAATTCGGTGTTCGGCACGCCACCCGGATAGCGCGTCCATTCGACATGCGCGTACTGCCCATCGCCGACGACAGGGCGGCCGACCCAATCCAGCTCGGCGCGCGTGCGCACATCGACGAGACGGGCGCGCGGGTCCAGTTGCAGAAGCTCGAATGCCTCGGCAGGCGTGACGGCGCCCGCGTACGGAAGCTGGTTGTCGACGCGGCGCTTGTCAGCCTGGCTGTACAACTGTTCGAGCGTACTCATGACAGCAAATCTCCTTGGGGCCAAAAAATCATTCTAGCAAGCTGTCGAATTGGCGAGTGCCGGACACGCGCACGCCGCGGCAAAATCCGGTGTGCAGCACGTATGCTCGCCAATGGTGCAGAATGCGCGAGATGCACCATAATGGAGTGTTAAGCAGTCACAGATTATCGAGATGCACGTTCATGGTGCATTCAATTGTCGCGGCGCGGAAAGATTCCCGTAAACGGTGTCTGACGATTCCCCGCGAAGGCGCGTCTCCATTGGGGCTGCAACGCGGTGGCGCACGCGGAACTACAACATGGCACGGAAGCTGCTTTATTGGTGCCGATCGACATGGCCCGATGCCAGCATCACATTTCCCCGCCTGTCAGCAGTGGAGGGGTGGACGCATCGAGGCTGGTCAGCTAGATTGGGCGGCGGCTGAACCCGCCGAATTCGTTAATCAGGAGATAGGTTATGAGTAAATCCGTGGCCGACGTCATGCAGCTCGTCAAGGACGAGGACGTCAAGTTTGTCGACTTCCGTTTCACCGACACGCGTGGCAAAGAACAACACGTTTCGGTGCCGGTGTCGGCATTCGACGAAGACAAGTTTGAAAGCGGCCATGCGTTTGACGGTTCTTCGATTGCAGGCTGGAAGGGCATCGAAGCGTCGGACATGCTGCTCGTGCCGGATTCCGACACGGCCTTCATCGACCCGTTCTACGAAGAATCGACCCTGGTGCTGACCTGTGACGTCGTCGAACCGGCTGACGGCAAGGGCTACGAGCGCGACCCGCGCTCGCTGGCAAAGCGCGCTGAAGCGTACCTGAAGAGCACGGGTCTCGGCGACACGGCCTTCTTCGGTCCGGAACCCGAATTCTTCATTTTCGACTCGGTCCAGTGGGCTGCCGACCAGTCGGGCTGCTTCGTCAAGATCGGTTCGGAAGAAGCACCGTGGTCGTCGGGCAAGGAATTCGAAGGTGGCAACACGGGTCACCGTCCGGGCACGAAGGGCGGCTACTTCCCGGTCGCTCCCGTGGACACGTTCCAGGACATTCGTTCGGAAATGTGTCTGCTGCTCGAACAGATCGGCATCCCCGTCGAAGTGCACCACCACGAAGTCGCTGGTCAAGGCCAGAACGAAATCGGCACGAAGTTCTCGACGCTGGTTCAACGCGCTGACTGGACGCAACAGCTGAAGTACATCGTGCACAACGTCGCGCACACGTACGGCAAGACGGCGACGTTCATGCCGAAGCCTGTCGTCGGCGACAACGGTTCGGGCATGCACGTTCACCAGTCGATCTGGAAGGACGGCCAGAACATGTTCGCAGGCAACGGCTACGCTGGCCTGTCGGAATTCGCGCTGTTCTACATCGGCGGCATCATCAAGCACGCTCGCGCGCTGAACGCGATCACGAACCCGGGTACGAACTCGTACAAGCGTCTCGTGCCGCACTTCGAAGCACCCGTGAAGCTGGCTTACTCGGCACGTAACCGTTCGGCATCGATCCGTATTCCGCACGTTGCGAACCCGAAGGGCCGCCGTATCGAAACGCGCTTCCCGGATCCGCTCGCGAACCCGTACCTGTGCTTCTCGGCACTGATGATGGCAGGTCTGGACGGCGTGCAGAACAAGATCCATCCGGGCGAAGCGGCTGACAAGAACCTGTACGACCTGCCGCCGGAAGAGGATGCAAAGATCCCGACCGTGTGTGCCGGCCTCGACCAGGCGCTGGAAGCACTCGACGCAGACCGTGAGTTCCTGACGCGCGGTGGCGTGTTCACGGACGGCATGATCGACGCTTACCTCGAACTGAAGGAAGGCGAGCTGCAACGCGTGCGTATGACGACGCACCCGGTCGAGTTCGAACTGTACTACTCGCTGTAATCGCTGGACGTGGCGCTGCGCCTCGTTCGCGACCTGCGAGCGAAGCGTGCGCCCCGACGCTGCGATCGGCCACAAAGGGACGGCAGCGCCGTCCCTTTTTCGTTGGATCGAAAGTGGTGACGTTTTTGTTGCAGATGGCTGTTGCAGAGTGTTGTCAGATCGAACCGCGTGCTGAGTCGCATAAAAAGCAGCACGCTTCACCATCTCCTGTCGACCGGAGTGAACGTCACGACGATCGCTTTGGTCCCATAGAAGGCTATCGAGACCCGGCTGCAAGATGGTATTGAAGAACCTGATCAAAGCCAGAAAAGGGCACACCGACGCCTTGTCGGATGATGCGCCACTCGTCGATTCCGGTTTGTTGCCCGGCTTCGAGGCGCTGCCCACTGTTGTGCTCGTGCTCGACAAACGGACGCTGCGTGTCGCGTTCGCGAATCCGTCGGCCGAGTCGATGCTCGAAATGTCGCGCCGCCAGTTGACGCAAATGGCATGGCCCGACATCTTCACGAATGGCGAAGAACTGACGGCGACCATCGCCGCCATCGCCGCCCACCGTTTTCATGCGACCCATCTCGATGCCGTGCTCGAACGTCCCGGCCATGAGCCGCTGCACGTGCATGCGATCGTCGGCTATCTGGAGAGTGCGCAGGACTATGTGCTGCTCGAGCTGTTCGAGAACGAGCGCCATCTGAGATCGGATCGCGAAGAGCGCATTCACGACCTGACGGCCGTGAACAAGCAGCTGATCCGCAATCTCGCGCATGAGATCAAGAATCCGCTCGGCGGGATTCGCGGCGCGGCCCAGTTGCTCGAGTTCGAACTGGGTGCGCGCGAACGCGACGAACTGCGCGAGTACACGCAGGTCGTCATCAAGGAATCGGACCGGCTGCAGACGCTGGTCGATCGCCTGCTCGAACCGCATCGTCATCCGCATATCGTCGGCGACGTGAATATCCACGAAGTGTGAGAGCGCGTGCGTGCCGTGATCCTCGCGGAGTTTCCGCGCGGTCTCACGATCGAGCGCGACTACGACGTGAGCGTGCCTGATCTGCGTGGCGACAAGGAGCAACTGATCCAGGCGCTGCTGAACATCGTGCGCAATGCCGCCGAAGCGCTGCGCGAACGCATCCAGCAGGGCGATGCGCGCATCGAATTGCGCACCCGCGTCGCGCGCAAGATCACGATCGCGAAACGGCTGTGCAAGCTGGCACTGGACTTGCATATCGTCGATAACGGACCCGGCATTCCCGAAGACATACGCGACCGCATCTTCTATCCGCTCGTATCGGGCCGCGAAGACGGTAGCGGTCTTGGCCTGACGCTCGCGCAGACTTTCGTGCAACAACACGAAGGGACGATCGAAGTGGAAAGCCGTCCGGGTCATACCGAGTTTCAGATTCTCTTGCCGCTGAGTTGTTGAGACTCGACTGCTGAGACTCGATTGCTGCTGACACCACACGCATTACAAGACTTCTGACGGACCTATATGAAGCCGATCTGGATAGTAGACGACGATCAATCGATCCGTTGGGTGCTCGAAAAAGCACTCGCACGGGAGAACTTCGCGACGCGCAGTTTCGCCAACGTACGCGAAGCCGCGGGCGCATTGGAACACGACAGCCCGCAAGTGCTCGTCTCCGATATCAGGATGCCAGGCGGCTCCGGGCTGGAACTGCTGCAGACCGTGCGCGACCGCGTGCCCGGCTTGCCCGTCATCATCATGACGGCGTTCTCCGATCTCGATAGCGCCGTGGCCGCGTTTCAGGGCGGTGCATTCGAATACCTCGCCAAGCCCTTCGATGTCGATAAAGCGGTCGAACTGATTCGACGCGCCGTCGATGAAAGCGTACGCGGCGAGCATACGTGGGATGACCGCGTGGCCGAAGCCCCCGAGATGCTTGGCCAGGCGCCCGCGATGCAGGACATGTTCCGCGCGATCGGCCGGCTGTCGCATTCGGCGGCGACCGTGCTCATTACAGGCGAATCAGGCACCGGTAAGGAACTTGTCGCGCGCGCCTTGCACCGACATAGCCCACGCGCGAACGGTCCATTCATCGCACTGAACACGGCGGCGATTCCGAAAGATCTGCTGGAATCCGAACTGTTTGGTCACGAGCGTGGTGCGTTCACGGGCGCGCAGGCGATGCGCCAGGGCCGCTTCGAACAGGCTGAGAACGGCACGCTGTTTCTCGATGAAATCGGCGATATGCCGTTCGATTTGCAGACGCGTCTGTTGCGTGTGTTGTCGGATGGTCAGTTCTATCGTGTCGGCGGACATAACCCGTTGCGTGCGAATGTGCGCGTGATCGCGGCGACACACCAGAACCTCGAATCGCGCGTGCGCCAAGGGCTGTTCCGCGAGGACTTGTATCACCGGCTGAATGTGATCCGCTTGCGTCTGCCCGCGTTGCGTGAGCGCAGCGAAGATATTCCGCTGCTCACGCGTCACTTCCTGCAAAAGAGTGCACGGGATCTCGGTGTCGAGCCGAAGCGCGTGTCGGATGAGGCGCTGGCGTATCTGACGTCGCTGCCGTTTCCTGGCAATGTGCGTCAGCTTGAGAATCTCGCTAACTGGCTCACCGTGATGGCGCCCGCGCAGACCATCGAGATCAAGGACTTGCCGCCCGATCTCGTGTCGACGCAGCAGGCCGGGGCGGAGTATGCGACAGCTTCGGCGTCGGCATCGATGGAAGGTGCCGTAGGCAACGGCGGTGCGACGAACGGCGTGGCGCCCGCGATGGGTGTGCCTGTTGCGGCGGGCGGTGTGGCAATTCCGTCACCCGTTGCCGCATGGGAAAGCGGCTTGCGCACGGAAGTTGCGAAGCTATTGCGCGAGAACGCCGCCGATGTGATGGATGAACTGTCGCGCCGGTTCGAAGCAGCTGTGATTCGCGAAGCACTCGACTTCACGCGCGGACGCAAGGTCGAAGCGGCCGAGCGGCTCGGCATCGGGCGCAATACGATCATGCGCAAGATTCAGGAGTTGAATCTCGAACCGTGAGTCATATGCGTGTGCTTTTTCGGGCGCTGCGTTATTGATCGCTGCAAAATGAAAACGGCTCGACGGCGCGCTGCGCCGTCGAGCCTTTTTTATGGTCGCGAGCCGGTGTGTGCGCGATGGAGTGCGAGCGAGACCCCGATCGCGCGCCGCGACGACAGCGTGCGATACAGCGCGTTACTCAGTCAACGCAACGACAGGTGCGTGATCTGAAGGTTGATCCCACTTGCGCGGCGTCTTGTCGACGTCGCAATGCGTGCAGCTTGCGGCGAGCGGCTTCGACAGCAGGATGTGATCGATGCGCAAACCCGCGTTACGGCGGAACGCGAGCATGCGGTAATCCCACCACGTGAAGGTCTTCTCCGGTTGCTCGAAGAGCCGGAACGAATCGACGAGACCCAGTTCGATCAACTGGTTGAAGTGAGCGCGCTCTTCCGGCGACACGAGGTTTTGTCCTTCCCACGCCTTCGGATCATGCACGTCGCGGTCTTCGGGCGCAATGTTGTAATCGCCGAGCAGCGCGAGCCTAGGATGTTGCGCGAGCTCGCTCCTGATCCAGCTTTGCAGCGCGTCGAGCCAGCGCAGTTTGTATTCGAACTTCTCGGTGCCGGGCGCCTGACCGTTCGGGAAATACGCCGAGATCACCCGCACGCCTTCGATCGTCGCCGAGATCACCCGCTGTTGCGGATCTTCGAAACCGGGGATGTTGCGCACGATGCTGGCTTCATCGACGTTCATGCCGTCGCGTACCAGAATGCCGACGCCGTTATACGTTTTCTGCCCGGCGAACCAGCTGCGATTTCCCTTTGCTTCGAGTTCGGCGCGCGGAAATTTTTCGTCGGGCAGTTTCAGTTCCTGAAGGCACAGCACGTCGGTCTGGCTCAGTTCGAGCCAGTCGATCACATGCTGCTGACGGACCTTCAGGGAGTTCACGTTCCACGTGGCTAATTTCATCGCTCGTTCTCGTTGTTTCAGGTGCTGGATGGAATCTTACCGCGATCGGGCGGCCGCGCTCAGTCTGGCAACAGGCATAGGCCAAAAACACAAAAGCCCGCAACGCTTGGGGCGATGCGGGCTTGAATGTATCAACCACTTGTACTGCGCAGGCCGTGTGGAGCAGGACACGATGCCTTTGAAACTTGGTTGCGGGGACAGGATTTGAACCTGTGACCTTCGGGTTATGAGCCCGACGAGCTGCCAGACTGCTCCACCCCGCGTCAGAAGAAGGCGAATTGTACGGACACCTTCGCCACACGTCAAACATTTACGCGAATTTTTTTCATGTTCTTTTGTTAGCGATGCCGAGGCACGTCTTGCAGCCCTCAGGAGCGGTCCATATCGATCGCCCAATCGACCGCTTTCTGCACATGCAAGGCCGTCGTATCGAACACGGGCAGGGCGGAGTGCTCCTGTTTGATCAGCAGCGGGATCTCCGTGCAGCCGAGAATGACAGCTTGCGCACCGCGCGTTTTCAGGTCTTCGATCACGCTTTGATAGAGCGCTCGCGATTGCGCGTCGACGATGCCATGACACAGTTCGTCGTAAATGATCCGATGCACCTGCGCGCGGCCTTCGTCATCGGGGATCAGCGTGTCGAGGCCGAAGCGCTCGTGCAGGCGTCCCGCGTAGAAGGTCTGCTCCATCGTATAACGTGTGCCCAGCAGGCCGACACGCTCGATGCCCGCCGCGCGCAATGCCTCGCCCGTCGGATCGGCGATATGGAGGAAAGGCACGTCGATGGCCGCTTCGATGGCTTCGTGCACGAGGTGCATCGTGTTGGTCGCGAGCAGCACGAGGTCGGCGCCGCCGCGCTCCAGTTGCCGCGCGGCCTCTGCCATCTGCACGCCGAGCGCGTGCCAGTCGCCGGCGCGCTGGTTCGCCTCGACTTGCGCGAAGTCGACCGTCACCATCAGGCTGCGTGCGTTGTGATGGCCGCCCAGACGCGCCTTGGCGTTGAGGTTCAGCAGCCGGTAATACTCGGCGGACGATTCCCAGCTCATGCCGCCGATCACGCCTATCGTCTTCATCTCACGTTCCTGTCCATACCTGTTGTTCGCGTCGAGTATAGGCCGCGCGACGGCTCGCGCAGCAGTACGGATAGCATGCGGCCGACCGGTACGGCATGGTCTTTTGTCCTATGCCTTCAGGATGCTCCCCATGTGTTTCTTCCGCCGATAGAATCGTAGTCATGCAAAGGAGCCGCCCATGGATCTGATCATCCGCAATGCCGTGTTACCGCGTAGTGCCCCGAAGCAGCCTGGTCCAGTCGATATCGGCATGGAAGCCGGACGCATCGTTGCCGTCGAGCCGAAGCTGGCCGCCAGCGCGCGCGAAGAGATCGACGTGCAGGGTGCGCTCGTCACGCCACCTTTCGTCGACGCGCATTTTCATATGGACGCGACGCTGTCCTACGGCTTGCCGCGCGTGAACGCGTCGGGCACCTTGCTCGAAGGCATTGCATTGTGGGGCGAGCTGAAGCCGCATCTGACCCAGGAAGCGCTAGTGGAGCGCGCGTTGCAGTATTGCGACTGGGCGGTGGCGCGCGGGCTGCTTGCCATTCGCACGCACGTCGATGTGTGCGACGAACGCCTGCTCGCTGTCGAAGCGCTGCTCGAAGTGAAGCGCCGCGTTGCGCCTTATATGGACCTGCAACTGGTCGCGTTTCCGCAGGACGGCGTGTTGCGCAGCGCGGGCGCATTCGAGAATCTCAAGCGCGCGATTGCGATGGGCGTCGATGTGGTCGGCGGCATTCCTCACTTCGAGCGGACCATGGCAGACGGTGCAGAGTCCGTGCGTCTGCTTTGTGAGTTTGCGGCGGAGAAGGGCTTGCGCGTCGACATGCATTGCGACGAATCGGACGATCCGATGTCCCGTCACATCGAAACGCTCGCGGCGCAGACGCATCGGCTCGGGCTGCATGGGCGCGTGACGGGTTCGCATCTGACGTCGATGCATTCGATGGATAACTATTACGTCAGCAAGCTGCTGCCCTTGATGCGCGAATCGGGCGTGGCGGCCATTGCGAATCCGCTGATCAACATCACGCTGCAAGGGCGCTCGGATACCTATCCGAAGCGGCGAGGCATGACGCGCGTGCCGGAGATGCTCGCGGCAGGCATCAACGTCGCGTTCGGGTACGACTGCGTGATGGACCCGTGGTATAGCCTCGGGTCGGGCGACATGCTGGAAGTCGCGCATATGGGCTTGCACGTCGCACAGATGACGGGCATCGACGCGATGCATGCGTGCTTCGACGCGGTTACCGCGAATGCCGCCCGGATTCTCGGGCTAGAAGGTTACGGCATCGAAGCGGGATGTGAAGCGAATCTCGTTGTGCTCGATGCGCGCGATGCCGTTGAAGCGATTCGATTGCGGGCGGGGCGGCTGGTGGTGGGGAGCCGCGGTAAGGTGGTAAGCCGTTCGCCCGCCGCGCGCGCGAGTCTGTCACTGGAAGGCAGGCCTACGGAAGTCGATTTCAAGCTGCATCGCAGTTGAGGCGATGCGAGCGCGAGTGCCACCTCATACCCTCGCGCTCTGCGGCATCAATACTTCAATGCGCCGCGCCCGGCACAGCGTCAGGTGCCATCCCGTTGTGCCGCAACAGCGCATCGATATTCGGCTCACGGCCACGGAACGCCTTGAACGATTCCATCGCAGGCCGGCTGCCGCCCACTTCGAGAATCTCCTTGCGATACCGCGTGCCAGTCGCTGCATCGAGCACACTGCCCGTGCCCGCTTGCGCAGCCTCTTCGAACGCAGCATAAGCATCGGCGGACAGCACTTCCGCCCACTTGTAGCTGTAGTAACCCGCCGCGTAGCCACCAGCAAAGATATGGCTAAACGTGTTCGGCCACCGCGAGAACGACGCCTGCGGAATCACGTGGAAGCGCTCGTTGATCTCCCGCGCCAGGTCATTCGCGCTCTTCGCGCCGGACGTTTCGAAGTCGACGTGCAGCTTCATGTCGAACATCGAGAACACGATTTGCCGCAAGGTGCCCAGACCGCTCTGGAAGTTCTTCGCAGCGAGCATCTTGTCGAACAGATCGCGCGGCAGCGGCTTCGCCGTATCGACATGTGACGTCATGTCGCTCAGCACGTCCCACTCCCAGCAGAAGTTCTCCATGAACTGCGACGGCAACTCGACAGCATCCCACTCGACGCCGTTGATGCCCGACACGCCCAGTTCATCGACACGCGTGAGCATGTGATGCAGGCCGTGACCGAACTCGTGGAACAGCGTGATCACTTCATCATGCGTGAAGCAGGCCGGCTTGCCGCCGATGGGCGCCGAGAAGTTGCACGTCAGATACGCGACAGGCGTCTGCACTGCGCCATTGACGGGCTTGCGGCGTGAGCGCGCATCGTCCATCCATGCGCCGCCGCGCTTGCCTTCGCGTGCGTACAGGTCGAGATAGAACTGCGCCACGAGGCCGCCGTCCTGGTTCTCGACGCGGAAAAAGCGCACGTCGGGATGCCACGTCGCCGCTTCGTCGCGGCGGATCTTCACGCCGAACAGCGTCTCCGTGACCTTGAACAGACCCTTGAGCACGGCGTCTTCCGGGAAATACTGCTTCACTTCGTTCTCGGAGAACGAATAGCGTTTCTGACGCAGACGCTCGGCAGCAAAGGCCACGTCCCACGGCTGCATGTCGCTCATGCCGAGTTCGCTCGCGGCGAACTCGCGCAGCTCCTTCCAGTCGTGCTCCGCGTGCGGACGCGCGCGCGTCGCGAGGTCTTCGAGGAACGCCATCACCTGCGCCGGCGATTCGGCCATCTTCGGTGCCAGCGACACTTCGGCGAAATTCCTGAAGCCAAGCATGTGCGCTTCTTCTTCACGCAGCTTGAGCGCCTCGGCGACGATTGTCGTGTTGTCCCAATCGGGATTGCCCTTGCCGTACTGCGGCCCGAGTTCCGACGCGCGCGTTACGTACGCGCGATACATCGTTTCGCGCATCGCGCGGTTTTCCGAGTACTGCATGACCGGGAAATAAGACGGGAAGTGCAGCGTGAACTTCCAGCCGCTCTTGCCTTCGCGCTCGGCGGCTTCGCGTGCGGCTTCGATCGTGTCGTCGGGCAGGCCCGTCAGTTCATCCTTGCTTTCGGCGATGTACGCGTAAGCGTTGGTCGCATCGAGCACGTGATCCGAAAACGATTTCGACAGCGCGGCCTGCTGTTCCTGCAATTCGGCGAAACGCGGCTTCTGCGCTTCGGGCAGTTCGGCGCCCGACAGTCTGAAATCGCGCAGCGAGTTGT
Organism: Paraburkholderia sp. C35; assembly: GCF_003121405.1. Lineage (GTDB taxonomy): Bacteria > Pseudomonadota > Gammaproteobacteria > Burkholderiales > Burkholderiaceae > Paraburkholderia. Next base: position 16,716 of record NZ_QBUY01000083.1, on the reverse strand, counting down.
TCAGGATTTTCTTACGTTCGCCCGTCAGCGACGCGAAATCCTCGCCGGCGGCAATTGCCTTGTATTTCTCGTACAGCGCGAGGTTCTGGCCGACGCTCGACCAGAACTCGGTCACGCGCGGCAGGTTCTCACCGTACACGGCGCGCAGTTCGGGCGTATCGGCGACAGCGTTCAGATGGCCGATCACGCCCCAGGCGCGCGACAGCGGCTCGGTGGCGCGTTCGACGGGGTCGACCACGTCGGTCCACGACGCCGGCGTCGACGGCTCGCTTGCCCGTGCAACGGCCGCGCTCGCATTGGCGAGCAGCACATCGAGGGCAGGGGGGACGTGTTCGGGGCGGATCTCGCCAAAGCGCGGCAGATCGGAGAAATCGAGGAGCGGGTTGTCGGATGTCGATTGAGATGTGGACATGATGCTTCCTGTCTGACGCGGTAAATGAACACCCGGATGACGCGCATCCGGGCCTGAAACCTGAGCGGCGCGCACATGACCCGCGGCGCTTGCACGCGGGCCATCCGACGCCTTGCACCGTGCATATTGGGGCGCCATTCGCCGTTTCCAATGGGGCACAGCGGACAACTTCAGAGATCAGCCGATATCGGCCAGTCTCCCGTCAGTTCCAGCACAAATTATCAGAACTGCCGCCCGCGCGCAGCCATAACGGGTTCAGACGTATTTGTACCAGAACGGGAGAGTGGGCAAGCGCACGGTCGCGCCGCGCCGTCTCGCGCATTGTTGAATCGTCCGTGCGTCGCCGCGACGCGCGGCTTTTTTGTCCTCGTGTGGCCTGCGCGTTTGCGTTCGAACGCGTGACTGGCCGCCTGCAACGGGTAGCTTCGCAATGACTCCGCATCCACCGACACTCTCGCAATCGCTTGGCCGTGAGGCGAACAACTTCGATCTCGTACGCCTGTTTGCCGCGTGCGCCATCGTCTGCAGCGCGACGGACGTGATCCGCCCAACGGGTAGCGGTGCCGCTATCGCAACCGGGTCCGGGTTCGATAGCGCAGGCAGTCTTGGCGTGTATGCGTTCTTTCTGATGAGCGGCTTGCTGCTGAGCGCGAGCTTCGAGCGGCAGCGGTCGGCGCCGCGTTTCGTCGCACTGCGGCTCGCGCGCTGCCTGCCCGCGCTGCTCGGTGCGACGTTGGTCGCCTGGTTTGTGGCCGGACCGATCCTGACGCCGCTCTCGTTGCACGATTATTTCGCGGCGCTCCCGGCCAAGCGCGGCTGGTTGCTGCCGGGCAATATCGTTACACCGCTGTGGACGCTGGCGTCGCTCATGCTGTGCGCGCTGCTCGTGCTGATCGCAGGCATGTTCGGTTTGCTGTCGACGCGCCGGCGACTCACGATCACCGTACTGATCGCGCTCGCTGCATGCTCGATGCGCACAGGTGTGCCCGAACTGCCATCCGGCTGGCGCGTCGTCGCGGACAACGCCGGCTTTTTTGCGGTTTCACCAGAGCTGTTCTTTCTTCTCGGCATGCTGGCGTACGGATGGCGCGAACGCATCAGCATGGGAGCACTCGTCGCGTGCGGATTGTTGCTGGTGTTTCTCGTGTTTCGCGATACAGCCGGCGCGCAGATGCTGTTTTATATCGCGTTCGTCTACGGTTTGCTGTGGGTGAGCGTGACGCCGATGCTGCATCGCTGGAGGCCACGTCATGACTATTCATACGCGATCTGCCTGTACGGCTTCGTGGTGCAGCAGTGCGTGGCAGCGCGCCTGCCGGGCATCTCGCCGATGCTCGCGCTCGTCGTCGGCGCGCCGTTCATTCTTGCGCTGGCGGCGTTGTCGTCGCGCTGGATCGAGCGTCCTGTGATGAACTGGTGTCGCGAGCGAATCGGCCGCAACGAAGCGCATCAGCTCGAGCGCAGAAAGACGCGGGACAGGCCGTACGAACGCGCGCCGATGAGTGCGGCCGACCTCGCTGTGCGCTGGCCGCCGTTGTGAAGATTGGATGCGTATCGGGTCCGCGATCATGCTGCGGAAGCGGCGCGCCCGGACGCGCATGCTAATCCGGGCGGCACATTGAAAAGCAAGGGCTTTGGCGCGCGGCCGGCCCTTCACTTCGGTAAAAGCTTCGGTACGGGCAATAAAACGCTCAGGCGTTGCCCGCTGCGCGCTCGGCCGCTTCGATCGTGTTGACGAGCAGCATCGTGATGGTCATCGGGCCGACGCCGCCCGGCACGGGCGTGATGTAGCCGGCCACTTCCTTCACGTTCGCGAAGTCGACGTCGCCGCACAGCTTGCCGTTCTCGTCGCGGTTCATGCCGACATCGATCACCGTCGCGCCCGGCTTGACCATATCGGCCGCCAGCGTGTTGCGCAGACCCGTAGCCACCACGACAACATCTGCGTTACGCGTGAACGACGCGATATCGCGCGTCTTGCTGTGGCAAATCGTGACGGTGGCATTCGCTTCGAGCAGCAGCATCGCCATCGGCTTGCCGACGATATTCGAGCGGCCGATCACCACGGCGTTCGCACCCTTCAGGTCGATGCCGTGTGCTTCGAACATTTTCATGACGCCATACGGCGTGCACGGGCGGAACAGCGGCTTGCCCGTCATCAGCGCGCCGGCGTTCGCAACGTGAAAGCCATCCACGTCCTTTTCGGGCGCGATGGCTTCGATCACCTTGTGGCTGTCGATGTGCTTCGGCAGCGGCAGTTGCACGAGAATGCCGTTGATCTTCGGATCGCGGTTGAGTGCGTCGATGCGCGCGAGCAGATCGGCTTCCGTCATCGTCGCGGGATAGCGGTCATACGACGAGAAAAGTCCGTTGTCCTCGCAGGCTTTCACCTTGTTGCGGACATAGACTTCGCTCGCCGGATTGTCGCCGACGAGCACGACGGCAAGACCGGGCTGGTGTCCGCGGGCAGTGAGGGCGGCGGCGCGCGTGGCGACGTCGGCGCGCAGGGTCTTGGAAAGGGCGGTGCCGTCGATCAGTTTGGCTGTCATGGTCGGTCGAGAATGGGCGTGTCGGAATGCGGGCGGGGCGGGCAGGCGCGGGGCGTGTGATGACGTTGCCGCGCATGCCATACGTGCTGCTGCGCATGCGTTCGCGGCTCGCCAGAAGCGGGCGCCGCGACAACGCATGAATGGCGCCTGCAGGCAGGAACGGGTCGCATGCCGGAAAGCGCACGGCGCGAAAACCGCGCCGCAGCGAAGTTCGACATTATACCGTTGCGGCAGCGAGCCCGATGGGGCAGGGTGACGCGGCAGGCGATGGCGCGGCCGAGCTACCGTGTCGGCGCACCTCGCAGCAATGTTGCTCTGCCTTCAGCGCAGTCGGGACGCCGCGTTCAAGGCTGGGTTGCCTGCCACGACGAGTCGGGATTGAACGACGTGATCGACGACACAGCACGCGCCGTCTGCGGTCCAAGATTCTTCTCGTAGACCTGGCCGTTCTGGTTCACGATGAAACTCATCACGCCCGTCTTGCCGTAGTCCGCCGGCCACGCGACGAGGCCAAATCCCTTCGACAGCACGCCGTCCTGCACATAGTTCTGCGCGCCGCCTTCGGCATGGGCGCCTTGCGCGGTCAGGATGCGGTAGTGATAGCCGTAGTACGCCTCGCCGGGCGCGATCTGGTGCGGCATCGTCGCGGCGAGCGGCCCGAGCGGGCTTTCCGGTTCGCCGGGCGCGGTTGGCCAGTAGAGGCCGTCCTGCTTGCCGGGCGAACTGATGAATTTCTCAGCGTAATGCTGCATCTGCTTGCGGTAGTCGTTTTGCGCGTCGACGTAGGCGAGCGACGTCTGGATCGCCGAGCGTTCATTGCGGCCGATGCGGCGCGTGAGCATTTCGTCGGTGGCGGCGGGCGTGTCGAACTGCCAGCCGCGCGCGCTCTGCACGATGGGAATCGGCAGCGTCCAGCCGTCGTCGCCGACGGTGAGATGCACGCTCTTGCGCCCTTTGTGCGCGGCCGGATCGTCGACGAAATGATGGCCTTTCGCCCATTGGCCGAGGAATGCGTAGATATCGTCCTCGCCGATATTGGTCGTCGGGATGTAGCGGCCGAAGTTCTTGCCAAGCACTTTTTCCATCGCGGGATGGTCGTTGGTAGCAAGTGCATTGGCAAACGCGTCGGCGGCGGCATCGGGCGTCGGATAGACGGCTTGCGCAGCGGCGGGCTGCGCGACGACGCAGAGCATCGCCGTGGCGAGCGCGGCAACGAGCGGGGCGAGGCGTGCACTGCGGCGTGGTACGCGGGTGGTTGTACTGGTCATGAGTGACTCCTGTCGACCAGAACGGGCGGCAGAGCGCGCGTTCTGGTCCGATCCAAGATAGTTGCTGTCGATGGTGGGTCTATCGGCGATGGAATCCGCCGCCACCACCGTGGCCGCCGCCGAAGCCTCCGCCTCCGCCGCCACGCTGGAAGCCACCGCCACCGCCTGCCTGGCGTCCGCCGCCGCCACTTCCGAAACCACCGCCTGCCTGACGGCCACCGCCGCCGTTGAACTGCTGTCCGCCGCCACCCGCGCCGAGCCGGTCGCCACCGTTTGCGCCGCCGCGGTCGGCAAGCGACTGCCGGCTCGACTGGCCGCGCTGGAAGTCCTGCCGCGAACCGGCGCCGTCGCCCGCGCCGCGCAGTGCGTTATCGCGGTTCAGGTTCTGCGCGCTGTTACGCACGTTGCCGGCGTTCGGGCCGCCGCCCTGATGAATGTTCTGCACGCGCTGACTTGCGTTGCCGCTCAGGTTCTGGCCGGTGCGATTCTGCAAGGTCTGCTGCGCCTGTGCGCGCGACGCATCGCGTCCGCGAAACTGGTCGCGTTGCGCAGCGAGATTGTTGTTGTTGAAGTTCGCGTTGTTGCGATTGAAGTTCGCATTGTTGCGGTTAATGCTCTCGTTGCGATTCCAGTTCGCGGTCGACGTATTCGAGTTGATGCGGTTGTTGACGTTGATATTGTTGTAGCGGTTGACGTTGATGTTGACGTCGTGATTGTTCCAGTTGAAGCCGCCCCACAGCGAATTGGCGACAGCAATGCCGGCGCCGAAGGCCAGCCCCGTCGCGAAGCCGGTCGCGATCGCATAGCCGGGAGGCGGCGGGACATAGACGGGCGGATAGGCAGGGTACGGCCACGTGCCGTAGACGACCGTCGGGTTATAGGTCGGCACATACACGACCTGCGGATTCGCGGGCACGATCTGGATCGTGCTTTGCTCCACGACCACCTTTTGCTGCTCGCTCGATTTCAGATTGCCCGCCGATTGCGCCTGCTTGCGCAGCCGCTGCACCGAATCCATCACGTCGTTCGGTTGGGCGAGGAACGCGTTGCCGAGCTGTTGCACCCAGTCGGGCTTGGAGGCCATCGTCGCGAGCACCTGCGGGAAGGCGACCAGCGATTGCACGCTCGGATCCCACGGCTGCGACGCGACGGCTTTGACGGCATCGTCGCCCTTGTACTGCGTGTTCGCCTTCGACCACGCGGCGGCAGCTTCGACATCCTGCGGAAAAGTGGCCGCCATCAGCACCTGGGCAAGCAGTGCGTCGGGGTAAAGCGCGATCGGCGCGGTGAGGGAATCGAGTTGCTGGCTGGAGACTTTCGCGGGTGTCTGCGCGGCGGTCTCGACGGGCGCGATCACGCCCGCTGCGAGCGGCATGCCTGCCAGCACCGCGCAGACGACCCAGACGCGCGGCCTGTAGGGTCCGTAACGTTTCACGATGAGAACCTCCTTGCTGCGTTGTGTGCGCGTCGGCTGCCGGGCGAGGCCGGCCTGCCGCAGAGCGGTCTTGTGGCAATGGAGCGACGGGCGGACGATGCTGTGTAGCGACTGATAATGGAAGTGGACTGGGTGCGCAAGGGCAATCTGAAGTCGCGGCGTTGTCCGCGGCGAGGGTGCTGCATGCGACGCGCATCGTGGCCGGCGATGCGCCCGTCGCCCGCGCAGTGCTCGCTTTCGGGCATCGGTAACTTTTTCGGTTGATATGGTATGTAAATTAGAAACTGGAGCAGCCGCTGTCAATGCGCGATGTCAAATGCCGATGCTTGCAGGACAAGGCGCAGGCGCGGAATGACGGCGACGTGACGGTTGCCCGTCAGTTGGGAGCGCTAATGAAACGATGCGAAGAACGCAGCCGCAAGTGAAGCGGTCGACAGAGCGGCCCACGTAAGAGAGGAGAGAGGGACTGGATACCGCAAACAGAGAGTGCGGTGTGCGGGACAACGGCTGGCGTCAGCGTTTCCCGGGCCACCCGCACACGAAGCGGCGCGGGCGGCCGGGACAGATCAGCGCACAGGCAAAACGCAGTCATCACATCGTGGCGATGTGATGACTGCGTGATGGCAGCTTACTGCGCCGGTTGCGGCTTGTTAGACAACGCGAGACGCAGCAGATCCGCCACGGTATTCACGTTGAGCTTTTCCATGATGTTCGCACGGTGCGCTTCGACCGTCTTGATGCTGATGCCGAGATCGTCGGCGATCTGCTTGTTCAGGCGGCCCGCGATAATGCGCTCGAGCACCTGATGCTCACGCGCAGTCAGCTTGCCCAGGCGCTCGGCGGCGGCCCGCTGCTGCTGCACGCTGCTGCTTTCACTGCGCGCCTTGTCCAGCATGCGCTCGACCAGCTTGCGCAGTTCGGCTTCGTCGAACGGTTTTTCGATGAAGTCCATCGCGCCTTTTTTCATCGTCGATACGGCCATCGGCACGTCGCCGTGACCCGTTACGAAGATGATGGGGAGCAGCGTGTTGTCGGCGATCAGGCGTTCCTGCAGTTCGAGGCCGCTCATGCCCGACATGCGCACGTCGAGGATCAGGCACGCGATCTGGCCGGGATGCTGATGCGGCTGCCACGCGTCGATGAACTGCTCGGCGCTGGAGAAGCACTGCACCCGGTAGCCGTTCGCCTCCAGCAGCCAGCGCAGCGAATCTCGCACCGCTTCATCGTCATCGACGACAAACACGGTTTCCTGTGTGGTAACTGGGGTGTTCATAGCTCTCCCGTAACGGTTTGTGGTGTCGGCGCCTCGGACCCGCCGTTGCTCGGGCCGTCAGGCTCTCCAATAGGCAGACTGCAATGGAAAGTGGCGCCCGTGATGTGGCCGTCGGATTCGACGTTGTTGACCACCCACAGGCGTCCGCGATGCGATTCGATGATCGAACGGCAAATGTTCAGCCCCATGCCCATGCCATCGGACTTGGTGCTGTAAAACGGTTCAAAGAGACGCTCGGCCGTCGCTTCGTCGACGCCCGGCCCCTGATCGACGACGCTGATGCACACGAAGCCCGAATCGAGCTTCACGACCACGCGGATGACAGGATCGACGGCATTGGGATGCGCGTCGTGCATCGCTTCCGCGGCGTTCTTCAGCAGGTTCACCAGTACCTGCTCGATCAGCACCGGGTCGACGTAGATCACGGGCAGGCGCGAGCGCATGTCCGTCACGATGCGAATGCGGCGCTTGCGGGCTTCGAGCTCGGCGAGGCCAACAGCGTCGGCGACGATGTCGGCGACGCGGGTAGCCTGGCGTTTGGGTTCGCTGCGTTTCACGAATTCGCGGATGCGCTTGATGATCATGCCGGCCCGCACAGCCTGTTGCGCTGTCTTCTCAAGAACAGGTAACAGGTTGTCAGGAGTTGTCCGACCAGATTTAACCAGCGCCACGGTTCCAGAGCAATAGTTATTGATGGCCGCGAGAGGCTGGTTTAGTTCGTGAGCCAGCGACGACGCCATTTCGCCCATCGTCATCAGGCGGCTGGTGAACTGCAGTTTCTCGTCCTGCTGGCGCGCGAGTTCCTGCGCCTGCTTGCGGGTGGTGATGTCGGTCGCGATCTGCATCTGCGCGAGATGGCCGTCCACCCACTGAATGTACTGGCGACGCACTTCGAACCACTTCTGGATGCCTTGCACGTAGACTTCCTGCGCATCGGCGGAGCCTTCCGTCAGTGCCGTGGCGGGCAGGCCGGCGAACGCGTCGACCATATCGATCGAATCCGACGACGCCGCCGAACTGTCGAAACCGCCGCCGCCGGCCAGTTCCAGATGGCCGTCCGGACGGATGCCGAACAGGTGGCGGTAGTAGCGGTTGGCAAACAACAATTCGGCTTCGTCGGCGGCGAGCACGGACACGGCGGCGTCGAGGCTTTCGAGCACGGTCGTGAAGCGCTCGTGCGCGGCGGCGAGTTCTTCACGCGCGCGCTTCGGCTCGGTGATGTCCGTCATCGACGACATCCAGCCCGTCTGACGGCCCGAACTGTCGATCAGCGGCGATACATACAGGCGTGCATGGAACAGCGAGCCGTCCTTGCGGCGCACGCGCAACTCGAAACCGGAAGAGGGCGCCTTGCCACGCAGCGTCATGTCGAGCTGGCGCTGCATCTCCGGATACGAATCGCGCGGCCAGTACGGGAACGGCGCGTTCTTGCCGACGAGATCGCTTTCGTCCCAGCCCGTCATCCGGCAGAACGCCGGGTTCACGTGGGTGATGCGGCCATGCATGTCGAGCACGCGCATGCCGATCAGCACGGAGTTTTCCATCGCCCGGCGGAAGAACGCTTCGGCGTACAGCGCCTGTTGCGCCTCGAAGCGCTGGCGCGTGTGCTTCCACAGACTCCACAAACTCCACAGCACGAAACACGACAGACCCGCGACCAGCCACACGAGCGTGTTGTTCGTGAAGTTGGTCATCTGCGGATACGCGTACACGCGTACCGATACGCCTTGCCCCGGCGGATCGAGCGGCAGATCGTAATACGCGTCGCGCGGCAGGCGCGGGCGCGTCGAGGTGGTCGCCAGTTCGCGGTTGTTGATGTCGATGATCGAGATCTTGTACTTCGCGGACAGCTCCGGCGGAATGTCGCGCTTCAGAATGCCTTCGATCGAAAACACCGCCGCGATCGTGCCGAGAAAGTCGCGGTCGCGATAAACGGGGGTTTGCAGCGTGATATAGCCATTGCCGACGTCGTCATACATCAGCGGCGAGTAGACCTGGCGGCGCGTGTTCTTCGCTTCCGTGAACGCGGCCTTGACGGCTTCGTCCATCTGCTGGTCGTTGGGTTTGGCGAGGCGCTGGCCCAGGATGGGCAGTTCGTTGTTTGGCCAGCGCGGTTGCTGCGCGCTGGTGTACCAGTTCATGTAGAGGATCTCGGGATGCCCCTGCATGATGTCGGCCGTCGACACCTGGAAGGAATGCGGATCGGCGCGGCCCGAGATGAGATCGCGCGCCAGCGCCTGGAGTTGCTCCTGCGCGCCCGTCATGGACAGGCGGATCTGCTGCTGCGCCCACGCGACGTTGCGGTAAAGGGTGTCTTCCTGCTGCTGCTGTTCGCGCCGGTTCAGGCTCCACAGGATCAGGCTCATCACCACGAGGAAGACGAGGATCGACAGCAGCGGCGTCAGCAAATAGGAATTCGACCACCACGGTCCGTGGTGCCAGCGGGACGGCGACGAATCCGCCGACTGTCCGGCAGAACGCGCCGAGCGTGCGAAAAGCCGATCGGTCAACATGGCTGGCATTGTAGCGCAGCGGCTGACACGTAAATGCCGCAAAAAAGCGATGAAACTCACGCAATTCGGCGCAAACTAGCCGACGTACTTGCTGATGGGCAGTCAAACCAGGGTGCGCCGCAGCAATTTTCCGCATTATGAGAAACACTCTCGTAATCTGAAAATTTTCTTGCGCAGGCAATGCGGGCCTTATTACAATCGGCCGGAAGCTGCCGCGGCCGATGTTCGTCCTCGACGTTTGTCCGCGTCGCCTGTTCACAGAGCGTTCCCATATCCAGGAGACGAGCATGTCCGCTGTACCTGACGAAGTCCTGAAATACGTCGCCAACGCAAAAGACGACAACGACCCGCAAGAAACGGCCGAATGGCTCGACGCGCTAGATGGCGTGATTTCTGCTGTCGGACCCGACCGCGCTCACTACCTCATCGAAAAGCAGATCGAATTCGCCCGCGTGCATGGCGAGCATCTGCCTTTCTCGGCTAACACCCCGTACATCAACACGATCCCCGTTGCGAATCAGGCGAAGATTCCCGGCGACCAGGACATCGAGCACCGCATCCGTACGTACACGCGCTGGAACGCGATGGCGATGGTGCTGCGTGCCGGCAAGGAAACCAACGTCGGTGGCCACATCGCTTCGTTCGCGTCGGCTGCGACGCTGTACGACGTCGGCTTCAACCACTTCTGGCATGCACCGTCGCCCGAACACGGCGGCGACCTCGTGTTCGTGCAGGGCCATTCGTCGCCGGGTGTGTACTCGCGCGCGTTCCTGCTCGGCCGCCTGACGGACAAGCAACTCGACAACTTCCGCCAGGAAGTGGGCGGCGAGGGCATCTCGTCGTATCCGCACCCGTGGCTGATGCCGGACTTCTGGCAATTCCCGACGGTGTCGATGGGCCTCGGCCCGATCATGGCGATCTACCAGGCGCGCTTCATGAAGTACCTGCACGCGCGCGGTATCGCGAAGACCACGGGCCGCAAGGTCTGGGCCTTCCTCGGCGACGGCGAAACGGATGAACCGGAATCGCTCGGCGCGATCGGCATGGCCGGCCGCGAACGCCTCGACAACCTCGTGTTCGTCATCAACTGCAATCTGCAGCGTCTGGACGGCCCGGTGCGCGGCAACGGCAAGATCATCCAGGAACTGGAAAGCGAATTCCGCGGCGCAGGCTGGAACGTCATCAAGGTCATCTGGGGCAGCCGCTGGGATGCCCTCTTCGCACGCGACAAGTCGGGCGCGCTGATGCGCCGGATGATGGAAGTCGTCGACGGCGAATATCAGACGTACAAGTCGGAATCGGGCGCGTATGTTCGCGAGCACTTCTTCAACACGCCGGAACTGAAGGCGCTGGTGTCCGACTGGTCGGACGAAGACGTGTGGAACCTGAACCGCGGCGGCCACGATCCGCACAAGATCTACGCAGCGTTCAAGGAAGCCACGCAAGCCAAGGGCCAGCCGACCGTCATCCTCGCGAAGACGATCAAGGGCTACGGCATGGGCGAAGCCGGTCAGGCAATGAACATCACCCACCAGCAGAAGAAGATGCAGGTGGAAGCGCTCAAGCATTTCCGCGACCAGTTCCGCCTGCCGGTTTCCGACGAGGAAATCGCGCACGTGCCGTATCTGACCTTCGAAGAAGGCTCGAAGGAACTCGAATACATGCGCGCCCGCCGTCAGGAACTCGGCGGCTATCTGCCGGCGCGCCGCCAGAAGGCGGAATCGCTGCCCGTTCCGGCGCTCGACGCATTCGAGCCGCTGTTGAAGGGCACGGGTGAAGGCCGTGAAATTTCGACGACGATGGCGTTCGTCCGTATCCTCAACATCCTGTTGAAGGACAAGGCGATCGGCAAGCGCGTCGTCCCCATCGTGCCGGACGAATCGCGTACGTTCGGTATGGAAGGTCTGTTCCGTCAGATCGGTATCTGGAATCAGGACGGCCAGAAGTACGTGCCGGAAGATTCCGACCAGCTGATGTTCTACCGTGAATCGGAAACCGGCCAGATCCTGCAGGAAGGCATCAACGAAGCAGGCGGCATGTCGGACTGGATCGCAGCGGCGACGTCGTACTCGACGCACGGCGAGATCATGATCCCGTTCTACATCTTCTACTCGATGTTCGGCATGCAGCGTATCGGCGACCTGGTGTGGGCCGCCGGCGACATGCGTTCGCGTGGCTTCCTGCTGGGCGGTACGGCAGGCCGCACGACGCTGAACGGCGAAGGCCTGCAGCACGAAGACGGCCACTCGCTGCTGTGGGCGGCGTCGGTTCCGAACTGCATCAGCTATGACCCGACGTTCGGTTACGAACTCGCCGTCATCATGCAGGACGGCATGCGCCGCATGGTGCAGGATCAGGAAGACGTGTTCTATTACATCACGGTGATGAACGAGAACTACGAGCACCCGGCTATTCCGCAGGGCGAGCACGTGGCGAAGGACATCATCAAGGGCATGTACGCGTTCCGCAAGGGCGCCGACAACGCCAAGGCACCGCGCGTGCAGCTGATGGGCGCGGGCACGATCTTCAACGAAGTGATCGCCGCCGCCGACCTGCTGAAGAACGACTGGGGCGTCGAAGCCGATCTGTGGAGCGTGCCGAGCTTCACGGAACTGGCCCGCGAAGGTCACGAAGTGCAGCGTCAGAACCTGCTGAACCCGCTCGCAGACAAGAAGCTCTCGCACGTCGAGACGCTGCTGAAGGACGCGAAGGGCCCCGTGCTCGCCTCGACCGACTACGTTCGTGCGCTGGTCGACCAGATCCGCGCGTTCGTGCCGCAACGCTTCGTCGTGCTGGGTACGGACGGCTTCGGCCGCTCGGACACGCGCGAAAAGCTGCGTCACTTCTTCGAAGTCGACCGCTACTGGACCACGGTTGCTGCGCTGAGCGCACTGGCCGATGAGGGTACGATTGAGCGCAAGGTCGTGGCCGACGCGCTGAAGAAGTACAACCTCGATCCGTCCAACCCCAACCCGATGACCGTCTAAGGCATCGACCCGCGAGCCCCAATGCGCACTTCGCCGCCCGAAGCGGGCGGCGAAGTGCGCGCGGCCCTGGAGACAGAAAACAATGAGCCAAGCGATCGAAGTCAAGGTGCCGGACATCGGCGATTACAAGGACATTCCTGTAATCGAGGTGCTGGTCAAGGCGGGTGACACCGTCACGAAAGAGCAGTCGCTCGTCACGCTGGAATCCGACAAGGCGACGATGGATGTGCCGAGCCCGGCGTCGGGTACGGTCAAGGAAGTGAAGGTCAAGCTTGGCGATACGGTGTCGGAAGGCACGCTGATCGTGCTGCTCGACGGCGAAGGCGGCGGTGCTGCGAAGGGTAATGGTGCTGCTGCGCCTGCCCCGGCAGCGGCGCCCGCACCGGCTGCTGCTCCCGCGCCTGCTGCGAAGAGCGGCGGCGGGGTGCAGGAAGTGAAGGTGCCGGATATCGGCGACTATAAGGATGTGCCTGTCATCGAAGTGTCGGTGAAGGTTGGCGATCGCGTCGAGAAGGAACAGTCGCTCGTCACGCTCGAATCCGACAAGGCAACGATGGACGTGCCGAGCCCGGCAGCGGGCGTCGTCAAGGAAATCAAGGTCAAGGTCGGCGACAACGTGTCGGAAGGCACGCTGATCGTGGTGCTCGAAGGCGAGGGCGGCGGTGCTGCGGCTGCGCCTGCTCCGGCACCCGCTGCTGCAAAGCAGGAAGAGAAGCCGTCGGATGCGCCCGCGACGCCGTCGCCCGCTCCCGCGCAACCGTCCGCGCTCGCACAGGCACCCGTCATTCCGGCAGGCGAAGGCGGCGCACATCGCGCGAGCCACGCGTCGCCGTCGGTGCGCAAGTTTGCGCGTGAACTGGGTGTCGATGTGTCGCGCGTGCAAGGCACGGGTCCGAAGGGCCGCATTACGCAGGACGACGTCACCGCGTTCGTCAAGGGCGTGATGACGGGCCAGCGTGGCGCGCCTGCTGCTGCCGCTGCACCGGCTGGCGCTGGTGGTGGCGAACTCGGCCTGCTGCCGTGGCCGAAGATCGACTTCACGAAGTTCGGCCCGGTCGATCCGAAGCCGCTGTCGCGTATCAAGAAGATTTCGGGCGCGAATCTGCACCGCAACTGGGTGATGATCCCGCACGTCACGAACAACGACGAAGCGGATATCACCGAGCTGGAAGAACTGCGCGTCAAGCTGAACAAGGAAAACGAGAAGGCGGGCGTGAAGTTCACGATGCTCGCGTTCGTGATCAAGGCAGTCGTGGCGGCGCTGAAGAAATTTCCGACGTTCAACGCGAGCCTCGATGGCGACAACCTCGTGTTCAAGCAGTACTACAACGTGGGTTTTGCTGCCGATACGCCGAACGGTCTGGTCGTGCCCGTGATCCGCGATGCGGACAAGAAGGGTCTCGTCGATATCGCGAAGGAAATGGCCGAGCTGTCGAAGCTCGCGCGCGAAGGCAAGCTCAAGCCCGACCAGATGCAGGGCGGCTGCATGTCGATTTCTTCGCTGGGCGGGATTGGCGGCACGCATTTCACGCCGATCATCAATGCGCCTGAAGTCGCGATTCTCGGTCTGTCGCGTGGTTATCAGAAGCCTGTGTGGGACGGCAAGCAGTTCGTGCCGCGTCTGACGCTGCCGATGTCGCTGTCGTATGACCATCGCGTGATCGATGGTGCGGAAGCGGCGCGCTTCAATGCGTATCTCGGGTCGATTCTTGCCGATTTCCGGCGTGTGATTCTTTGATTGTTGAGCTTGAGTCGCGCGGCGAGGTGTGAGTTTTTTGTGGTTGCTCATGCCTTGCCGTTGAACCTGTTTTGTCGTCGCGCTTCATGCGTCGCCCCTGTGCGGGGCGGCACCTACTTTTCTTTGTCTTGCAAAGAAAAGTAGGCAAAAGAAAGCCGCGTCCTTGGCGGACAGCATTAAGTCTGCGTTTATGTGTCGCGGTTTTCGAGGCGAAGGTTCTTCGCGACTCATCTTTCAACACGGTCAATAAGAGAAGGGGACACTAATGAGTCTCGTCGAAGTGAAGGTGCCGGACATCGGCGATTTCAAGGACGTCGATGTCATCGAAGTCAATATCAAGCCGGGCGATTCGATCGAACTCGAGCAGTCGCTGCTGACGCTCGAAACCGATAAGGCGTCGATGGAAGTGCCGAGCGAAGCGGTCGGTACGGTCAAGGAAGTCCGCGTCAAGTCGGGCGACAAGGTCTCGCAAGGCACCGTGATCGCCATCGTCGAAACGGCAGGCGAAGCCAAAGCCGCTAAAGAACCTGAGAAAGCTGCGCCTGCAGCCGCACCCGCTGCCGCGCCGGCCGCAAGCGGCGGCAGCGTGCAGGAAATCAAAGTCCCCGATATCGGCGACTATAAAGACGTGCCCGTCATCGAAGTGTCGGTGAAGGTCGGCGATCGCGTCGAGAAGGAACAGTCGCTCGTCACGCTCGAATCCGATAAGGCGACCATGGATGTGCCGAGCCCGGCAGCCGGTGTCGTCAAGGAAATCAAGGTGAAGGTCGGCGATAACGTGTCGGAAGGCACCGTGATCGTGTTGCTCGAAGGGGAAGGCGCAGCCGCTGCGCCGGCTCCGAAGGCCGCACCGGCGCCCGCGCCCGCTGCGGCTTCGACGCCTGCGCCGCAAGCCGGCAGCTACTCCGGTTCCGCCGATATCGAATGCGACATGCTCGTGCTTGGCGCGGGTCCTGGCGGCTATTCGGCGGCATTCCGTTCAGCTGACCTCGGCATGAAGACGGTGCTGGTCGAGCGCTACTCGACGCTCGGCGGCGTGTGTCTGAACGTGGGTTGTATTCCGTCGAAGGCGCTGCTGCACACGGCGCTCGTGATCGACGAAGCGGCTGCGCTCGGTTCGCACGGCATCTCGTTCGGCAAGCCGCAGATCGATCTCGACAAGCTGCGCGACTTCAAGTCGGGCGTCGTCAAGAAGCTGACGGGCGGTCTCGCCGGTATGGCGAAGGCACGCAAGGTCGAAGTGGTCACGGGTGTCGGCACGTTTGTCGATCCGTATCACATGGAAGTGCATGGCGAGAACGGCAAGAAGGTCGTCAAGTTCAAGCAGGCGATCATCGCGGCGGGTTCGCAGGCCGTGAAGCTGCCGTTCATCCCCGAAGATCCCCGTGTGGTCGATTCGACGGGCGCGCTGGAGCTGCGTCAGTTGCCCAAGCGCATGCTGGTGATTGGCGGCGGCATTATCGGCCTGGAAATGGCGACGGTGTACGCGACGCTCGGCGCGCAGATCGACGTGGTCGAAATGCTCGATGGTCTGATGGCCGGCGCGGACCGCGATCTCGTCAAGGTCTGGGAGAAGTTCAACAGCAAGCGTTTCACCAACGTGATGCTGAAGACCAAGACGACGGCAGCGGAAGCGAAGCCGGCCGGCATCTATGTGACGTTCGAAGGCGAGAAGGCCCCGGCCGAGCCGCAACGCTACGACCTCGTGCTGGTTGCCGTGGGCCGCAGCCCGAACGGCAAGAAGATCGGCGCGGACAAGGCGGGCGTGGCGGTGACGGATCGCGGCTTCATCGAAGTCGACAAGCAGATGCGCACCAACGTGCCGCACATCTTCGCGATCGGCGACATCGTGGGTCAGCCGATGCTGGCGCACAAGGCCGTGCACGAAGGCCATGTGGCAGCGGAAGCGGCGCATGGTGAGAAGGCGTACTTCGACGCGCTGCAGATTCCGTCGGTGGCTTACACCGATCCGGAAGTGGCCTGGGCGGGCAAGACGGAAGAGCAGTGCAAGGCCGAAGGCATCAAGTACGGCAAGGCAGTGTTCCCGTGGGCGGCTTCAGGTCGTGCTATCGCGAATGGCCGCGACGAGGGCTTTACGAAGCTGATCTTCGATGAAGAGACGCATCGCGTGATTGGTGGCGGGATTGTGGGTCTGAATGCCGGCGATCTGATCAGCGAAGTGTGTCTCGCTGTGGAGATGGGCGCTGACGCGACGGATATTGGCAAGACGATTCATCCGCATCCGACGCTTGGGGAATCTGTTGGCATGGCTGCCGAGCTGTATGAAGGTGTTTGTACGGATTTGCCGCCGCAGAAGAAGAAGTAACTCTTCGGTTTTGGAGGCTTTTGGGCTGCCTTGCTGATGGGGATGGCGTGCTCTTTTTTGCGAAGAGGGCGCCGTTTTTTTTGGATTTTTCTTATTCTGGCATTCGCTGGTTGAGCTCTCGCTGGCGTCCGCTCTTTTTTAGTGGTCTGCTAGTGTTGCCCCTGTGCGGGGCGGCACCTACTTTTCTTTGCCGCCGCAAAGAAAAGTAGGCAAAA
>NZ_QBUY01000082.1 GCF_003121405.1 Paraburkholderia sp. C35 | reverse complement strand
GCAAAGAAAGTAAGCAAAGAAAGCGGGCTAACACCGCAAATGCTTGTTATTGCCTGCGGGCCCCCAACCGGTCCTATGCTTCAAGCGGCAACACGCTAATCCATACTTGTTGCCAACGCTCCGAATAGATGCATCACCCGCTTCATTCATCCGTAGCGACGCAAGCGGCAGCGAATCGTCAATGCAGCCCAGGTGGCAAACGGTGTGTAGGTCGTAGTCCTTCCCGCGCGAGCGATCCTACGAGACACACCGCCTTTGCTTTTCAGTCCGGAGTGAAGCGTGTAAGGCGCGACGGCCAACACACCGTTTGCCACCTGGGCGGCCTGGACCAAACTGGTAAGGCTCGCTGAGACGCGGGAGTGTGAAGCGGGTGAGGCGCGCTTAACGAGCGCTGGCAGCGGGCATCAAGAGAATCGATGCCGTGTGAAGGATAGGACCGGCTGGGGGCCCGCAGGCAATAACCGCGGTGTGTGGTGTTAGCGGCTTTCTTTTGCCTACTTTTCTTTGCCGCTGCAAAGAAAAGTAGGTGCCGCCCCGCACAGGGGCAACCCAGGCAGACCACTAACAAAAAGCGGATGCCCCCTCAACAAACACAACACACACACCAATCAAAATCCAATGAAAAAACGCTTCTCAATGATCCGCGAGTTCCACCTCGCCGACTGGTTCACGCTAGGCAACGCCATCTGCGGCACAGGCGCGCTATTTTCGATGATGACCTACATCGGCAGCGAAAACCCGATGCACGTCTACTTTGCGAGCGCACTGGTATTCGCAGCGTTGATCTTCGACATACTGGACGGCCGGATCGCACGCTGGCGCCAGAAAGCCTCACTGCTGGGAAAAGAATTAGACTCGCTCGCCGACGTGATCTCATTCGGCGTAGCACCCGCCATCATCGGATATGGCTGCGGCATGCGCGGCCTCTACGACCGCGTGCTATTGGCATACTTCGTTGCGTGTGGCGTGTCGCGGCTCGCGCGCTACAACGTCACGACTGAAACGATGTCGGCAGGCACAGGTAAAGTGACCCACTTCGAGGGCACACCCATACCGACATCGTTCGCAATCGTCCTGCTGCTCGCCACCGCCGCATGGCAAGGGGCTCTCGGTCCGCAGTTATGGTTCGGCGAATGGCGAATCGCAGGGCATGTGCTGCATCCGTTGACACTGGTCTATGGCATCTCAGGTTCGCTGATGATCAGCCGTATCCGCATACCCAAGCCATGACCGCTACGCACGCAACAGGCAATCAGTTGCCCTTGTACACCGTGTCGTCGAGGGTTTTCATCTGCCCGTCACGTTCGGACTGAAGCAGTTGCTGACGCACGTCCTGGCGCGACTCACGGACGCCTTGCGCCCCACTGCCCCAAGTGACGCCGCCCTGGCCCGTATCCGTCGACGCATTGGCCGCTTGCGCCTGGGTCTGATCCATCGGTTGATCTGTCGGCATTTGCTGCGCATACGCGCTCGACATGGCTGCTACGCCCGCCGCCGTTACCACGAGACTCAGAAGAAGTTGCTTCATGTCCAGGCTCCTTGATCGCGAGAGAGTGTGCAGCGAAAACTGTCGTTGCATGCGGCTCGCAGCGCCTGCAACACGGTTTTAACTCTACGCTTCAAAGGTGGCCAAACGCTGGCATAAGTATGACGAAGCTGCCATGTTCGCGATGGCTTGAGCGATGGCGCTAAGCCCGGCCTTCAAACCCCAGCAGCACATTGACGGCATTCACGCCGATCTCGTCCACCATATAGCCGCCTTCCATCACGAATAGTGTCGGCAGATTCAGTCGGGCCAGCATCTCGCCCACGTGCAGATAGTCCGGCGTGCGCAGACGGAAATGGCTAATGGGATCGCCTTCGAATGTATCGACACCGAGCGAAACGATCAGTGCGTCTGGTGCATGACGTGCAATGACGGCGCTCGCGTGCTGCAGCGCTGGTTCGTATTCCGCGAGCGTGGTGCCCTTGGGCAAGGGCAGATTGAGATTGAAGCCCTTGCCTGCGCCAATGCCTCGTTCATCGGCAAAGCCCGCGAAGTAGGGAAACGACACGCCGGGATCGCCGTGGATCGAGACGAACAGCACGTCGTTGCGGTCATAAAAGATATCTTGCGTGCCGTTGCCGTGATGGAAATCGATATCGAGCACGGCTACGCGCTGCGCACCCTGCATGATGCAGCGTTGCGCGGCAATGGCGGCATTGTTCAGATAGCAATAGCCGCCCATGTACTCACGCCCCGCGTGATGCCCAGGCGGACGACACAATGCAAACGCAGCCTTGTCGCCGCTCGCAAGCAGGTCGATGCCCGTCAGCGCCGAGTTCGCACTCGACGACGCCGCGCGCCATGTGCCTGCGTTGATGGGCGAACCGGCATCCATCGAAAAGAAGCCGAGCTTGCCGTCGATGAATTGCGGCATCGCCGTGGACGGCATGCCACGCACGGGCCACACCAGCGGCAGCGCCTGACAGGTGCGGCCCGTTGCGGCCCACTCGTCCCATGCGGAAGCGAGAAACTCGACGTAGCGCCCGCTGTGCGCACCGATATAGCTGGCGCGCTCGTACTCGTTCGGCGTGACAACTTCACCCAGTCCCGCCGCCTTGACCTGCTTCAACACGATCTCGGCGCGAATGGGCTTTTCGAATGAATCGGAAACGGCGCCGTCCTTGAGTTCGACGCCTTGATGCAAGCGGTGGTCGCTACTGTAGATGGTCTGCATGATCCTGTACGCGGCGGGAAGGAACGCACAGTCTACCGTCGCGACACCGCCCTGCGAACCACGTCAGAAAAGGTACAGCCCCGCGACGAAGATCAGCCCCGAGAACAGCAGCGCGGTCACGCAATAGCCCATGATGTCGCGCACACCGAGACCTGCAATAGCGAGTGCAGGTAGCGCCCAGAACGGCTGCGCCATGTTGGTCCATGCCTCGCCATAGGCGATGGCCATCGCGGACTTGCCGAGGTCCGCGCCGATCGCCTTTGCAGCCGGCATCACGAACGGCCCCTGCACGACCCAGTGGCCGCCGCCGCTCGGCACCGCGAAGTTGATCACGGCCGAGCTCAGGAAGGTCAGCAGCGGGAAGGTATGCACGTTGGCGATTTCGATGAACCAGTTCGTGATCACGCCCGCGAGGCCCGAATGGTCCATCGTGGCCTGAATGCCCGCGTAAAACGGAAACTGGATCATGATCCCCGCCGTGCCGCGCGCCGCATTGCCGATGGCACGCGCATACGCCATCGGCGTCTTGTGCAGCAGAATGCCCGCCGCGAGGAACACGATGTTGACGGTATCGATGTCGAGGCTGAAGCCCTTCTTCATGAAGCGGATCACCAGATAGGCGGCAATCAGCAGCGCGACGAGGATCGACAGAATGCGGCTTTCCTCGATACGTTCGGCAGGCGTCGAGTCCTTCGTGATCTTGCGCTCCATCACGGGTTCGTCGACGAGCAGCGCGGGATCGACGGAAACGACTTCGTCGGCGCGCGGCATCATCGCGCGAACCAGCAGCGGCAACGCAACGATCAGTGCCACCGTGATGAAGAGGTTGTAGCCCGTGAAGAGCGTCTGCGACACCGGGATCAGGCCGATCACCTTCTCCATCGGATTGCCCTTGGTGGCCGCGACCAGCGGCACCGAGCCGGACAGGCCGCCGTGCCACGTCAGGAAGCCCATATAGGCAGCGGCAACCAGCAGACGGTAATCGACGCCGCGCACGCGCCGCGCCACTTCACGCGCGAACATCGCGCCGAGCACGAGGCCGAAGCCCCAGTTGATCGCACAGGCCACGCCGCTCACGAATGCGACCAGCATCGTGCCCTGCGCGGGCGTCTTCGCCATGCCGCCAAGCGCGGACAGCACGCTCTTCACCGGCCCCGACGTTGCGAGCGCATGCCCGGTCACGAGAATCATCGCCATCTGCATGGTGAAGGCGAGCAGATTCCAGAAACCGCTACCCCACATGAAGACGAGTTCACTGGGCGTCTGCGGCGTCAGGCCGAGTGCCAGCGCAAAAGTGATCGCTGTCAGCAGCAGCGCGAAGATGAGAGGATCAGGCAGAAAGCGATCAACCACCTGCGTAAAGAAGCGTGCAATACCTTGTATCACGAGGTCTCCGACAATTATTCATTAGATGCGCGCGAGATTCTGCCACAGGTATGCATGATGGGTCGGCGAACTGCACAGGCGTCCGCAGGGCGTGGGATGCGAGGGAATGGATGTCGAGGCGTCGCCGTGCAAAAGCTTTCAGCGAGCTTAAAGAAATGCACGAGACGCGCCGCTGTGAACGGCGCATCAATGGTTCAATGGCCTAGATAAGCAGCCTTCACCATCGGATCGTTACGCAGTTGCGCAGCCGCTCCATGGGTCGCGATGCGGCCGTTTTCCAGCACGTAGCCATAGTCGGCCACGTTCAGCGCGGCAGCGGCGAACTGTTCGACCAGCAGCATCGTCACGCCTTGCTCCTTCAGCCGACCGATGATCCGAAACACTTCATCGACGAGAATCGGCGCGAGTCCCATCGACGGTTCGTCGAGCAGCACGAGATCCGGGTTCAGCATGATCGCGCGCGCCATCGCCAGCATCTGCTGTTCGCCGCCCGACAGCGTGCCTGCCAGCTGATTGCGGCGCTCCTTGAGACGCGGAAACAGATCGATCGCGCGTTCGAGATCCGCGCTGACATCGCCGCGCGGACGCGCCCACGTGAGGCGCGGAAAAGCGCCAAGCAGCAGATTGTCGGTGACGGTCATGGTCGAGAACACGCGCCGCCCTTCCGGCGAATGCGCAAGACCGAGCCGCGCGATTCGGTGCGAATCGAGGGCGTCGATACGCTTCGCCGACGCGCCCTCGCCCATCGTGATCTCGCCTTCGCTCGCGCGGATCATGCCGGAAATCGCACGCATGGTCGTGGTCTTGCCCGCGCCATTCGAGCCGATCAGCGTGACGACGGACGCCTTCGGCACGTCCATCGAAATGCCGTGGAGCACCTGAACCTTGCCATAGCCCGCATGCAGATTGCGGATCGATAACATCGCGTTCCCCATGGTTGGCGTTGTCACTGCCGTTGTCGTTGTCGTGCGATCGGAACGCGCGCTCATGCGGCAACGCCGCCGAGATACGCTTCGATGACTTTTTCGTTTTCCTGGATTTCCGACGGCTTGCCTTCGGCGATCTTCTGCCCGAAATCGAGCACCGACACCGTGTCGCACACCGACATCACCACGTCCATATGATGCTCGATCAGCACCACCGTGATGCCGTGATCGCGCACCTTACGAATGATGCGCACCAGATCCTTGATGTCGGGCGCCGGGAGTCCTGCTGCCGGTTCGTCGAGCAACAGCCCTTGCGGATCGAGCGCGCGTGCGCGGGCGATTTCGAGCAGACGCTGCTTGCCATACGGCAGATTGCGCGCTTCTTCGGCCGCGACATTCTCCAGACCGACAAAGCGCAGCATGCCGAACGCGCGCTCGCGTGCCGCACGTTCTTCCTGCCGGTAACGCGACGTCATCAGGCCGATATCGGCGAAGTTCGAACGGAACGTATGATGCAGACCGACCAGCACGTTTTCGAGCGCCGTCATTTCGCCGAACAGTTGCACGTTCTGGAACGTGCGCGCAATGCCCGACAACGCGATCGACGATGACGTGCGCCCCGCAATCGACTCACCGCGATATTCGATCGCGCCTGCAGTCGGCACATAGATGCCCGTCAGCACGTTCATCATCGTGCTCTTGCCCGAGCCGTTCGGGCCGATCAGGCCGTGGATCGTGCCGCGCCGCACGTGCAGATTCACGTTATTGAGCGCCTTGAGGCCGCTGAATTGCATCAGTACGCCGCGCACGTCGAGAATCGTTTCGTCGTCTTTGACATGCACTTCGAGCACGGCGTCGGTGGTGATGTCGGCGGGCTTTTCCGTATCGACGGTCACGGTGCGTACGCGCCCATGCGTGAAGAACTTGCGCACGAAGCCGACCACGCCGTCTTGCAGGTAATAGACCACCAGCAGAATCATCAGGCCGAAGATCGTCAGGCGCCAGTCGGTCAACGCGTCGATCCAGTAAGAGAACACGGCCAGACCGACCGTGCCCGCAATCGGAATCGCGACCTTGCGCGGTGCCACCGTCTTGCGCGCGATCGAAAAGAGCGCGCCCGCTACGACGATCACGGCAAGTGTCGTCGCGACCATGCGAAACATCGAAATATCGTCGAGCAGTTTGGGCAGCAGCACGATGATGGTCGAACCGATCAGTGCGCCCGTGCGCGTCTTGCGTCCGCCCATGATGATGGCGAGCAGGAAAAGAATGGTCAGTTCGAAGTTATACGTGTTCGGCGAAATGTACTGCTCGGAGTACGAGTACAAACAGCCCGCCAGCCCTGCAAAACCCGCGCTGATCACGAACGCATACACCTTGTGCCGATACACCGATACGCCCATGCAATCGGACGCGATGGGACTATCGCGCAGCGCCTCGAAAGCGCGGCCGAGGTGTGACTTCAACACGCGATGCACGACCACCAGCGACACCACCAGCAACGCCGCCACGACCCAGTAGTATTGCGTTTCATCGCGCGTATGGCCCGCGATCACGGGCTTCGTGATCTTGATGCCCATCGGCCCGCTGGTGAGAAAATCCATTTCGTTGATCAGGATCTGGATGATCGTGCCGAACGCGAGCGTCACCATCGCCAGATACGGACCGGATACGCGCAGCGCCGGCAACGCGAGAATCGCGCCGAACGCCGCCGTCACGATGATCGCCATCGGCACTGTCACGTAGAACGGCATGCCGAGCTTGATGAACAGCACGCCTGCCGTGTACGCGCCCACGCCGAACAGGCCGGCATGTCCGAGCGACACCTGCCCCGTATAACCCACCACGATGTCGAGACCGAACAGCAGGATCGCGTAGATCATGATGGTTTCGACGAGGTGGATGTAATACGGATTGCCCGACAGCACCGGGAACACCGCAAGCGCGACCAGTCCGAGTAGCGCACCGATGAGGTTTTTCTTTTTCACGGCGACCTCAGACTTTCTTGATGGCGGTTTTGCCGAACAGTCCGGCGGGACGCAGCGCGAGCACGATCAGCAGCAGCACGAGGCCCGGCACGTCCTTGTAGCCTGTCGAGATATAGAAGCCCGTCGTGGTCTCGGCAATGCCGAGTATCACGCCGCCGCCCACGATACCCAGCCCGCACGACAATCCGCCGATGATCGCCACCGCGAACGCCTTGAGTCCAAGCACGGCGCCCATCGTCGCACCCGTCAGCGTGAGCGGCGCGATCAGCACGCCTGCAAACGCCGCCGTCAGCGACGATAGCGCATACGAGAACGTGATGACGAGCCCCGTATTGATGCCCATCAGCGCGGCCGCATCGCGATCGTTCGAAGTGGCCACGACCGCCTTGCCGAAAATGCTGCGCCGGTTGAAGAACTCGACGGCCAGCATCAGTAGCAACGCGCCGCCTACCACGAGCAGTTCCATCGGCACTACGTTGGCGCCGAAGACCTTGATGGGTGCTTCGGGCAGCGGCGATGGAAAGCGCAGATCGTCGCGGCCCCACCCGTTTTCCGCGACGTTCTTGAAGATGATGCCGAGCGCGATGGTCGACATGATCCAGCCGAATTCGGATTTGATCCTGATGGCAGGCCGCACGCCGATGCGCTCGACAAACGCGCCTTGCAACAGGCCGAACACGCACACGATGGGAATCATCAGCCAGTAGTTGACGCCCAGCGTGACCAGCGTGAGGCCGACCAGCGCGCCGAGCATCAGCGCGTCGCCCTGACCGAAATTCAGCGTGCCGGATGTCGCGAACGTGAGTTGATAGCCGAACGCGATCACGGCGTAGATCATGCCGAGCGCGATGCCGCTATAGATCAGCTGAAGAAGAATGGCCATATTCGAGTGCCTCGAAACGCAACGCCCCGGATGTGATGCTGTGCTGCATGTAGCACAAAGCCGCACCCGCCGGTTGGGCGGTTGCGGCTTTGCGGTTCATGCGGTGCTCAGTTTGCGGATGCCTGCTTGCTGCGCAGCTGGCCGCCGCCTTTCTTGTCGTTGTCGTAGGCGTAGGCGTAGACGACGCGGCCACCCTTCACTTCGCCGACCACCGGCACGTTCGGGCTGATCGCCTCATGGTCGTCGTGCGAGAACGGCTTGTCGTAGACCATCACGACGCCTTCCACTTTCGTGTTGAGGTTCTCGAGCGCGGCACGCACCTTCGGGCCATCCGTCGAGCCTGCCTGCGTGATCGCGGCAGCCAGCAGATAAACCGAGTCATAACCTTGCGCCGCCGAAACAGGCGAATCGATGCGGTTGTTCTTCGGCTTGAATTCCTTCAGATAAGCATCGATAAACGCCTTGCGCTTCGCCGTATTCGGCTCCTGAATGAAGGTTTGCGGCATGCGCGCGCCTTCGCCGTTCGGACCGGCGTTGTCGATATAGTTCGCCATCGACAGCGTCCAGCTGCCGATCAGCGGCACTTTCCAGCCGAGCTTGGCCATGCCGTTGGCGATCTGCGCGAGTTCGGGTCCGATGCCGTAAGTCAGCACGGCTTCTGCGCCCGCGTCTTTGGCCTTCAGCAACTGGGCCGTCATGTCGACGTCCTTGATGTTGAACTTCTCGACGGCGACCGGCTTGACGCCTTTGGCGGCGAGTGCCTTTTCCAGATCTTCGCGGCCGAGTTGTCCGTAATTGGTCGAGTCGGCGAGAATCGCGACCTTCTTGAAGCCGCGTTTCGTAACGGCTTCTTCGACGATCATCGGTGCCTGAATGCGGTCGGCAGCGGCATTGCGGAACACATAGTTATCCGGCTGATCCGCAAACTGTTTTGTGACGATACTGCCCGTCGCGACGTTATTGCAAACAGGGATCTTAGCTTCCTGGAAGAAGCGTTGCGACGCCAGCGCGACACCCGTGTTGATGTAGCCCACCACCGCGACGACGTTTTCCTTGTTGATGAGTTCTTGCGCGATCTGCACGCCGCGTTCGTTCTTCGCTTCGTCGTCGCGTTCGACCAGTTCGATCGGCCGACCGAGCACGCCGCCTGCCTTGTTGATCTCCGCCGTCGCGAGCCGCACGCCGTCGCGCATGCTGACGCCCATCGACGATGACCCGCCTGTGAAAGGACCATCCACGCCGATCTTGATAGGATCGGCTGCATAGGCACCCGTTGCGACCACACACAATGCGAGCGCAGCAACAACGCTCTTCAGGCGAAGTACCATGTTCGTCTCCGTAGCATGTCTTTTATATTCGACGGGCGCGGGTTGTCTCCCGACGCCGCCTTTCGCGTGAATGGCGTGGTTTCAAATCACCTTCAGATCGCCTTCAATCGATCGGCAACCTAGTATAGAAATCGTAAGCTTTTTGCCACCATGCGGAGTTACCCGTAAGGGACGCAGTAAGGGACAGCACGCTCAGTGCGCTTGCGCACGAACGCACTGTAACGGTGCAATTACAACGACCGAAGGTTGCACGCGCAACGTGAAAGGCAAGCGCGTTTAGCCGACCTTGTTCAGTCGGCTAACGCGTGATGAGGCATGGATAACGGGTCGGAGTGAATTAGAGTCCGAGATCGCTGAGTCCAGGATGATCGTCGGGACGACGGCCCAGCGGCCAATGGAACTTGCGCTCGCTTTCCTTGATCGGCAAATCGTTGAGGCTGGCATGACGATGATGCATCAGGCCATCGGGACCGAATTCCCAGTTCTCGTTACCATACGATCGGAACCAGTTGCCGGCATCGTCGCGCCAGTCATCGGCGAAGCGCACCGCAATGCGGTTATCGGTAAAAGCCCACAGTTCCTTGATCAGGCGGTACTCGAATTCCTTGCTCCATTTGCGTTCGAGAAATGCGCGCGCGGCTTCGCGGCCTTGCACGAATTCGGCACGGTTACGCCACCAGGTATCGGTGGAATACACCAACGCGACTTTGGATGCATCGCGCGAATTCCAGCCATCTTCGGCTTGGCGGATCTTCTGGATTGCGGTCTCGCGCGTGAACGGCGGCAGCGGCGGACGAACTTCGGTAGTGCTCGACATCGACTTCTCTCTCTGAACAGTGACGGTGTGAGTCATTATTCGCAAAGTCGGCTTGAGCGCTTTGTCCGGAGTCGCGCGAGATTGAGGATTTGCACGGGCGCCGCTCTTGGCGCGCCGTCCTTTTAACGCGCCATCTTTGTGACGCATGCAAACGGCTACAACAGAATGACCTGATCGCTTAGCCGCACGCAATTGCGGCCACCCCGTTTAGCGTCATAGAGCGCTTCGTCGGCGTCTCTCGCGAGTTGCTCGATGGTCGCTTCGCTCGCGGCCATGCACGACACGCCGATGCTGCACGTATAGGCGGGCAGCGTCGCATCGTCGCGCTGTGCGATGCGCTCGCGGATACGCTCGGCATGGGCGCGCGCTTCGTCGGGATCCACACGCGGCAACAGCACCGCGAACTCTTCGCCGCCCCAGCGGGCGACATGCCCCGGCACCGGCAATATCGCGGCGACACGCTTGCCGAAGTCGACCAGAATGCGGTCGCCCATTGCGTGCCCATAGGTATCGTTGACCTGCTTGAAGTGATCGAGGTCGATCAGCAGCAGCGACAGCGGGCCACCGGTGCGCATGGTCCTGTCGCGTTCCTGCTGGTGTGCGCCGAGAAAGGCGCGGCGGTTGAGCAACCCGGTCAGCGGGTCCATGAACGATTGCTGCTCGAGTTCATGACGCAACCGCTCCATGGCGACGAGCAAAATGCCGACCGTCATGGTCAGCGACATCAGCGAACTGGTGATGAGATAGATCTGCTGCATGGGATCGGGCCCGAGCAGTCCCTCGCCTGCCCATCCCGGCACCAGCATCGAGGCGCCGCGTACGGCCGTCACGGCCGTCTGCACCAGTTGCATCGAGCCGACGAAGATCGCCGCGCCACTGCCCTTGCCGAAGCGCAGCATCGTCAGGCTGTTCAGCCCGAAGGTCACCGTCAGCAGGATCGACATGTAAAGCGTGCGCGCGGGCGCGGACGGATGCACCCAGGTCGTCCAGCACATGGCGACAACGGCGATGACCAGTAGCAGTGCGACGAGGCGCCGCGAAGCACGCACGCCGAAGAACAGCTGACTGCCGATCAGCCACAAACCCGTGCCGAAGATCAGGCCAACGTTACCGGCGACCATTGACAGCCAGTCGGCAATGCCGCCGCGCAGCGCCAGCAGCACCGCCGACAAGGAGATGATCAGCGCGCCCCAGGCCCAATGCCCGACACCGCGGATATTGGCGGGAAAGCCACGCCCGAGCGAAAACATCACAAGCGCCATCAGCCCGGGCATGACTGACGACATCAGAATGACGGTGCGAAGATCGAAGGCTGGCATACGGCTCCGGGAGGCGGGCTCGCGGCATAAAACACGTACGTTTCATGCCTGCTTGCTAGACAACCCCGCAATATACCTCACCGCGGGCAGCGCACGCGTCGCGCGACGCAAGAAACGTGTGCGCCGCCATCGACCTTGTCCGTGGCTTTTATTCGAGCAGCTTCAGAACCTGCTGCGGCATCGAGTTCGCCTGCGCCAGAACCGAGATACCCGCCTGTTGCAGCACCTGAGCCTTCGACAGGTTCGCCGTTTCCGTCGCGAAGTCGGCGTCGGTGATCTGCGAACGCGCGGAGCTCATATTGGTGGCCTGCGTGTTCGTCGTCGAGATAGCCGCCTGGAAGGTGTTCTGCGTCGCGCCCAGCGTGGACTGGAAGGTGTTGACGCTGGTCAGGACCGTGTCGATCGTGCTCATGGCCGCCTGCGCGCTCGACGCCGACGAAACCGACAGGCCGCTCACGCCGAGACTGCTCGCATCCCATTTCTGCGAACCGAAGTTAGCCGTGATCTGCTGGTTGTCGAACGCGCCAATCTGAAAGTTGACCGAGCCGATGCCATTCAGCACCGCCTGGCCGTTGAAGGTGGTTTGCTGCGCAACGCGGGTGATTTCCGTCAGACGCGTCGACACTTCCGATTGCAGGTTCGCAAGCGCATCGGAATCGAGCGAGCCGTCACCGGCTTCCACCGCCAGCTGACGGATACGCTGCAGGTTGTCGACGATCGATTGCAGCGCGCCGTTGGTGGTCTGCACCATCGAAATGCCGTTGTTCGCGTTCGCCGCGCCTTGCGTCAGCGCGTTGATCGACGACGTTTGCGTGGTCGAAATAGCGAGACCTGCCGCGTCGTCGGCCGCGGAGTTGACCCGCTTACCCGACGACAGACGGCTGATTGCCTGCGAGAGCGCGTTCTGCGATCCCGACAGGTTGTTCTTCGCCGTCAGCGACATGATGTTGGTGTTGATATTCAGCATTCGCTTCCTCGTTCTTCAATATCTGCCAATAGGGACTATTTGCATCGCCGCCGCATAAGAGCGTTCATTCGCGACGCCGCCTCTTTTCTAACGGTCCAATACGGGCAAAATTAAGAGTGCAAATCCTTTCATATCTGCCATTTACGCTTACCTGAACTTTCTTACCAGATATTTTTAAAACTTAATAAAAAACCCGCATGTGCGAATTGCACATGCGGGCTTTTATATCAGAGGCGATAAATCAGAACTTGTGGCGAATACCGACGATCGCGATCTCCTGCGAGCTCGTGCCGTTGTAGCCATACGAACCAATCGATGCCTGCGCCGCCTGCGTCGTGCCATCCGACAAACGCTGCGTGCCCGCTGCATGCTGATATGCGGCCACGGCATAAAGGTCCGTGCGCTTGGACAGGTTGTAGTCCGCGCCCAGGCTGACCTGATGGTAATGCGCCGACGTATCGCCCGATGCCGCCGTGTACGCGTAGCCGATGCCCGCGATCAGGGCAGGCGTTGCCTGATAGGCGACGAATGCCTTGCCGCTGTTGTACTTCTCGGTCGACGAGAAGCTCGAGCTCGCGTCTGCCTTCAGTTGCGTGTTGCTGTACGACGCGCCCATCGTCACCGAGCCGAGCACGTACTGGCCGCCCACCTGCGCAATGCTGACCGACTTCGCGCTCACGTAACCGTCGTTGATATGGCTGTCGAAGATCGAATCCGTGGTGCTCGTCCAGCTCGTGCGTGTGCCCGTTGCCGAGTCGTTGGTGGCGCGCAGGTAGCCCGCCGCCAGCGACAGGTTGCCGACCGAATACGTTGCTGCGCCGCTATACGTATAGCCCTGGCCCGTCTGGCCGGCGACGCCGCTGAATGCGTACAGGCCTTCGAACTGGAAGCCCGCGTAGTTCGGCGACACATACTTGACGGCGTTCGACACGCGCGCGCTGTTGTCGTTGTTATCGACGTCGCCCGGCGTTGCGAACGTGGAGCCGAAGTAGTTATCGGCCGTGACGCCCTGAACGGTATCCGTGATCGGATCGTACTGGCGGCCCAATGTGACGGTGCCCCACTTGTCGCCCTGGAAGCCCACGTAAGCCTGGCGGCCGAACATGCGCGAACCCTGGCCCAGCTTGCCCGTGCCGACGTCGAAGCCGCTTTCCAGCGCGAAGATCGCCTTCAGGCCGCCGCCAAGATCTTCGCTGCCCTTCAGGCCCCAGCGGTCGCCGCTGAGATTGCCGTTGATCATGCCCGTGAGATTCTTGTTCGAGTCGGCGTTGTGCACGTAGCCGACGCCTGCATCGATAAGCCCGTAGAGCGTGACACTGTTTTGCGCGTGGGCCGCAACCGTCATCGTGCCCAGTGTCAATGCAACCGCTGCAATTGCCGTTCTTTTCATCTGTTCCTCTATCACTCGTTTAAAAATGTATTGCGACCGCGAGAATACAAGTGCTGAAAAATAGATAAATTACTTGTTGGTTATATGCAACTTGTTAGCGATCCTACTTTTATAAAAAGAAAAAAGGCTATGTGAAATCACATAGCCAAAGTCCGAAATCAGCATTCATCTGCGTGGAAAGCGAGAATATGAGGCGATTGCCGGACAGGCGCAAATCTAGGTGATGGCTTTTTTGACGTCAACGCATAACGCCCAATTGAGCGTTTCGCAATCTTTCTATCTTGCTGCACATAACCAGTTCGATACCGGTCATTCCGATCACTGTTTCGGCGCGCGATGAGATGTCCGACAAGCAGGATGGAACACGCTTGCTGGTTGCCCTCAGCGCCTGACCACACACGCCTCGAAGGGCCATTTGATTCTGAGACGCAGCTCGGCCTTTCGTTGTAGGACAACGTATAATGGAGATAAATCTCGAAAATCCCCAGGAGCGTTATATGGCCGCGTCTGCAGCACCAGGTTCGACCCCAAGGCGGGTACGCGGAAGCCTTGCGGATCAGGTCGTCGCTTTCGTCAACGAGCAGATTGCTTCGCACGCGCTCAAGCCCGGCGATCAATTGCCGACGGAAACCACGTTGATGTCATTGCTCGGCGTCAGCCGGACGGTGGTGCGTGAAGCCATTTCACGCATGCAGGCCAATAACGTCATCGAAACGCGCCATGGTATTGGCAGCTTCGTTCTGGAACCGCGCCGCGAGCCGCTCGGTCTCGACATGGTGCCGGCTACCACGTTGAACGATGTGCTCTCGGTGCTCGAACTGCGTATCAGCCTCGAAACGGAATGCGCCGGCCTCGCGGCGCAACGTGCGAGCGAACGCGATATCGAGAAGATCCGCACCGCGCTCGACGCGATCGAACAAACGAGCCGCGCAGGCGGCGACAGCACGGCCGCCGATCTGCGCTTTCATATCTCGATTGCGAATGCGACGGGCAACCGCTATTTCGTCGACATTCTCACGCAACTCGGCACTGCGCTGATTCCACGGCATCGCGTCGATTCACCGAGCCTCGCGCAAAGCGATCTCAATGCCTATATGACGCGCGTGAATCTCGAGCATGAAAATATTCTCGATGCGATTGCGCGTAAAGATCCGGACGGCGCGCGCGCCGCGATGCGCATGCATCTGTCGAGCAGCCGCGAAAGGCTGCGCCGCGCGAGCGCTCAGGCAGACGAAGCAGCGTCAACACGCGCGCATTGAAACAGTAGGACGCTGAAGCTAAAGCGGCCATGCATATGCATGGCCGCTTTTTTATTGCAGTGACGATTGCCGCCACTTCATTGCCGCGAACACGGCAGTGAAGCGCCCGTCAGATGCTCACGCGTTGACGATCTGTCCATCGCGGCGGCGCCACAGTCCAAGCGGATTAGCATCTGCCAGCGCCTCCGGCAATAGTTCGGCCGGGAAATCCTGATAGCACACCGGGCGCAGGAAACGATCGATCGAAGTCGAGCCAACCGATGTCACGCGGCTATCCGCTGTTGCCGGAAACGGCCCGCCATGCACCATCGCGTGACACACTTCGACGCCAGTCGGAAATCCGTTGACCAGCAGGCGTCCCGCCTTGCGCTCCAGAATCGGCACCAGTTTCTTCGCCAGTGGCACGTCGTCGCGATCCATTGCGATGGTAGCCGTCAACTGTCCGGCGAAATGTTCGGCGACGGCGAGCAGCGTCTGTTCGTCCTTGCATCGCACGATGGTCGATGCCGGTCCGAATACTTCGTCTTCCAGTTCGTGCCGGTTCAGGAACACCTCGGCATCGGTGACGAATAGCGCCGCGCATGCCTGCGTCGGACCCGTCGCTGCGAGGCCATGCGCGATGGCTTCGACACCTTCGATTGCCGCGAGCCTTGCCTCACCTTCCTGATACGCACCATGGATGCCTGACGTAAGCATGGTCTGCGCGGGCTTCTGATTGAGCGCCTGCGCGGCCGCTTGCGTGAACGCCTGCAGTTCGGGACCATCGATAC
Source organism: Paraburkholderia sp. C35 (assembly GCF_003121405.1). Lineage (GTDB taxonomy): Bacteria > Pseudomonadota > Gammaproteobacteria > Burkholderiales > Burkholderiaceae > Paraburkholderia. The sequence goes on along the minus strand of NZ_QBUY01000082.1, from coordinate 24,614 downwards.
CGATCACCAACCCCGGATTCGTGCAGAACTGCCCGGCCCCCAACGCGAGCGAATCGACGAAACCACGCGCGACGGCTTCACCACGCGCTGCAAGCGCAACCGGCAACACAAACACCGGGTTGATGCTGCTCATTTCCGCGTAGACGGGAATCGGCTCCGGGCGATTCGCGGCGACCTTCATCAGCGACGTGCCACCCGCGCGCGCCCCCGTGAAGCCGACCGCCTGGATGGCAGGATGTGCAACCAGCGCCTCGCCGACGGTGGCGCCCGCCCCGACGATCATCGAGAACACGCCTTCGGGCAGGTTCATCTTAGTTGCCACGCGCTGAATGACACGCCCAACCATTTCCGACGTGCCGAGGTGCGCGCGATGCGCCTTGACGACGACCGGGCATCCCGCCGCCAGCGCCGCCGCCGTGTCGCCACCCGCTACTGAAAACGCGAGCGGAAAGTTGCTCGCGCCAAACACGGCCACTGGCCCGACGGGAATCTTCTGCATGCGCAGGTCGGAGCGCGGCAGCGGCTTGCGCTCAGGCAGCGGTGAATCGAGCGTGGCAGCCAGCCATTGGCCCGCGCGCACTTCATTGGCGAACAGCTTCAACTGGCCCGCCGTGCGGGCGCGCTCGCCTTCCAGACGCGCCTTCGGCAAGCCCGACTCAGCGTGCGCGCGTTCGATCAGCGCGTCGCCGAGCGCAACGATGCCATCTGCAATGCGCTCGAGAAACTCGGCGCGCAACGCGAGCGGCAGATGCCGATACGCGTCGAACGCTTGCGCGGCCAGTGCGCAGGCCCGCGCGACGTCGTCAACCGTCCCGCTGCCGAACACGGGCGCCGCAATCTCCTCGCCCGTGGATGGATTCAATGCGCGCAGTGCCCTGTCCGTCCCGCGAACGGCTTGCCGCCCGATCAGCATGTCACCCGTCAATTGCACGATGTCTTCTCTCCATGTGTTTGATCAACATCGGTCATCGTACAACACGGCGCACCCAAAATGCAACGCGATTCCCCTCCCGCGCGGCCTATGCCGCATAGGATAGGGGTTTACCAGTCTTTCTCACAGTCAACTGACGACTTATCTTGTCTTCAGACGTCCTATGACATACCATGTTTCACACGACGCACGCTGCGGGCAAACATCGCCTGCCTCAGGAGATAGAGATGGCATTGTCGTCACCGTATCAACCGCTGCCGAACAGCTTTCGCACCGCCGTCAGAAACGGAGAGCGCCTGATTGGCTGCTGGGCATCGCTCGCCAGCCCCATCACCACGGACCTGCTCGGCACCGTGGGCTTCGACTGGATCCTGCTCGACGCCGAGCACGCGCCCAACGACGAACTCACGCTGATACCGCAGCTGATGGCGCTCAAAGACAGCCGCTCCGCGCCCATCGTGCGCCCGCCGTCCAACGACAACGTCATCATCAAGCGCATGCTCGACGCGGGCTTCTTCAATTTCCTGATTCCTTTCGTCGACAGCGTCGACGACGCCCGCCGCGCAGTGGCCGCCACCCGCTACCCGCCGCACGGCATCCGTGGCGTCTCGGTCGGTCAACGCGGCAATCGCTATGGATCGGTGACCGACTATCTGCAGGTGGTCAACGACAACATCTGCGTCATCGTGCAGATCGAAAGCCGCGCAGCCGTCGCGGCGATCGACCAGATTCTCGCAGTCGACGGCGTGGACGGCGTGTTCATCGGGCCGTCGGATCTCGCCGCCGCGCACGGCCATCTGGGCAACGCCGGTCACGCCGATGTCCAGCAGGCCATCACGCATGTGTTCGAACGCGCGAAAGCGGCGGGCAAACCGTCCGGCATCCTCGCGCACGTGCAGCAGGATGCCGAGCGCTATCTCGGCATGGGCAGCACGATCGTTTCCGTTTGTGCCGACATGGGCTTGCTGCGCAGCGGCGCGCTGAACGTTCGCCAGCACTTCATGCCAGCCTGATTCCGACGAGCGGCATCTCACAACACACACTCTGGAGTAGCGAATGCAAACAGCAGGCTTCATCGGACTCGGCATCATGGGCAAGCCCATGGCAGCCAATCTTCGCAAGAACGGCGTCGAACTCGCGGCCTTCACGCGCAGTGGCGTGCCCGACGAACTGACGCAGGCAGGCGTGACCGCTTGCGCGAGTCCCGCCGATGTCGCGGCCAAAGCCGACGTGATCTTCATCATGGTGCCCGACACGCCCGACGTCGAACGCGTGCTGTTCGGCGAGAACGGCGTGGCGAGCACACTGCGCGCAGGACAGATCGTGGTCGACATGAGCTCGATCTCCCCTATCGCCACCCGCGAGTTCGCAGCGCGCGTGCGTGAGAAAGGCGCCGACTATCTCGACGCGCCGGTATCGGGCGGCGAAGTCGGCGCGAAAGCGGCCTCGCTGACCATCATGGTCGGCGGCGCACAAGCCACGTTCGACACGGTCAAGCCGATGTTCGACATGATGGGCAAGAACGTCTCGCTGATCGGCGAAGTCGGGGCCGGCCAGATCTGCAAGGTCGCGAATCAGGTGATCGTCGCCGCGACCATCGAGGCCGTGGGCGAAGCGCTGCTGCTGGCATCGAAAGCGGGCGTGGATGCAGAAAAGGTCCGCACGGCACTGATGGGCGGCTTCGCGGCGTCGCGCATTCTCGAAGTGCACGGCGAGCGCATGACCAAGCGCACCTTCAATCCGGGCTTCCGTATCGAACTGCATCAGAAGGACCTGAATCTGTCGCTGGCCACGGCGCAATCGCTGGGTGTTTCGCTGCCCAACACGGCCACCTGCCAGGCGCTGTTCAACGCATGCGCGGCGCACGGCGGCAAGGCATGGGATCACTCGGGCATGGTTCGCGCGCTCGAATACCTCGCCGATCACGAAATCGGGCAGCAGCAGAAATGACGTTATTCGCCATCGTTTCGAACGCGGAAGACGGCGATCTCGCTGTCTTCCGCATCGACGGCTCGACAGGCGCGATCGAACGCATCGCGCGTCATCCCGCGGGCGATACCGTCATGCCGCTCGCGCTATCCAGCGACAGCCGCGTGTTGCACGCGGCCACGCGCGGCGCGCAGCGAAGCATCGTCACGTATTCGTTCGATTCGAACACGGGCCGCCTCGCGCAGCTTCATCATGCATCGATTGAATCGAGCCTCGCGTATGTGTCGCTGACACCGTCCGACGACTGGCTGCTCGGCGCATCGTATGGCGACTCTTCCGTGAGCCTGTATCGCGCGAACGCACTGAAGCAGGGCGAACTCGCGCCGCGCCAGGTGGTGGACGGCATCCAGCACGCGCACTCCGTGATTGCTTCGGCAGACGGACGCTTTGCGTACGCGGCATCGCTCGGCGCCGACACGGTGTTCTGCTTCGCCATCGTGCGTAACGCTGACGACATGTCGCTCGAACTCGTGCAGAAAGTGCCGGTGGAAGCGGGCTTCGGCGCGCGTCATCTGCGCTTCTCGCCCGATGGAAAAACGCTGTACGTATCGAGCGAATTTCGCGCGACCGTCGCCGTGTTCGCGCGCGATAGCGAAACAGGCAAGCTGTCGGCGCGCAGCATTGCGCCGCGTGCGCCGGCACTTGCGCATCTGAACGACGGCTACCCGCGCACCGCGCAAGTCGATGCAGCAACGGCGGCCACGCTGGTGTGGGCTGCCGACCTTCAGGTAACGCCCGATGGCCGCTTCATCTACGTCGCAGAGCGCACGTCGAGCCGCCTGATCGCGTATCGCGTGAACGGTGATGGCTCGCTCGACTACGCAGGCTTCACCGATACCGAAGCGCAGCCGCGCGGCTTCAGGATCGACCCGTCTGGCCGCTACCTGGTCGCGTGCGGTGAACGGTCCACACAGGTCGTCGTGTATGCCATCGATGCCGGTTCCGGCGCCCTTTCCGCCTTGTCGCGCTGCGAAGGCGGACGCGGCGCGAACTGGGTCGAAATCGTCGCGCAAACCTGAGCGCTCGCATCACTCCGCTTTCACTGAATTTCACTGGCTCTCAACGGCCACTTTTCGGAACCGAACCCAGGACCGACTCTCATGTCTACGATTGCATCCCAGGCCCAAGGCGCTCCCACCGTCACTGAATTGCGCGTGATTCCTGTTGCTGGCCGCGACAGCATGCTGATGAACCTGAGCGGCGCACATGGCCCGTTCTTCACACGCAATATCGTGATTCTGCGCGACAGCGCAGGCAACAGCGGCGTCGGCGAAGTGCCGGGCGGCGAGAATATCCGCAAGACCATCGACGACGCGCGTCCGCTCGTGGTCGGCCAGTCGATCGGTAATCTGCAGGCCGTGCTCAACAAGGTGCGCAAGCAGTTCGCAGACCGCGACGCAGGCGGTCGCGGCCTGCAGACCTTCGATCTGCGCACCACGATCCACGCCGTCACCGCGCTCGAAGCCGCGTTCCTGGACCTGCTCGGCCAGCATCTGAACGTGCCCGTCGCCGCGCTGCTCGGCGAAGGCCAGCAACGCGACGAAGTCGAAATGCTCGGCTATCTGTTCTACATCGGCGACCGCAACAAGACGGACCTGCCCTACGCGAGCGGCGCAGAAGGGCGCGACGCGTGGGAGCGTCTGCGCACGGAAGAAGCCATGACGCCCGAAACCGTCGTGCGTCTGGCCGAGGCAGCACAAGCGCGCTATGGCTTCAACGACTTCAAGCTGAAAGGCGGCGTGCTCGCGGGCGACGCTGAAATCGAAGCGGTCACGGCCCTCGCCGAGCGCTTCCCCGAAGCACGCGTGACGCTCGATCCGAACGGTGCCTGGTCGCTGGCCGAAGCGATCCGGCTGTGCCGCGACCAGCACGACGTGCTGGCGTACGCAGAAGATCCGTGCGGCGCGGAGAACGGCTATTCGGGCCGCGAAGTGATGGCTGAGTTCCGCCGCGCCACGGGCCTGCCCACGGCAACCAACATGATCGCCACCGACTGGCGTCAGATGGGCCACGCGATCCAGCTGCAATCAGTCGATATTCCTCTGGCCGATCCGCACTTCTGGACCATGCAAGGCTCGGTGCGCGTCGCGCAGATGTGCAACGACTGGGGCCTCACATGGGGCTCGCATTCGAACAATCACTTCGACGTATCGCTGGCCATGTTCACGCATGTCGCGGCAGCCGCGCCGGGCAAGATCACCGCCATCGACACGCACTGGATCTGGCAGGACGGCCAGTATCTGACGCGCGATCCGCTGCAGATCGTCGGCGGCAAGGTAAAGGTGCCGGCCAGATCCGGCCTCGGCATCGAACTCGACATGGATGCAGTCGAGAAAGCGCACGCGCTGTATCAGCAACATGGCCTTGGCGCGCGCGACGACGGTGTCGCGATGCAGTACCTGATCCCCAACTGGAAGTTCGACAACAAGCGCCCTTGCCTCGTGCGCTAAACCAGCGAAGCTTCGCTCCACTCGTGAACAATGCGGCCCGCGTGGCCGCCAACCCTGACTGACATTTCAACGCAAACACAATCATGACCACGCCACAAGAACTCAAAGCGATCGTCTCCGAAGGCCTGCTGTCGTTCCCCATCACCGACTTCGACAGCAACGGCGACTTCCGTCCCGACACCTATGCCGCGCGTCTCGAATGGCTTGCGCCGTATGGCGCGACGGCACTCTTTGCCGCCGGCGGTACGGGCGAGTTCTTCTCGCTGACGAAGTCCGAGTACTCGAACGTGATCCGCACGGCAACGGAAACCTGCAAGGGCAAGGTGCCGATTCTGGCCGGTGCAGGCGGCCCGACGCGCGTCGCAATCGAATATGCGCAGGAAGCCGAGCGTAACGGCGCGCAAGGCGTGCTGCTGATGCCGCACTATCTGACGGAAGCGTCGCAGGAAGGCATCGCCGCGCACGTCGAGCAGGTGTGCAAGGCCGTGAAGAACATGGGCGTGATCGTCTACAACCGCGCGAACTCGAAGCTCAATGCCGATTCGCTCGAGCGTCTCGCCGACAAGTGCCCGAATCTGATCGGCTTCAAGGATGGTGTGGGCGACATCGAAAGCATGGTGACGATCCGCCGCCGCATGGGCGATCGCTTCTCGTACCTTGGCGGCCTGCCGACGGCTGAAGTGTATGCCGCTGCGTACAAGGCGCTGGGCGTGCCGGTGTACTCGTCGGCAGTGTTTAACTTTATTCCGAAGACGGCGATGGAGTTCTATCGCGCGATCGCCGCTAACGACCACGTCACGACGGACCGCCTGCTCGATGAATTCTTCCTGCCGTACCTGCAGATCCGCAATCGCCGTCAGGGCTACGCGGTGAGTATCGTGAAAGCGGGCGCGAAGCTGGTCGGTCATGATGCCGGCCCGGTTCGTGCACCGCTGACGGATCTCAACGAAGAAGAAACGGCGCAGCTCGGCGCGCTGATCAAGAAGCTTGGCGCACAGTAATCGCTAGCGTCATGTGAACGAAATCGCGGCCCGGCCATGGATGGTTTTGATGGCTGGGCTGCGGTTGTGAGCAAGCGCGCCCTCTCACGCCACACTATTCTTCATCGATCGTATTCTGCGCGGCACGTATCAGCCATTGGCCGTCGGTCTTGATCAATACCCAGGTGAAAATACCGCGATAAGCGGCCACCGGATTTCCATCCGGATTCTCGACACCGCTGATCGACCAGCGCCAGTGAATCAACGCGATATCCGGCCGGATCATGGTCAATTCGGCGGGACCGTCTTGCCGAAACACGCTTTTCCCGTACCTGCCCGCGAACAATTGACCATGCCAGAGCGTGAAGTCTTCGCGTCCGCGTAGCAGCATGCCGCTCACCAGCACGAATTCGGCATCCGGAGTCAGCAGATTGCCAAGCGCGATGGCATCGTGCGCATTCCATTCCTTTACCCAACGCGTTGTCGTGGATGTTGCCGGTTGGTCTTCGGGCTCGGCTGCCACCACCCACCACCCCATCGCCAGCGGCAGGAAGCAAAGGCAGAACAGCAGCGCTTTTCGCACATCGAACATGTTTGCTCTCCCGCCGCCGTTGATCGCGCGAAACGCGTGGCCGATGCGTGCCGGCCCGGTTTTCGTGTCATCAGATGCTCACCAGCGGCCTGCCGTCATCCGCCTGTCCTCGCGTGCATTGACGCTACGCCGTTGCGTGAGCCAGCTATCGATACTCAGCCCCGGCGCGCCCGACCTTGCCACTGCAATGAAACCGCCCGCCATCACCATGTTCTTGAAGAACATGATCTGCATGAGCTGATCTGTGAAGTCGGTGTGAAAAATCACGGCTGTGAGCAGGCACCAGCCCGACAACAGCAAAGCGACCCATCGGGTGCCGAGTCCCAGCGCCAGCAGCACGCTAGCGATGAGTTCCCACACGGCTGCCGGCCACAACAGGAAGCTCGGGAGATCGAATGCCCGCATGTAGGCTTCGGTATCTGCGCGATCGAGCAGTTTGCCGATACCCGATTGCAAAAATAACGCTGCCATCAACAGGCGCGTGGGTAGATCAAACCATCGGTAATCGTCGTCCATCGCAGTCCTCTCATTCCGATATCTACGTGCTCGGAACGATAGGCATGGGCCTGGGACATGAACAGACGGCGAATGGCGAACGTGTCGTTCGAGCGAGTCGAACGGCTTGGATGTTGCTGTCGATGGCATGTGCTGTTACCTCTGCGCATGCCCGCAAGAACACGCACCCAACCACAAGCGCGAACATCAAAAAATAAAAAATAAAACTGACAAAAAGACAATTAACCGACGATAAGAACATTTGCCTGCACAATGCGCCACGAGCCTCAAAGCATCGGCGAATTATTTTTCCCGCCCGCAATCCATTGCGGCCATGCTTTCGTACCGTGTACCATGTCACCAGGGCAAACCCCGGAGGATGATCATGGACAGGCACGCAGTGCATTACCGAAGCCACGTCATCATCCCACTTGCGTCCGTCGGCGCTCGCGGATACGCGGCCAGCGTGTTCGTCACCGGCCCGAGCGGACGGCGTAAAGCCTTTGGCATCCTCGGCTACTTTTCTTCCGAGGAAGAGGCGATCGAGTACGCGACGTCATGCGCAAAAGCCCGCATCGAAGGCAATCGGATGCCGGGCTTGCCGCGCAAGCTCAGTGCCGTGCGGCACTGGTTCCTGCGGCGTGGCATGCGCAGGCAACAGGGATTGTTCGCCCCCAGTCCCTGGGATTGATCAGACGATTAGTTGTCCAATCAGCGCGCCGTCAGTGCGCCCGTTCTCGACACGCAAACTAAACCGAAGCGTTCGATAATCGGAGTAGCTTCGACTCGCCGCGTTTCATGCACGCGGCAGTCTTCGTCCCTTTTCGGACGGCTCGTCCGGGACTTTCCGTATGGATGCTCCCGCACGGGAAAGCGCGCTTCTCCCCTTATCGCCCGCGTGTTTCCACTTGTCAGGCTCGCCACTTGCTGGCATTGGTCTGATTAAAGTCGCGAGCCGTCGCCGAACACGACGCGCCCGCGCCGTTTGAACGAGCGTCAGCCAGTATGATGACCACCCGAAAGATCTTGATGATTCTCGCCGGCCTCGTGCTCGGCGCAGCATTGACCACCTACCTGATGGTGTTGCAGGCAGACCGCCGCGCAACGGCCGAGGCTACCGCGGGCATGGATGAATCCGTGCGCCCGCCTGCCGTCGATTCGAACGTCAGTGAAAATCACATGACGGAAGGCAGCATCGGCCAGTCAGAACCGTCGACTGAGAGCACGAATCGAGCCGTTGTCATGCAGCAGCCGAGCGTCCCTGCGCCTGCAAAACCGGCAGCCAAAGCAACCGCACCGGTAGCAGCGGCGCCTGCACCCGTCGCACCTGCACCTGCCGCAGTAGTGCCCGCACCCACTGCCGTTGCGACACAACCGCCCCCCCCCGCCAAACCGACGCAACCGTCGCAACCGACAGCCGTTGCTTCGGTGAACGTACAGGACGCGGGAGCACCCAGGGTCGTACCCGCTCCACGCACGCAACGCGGACGCGACAGCAGCCTGGAACGCCGCCCGCAAACCACCCAGCAAGGTTCGACGCCGGAAACGGATGAACTGGTCAAGGAGTCGGCGAAACTCGATCCGTCGCTGCCGCCGCCGACGACGTCACCGTCTGCCAACCTCAGCGCATCCACGCACACCGATCAGCGCAGCAACGCGAATCGCGGTTCGTCCCAGACGGGCGCGGCCCACACGGATCAACTGGTGCGCGATTCCGCCAGGCTAGATCCATCGCTGCCGCCGCCTGACATGTCAGCCGTTCGCGCGACCACCGAGCAGCAGGATCAGCAACGCGCGATGAAACCCGGCGCGGGATCGAACCCTGTTGCAGCCGCGATGACGGATCAACTGGTGCACGATTCCGCCAAGCTCGATCCGTCGCTGCCACCGCCAAAGTAACGCGCTTCTTCGGCCTGCATATAAGACAACGGCGCCGCCTGCTCTCGCAGCGGCGCCGTTGCTTTTCATCTTCACGCTTTCGCGCGTTCTCACACGCTATCGATCACGACTCACTCAGCAAAATCAGTCGATGCCGACAGTGCCTTCCACGTTTCCGTTTCCGCCGTCACGAAGGCGTTCTTATCGCCGATCGCCTTCAGCGTATCCGTGCCGAGCGGCAGGCGCAGCGGCGGCGTTTGCGCATCGACCAGCGTGACCATCGCCGCCGCCAGCTTGTCAGGGTTGCCCGGCTGGTTGTGATTCATGCCGACCGCGAAGCGGCGCACATTGCCCGACGTCTCGTCGTAATCGTCGATGATCTCCTTGCCGACCACCAGCGACGTCGCGTCGAGAAAATCCGTGCGGAAATAGCCCGGCTCGACCACCGTTGCGTGAATGCCAAGCGGAGCCAGTTCGGCGTGCAACGCTTCCGTGATGCCTTCGACGGCGAACTTGGTCGAGCAGTACACGCCAAAGCCCGGACCCGAGCGATACCCGCCAATCGACGACATGTTGATCACGTGCCCCGAGCGCTGCTTGCGCATCACGGGCAGCACGGCGCGCGTCACATTCAGCAGACCAAAAACGTTGGTGTCGTACATGCGGCGCACGTCCGCGTCGCTCGATTCCTCGACGGCAGCGAGCAGGCCGAAACCGGCGTTGTTGATCAGCACGTCGCTGCGGCCGAACTTTTCGATGGCAGCCTCGACGGCGGCTTTCGCCTGCGCTTCGTTCGTCACGTCGAGTGCGACGGGCAGCAAGGCCGGCGATTCGCCGAGACGCTCGACGATCGCGGCGGCATTGCGGCCCGCAGCGACCACGGCGTTGCCGTCGGCGAGTGCCGCCTGGGCGATCAGCGCGCCCAGACCGCGCGAAGCGCCCGTGATGAACCAGACGCGCTTGAACTGTTGTTGGGTGGCGTTGCTCATTTGCTGCTCCTACGTTCGTGGTGAAGGTGTAACGAAGAATAGGCCGCCCGATTCGCATAAACTAGCCATCAATTGCTAGACTGATAATCAACTTTTATTTGCGAATCGGAGACAGGCGATGAACGAGGTCCGCGCCATTTCGATCTTCGTGCGCGCCGCCACGCTCGGCAATCTGCGCAAGGCAGCCGTGGATCAGGGCATCTCGCCGCAGGCGGCCAGCCACGCGGTGATGCAGCTTGAAAAGTCGCTGGGCGTGCGGCTCTTTCACCGCACCACCCGCAAGCTGAGCCTGACGGAGGAAGGCGAGCGGCTGCTGCAAAGCGTCGAACCGGCGCTCGCGACGCTGTCGTCGGCTATCGACGACGCTCGCCGCGCCAAAGACGAAGTCGCGGGCCCGTTGCGCGTGAGCGCGCCCATGGCGCTCGGCCGCGCGGTGCTGTGGCAGTCCGTGCTGGAATTCGCCGCGCTCTACCCTGACGTCCAACTGGACGTGCGCTTCGACGACCATTTCACCGATCTCGTCAGCGATCGCGCCGACGTCGGTTTTCGCGGCGGCTCACCGCCTGCGGGCGGCACGATTGCGCGGCGGTTGCTGCCTATTCAGCTGATCGTGTGTGCGTCGCCGGCCTATCTCGAACGACACGGCACGCCGTCGAGCGTCGACGATCTCGATGCGCATCGCTGCACGGGATACCGTCGCGCGAACACCGGCAAGCTGGCACCGTGGGAGTTTCTGATCGGTAATGAAATCGTCTATCGCGACGTGCCCGCGACACTCTGCGCGAACGACATCGACGCGGAGACCGACGCCGTGCTCGCGGGTCTGGCTATCGGGCAACTCGGCAGTTTTTCGGCGGTGTCGCACATCCGCAGTGGACGGCTGGTTCCGCTGCTCATGCAGCACATGACGCAGCGCGAATCGGTCTACGTCTACTATCGCTCGCGCACCGAGCAGCCGCGACGCGTGAGGACGTTCATCGATTTCATGATCGACAAACTCGCCGACAATACGACGTTCTATCTGGCGCCTGATGAACTGCGCGCAGCACGCAGGTCGATCGCCTGAAAAAATCGCGCGCCCGTCCACATGAAGCAGACGGGCGCGCGATCCTTCACGACACAGGCACGTTACTCGGCCTTGTTACGCGCCTTCAGCTTGCCCTGATAGCGCAACACCGGGCGCTCCGGCTGCACCTGTTGCGGCGCGACCAGCAGCTGACGGCGCGCCATCGCCGTCACAGGCGGCGTGATCGAGCCGATCGTGGTCGCGCGCGACGGATTCGCCAGACCCGAATTCACCAGCATCTTCGCTTCCATCTGCAGGTTGGTCAGCAGCACGGGATCGGTCAGTGCGCTGCTCTGCGCGAGCAACTGGCTCCACGCGTTGTCGCCATAGTTCGTCACGTAGTAGTCCAGCCCGCTCGGATCCGCGACGACAGCCGTGCAGCCGTTCACGCGCACCTGCATCTGCGTGTCCTTCAGCGCGACGGTCTTGCGGCGCGACAGCCCTTCGCCATAAGCGAGCGTCAACGGCACAGTCCATTGAATGCCCGGATACAGGTTCTGGTTCGGATACGGCGACTGCTTGAGCGTGACGACCGTCTGGTTGCTGGTCAGATCGCACTGCGTATCGAGCGATACCAGCGGCACACCCGTTTGCCGCACGAAGCTGTCGCCGATCGCCACCATCGGCTCGCCGCTGACTTTCGCCAGCTCGTCCCACAGACGCTTCGGCGTCGAATTGCCGAGCGAATAATCGGCCAGATACGATTGCAGGCCACGGCGCATCACGGCATCGCCGAGATAGTTCTCCAGCATCTTCAGCACGATGCCGCCCTTGTCGTACGTGAACGGACTCGCGCTCAACACGAAATCGTTCGAAGCCCAGTCGTTGAAGTTCGGCTGCACCGGGAACGACGTGTTGCGCAGATCGCGCGACATCACCGCGTACTTGGTCTTCACTTCATCGACCCAGTTGAAGCGGTCCGGGAAAAACAGGATCTTCGTCTTGTTCTCGAAGTACGTCGCGAACGATTCGTTCATCCACACGTCGTCCCACCAGTCGAGCGTGACGAGATCGCCGAACCACTGGTGCGCGGCTTCGTGCGTGAGCACGGTCACGCCGTAGTCGGACATCGTCGTGCCGGGCGGCGGCAGGATGTCGTCGGCGAATTCGAGAATGGCGCCCCAGTTCTCCATGCCACCGAAGTTCAGGTCCTTCTGGTCCTTGAACGCATCGTTCGCGGCGATCGTGTCGAACTTCGTCAGCGGCAACGGGATGCCCGTGTAGCGATAGTAGTAATCGAGCGCCTGCTTGGTCTGCTGCATCGCGGGCACGGCCCAGTCACGCATGCCGGGCGGCGTGAAGATCCGCAGATGCAGATTCTTGCCGTCCTTCAACGGGCTGGTGAAATCGTCTTCCAGCGTATCGAACATGCCGCCGCCGAAGAACAGCAGGTATTGCGGCATCGGCGGGGTCTTGTCGAACGACACGCGCTTGTAGCCGCTAGCCACGTTGACGGCAGGCTTCTCGGCGGCATTCGACACGACCCGCCAGCTCTGCGGCACTTCCGCCGACACCTCATAGGTCATGCGGAACGCAGGCTCGTCCCAGCCGGGGAACCACTGGCGCGCCAGATTGGTTTCGCCTTGCGTGAGAATCGCGCCGCTGGTGGTGCCGTCGGTGCCTTTCAGATCGACGCGGAAAATGCCTTCCGCAGCCGAGCAGCCCGGATACGGATCGTCGCCGCAACTGCCGCCCGTCTTGGTGGCGGGATCGTCGTAGGTCTTGAAGTTGATGATGCCCGACCACTCCATATGCAGCGAATAGTTGCCGGGATGGATCTGGCCGCTCACGGGCCGCAGCTGATAGAAGTCGCCATCGTCCTGCGGTGTCGCGATCAGTTGAATGTTGCCCGGTTGCAGCGTCGTCTTGCCATTGACGAACTTGATGCGATGCCCGGCAATCACAATCTGGTTGATGTTCTTCGTCACCTGGATCTCGACGTCAGCGCGGCCGTCGAAGGCGTTCAGATCCGGATTGGGCCGGAACCACAGTTTGTAGTTGATCGGCTTCACGGTGTCGGGCAACTCGACGGGAGGCACCGTCTTGTTGATCGACGCATCGGCAACAGGCGGCGCCGACAGCGCCGGTTGCGACGCCGGCGCCGTCGCGCCCACCTGCGCCGATTTGCTCGACGTCAGTCCTGCATCGTCTCCGCCACCACATGCACTCAACACCAGCGTCGCAGCCACCAGCAGGCACTCCGCCTTTAACCGAAAACATGCTCGCATGATTCGTCCTTATCGGATAAAGCAGCTCTGGAAAGGTGTGGTTATGCGTTTTTCTTTTAATTAGAAAAATCGCGCAAAAAGGTCTCCCTCACGCGCTTAAATGCGAATGAAAGTTTTGCAATAAACAGACGAAAACGGGCCTCGGCCCAATTCGCCGATATTTACACTTTTAAAACGAGAGCTTGAGAAAAAATTACGACATCAATACCGGACACGCGGCAATGCCGCGCGTGTAAAGACTCGACCAGCCGACCGCGGGCATAATAATGATTTGATGCACCCGTTTTGAATGACTGTCAGCTTACGATGAGCGGTAGATTAGTTGGGCAAACGTCAGCGTGTCAACGCTCATTACAAAATATTTCTCGAACATATGCTCTATGCCCAATGGGTCATACCAATTCAAAACGAATTTATCAAACGGCAATTCATTTTGCATGCTCTTATTTCCTCGCCTTTATTGCCGGAAATGCGGACGTCTCCCTTCTTTACGCATTTCTCAATTCCGTCGAAATGCAATTAACAAAGCGCATTCGGCACAACTCTGATACGCAAATTAATCAGGATTGCGATTCGAACGGGCGTTTCCGTATGCATGCATCATCGGTGCCGTCCAGACGGGCGTCGCATGCTATATTTATCCGACGATTCCAGCATCGTTCCTGCGACCGGCATCACCATCGGACCACGATGTGAGCACGTTCCAAACTTTCCGCCATGCCGCTGTCGTGACCCGCGGCTTCACTCCGATGTTCGCACTCGTTGTCGCGCTGATATGCGGCGCGTGCGTGCTGGTCGTGTCTGCGCTGTGGGCACGGCATGAAGACCAGGCCACCATTCGGGAACGCGAAAGTCTGATTGCGAAAGACATGGTGGCATCGATCGACCGCATTCTCGACAGCGTCGTGTCCAGCCAGCACGACGAACTGGCCGTGTTGCCCGGACAGGCGTGCACGCAGGTCGAACATCGGCTCTCGGAACTGAATACGTACGTGCTCTACGTGCGCAGCGTCAACCTCGTGGCCAACCGGCGCCTGTACTGTTCGTCGGCGCTTGGCTCGATCGACATTCCTCTCTCCGACTATCTGACGCCCGCGCCTTCCGGTATCACGCTCGATCTGACAGGCGGTACGCCCTGGCAGCCGCAATCGCCCGTGATGCCTCTGTACATGCCGACGCAACGCAGCGCCGGCCTGTTGTACATCGTCGAATCGGCTTACCTCGCCGATACGCTCGCGCATGGCGTGCGCTACGAAGCGGGCCAGGTAGTGCTCGTCGTGTCGAATGCGCGCGCGTTGAATGCACGCGGCGAGCTGATTTCCGCTCAAAGCGCAGCCAGCTTGCGCGGCACGCGTGCGGCGTCGCCGCGCTGGACGTTCTCCGTCATCGTCGTCGCCGCGCCCGAGTTCGTCACGCAAACGCACTGGAAATACGGCCTGCTCGGCACCGCGGCCGCCATCATCGTCAATCTGTGGATCGCGGCCGCTTACCTGATCATGTTCGCGCCGCGCCGCCAGCTGCTGTCCGCTGTGCGCCGCGCGCTCAGGCAAGGGCAATTGCATATCGCGTATCAACCCGTGGTCGAGATCGACACACGCCGTGTGGCAGGCGTTGACGCGTTGATACGCTGGACGCATCCGAAATGGGGCAACGTCAGTCCCACCGCGTTCATGACGGAAGTGGAAAGCAGCAGCCTGCTGGCACGCGTCACCCGCTTCGCGCTGCAACGCGCGACGGCCGACATCGCGCAAAAGACGAGTACCCGCCCGTTGCGCGTAGCTGTGAACGTCGCGCCGATGGATCTGGAACGCAAGGGTTTTGTCGCGGATGTGCTGGCCGTCAATGACACACTGCCCGACGGCATCACACTCGTGCTCGAAGTCACCGAGCGCTTTTTGCTCGACAAGCATCCACGCATCGAAGCGATCTTCGAGACGCTGAAAGCGCAAGGCGTCCAGTTCGCCATCGACGATTTCGGCACGCAGCACAGCAACCTCGATCTGCTCGGCCGTTATCCATTCGATTACGTGAAAATCGACGGCCAGTTCGTGCGGCAGGTCGACCGCGGCGGCGCCGAACTGATCCGCGCGATCGCCGCCGTGTCGAAGCACTACGGGATGGAAGTGGTGGCCGAAGGCGTTGAAACACAGGCGCAGCACGACGCGCTGCGCAGCCTTGGCATTCCGTATGGTCAGGGCTATTTCTACCAGCGGCCCGTGCCCGTCTCGCAACTGTTCGCCGAGACGAACACCCAACCGCTGACGACGAGAACACACGTCACGCCTTGAGCGTCGCCGGCGTGACTCTCCTTATACGAAATCTGCTACGGTGCTCAGGCCATGACGATCAGAACGGCTTGGTCGGCAGATACTTGCCGTCGAGTGTGATCACGGCGCGCTCGCCGCCGTCGGGATCCTGCACCTTCTTGATGTCGAGCTTGAAGTTGATCGCGCTGATGATGCCGTCGCCGAACTGCTCGTGAACCAGCGCCTTCAGCGTCGAGCCGTACACCTGCACCATTTCGTAGAAGCGATAGATGGTCGGATCGGTCGGCACGCCGCCCGGAATGCTGCCGCGCACGGGAATGGTCTGCAGCAGACGCACGGCGTCATCGTCGAGGCCGAGGCGTTCGGCGACCAGTTTCGCGGCCTTTTCGGGCAGCGCGTGCTGGCCGAGCAGAGCAGCCGTCGTGTAGGCAATGCTCAGGCCCGTGCCTTCGTTGATGGCTTCGAACGTGAGGTTCTTGCGCGTCTTGGCGTCGATGATGGTTTCCATCAGGGCGATGCGGGCGTTCTGGCTGACTTGCGATTGGGTCATGATGTGACTCCTTGAAAGAGTAAAGCTGAGAGGAACGGCGAGGGAAAATTCAGGAAGCTGCGACGCGTGTGTCCTGCGTCGCGTTGACATCGGGATGCGCGGCCAGCGAAACAAACTGGCGCGTGCTGCTGTCGAGCGCATCGATGGAACCGGATTCAATATCGTAGACCCAGCCATGCAGATTCAGGCGGCCCTGTGCGAGCGCCAGCGCGACGGAAGGATGGGTCTTGAGGTTGTTGAGTTGCGCGATCACGTTTTCGCGCACCATCGAGTCGATCCGCTCGCGCTCGCCGGCATGCTCGCGCGACTCGTTGACCAGCTTCGCGGAATCCGCGTAACGCAGCCAGTTGGCGACAGCGGGCATGTGATCGAGACACTTGCCAGTCGCGACGGCCGTCCTCGCGCCGCAGGCGGAATGGCCGCAGATCACGACATCCGTGACGCCCAGCGCAGCCACCGCATATTCGACCGTGGCCGACACGCCGCCCGGTTCGGGGCCGAACGACGGCACGATATTGCCGGCGTTGCGGATCACGAACAGGTCGCCCGGTTCGCGCTGCGTCACGAGTTCCGGCACCATCCGGCTATCCGAGCACGAGATGAATAGCGTGCGCGGTGTCTGGCTGGTCGCCAGCTTGCGAAACAACTCCTTGCGCGCCGGAAAAACGTCGCGTTGAAACTTCAGAAAACCGTCGATGATGTCTTGCATGATCTGCTCCATTCAGTCGCGCTGTGCGGCGCGTTGAACAAAGAATGGACTCGATCGACCATAGTGTCCAAGACCGGTTTATGATGATGACAATAGGCAAGACCAATAGTTTCGGCGTCAGGGTCATCAGTCGGGAGCCGGCATGCTGCTACGTCATATCCGTTACTTTCTGGCCGTCGCGGAGCACCGCAATTTCACGCGCGCCGCCGAGGCGCTGCATGTGTCGCAGCCCACGCTGTCGCAGCAGATCAGGCAGCTGGAAGAGATGTTGGGGACACAGTTGCTCGACCGGTCAGGGCGAACGGTGCAACTGACGGATGCGGGCGACGCGTGGATGCGCTACGCGAAGCTCGCGCTGCAAGATCTCGATGCGGGCGTGCGGGCGATTCTCGACGTGAGCGAACTGAGCCGCGGCAATCTGCGTCTGGCCGTCACGCCGACTTTCACGGCGTATCTGGTAGGGCCGGTGATCGACCGGTTCTATGCGTCGCATCCGGGCATCGCCATCGACCTGCACGAAATCACCCAGGACCAGATCGAAGCCCAACTCGCCGACGACAGGTTGGACATCGGTATCGCCTTCGAGCCGGTGCATGCAGCGGAAATAGAAAGCCAGCTGCTGTTTCAGGAAACGTTGAGTCTGGTGGTCGGCCGTACGCATGCGCGTGCATCGCGGCGCAAGGCGCTAACGGCTCAGGACTTCGCGAAGGAATCCCTCGTGTTGCTGAACAGGGCGTTCGCGACCCGCCGCTATATCGACGAATATTGCACGCAACAGCGCGTACGCCCGCAGGTGGCGATTGAAGCGAACTCGATCAGCGCCATCGTCGAGATCGTGCGCCATGGGCAGCTTGCGACTGTGCTGCCTGACGGCATCGCGCGCGAGCACCCGGAATTGCTACCCGTGCCACTCGATCCACCGCTGCCTGTGCGCACGGCTGTGCTGCTGCAACGCAAGGACGCTTATCGCACGGCGGCAAGCAAGGCGTTCGTGCAGGTGTTGATGGAAAACATCAAGCGCTAGGCTAGGCCTCGCTCTCTTCACCCTGCACATCACGCGCAGCAATCTTCAGTTGCCGCAGCTTGTGATACAGCGTCTTCTTTGGCATGCCGAGCGCCTCGCTCGCGTCCGCGACGCTGCCGTGACAGCGCCTCAGCATGTCCTCGATGAGCATGCGCTCGAAGTACGCCATCTGATCGGCGAGCGTGCCGCCCTTGGCCGCCGGTGCTACCGTACCGCTGCTTTCCGCCAACAGGCTGTCGCCCGTCAGACCTAGCACGACGCGGTCCGCGACGTTCTGCAACTCGCGCACGTTGCCGGGCCATTGATGGGTCATCAGTTCCGACAACTGCGACGCCGACACGACCGGCGCCGGCTGTGCAAAACGCCGCGCGGCCGCCAGCACGAAATGCTCGAACAGCAGCGGCACGTCTTCACGCCGCTCACGCAACGGCGGCAATTCGATCTGCGCGACGTTCAACCGGTAGAGCAAGTCCGCACGAAAACCGCCTTCAGCCGCTAGCGCCGCGAGATCGGCCTTCGACGCCGCGATCACGCGGCAATCCACTGCTATCGATTCATTCGCGCCCAACCGCTCCAGCGTGCGTTCCTGCAGCACGCGCAGCATCTTGATCTGCAGCGGAACCGGCATGGTTTCGATTTCGTCGAGAAACAGCGTGCCGCCATTCGCCCATTCGATCTTGCCGACGCGCTTCTTGATCGCGCCCGTGAACGCACCCGCTTCATGCCCGAACAGTTCGCTTTCGAAAATCTGCTCCGGCAGGCCGCCGCAATTGAGCGCGACGAAATGTTTGTCGCGACGCCCACCGAAGTCATGCAGGCTGCGCGCGATCAGCTCCTTGCCCGTGCCCGTCTCGCCCGTGATCAGCACCGACACGGATGTATCCGCGAGCCGCAGGATCTTCTTGCGTACATCGGCCATGGCAGGCGACTTGCCGAGCACCAGCGCTTCGATGCCTTGCCAGTTGTCGAGCGCCGCGCGCAAGCCCTGCACTTCGAGCGTAAGGCGCCGCTTCTCGACGGCACGCGCGACGCGGCCCGCGATGTGGTCCGACGAAAACGGCTTCTCGATGAAATCGTAGGCACCGACCTGCATCGCGCCTACTGCCGTGGAAATATCGGCGTGTCCGCTGATCAGCACGACGGGAATCTGTGCATCGATGGCCATCACCTTGTCGAGCAGCTGCAAGCCGTCGATGCCCGGCATCCGTACGTCCGACACGATCACGACGGGCGCGCCCGGCGCAACCTCGGCCAACGCCTGCGCCGCCGATGCAAACGCGCTGACCGAAAAGCCCGCCAGCGCCACCGCCTGCTCGACGCCGACGCGAACGTTCTCATCGTCTTCGACGACGAGAACCCTGATTTCATCTCCCATGAACCACCCTCTGCGACGTCGCCGCCGCGAATTCGATAGTGAATTGTGCGCCGCCGCCTGCCAGATTGGCGGCCGAAATCTTCGCACCGAAACCCTCGACGATACGCGACGTAATCGCGAGGCCAAGTCCCAGTCCCTGCCCGCGCGGCTTGGTGGTCACGAACGGCTCGAACAGATGGGCAAGCACGTCGGGCGCGATGCCGGGGCCGGTGTCGGCGAGTGTGAACAGCACGCGCTCGCGCGCGTCGGGGTCGGCGGCGGCAATCGTGATGATGCGTTTTTCTTCGTGATGCACGGCGTCGAGCGCATTGCCGAGCAGATTGACGATGACCTGCTGCAACTGGCTCGATTCTGCCCACACTGTCGAGCCTGCCGGAATGTTCACGTCGAGTTGCACGCCTTCATCGCGAATACGCGCTTCGTAGATAAGCCGCGCGTGCGCGACCGCTTCGTTCAGCGACACGGCCATCCGTTCGACGTCCGGCTTGCGCGCAAAAGTCTTCAGTTCGCCCGTCAGCACGGCCATGCTGTCGACCAGTTTCGCGACACGCTCCAGATTCGCCACTGCCTGCGCGGGCTGATTGCGCTCGAAAAACGTGCGCGCGTTATCGCACAGCGTGCGGATTGCCACCAGCGGCTGATTCAACTCGTGCGTGAGACCGGCCGCCATCTGGCCGAGCACGGCGAGCTTGCCCGCGTGCACCACTTCCTGCTGCGTGTCGCGCAAACGCTGCTCAGTGCGCTTGCGTTCGACGATTTCCTGCTGCATGCGTTCGTTGGTTTCCACCAGCGCTGCCGTGCGTTGCGCGACGGTCATCTCCAGCCGGTCGTTCGCGGCGCGCAGCGCGTCCTGCGCCTTCAGCCTGACGGCAATCGTGCGGCGCCGCTGCGCCGCGTACAACGCATAAAGCCCGGCGATCAGAAACGCGCCCGTCACGAACGCGAGCGCAACCTGTTGCTGTCGACGCGCGCTGGCGACATCGAGCAGCACCATGATCGAATCGCCCGCTTGCGGCGCAGGCCGAGACATCACGAGGAATTGCGTGGTGTGACCGGCGCGCCGCCAGTCGGGAAAGCGCCCGAGCCATGCCGCGTCGTTCCAGTCGCCGACACGGCGGTACGGCAATGCATCGACATTGCGGCCCGCGTATTGCCGCGAGTCCTGAATGACGCGCTGCTGTTGCGCGGTGATGGGCCGGATCGCCGTGAACTTCCACGCGGGTACGGTCGAGATGACGATCACACCGTTGCTGTCG
Organism: Paraburkholderia sp. C35; assembly: GCF_003121405.1. Classification (GTDB taxonomy): domain Bacteria; phylum Pseudomonadota; class Gammaproteobacteria; order Burkholderiales; family Burkholderiaceae; genus Paraburkholderia. The sequence goes on along the minus strand of NZ_QBUY01000082.1, from coordinate 3,835 downwards.
ATCACCATGGCGGCCTCGCCGGGCGCTCGCCAGGCCGTTTCGAGCGCATCGACGCTCAGCTTCACCGCCGTCGCGCCGACCGGCTTGCCCGCAACGCGCACGGCGCTCGCATAGTACAGCCCCGGCATGCCAGTGTTGGTGCCGATGCCGAAGAAGCGCCCGGTGCCATGCGCGAGCGCATCCTTGAAGTACGGCCGATACGAAACATTGGTGCCGACGAAGCTGAACGACTGGTTCCAGTTGCTCGCGGCGATCACCTCGCCCTGCAGGTCGATCACGTCGACGGCGAGACTGCCTGCTTCGTTGTTGACGGCTTCGAGATAGGTATCGACTTCGTGCAGCAGGTCCGGCGACGCGCGCGAACCCGCCGCAAGCAACGCACGCACGCTGTCCTGCCGCGCGACGATGGCGGGCATCATCTCGTAGCGGCCCAGCTCGCTTTTGAGGCTGGCTGCATACAGATCCAGCCGGTGTGCGCCGACCTGCGCGAGCGCGTCGATGGCGCGGTCCCACGCAAATTCGACGGCCGCCGCCGCCGCGCCGAGATACAGCGCGATGGCAGCGGCCCATGCCCACAACGGTATGCTTCTTGTTCTTACGCGCACATTCAACCTCATCGATGCCGGGCGCCGCAAGCTGCTTTATGCGCCGGCTTGCGCGCCCGACACGGGATTGCGCGGGTGCGTCAGCCGAAATGCGCAAGCAGGATCAGCGTCAGCGTCACCACGATGGCGCCGCCGATACGCGTGGCGATCTGCGCGAACGGCATCAGCGTCATGCGGTTGGCCGCCGTCAGGATCGCGACGTCGCCCGTGCCGCCCTGGCCGCTGTGGCAAGCGTTCACGATCGCGGTGTCGATAGGGTACATCTTCAGGAAGCGGCCAACCACAAAGCCCGTGCCCATCAGTGTCGCGACCGTCACGACGATGGTCACGATATTGGCAAACGTGAAGGCGGCCATCAGTTCGTCCCACGGCGTCATCGCGACGCCGATGGCGAACAGCAGCGGATACGTCACCGCCGTCGAGAAGAACTTGTAGACCACGAATGCGCCTTCCTGCAACTGCGGCGAGACGGCGCGCGCGAGCTTCACCAGCACGGCGAGGAACAGCATCGCGACGGGCGCGGGCAGACCGAACAGGTTGCGGCACATCAAACCGAGCAGATACAGCGTGATGGCCGTGATGCCGGCGGCGGCGATATGCGTGACATCGATATGGCCGGAGATTTCTTCCTTCACCGGGTCCATTTCATCTTTCTCGCCGACCTGCAGACGGCCGCGGCCCGTCAGATGCGGATAGCGCTTGCCGAGCATGTCGAGTGCACCGGACAGCACGATCGCCGTGAGGCTACCGAGCATCACGGGCGGCAGCACTTGCGCGAACAGCTGACCTTGCGGCAGATGCATGATTTCCGAGTAGCCGATGGACAGCGGAATCGCGCCCTCGCCGACGCCGCCCGCCATGATGGGCACGACGATATACAGCAGCGTGTGCTTGACGCCAAGCCCGAACGCCGCACCGACAGCCGTGCCGACGATGGCAGCCGCAATCGAGCCGACTGCGAGCGGCACGAAGATCTTGATGAAACCCTGGATCAGCACGCGCCGGTCCATGCTCAGAAAGCTGCCGACGATGATCGACGCAATGAACAGGTACAGGAAGTTCGTCTGCTTGGTGAAGTCCGTGGTCAGAGTAAGCACGGGCTTGGGCAGCAGATGGTAGTAGGTGAGCGCAGACGGTACGAAGGTCGCGCAGATCGCGGCCGCGCCGATATTGCGCAGGATGGGCAGACGCTTGCCCAGTTCGGCGCAGGTGAAGCCGAAGAAGGCGAGTACGGCGATGGCCATCGAAATTTCGCCGGGCACCTTGCCCGTCACGGCGAAGCCCGTGATCAGCGCGGCCAGGATGACGTAGACAGGCAGCGGGATGATGCCGATCCGGTATTCCATCAGCTTCCACCAGCCTTCCGGCCAGAAGCGCGTCTTGGTGACGGGTTGCTGCGCGGGCAGCGGCTGCGACGGGCCGTGGGCGTGCGAAGTCGTTTGCAAAGCATGTCTCCTTGATCTTGGATGCGTGAGGCTGCATCGCTTGTCTTGTGGCCGGGTGGCCAGTGGACGCCTATATCGCAAGGGGTATGCCAATTTTTCCGGCTTCGCTTGAATTTGTTATGCCATTGATTTATATGCGGTTTCTTTCATTTTTAGGCTGACAGCGACGAACTTGTTCTGAGACTTCAGAATCGGCTCGCGAAGGGAGGCTGAGATTTCAGCCATTCGCTAGAATCACCGCATGGCTCGATTGGGGAAAACCATGCAGGACACATGGCAGTTCCAGATCCGTATGACGGTTTCCGACGAACGGGCGCTTGCATTGCGCGCCGATCCGTCTGCGCAGTCGTACGCGCCGCTGCATGCGGTGCTGCAACGGCATCACGCCACGGTCACATGCCAGTACGACGCGTTTGCGGGTTATGTGAAGGAAGCGGAAGAACTTGGCACGGCGGCGTATCCGCTATACGAGTGGACGCGGCAGACCATCGAGAACCCTGAAAAGAAAGCGAAGTATCTGCGCTCTTTCACGGTGTATGTGGAAGGCGAGCAGATCTATTCGAAGGAAACCGCCGATTCGCTCGAAGCCGAGCTTGAGGCACTGGCACGCGAGCCCGAATCCGGCATCGAACGCGTATTCAAGTACGACACGAACCCCGCCAACAATCCGCAGCCACCGCGTTCTGGCGATCACCCGACATAGCCGGTTCACCGCGCCCTTCGCCTGAAGGACGCCGGCGAACCGGCCACGCCGACACACCTCAAACCAGTGCGATTTCAACGTCGATATTGCCGCGCGTGGCTTTCGAGTATGGGCACGTCTGATGTGCCGTCTCGACGATCTTCTGCGCGACTTCGGCATTCACGCCCGGCAGGCTGACGTACAGGCGCGCCTGCAAAAAGTAGCCGCCCTCACCCGTACCGAGATCGACTTCGGCGTTGACTGCCGTGTCGGCGGGCAGCGCGACTTTCAGCTCGCGCGCCGCGAGTCCCAGTGCGCCTATAAAGCACGCCGACCAGCCTGCCGCGAACAGTTGCGCGGGGTTGGTGCCTTTGCCGCTCGATCCCGGCGGAGAAAGCTGGATATCCAGACGGCCGTCCGTGCTGCGAGCCGAGCCATCGCGGCCGCCTGTGGTTTGCGTTTTGCCGGTGTACAGGACGTTGTCGATTCTTGACATGGTGTGCGTTCCTCTTTGCTCGCGGTTTTAGTGGTGTTTGAAGGTGGAGAGCCCGAACTCGCTCGAGATGGTGCGGCGGCCTGATTCCATGTTCTGGGTTGATACGCCGCCCATGTCGTCGTTGGCGGAAGCGTTCTGGCCTGCTTCGGCGACGATCGCGCTCGGGCCTTGTTGCGAAACGGGAGCGCCTTGCAGCGGGTTGTAGTGAGGGGCCGGGCCGTAGCCACTGGCGAATGCCGACGATGCTGCGGCGCTGAGTGTGATCCAGATTGCGGCATTGATGAACTTGTTCATGGTGGACTCCGGTTTGATTGTGCCCACTGTTGGGGCGGGTTTGTGAATTCGGTTCAGTGCTGTCTTTTTAATCTCGCACGATTACATCGCGTACGATGCATTTTAGGGTGGAAAATTTTTGTGTCAAGTGCGATTTGATCGTGTGCGATTTGTTTTTTTGGTTTTTTTGGTTTTGATGGGGGTTGAGGTTTGTGCTGCCGCTGGCATCCGCTCTTTGTTAGTGGTCTGCTAGTGTTGCCCCTGTGCGGGGCGGCACTTACTTTCTTTGCCGCCGCAAAGAAAGTAAGGGAATCTCTGCAAAAGTCCTGGCATT
>NZ_QBUY01000081.1 GCF_003121405.1 Paraburkholderia sp. C35 | reverse complement strand
GCAGTGACCGGAGTGGGTGGTGTTAGCCCGCTTTCTTTTGCCTACTTTTCTTTGCGGCGGCAAAGAAAAGTAGGTGCCGCCCCGCACAGGGGCAACCCAGGCAGACCACTAACAAAAAGCGGATGCAACCAACAAACCCAACAACAACCACTACAAACAGAAAAAAGCAGAAAAAAACAAATCAACACTGCATCCTGCGCTGCGCACGATACTCCGTCGGCGAAGTCTTCATATGCCGCCTGAAACTACGCGCAAGATGATCCCCACTGGTCAGCCCAGCCCGCTTAGCAACTTTATCGACAGGCAAATCAGTCTCCACCAGCAGATTACACACAACCTGAAGCCGCGCATGCATCAGATAATCCGACGGCGTCATCCCAAGCTCACTGCGAAAGTGCCGCAGCAGACTACGTTCGCTCATCGCCGCAACCTGCGCTGCGTCCTCGATCGTCACCTGGCGGCGGCAATTATCCTGCAGCCAGTGCGCAGCGGCGCGCACTTTCTCCGCCGGCGTATTGCCGACCACGTCTTCGAAGATCGCATTGAGCATGTCGCGCGAGCAGACGGACAGACGTTCAGCCACGCGACGCGCCATACCGTCTCCCATGTCGCGGCGGATCAGCTTCAATGCACCTGTGAGCGCATCGTTGAGGCTTTGCGATCTCGTCTTGCAGTCGCCCGAGCGGTGCGTGACATCCCGACGCGTGTCCTCCTCGTGCTCGCACGGTTCGCGATACGCGTGACCGTCGAGTCCGGGAAGCGGCGCACCCACCAGCCGCACGTCGGCAGCCTTGGAACGCGCCCGGTTGATCCACGCGATCAGCGGGACGGCGCGCGAATCGATACACGCATCTGCGCCGACAATCGCGAAGATCGCATCGAACTCTTGTCCAACGTGGGCTTCGAAAGTTTCCGAACTGACCAGCAGTGCAGCAGAACTGGCGATATAGCCGTCATGGTCGGACAGCGTGGTGATCGGGTAGACCCATTGAACGGGACCGCGCGCCGACAACTCACTCGCGATCTCCAGAGCGTTCGCGATCACGCTGGCACTCAGCAGATCGAAGCCGTCGAACAGTACGACGGCAACCTGTCGCACTCGCTGGGGAACGATGTCTGTGGCTTCGGAATCCTTGCTTTCGAGTCTTTGAGGCGGATGCATCGACATCATGTTCTTCCCCAACCTGAATGAACTGGTCCAGCACTCGAAGCCCCGGAATTGCAACGATAAGCATGCTGCGCAGTCTCGCCGCATGGAAGATCACAGTTCGCCCGCCAGGCATTTATGCTGCGCCGATAATTCGATCCGCGAAAGTGGGCGAACGCACGTAACCGTTGTATTTACGCAGTATGGCAGTGCTTCCACATCGACAGCCCGACGCGTGTTGCGCGCACGGCTGCAATGTGCAGATCACATGCTGACAGTTGGCTGACGTGCCGTTCAGTGCTCTGGAGAGACGCTACTCGCGCGTTGCGTCGCCATGATCTCGACGAGCATCGCGCGATAGGTGGAATGACATCGGTCGGCGGCCTGAAAGATCTCAGCCAGTGCGGCACGCGCGGACGTGGCGTCGTGGCGGCGTGTCGTATCCGATAGTGCGAGGATGGTTCGCAGCGCATCGCGTTGCTGGCCTAGCAGCAATCGCAGCGCGCTCTCGAAGGTGTCCTCGTGTTGGCCTGTCGTATTCATATCGACCCCGTCGGGCGTGTGTGCAGCAAAAAGACTAATGGCAAGCGGGTGAAGCTCGGTCTGTGTACCCAGACTCACATCGATGATTCGTTGCTCTTCCAGCCGGCTATCGATGAATCGGCTGCCGTGCCGCGCGTTTCGCAAACAGCCTGCGCGATCTTCAGGTAGCTCTCGGCGGTGTCGTGCAACGTGTAGCCATCCAGCGGGCGAAACGCACGCCGCGCGTGCAATGCGCTGAGCAAGGCGCTTGAATAGGCCGAAACATTCCTGGTATCGACGAGCGACACACCGGCAAAATCGCGGGCGAACTGGAATGCTGCAATGCGGCTTGCCACAACGGGAATACCTGAAGCGAGTGCCTCGAGAAAACCAATGCTATGCGCCTCCATATGCGATGGCATGGCAAAGACCTGTGAGCTCCGTAATATGGCCGCCACATTTGATGCAGGGCCGCATAGCGTGACGCGTTCCTCGAGTTTCAAACGATGCACGAGATTCATGGCGTTGTCGTGATAGGCGAGATCTTCTACCACGCCATACAGCACGAGCCGCGCATCGGGTTCCTGCTGCAGCACCGCTTCAAACGCATGTATGGTTTCGAGTTGCCCCTTGTCGACGACATAGCGGCCCAATTGCACGATCTGCTTCGACGCGGCCGGCATGACGTCGGCCCATCCGGAAGGCGCGTTCTGGAAGCGCGGCAGATCCACGCCATTCGGAATGACGGTGACGCGTGGATGCGGTCCGACTTCGTGCAGATAGTCAAAGGTATTCTGCGGAGAGACGCCTACCACTGCTTTCGCGCGATGCGAGAGCATGCGCTCGGCCCACTTCAGTTTTGGATTGGCGAAATCGTTGGAGCCTGAGTGCATCACGTAGACAACGGGTGCGGCGGCAGGAAGAAGGCGTACGTAGAGTGCGGCGAGTGTGGCGTGCGCGATGATCACATCAGGCCGAAACTGCCGCACGGTGCGCCACAGATGCGTGAGGCGTCCGATTCGCCCCTGCCGCGAAGCAGGGAATCTGCACAGCACACCGGCCGCATGGAGTTCGCTGCGGCTGTGGTCGAAGTCGGCAAGCTGCGGTTGCATCGACGCAATGCAGACCTCATGGCCACCCTCCCTGTGCTGGATCGCGAGACCCTTCGCGAGGATCTCCGCACCCGACAAACGTGGCGCATAGACAACCTGTAGTATCCGCACGTGTCACCGTCTTGAATGGGCGTAATCGTAGAGAAGCGATCTGCCGGAGCGCGTCTCTCTTGTTTGTTGCAGCCTACGGTTGCGCAGGTCTGCCGTCAATTGTGGTGATCGATATATGTGGCTATACGATAGGCAATCGATGCATGCAGATTCGGTCAAGCACTAGTCATTGATCGACACAGGTACTCGATCCGGCAATTCGTATTGAACGTATTCGTCATTCGAATACGACTGCAATGCCGCTATTGCATCAATCGGTCGAGCCAGAGCGTTTCCGAGTAAACGACGGGCAATGGGAAAGCTTCCATCGGGACACCTTTTATTTCGTTCCCATCGAGCGTGAATCGAACAAGCTCAGAGGCGCCGGCGGAGAACTGTGTGTTATTCAGTATCGCGTCAGTACGCTCGTAGAAGAATAGTGCTGAGTGGCTGGCTTCGCGCAACACGAACGGTGCGGCATCCTGCCAGCGAAGATCGCGCAGATAACCCATCAGAACGGGTGCTGTATTGCCACGCGCGACGCTCCATCTCCATACGTCGACACCGCCCGGTTCTGCGAAATGCGGCACGCTCATGACAAGCGATGCATCGGCACTGGTATCGATGGAAAAGCGTGTCGAGTCCCGTTTGAACTGCGGCGGAAGAAGAAAAGTAGCGTCGACGTTCCAGCGTTCTTTTTCGACATCGAGTGCGGAAATGGAAATGTGGTGTTGACTATCGGCAGACTGGATTGCCATAAACGACGCCGCACTTTTGCGAACGCTTCTCAGAAATAGAAGTTGTGTATCCGGACTCAATGTACCTGTTCCGATGATCTTCGCCTGCTGGATATGGCCGTTCTCGTCGGCGCCTATTGTCCAAAGCTCCAGTGCGTTGTCTGATCTTTGTACTGAAACCAGAACTTTGTCGCGCGCGCTCCCTGGGTTCGAATAAGCAAGGTACTGCTGCGTGTTTTCACCAGGTATCTTTTCGTCGCTTTGAAACCACAGAACGGGAGCAGTGAATTGCTGACCATTGCTGCGCAGCAGCCAGAATGCCGTACCGCCGTTTCTCGGCGTGGCGACCATCAGATCTGCGCGGCCATTGCCATCGAAATCGCCGACCATAAAACGGGCACTGTCGAAACATAATGTATCGGCAGTGCAGGTACTGTGTGTTGCGCGGCTATCAAAAGGAACGACATTGGCATACCACTTCTGGGGCTGATCGGGTTTGCCCAGTATCGAGTTCTGCACATAGACATCGAATCCGGGACCGTCGGCGCGTCGTTGTACATAAATAGCCGAGGGAGTGCCTTTTCCTGTCACATCGCCGTACATCGCGCCCGTGAGGCGCAAGTCGGTAGGCCACGCGGGACGCAACGTCGACCATCGGTAGCGTGTCGTCAATGACGCGCATCCTCGAATATAAAGGCGGTTGTTTTCTTCTCCGAGACAACGCCGTGACGGCGTAAATATCAGACCAAAGTCCCACGGCGTCCAACGTTGCGACGCGTCCCATTCTTCACACGGTTCTTCTTCGAGTGTGCCTTCGTGCTCGGCAACGCATTGTCCCGTCGATACGGAAACGAGTGCTGCATTGTGCTGATTACCCGCATACGTTGCGCGAGGTTCCCATTTCCATTGCTGGCTGGGTGATTCGTCGCACGGCGCGAGTTCCGGGCTACGTGCTTTGCCTTGTGACGTCAGGCACTGCGCCGAGCCGGTATTGAACAGGACAGAGGGAATGGCGACGAAATCGGCTTTGACATCGCGCGTGGTGTCGTTGTGTACATAGTTGCGTAAAACCCAGTTGCCATCCCACTGGTACTCGCCGAAGACATGAGCGAAATCGCCGCCATCGACTGAGAAGTAAGTGGCCGCCACATCACGCTTGCGTTGTGCCGTGTCGCCGAAAAGCGTGGCGGGCCAGTTTCCCATGGGATAAGTGACGTAGAACGCGATGGGCACGTTGCGGCCCAGGGTCTGTGCTACGTGGCGCGTGATACGGGCCGTGTAGATGTGATCCGGATGCTCGATGAAGGGCGCGGTATCCGGGTTCAAGGTCGCGATACGGGTGGCATCCTGCAATATCGCGCTGAGCACGCTGGACAGCGAATCACGGTTGTATCGCGCTGCCGGTATCTCGCCATGACCCATCGGATAACTAGTCAGCGTGGCGCCCTGATCCCACAGCAAGGCAAGCGGCACGCGTCCGCCGCGCACCGCGCCGCCGGGTAGCCGCAGTTCGAGAAGGCGTACGCGCGGCTGTGCCTTCAACGTCAGTTGAAGCACGGGCTTACCGGCGATGCGTATGGTCGACTCATCCCATTCATTGGCGACACCCGCAAGACGCGCATACGCAAGCCGCGAACCCTCTTCGCGCTTTTGCACGTAGGCGAAATTCGCGCCGTTTGCCCCGCCGATCAGATGCACGGTAGTCACGCACCAGCCAGCACGAAGCCGTTCGCTGATAGCAGGTTCGACGAACAGCAGATCGTCGTCGAGATGCGCGACCACGGTGACGAGTGTGCCTTTGCTGCAATCCGCAGACGACGCACGAGCAGGCGTAATGAGCAGGTTGCAGAGGAAAAGAACCGCGAGGGCGTGGCGAAGCAACCCGACAAACGCAAATGGCGACGTATTCATATGATTGCAGCCGTCCCTTTTCTTCTTGGTGTTGTTACCGAGAGCCTCGATTGATCCAATGAAGTAGCCTCGGTTTGTTCACGTCCGGTTTGAGGAGTTGATTCTCTTACGGTTTGAAAGGCTAATGCGTTTTATACGGAAGCAAGTTTTGAAGCGTTCACTTCCCGTTATTCGTCCAGAGCAGTCTATATTTGTGAGCCGTTTTTTAATAGAGCGTAGTGGTCCATGGTTAAGGGCTGATTGCAAGGCTGCATACAGCCTTTAATAGACAGAGTGCAGTCCTCAGTGGCAATACATACAAACGTAATCAGACACACGTAATAAAGTGAGGGCGGCTGGCGCTGCGTTCGCCAGTGGTCTGAGCAATCAAGAACGATTCATAGTGGCATCCCGACGGGTTAGCGCGTCGTGCGTTTCTGCCAATAGCAGTGTTTGAGGACGTCATGCGGATGCTGTTCGTTATCGGTCACCTGGGTGACTATCACGTGCCGCGCTACGAAGCGTTGATGCGGCTCGCGACCCGGCGCGGCGACGAAGTCCGTCTCGTCGAAGTATTCGGACGCTCGGGTTTCTACGCGTTTCCGCAGACACGCCGTGCGTCGTTTTTTGCACAGCGTCATGAACGCGTCACTACGCTGGAGAAGGATGTTAGCGATGCAGGCGGTCGCTGGCTCAGCGTTTTCTCGCGTCTCACGGCAATTGTGCGGCGCGTGGAGCCGGATGTCGTCGTCACGTTGGGCTACGACACGCCGTACTCGTTGTGGCTATGTTTCGTCAGAAGGTTCACGAGACCGTTCGGCTTGATCTACATGTCGGATTCGAAGGCCGATGATGGCCCTCGCAGCAGTGTCAAGGAATGGCTCAAGCGTCGGTTGGTGAAGCGCTTCGATGGCGCGCTGGTCGCTGGAGAACGGCACCGCGATTACGCAGAGTTTCTGGGTATTCCGCGCTGGCGTTCACGCGTCGGTTTCGATGTGATCGACGTCGACCAGTTCTCGCACCGCGCGGCGGCCGCTCATGAATCCGCCGATGAGGTGCGTCGTCTGCGCGGCTTGCCGCGGCGATACGTGCTATGTGTCAGCCGCTTCGTCGCCCGCAAGAACGTGAACGTTGTCATCGACGCGTTTGCTCGTTCCTGTCTCGCAGACCACGCAATCGAACTGGTGCTGATCGGGCAGGGAAGCGATGAACCGAGATTGAGAACCCTGGTATCGGAACTCGGACTCGACGATAGCGTGCGCTTTCTCGACGCATTGCCGAACGCCGAAATGCCCGCGATCTATAGCCTTGCCGACTTCGTGGTGCTCGCCAGCGAATTCGATCAATGGGGTTTGTGCATCAACGAAGCTTTTGCGGCATCGCGCACGGCGATTGTCACACACACATGCGGTGTGGCAAGCGAGCTTGTCGCGAATGGCGTGAACGGGTACATCATCGAGCCGGGCAATGCGGACATGCTGGCGTCGCGCATGCGGACGCTCGCACTGGACGACATGCTGCGTGAGCGGCTATCAGCACGCGCGCGGCTCGCGGTCGAGCAATGGAAGCCCACGGTATTCGCAAGCAACCTGATGGAACTCGCCGATAGCGTGCTCGATTCCGATCAGGTCGTTTCACCAGCCGAACATGAATAGCGCTGAACGCGATGCATCACATGCGGGGAGAGAATCATGAACGAGTCGGACAGCCTTCAGACACGCGCGCCATTTCTTCTGTGCATGCAGGCAGAGGAACAGGACGAGGCACTGACGGATATGATGGCGCTCGCGAAGCAGCATGGCGAAATCGATCTGAACCGTGCGGTGGAAGCGCTCGCTGAAATCCACGAACTGGCGAAGAGCTATCTCGACGCCTGAGCCGGCAACTGGGCCGAGAACATCCGGCAGATGGCGTCACGCAGCCAGGCAATGCCGGGATCGGCGGAAAACTGCATATGCGTGTGCACCTGTATTTCAATGGGCGGCAATGAAAAAGGCAACGGCAAGATTCTGAACGCCTTGTTCCTGTTGAAGCGCAGCGCAATGCTTTTCGGAAAGATCACGGCAAGATCCGTGTTCTGCACGATCTCAGGTGCAACCACGAAATGCGGCAATCGCAAGACGATGTCGCGCCGCAAGTTCAATTCCTCCAGCCATTGCTCGACCATCCGGTGACCGGTTGCGTTCGTGCTCGCATAGACATAGCGCAACGCGGCAAGATCTTCTTTGGTCGGATTGCGTCTGCGCAGTGGGTGTCCTGCCCGCACCACGCACACATGTTCATCGACGAATAGCGTCGTGCTGATGCACGCAGCGTCCAGTCCTGGCACATAGCCGAGTGCAAGATCGATCTCGCCGCTGCGCATCGCGGTGCTGACAGAATCGACGGAGAAGTTGACGACTTCGATGCGTATGCCGGGCGCCGTGCTGTCGATCATCGCGAGCAGAGGCGGCAGGAAATAGAACTCCGACATGTCGGACATCGAAACACGAAACACGCGGTGTGCTGTCGCCGGATCGAACTTCGCCAGTTGTTGGACGGCCAGGTTGATGATGCCGAAAGCCTGCGTGAGGGGCGCGTGCAAGCGGAGGGCAGCGTCGGTGGGCACCATGCCAGTCGGCGTGCGGACGAACAGGGGATCGTCGAACAGCGTGCGTAGCCGCCGCAATGCATGGCTGACGGCTGGCTGGGTAAGTCCGAGCCGTTCACCTGCAGCCGTCAGACTGCGCAGATCTGAAATGGCCAGGAACACACGCAGAAGATTCAAGTCTGTGATGCCTGGGGGCGTCTTTGTCATGTCGCACAGTATTTGGCCGTTTGGGCGCTCCATGCAGCAGCGCTCATTCAAGCATGCGATTGAACCGAACGCGCATGCCCGCGCCCGGCGCTCTTACTCGCGCGTCAGATTACCGTAAATGCTGCGCATCGGGTAATGCGGCGTGGAACCGCTATAAGGTGGAAACGACTCGAAATCCTCTTTCATGCGCGCACGCACGGGCGACGCGAGCGCGGCATCGAGTGCGGCGATGTCGTCGAATACGACCTTGTTGCGTTGCATGGCCGTCGCGCGATCATGCTTCAAAGGCGAGCGATAGTCGATGCGCGTGTAGATCTCGAGTTCGCGGATACCCGGAAGCTGTGTCATCAGCGGCGGGTGCCAGGTCAGATAGTGCGTGAGCCATGCGTTGAAGTCATCGGCTTCGCCGTCGTAGCTGACGAGATAGGTGCAGCGTTCGTCGACAGCATTGGACAACTGCTGATGTGGCATCGAGAACCTGCGCACGGCCATGGCCTGCTGACGCAGCGTGCCCTGACTCACACGCGCTTCGATATGCTCCGCCACCGCTTGCACAGCGCCGCCGGGGCATAACGCGGCTTCGAGCAGATCGAGATCGTCGAAATACCATTGCATGACGCAGAAAGGTGCGGCAGCGTTGCGCTCATCGCTGGTAGCAGGAAGATGCAACACGAAGCGCCGCAGCCCGGCTGCGTCACGCGCTGCGGACTGTATATGCGCGATGCCGGATCGATCGAACACATTGCGCGCGTCGCCGCCCTCGCCAATCAGAAAGAAGCAGACTTCCACGCTCACCTCGCGCAATCAGCCGTGGCGCTCGCCTGCGCAACAGCAGGGCGCGTCAGGCGATGAAACTGCCGCGCGAAATAGATCAGCCCGTCGCCATCGGTACGAACAGAAATGTCGTCGATGCGCACGAACATCACTGAATGCGAGCCGACGCTCTTCAGTTCGACGATCGTGCCTTCCAGATTCGCAATCGCATCCGACAGCACAGGCACGGCCGAGCGTCCCGGTTTCCAGGCGTGGCGCGCGAAACGCTCGTCCATCGCACATGCGGTCATGCCTGCGAAGTCGCGCGCTAATTCCTGATATTCGCCGGCCAATACGTTGATGCACACGCTGCGGTTCTCGCGCAACACGTCATGCACATAACTGGTCTGGTTGATACAGACCAGCATGGTTGGCGGGGAGTCCGTCACCGAGCAGACCGCACTTGCAGTCAGGCCACAACGGCCGCTCGGGCCGTCGGTGGTAATGACATTGACGGCGGCGGGCAGGCAGGCCATCGCGTCGCGAAAGCGCCGCTTGATGTCTTCGTTCGTCATCGCATGCTCCTCACAATGGATTGCGCGTTGCATCACGGATATGGTGTGACAGGGGGAACGCCCGCGAACAGCGCGCCCGATGCGTCGTACGTGCCTTCGCCGAGAAACGCATGCTGGGTGACGACGATCGAATCGCGCACCAGGCGCTGCAAGCGGCTCTCGCGATAGATCGCCGCGATGCCCGCCATCTGATACGCCTGCATCACCACGTCGGCGCAGACATGGGCTGCATGCGTTGCGCTCAAGCGCATCAGGTTGGCCTGATCGGGCGTGACGGGATCGCCTGCAATGAGCGTGTCCCATGCGGCTTGCGACGACTCGTAGAAGAAGGCGCGCGCGCTGCGCCATTGCGCTTCTGCTTTCGAGAGTCCCGAGCGGTAATAGCCGCGGTCCGCGAGACGTGGCGCGCCCGTGGTGGTCTTCGTCGCGCCTGACATGCCCGTCACGATATCGAGCGCGGCACGCGCGAGGCCGACGTTCACAGCGGCGTGCACCTGTGCCTGATAAGCGACGGCAGGGTAGCGGTACAGCGGTTCGTCGATCAGTGCGTGGCCACCGCGCACGAAGGTCCATTGCGCATCGACGAACTTGTCGCGCAGGCGCAGATCGTGACTGCCCGTGCCTTGCATGCCGACCACGCTCCAGTTGTCGACGATCTCGACGTCGCTCGCCGGAAACACGGCCGTAAAGGGCTTGCCTGCTGCCGCTTCGCCCGAACTCGCTGGCGTGCCGCCGATGCCGACGCCGATCCAGTCTGCGCCCTTGCAGCCGCTGGCGAAGTGCCACTGCCCGCTGACCTGATAGCCGCCCGCCACCTTGACGGCCGGTTGCAGCGGATAGAGTCCGCCTGCGAATACCTGGTCCGGGCCTTTCGCATAGATGTGCTGCTGCGTTTCGATGGGCAGGGCGGCGAGATAGGTGTTGGCCGAGCCGAACGCGGCGACCCAGGCCGTCGAACCATCGGCGATTGCGATGCGTTCGAGTATCGCGAGAAATTGCGGCGGCGGCAGCGCGTCGCCGCCGAAGCGGCGCGGTGTGCTCGCACGATAAATGCCGGCGCGCTTCATCTTCGCGATCATGTCGCGCGGCACGTGCGACACCTGATCGAACTCGTCGCGGCGGCGCTCGATCTCTTCGATCAGCGTGTCGAGGGAAATGGGACCGGCATACTCGGGATACGGCTCGCTGCCACCAGCGATGCGCGGCTCATAAGCGTAGGTGGAAATGCTTTGCATGATGGATACGTGTCAGGTTGAGTGGATCAGGCGGCGACGGGTTCGGCTTCCTGCCTTGCCTGCAGCCGCGCGGCGCGTGGGAATGTTTCGGGCGCGATGCAGGTCGCGACGACGGTGACGAGTGCCAATGCGACGAGATAGATCGCGACGGGCGTCGCGCTGCGATAGTGCGCGAGCAACGCTGTGGCGATCATCGGCGAGAGGCCGCCGCCGAGTACCGAAGAAATCTCGCGTCCTATTCCGAGGCCCGAGAAACGCAGATGCACGGGCAGCAGTTCGCTGATAAAGGCAGGCTGTGCGCCTTCGAGAATGCCAAGCGTGATGCTGTTGGCGAGAATCAGCGCGGCGATGACTTTCCATAACACGCCGGAAGCCAGCAGCGTGAAGTACGGATACGCGACCAGCACCATCGCAATCGCACCGGCGAGATAAACCGGCTTGCGGCCGATCTTGTCGGTGATGTGTCCCATCAGCAGCGACACGGGAATCATCAGCAGCATCGACAGCGTCAGGCCGCCGAGAATCCACGTGGATTTGAGGCCGAGAAACTGGCCGTACGCAAGCGAGAACGCGAAGAAGATGTACGACGCGCCACCTTCGCCGAAGCGCAGGCCGAACACGGTCAGCACCTGGCGCGGACAACGGCGCAGCACTTCGACTATCGGCATGCGGCTTTCGCTGTGCGTCGCTTTGACTTCGACGAAGTCGGCGCTTTCATCGACCGAACGGCGCATCCACAGTCCGAGCACCACGAGCACGGCGCTGCACAGAAACGGCACGCGCCAGCCCCACGCGAGGAAATCGGCGGGCGTGAGGGTTTGTGCAAGCAGGAAGGCCGCCGTGGATAGCACGAAGCCGAAAGCCGCGCCGCTCGGACTCCATGCAGCGAGTGCACCGCGTCTGGAAGGCGGCGCGCTTTCATGAATCAGCAGAATGCTGCCGCTCCATTCGCCGCCCGCTGCGAGGCCCTGGAGAATGCGCAGCAGCACGAGGCCGATGGGCGCGGCAATGCCGATCTGCTGATACGTCGGCAGCAGGCCCATGCAGACGGTGGCGACGCCCATCGTCAATAGCGTGAGCATCATCACCGTCTTGCGTCCGTAGCGGTCGCCGATATGGCCGCACAGCACGCCGCCGACTGGGCGCGCGATAAAGCCCACCGTGAAGCCACCAAATGCGGCGATCGTGCCCGTCAACGGATCGCTGCCGACGGGAAAGAAAAGCTTGCCGAATACCAGCGCAGCCGCCGTGCCGTAAAGAAAGAAGTCGTACCACTCGAGTATCTGGCCGAGCACGGCTGTCGTCACTGCGCGTCGGACCGCGCTCGTCTTGCGTATCGGGAGAGAAGGGGAAAGCGTAACTGTCGCGTGAGGATTCATGGCGTTGAGTAAGCAAGACGTTGAAGTTTGCGCTTCCCGATCGTGGGGACGGTCAGGGCGACACGGCGAATCGGACAGACATGGGCAAGCCATGGTCGAAAGATAGGAGCGCGAGAAAAGACCGTCAAATTCAGGCCAAAAATGCGCGATATAAATGGCATTCATGTCGCTTGCGAGTACACCTGCGCGTGTGAATACGCAAATAAAACACGCTGATCGCGCAGGTTCTATTTGACTGATTTGACCGTGCAAAAAGGCGAACTTAGATTGCGATCCTCGCAATAGCCGCGGCGCAGTGTGAGTTCGCTGCGTCATTCAATCGAAGCAGTCGCCATGTACGGGATGACGAATCTATGAGAAGCAAACTGGCAGCCTCATTGGCTGTGTTGACGCTGGTCGAGTGTGCGTTTGCTGGGGCCGCGCACGCGCAGAGTTCGGTGACGATGTACGGCATCGTCGACGATGGTTTCAACTGGACCTCGAACGCAGGCGGCCACACGCTGTACAACGTGTCGAGCGGCGTGATGCAGGCAAGCCGCTGGGGCTTGCGCGGCAAGGAAGATCTCGGCGGCGGACTGGCTGCGCTGTTCGTGCTGGAAAACGGCTTCGATCCGAATACCGGCTCGCTCGGTCAGAAAAATCGCGGCAGTACGCAAGGGCTGATGTTCGGACGTCAGGCGTATGTGGGATTGTCGAGTGCGTATGGCTCGATGCTGGTCGGGCGGCAATACGATTCGGTGGTCGACTACGTCGGGCCGTTCGAATCCGGCGATCAATGGGGCGGCTATATCGCCGCGCATCCGGGCGATCTCGACAATATCAACAACGCGTATCGCGTGAACAATGCGCTCAAGTACACCAGCGCCAATTACGCAGGTCTCACGTTCGGCGGTGTGTATAGCCTGGGCGGCGTGGCGGGTGAAGCCACGCGCAATCAGGTGTGGTCGCTCGGCGCGGGCTACGCGAATGGTCCGCTTTCGTTAGGTGTCGGTTATTTGAATGCGCGCAATCCGAACGTGGGATTCTTCGGCGACAACGGCGCGAGTACGGCGGCGACGGCCAGCACGAACTTCGTTTCATCGCCTGTTTATAGTGGTTATGCGTCGGCGCGCACGTATCAGGTGATCGCGGCGGGTGCGGCCTATACATTCGGTGCGGCAACGTTTGGCGCAACGTACTCGAATACGCAATTCAGGAATCTCGGCGATACGGCGGAGTCCGGGCCGAATCCGCGCGGCTATCGCGGCAATGCGACCTTCAATAACGCGGAAGTGAACTTCAAGTATCAATTGACGCCGGCGTTCCTGCTTGGTGCGGCATTCGACTATACGCACGGCGGCAATGTCGATTCGTCGTCGGGAACGAATTCCGGTGCGCGTTATTATCAAGGCGCGATTGGCGCGGACTATTTTCTTTCGAAGCGTACTGACGTTTATCTGATCGGCGTGTATCAGAAGGCGTCAGGTACGGATTCGACAGGCACGGCAGCCGTGGCGGCCATCAACAACCTCACGCCATCCACCAGCGACCGGCAAAGCACGGTGCGTGTGGGCATTCGTCACAAGTTCTGAGCGCGCTTGTCATCGCGTTTAAAAGGCGCCGCTGCGTTGTGATGAACGCAGCGGCGTTGCTTCTTTTAGAAGCGATGCCGCATGCCAACAGCCATCACCACCTGCTGGTCGTTCGATGAAGGGCTTTGTCCGCTGATGTCGGCAGTGAGTCCCGAACCGTCGCTGGCAATGTGCTGATAGCTTGCCTGCACGTAGAGATCGGTTCGCTTCGACAGGAAGTAGTCCGTTTGCAGCGACACCTCATGCCACTTCGGATGATGCTGGCCTGTCGCGTTCGACATCGAACCCGATGTATACGTATACTCGCTGTTCAGTGCGACGGCTGGCGTGAGCTGGTAGCTCGCATTGAGTTCGTAGTTGCTGAAGCTCATGCCTTCGCCGTTCGCGGTAAGACCGAGGCTGTTCGCGCCGTTGATCGTCGCGAGTCCGCCGAGTTGCGTGCGAGTCCAGACCGCGCCGAAAGTCGCGGCGCCGATCGAATAGCTGCCGCCCGCGCCGTACGTGCGCTGACGCGCGGCGATAAACGTGCGGTCGGTCAGCGTCAACGCGCCGCTGGTGTTGCTGCTGCCGCCGTTGTTCGCCTGGAAGTAGCCAGCGCCGAGGCGCAGCGGACCTGCCTCATACGAGGTGCCGAAACTGTATAGACGGTTATCGTCGAAGCCGCCTGCCTCGTTCGAGAAGCCGTAGAGCGCGCCGAATTTCACACCTGCATAACTGTTGCTCGCGTATTTCACCGAGTTGTTCACGCGGAACGAGTTGTTCAGATTGTCGTTGTCGTACGGGTGTGCCGAGAGGTTATTGCCGCCGGGATGATGGCCCGTGAAGCTGAGCGGCGCAAGGTAATCGACCACGGAATCGTACTGACGACCCAGTGTCAACGTGCCGTATCGGTCATTCTGCAGTCCCGTGTACGCCTGATAACCAAACAGACGGCCGCCCTGGCGCAGCGTGCCGTTCATCACGCTGAAGCCGTTTTCCAGCTGAACGATGGCCTTGGTGCCGCCGCCGAGATCTTCGCGTGCAAGGATGCCCCAGTGGCTGCCCGTCACGTCGCCGCTGCCGGCTTGCCACGCGCTGCTGCCTTTCTGGTTGTTCGTGTACGACAGGCCGGCGTCGATCACGCCATACAGCGTCACTGAATTTTGTGCCTGCGCATGGCACGCGTAGCCTGCCACGATGGCGGCCATGACGAGTGTCTTTTTCATTTTTTCCCCTGTTGTTGATTTGAACGATGTGACGAGCCACGCCGCAGCGCGGCGCCTGCCGGATGGCAGGCGTCGTGCGTTGCAACGGATGCAGCGTGGTGAGGTGGCTGGCTGGGCCGCGTCGACGGATGTCTAGCGGCTGGCGATGCCGTCCTGAGCCGACAGACCGTCGATCAGGACTTGATGCTGGCCGCGCGAGCACGGCTCGATTCGCGCGGTGACACCGAATACTTGTGCAAGGCTGGCTTGCGTGACGACTTCGGCGGTCGGTCCGAAACCGGCAATGCGGCCTGCGTGCAGCAGCATCGCCTGATGGCAGGCGCGCATGGCCGTGTTGATGTCGTGCAGCACGACGACGCTGACCATGCCGCGTTCCCGCGTGATGTCGCGCAGTACGCGCATCACGTGAAACTGGTAGTTGAGATCGAGTGCCGACAGCGGTTCGTCGAGCAGCAGCACTTGCGGTTCGCGCACGAGTGCCTGTGCGATGCCGACGAGTTGCCGCTGGCCGCCCGACAGTTCGTCGAGCGAGCGCGACGCCAGCGCGTCGATGCCGAGGCGTTCGAGCACGGCGCGTGCGTTCGCAAGATCGTCGGCGCGGGCGGTGTGCGCGCGGAACGCGCCGCGCGTCGCGCAGCATGCGACCAGCACAGATTCGAGTACCTGCAGCTTCACACCGGCAGGCAGCGATTGCGGCAGATAGACGACGCTATGCGAACGCGCGCTCGCCGCCGACAGTTCGAGCGGCGCACCGTCGAGCGTCAGTTGCCCCGCGTGGGCACGCGTGAGTCCCGCCAGCGCCCGCAGCAAGGTCGATTTGCCGCTGCCGTTCGGACCGAGCAGCGCGGTGATCTGGCCACGCGGCAGCGGGCCGGCGTCTAGCGATCTGAGCACGGCGCGCTTGCCGTATTGCACGCTGAGACCGTGTATCGACAGGCCGTTCATTGCGCGGCTCCTTGCGAGCGCACGACGATGCCCAGAAACAGCGGAATGCCGACCAGCGCCGTGACGATACCGACGGGAATCAGCACGCCCGGCACGATGGTTTTCGATGCAATCGATGCCAGCGACAGCATCAATGCGCCGATCAGCGTGCTGCCGGGCAGATAGAAGCGATGATCTTCGCCGAACAGCGTGCGCGCGATATGCGGCGCAATCAGTCCGACAAAGCCAATCGTGCCGACGAACGATACCGCGAGCGCCGACAGCACCGACACACGCAGCAGCGTGCCGAGCCGCAGACGACGCACGTCGATGCCGAAGCTCGCGGCGCGGTCTTCACCCAGGCGCAGCGCGGTAAGCGTCCACGCGTTGCGCATCGAGAGCGGCAACGCGATGGCAAGCGCGACAGCGAGCACGCCGATCTTTGGCCAGTCAGCGCGCGCGAGCGAGCCGAGCGTCCAGAATACGAGACCTTGCAACGCGTCGGCGGAAGCGATGAACTGCATCAGCGAAACGAGTGCATGAAACGCAAACACCAGCGCAATGCCGAGCAGCACGACGCCGGATGTGTTCATGCCGCGCCAGCGCGCGACGCCATCCAGCATGAGCGCCGACATGAACGCGAACAGAAACGCATTCGCCGACACCAGCCAGCTTTGTGCGATGCCCGGCAGCGTGATGTCGAGCACGATCGCGAGCGATGCGCCGAACGCAGCCGCTGCGGATACGCCTAACGTATAGGGGCTCGCGAGCGGATTGTTGAGGATGGTCTGCATTTCCGCGCCCGACAGTCCGAGCGATGCGCCGACCAGCAGCGCCATCACCGCGTACGGCATGCGGATCTGCCAGACGATCACATTCGTCGCGGCATCGGCGGAGGTGTGATCGAACACGGCGCGCAGCAGCGTCGCAACCGGCAGGCCGGATGGGCCGGAGCGCAGATCGACCAGCAGCGAGCCCACGATCAGCAGTGCCACCGCGAACAGGCACAGCACGCGCACGCGCGTCATGCGCAGATAGCTGCGCGCACCGGCGTCCACGGCGCTGTGCGACGAGCGTGCAGTACGTGTCAACGAAACGGAATCGGACATCGCAGCCGCCGTTCAGTGCGAAGCGTCGGCCATCGGTTGCGCGAGCGGCGCATCGACCCACTCGGCACCTTGCGGCGGCACGGCGAGGAAGCGCCTGTACAGTTCGGTTTGCGTCGCGTGCACGTCGAGATCCTTGAACTGCGCCGGATAGAACCACTTCGCAAACGCTTCGATCGCCAGAATGTTGTACGGCGAGTCGTAGTAGTTGTGCGAGATGCCATGCGCGTTGCCATCGTGGATGGCCTTGATAGTGTCGAAGCCGGGGCGCGCGACCAGTTGCGCGAGGCTCGCGCGCGCATCGTGCTCGCTCGTCAAGGCGCCGACGCGCAGCGACGCGAGGCCCGGTTTCGTGCGGCTGCCCGTGGCGATGTAGACGTCGGGTTGCGCGGCAATGACCTGTTCCATGCTGATGTCGCCGAGTACGCCCGGCACGAGGCCTTGCGCGATGTTGCGGCCGCCGGCGGCCTGTACGAACTCGCCGAAGTTGCCGTTGCCTGCCGTATGGCAGCAACCGGCGTCCCACACGCCTGCGAGCAGATCGACGAATACCTTCGGACGCTGCGCTTCAGGCACGCGGTTCACGACGCTCTCCACGCGCGCCAGATGCTGCTGATAGAACTGGATGTAAGCGTTGGCCTGCTGGTCGCGATGCAGCACCGCGCCGAGCAGCTTGATGCTGGGCAGCGTGTTTTGCATCGGATGCAGACGGAAATCGACGAACACGACCGTGGTGCCCGTCGCCTCCAGTTGCTTGACGAGCGCGTTGTAGCGGCTCGGGCCGTGACCGGCAATGCTGAAGATCGCGAGATCCGGCTTGAGGCTCAGCGCCTTCTCGTCGCTGATGCTGTCTTCCGTGGCCTTGCCGATCAGCGGAATGGTCTTGATGTTGGGGAATTTCTGCGCGTAGGCGTCGTAAGTCTGCGGGTCCATCAAAGGCAGATCGCCTTGCCATCCGACGATGCGCGCCAGCGGCTTCTGTCCTTCGAGCAGCGCGACAGCCGACAACAGGCGGCTTTCACCGAGCAGGATGCGCTGCGGTTCGGCAGCAGGCACGCGCACCGTGCGGCCGGCGAGATCGGTGAAGGTCGCGGGAGCGGGCGCTGCTGCAGGCGCGCTGGCGGACGCCGCGGCGCTCGCCGGTTGCGCCGCCAGCGTGCAGGCCAGCGCGGCAGCGCAGGCCGCCAGCGTAATGGAGGACGCGGCGCGCGCCGTCGTCGACATGGCCCGCCGGCAGGCCGTGGAAAGCACGGAAATCGACATGATATAGTTGCTGGATGAGAATTATTTGCATTTACGGGCGCCACTTTAGCGGCGCGATGTAATGGCGATGTGTTGAAACGGCGCTGTTTTGTAATGGAATGTGTTGAGCCTGCCTGAGGCGCGCTCAAGGTGGACAATGCGCGCTGCGCGGCGCACGCCCTACAGCGAAGTCACGAAGAAAAAGAGTTTTGGATGGACCACATACTTGTCGTCGATGACGACCCGAACATTCGCCAGCTGCTCGGCGACTATCTGCGCAGCATGGGCTATCAGGCGACCACGGCCACCAACGGCGCGCAGATGAAGCAGATCGTCGCGGCCTCGCAGATCGATCTCGTCGTGCTCGACCTGATGCTGGACGGCGAGGACGGACTGGAACTGACGCGTGAGCTGCGCCGCGAGCGCGGCATGCCGATCGTGATCCTGAGTGCGCGCGGCGGCTTGCTCGACCGTATTCTCGGTCTGGAAATGGGCGCCGACGACTACCTGCCCAAACCGTTCGATCCGCGCGAACTGGTCGCGAAGATCAAGTCGGTGTTGCGTCGCGCGCGCAGCACGCCGGGCGCGCGTCCCGCCGATGCCGCCGCGTTCGTCCGCTTCGCGGGCTGGAAGCTCGATACGCGCATGAAGCAGATGCTGTCGCCCGAAGGCGTGGTCGTGTCGCTCGGCGGCTCGGACTACCGGACGCTGCGCACGCTGCTCGATCATCCCAACCGGCCGCTGTCGCGCGAGTTTCTGCTCGATCATGTGTTCGACAAGGAGCACACGCCTTTGGACCGCTCGATCGATGTGTGCGTCAGCCGCCTGCGCCATCATCTGAAAGACGCTGCGCGCAGTGCCGCGTTGATCCGCACGGTGCGCAACGAAGGCTACATGCTGGTCGCCGACGTGTCGTTCGAAGCATGAGCCGCACGATGAAGCTGCGTGCGTGGCCCGACTCGCTGTTTGGAAGGCTCGTGATGATTCTCGCCGTGGGCATGTTTGCAGGGCAGTTGCTCACCAGCACGATATGGTTCGAAACACACGATAACCGCACGCTGGAAATTCCTGCGCGCCTCTTTGCGAGCCGTCTCGCGGATACGGTGCGGTTATTGCAACACGCGCCCGATGCGGCGGCGCGCGATGCGATCGTCAAACAGCTGGCGGACGCGCGTTACCGGATGCAATGGACCGACACACCGCAGCCCGCGCAGGATACGTCGCTCGCGAAGCGCTCGATCAGCGATCTGATCACAGGCGTGATCCGCAGGCGTCTTGGCGAGCCCGTCGATATGCGCCTGATCGATGCCGAGCTGCGCGACGAGGAGCACAAGCATAAGGGCATCTTGAGCCTGTTCGATTCACGCATGCCGACAGGCGATTTTCACGTGCAACTGAAAGTGCCCGGTGGTGCGTGGCTCGACGTGCAGGCCAATGAAGGGCAGGCGGGCATGCAGAGCGAGCCGGGTTCGCTCGTGTTCGACTATCTGGTGCGGATCTATCTGATCCGCTTCATCGCGATCTGCGTGCTGGCGTTGATCGCCGTGCGCTTCGCGGTGCAGCCCTTGCGCGATCTCGCGAAGGCCGCCGATGCACTCGGGCGCAACATCTATCGTCCGCCCTTGCCGGTGCGTGGTCCGCTCGAAGTGCGCAGCGCGGCGATGTCGTTCAATTCGATGCAGCGTCAGTTGACGGAGAGCATGGCGGAGCGCACGCGCTTTCTGACGGCTGTATCGCACGATCTGCGCTCGCCGCTGACGCGACTGCGTCTGCGTGCCGAGATGTTGCCCGATGCGCAATGGCGCGAACGCCTGCGCGGCGATCTCGACGACATGGAAGCGATGGTGCGCGCGACCTTGAATGCAGTGCAAGGGATCGAAGTCACGGAGGAGCGCCGCGAGATCGATCTCGATTCGATGCTCGAAAGCCTCGCTGAAGATGCGCGTGAAGCGGGGCTGAAGGTGAACGTGGATGGACGGGCGCTGCGGCCTGTCGCGGGCTATCCGCGCAACCTGAAGCGCTGCTTGCAGAACCTGCTCGATAACGCGATTCGCTATGGCGGCGAAGCATCCATTCATGTCGCCGACGACGGACGCGTGGTGCGCGTAGCGATTCGCGACAACGGGCCGGGTATTCCAGACGAAGCGATGCTGACGCGCGTTTTCGAGCCTTATTTTCGCGGCAACGCAGCGGGCGTGAGCGAAGGAACGGGACTCGGCCTGACGATCGCGCAAAGCATCGCGGCGACGCATGGCGGTACGTTGACGCTAAGCAATCGTAGGGAAGGCGGACTCGAGGCCGCGCTCGTGTTGCCGCGTGAGGGATAACAGGCGCGCCTCATAAACGGACGATGCCGCCGCGCATGCATGTCTTATGCGCGGCGGCATCGTGTCAGGCGGAACTTGCAGTGACTCAGTGAGCCGGCTTGATGTCGAACTTGTCGATCGCAACGCCGAGATTGATCCCTTCGCCGGAACCGGACAGGGCCATCGACACCGTGCCCTTGGTGACAACCTGCGCCTCGCCGCTCTGCACGACACCAGCCGATGCGCCGGCTTGTGCGTAGCTGCCGTAGACTTCCTTGATGCTATAGAGATTGCTGATATCGCCTTTGCCCGTGACGCGGAACTTGCCGGCCGTGAGGCCGCCGCCGTGCATCTGGATCGTGACATTGGCGTGTTGACCGTTATCGCACGATACGCGGCCATGACCCGCAGCGTGCTGATAGATCGCGGACCATCCCGAAAGGCTGTACGTCAGATGGCATTTCAATGGCGCCGCAGCTTCTGCACTGGACATGTGCAAACCGGTCAACGCGGCGAAACCCAACAATACGGCAGTGGTCGAGCGGAAAGTTCTTTTACCCATTAAAGGTCTCCGTAAGCAAAACACAAGATGGTTTGATGCTTCTGATGGTGGTCGCACGATCAGCGAGATCATAAACGAACCACATTTCTGGCGCCTGCAAGGACGCACGCCAGTGCGAAGCCCGAGGAGCCGCCTCATCGACGCCTGCTTGCGGGTACGTGCAGGCAGGGCAATTTCATACCAAACGGCGCAAGACCGTTCAATCTTCCGGCCAGACCGGTTTCGTATGCTGCTCATGTTGTGGCGGAAGCGCGCCCAGGACCTCACCTGACAGCAGGAGATTGCATGCCCGTGCCGGGAAGGCGAAGAAGCGTATATGTGAGCGGCATCGCTGCCTTGCTGGTTTCGCTGGAAACAGGCTGCGCGTATTCGCCGTCGATGGCCGTGCTTGGTGCCTACTTTCCTGACTGGCTGTTCTGCATCGTCGCGGGCGTCGTGCTGACCGTGATCGTGTATCAGGTTGCCGCGCGCTTGCCTGCCGGTTGCCGGATCGGGCCTTCGGCCGTGGTCTATCCCACGCTCGTGACGCTATTGGCATTGATCACCTGGCTGGTCTTCTTCAAGCAATGAATCCAGGCAAGGGAGTGTCATGACGACGCCGGCAAACGCGACGGCCTCGCGCAACAGGTATTGGGTGATCGCGTTGGTCGCCGCGACCGTGTTGCTGCTCGTCTTCGTGATTCACAGCATCGATCGCGAGCCACGCACCGACGACGCCTACGTCTATGCCGACACGATCGACGTCGTGCCTGAAGTCAACGGACGCATCGTCGAACTGGCCGTGCGCGACAACCAGGCGGTCAGACAGGGCGAACTGCTGTTCCAGATCGATCCGCGTCCGTATCAGGATGCGCTGGCGCGTGCGCATGCCAGTCTCGCCGCCCTCAACCAGCAGATCGCGCTGACCCAGCGCACCGTCAATGCGCAGCAGTACAACGCGCAGTCTGCCCGTGCGGCTGTCGAGCGTGCGCGCGCTGCCGCAAACCAGGCCGCCGACACGCTGCATCGCACGGCGCCGCTGCTGTCGCAAGGCTACGTGTCGGCGCAGGACGTCGATCTCGCCCGCACCGCACAACGCGCGACGCAAGCCGAACTGGCCGCTGCCGAGTTGCAGGCGCAGCAGGCAGCTGCTGCCGTCAGCGGCGTCGATGCGCTGGTGGCGCAGCGCGCGGTCGTGGAAGCTGAGATCGCCATTGCCGAGCTGAATCTGGAGTTCGCGACGGTGCGCGCGCCGTTCAATGGCCGGGTCGTGTCGCTGAAGACATCGACGGGACAGTTTGCGTCGGCGCTCAAACCCGTGTTCACGCTGATCGACACACGTCACTGGTATGTGGTGGCCAATTTCCGCGAGACCGAGTTGAAGAACATTCGGGTCGGGACGCCGGCCAGCGTGTATCTGTTGAGCGATACAGGTCAGCGTTTTCGCGGTGAGGTCGAGTCGATCAGTTATGGCGTGCTGCCGAACGAAGGCGGTCTCGCGTTGCCAGGCGGCCTGCCGCACATCGAGCGCACGCTCAACTGGGTGCATGTCGCGCAGCGCTTCCCCGTCAGGATTCGCGTTGAGAACCCGAATGCGGCCCTGTTCCGCGTCGGCACCTCTGCGGTTGCCGTGCTGTATCCCGGCAGGCGCGAGACGCAACCGGCCGCCTCTGAGGCACGGCCATGAGCTTCACGGATCACCTGCCGCTGACGCTGCGCGATGCGGCCGCTTTCATGCGCGCCGAGCTCGCGCCGTTTCCTGGGCGCGTCAACGTCATGCTGCGTGCGCTGCTGACCAGTGCAATCGTGATCGTAACTTCGCTGACGCTCGAGGTGCCGGAACTGCCCTTGTCGCTGCTGGTGGTGTTCTATGTGACGCAGTCGAACGTCGTGGTCACGCAACTGATCGGCCTGCTGTTCATGATCGGATCGACGCTCGCGATCGGCCTGTCCATCCTGTTGCTGAAGTTCACGTTCGACTATCCGTTGCTGCGCATCGTCTTTTCCAGTGCGGTGTTTTTCGCCAGTGTCTATCTGATGCGCGTGCTGAAGATCGGCGTCGTGTTCTTCATCGTGGCGATCGTGGTCATTTATGTGCAGACCTTTGTCGATCAGACCGATCAGGCCGAATTGCTGATACGCGCCGTGCTGTGGGTATGGGTTGCCGTGAATTATCCGATCGCGTTGACGCTGCTGATCAACTCGTTGTTGCTGCCTGCCGAACCGCAACGGCAACTGGATGCGGAAATCCGGCGTCAGCTGCTTGCTGTCGATGGGCATCTGACATTTCAGATCGACGGCGGCAAGGCGCCCGCACCGATCACATCGCATGACGTCCAGCGAGGCGCATTGACGCTTCAGAAGCTGCTGAAGTTCGCTGCCATGCGCGACAAACGTTACCGCCAAACGCAGGCGTGGCATCTCGCGTTGATCGCAACAGTGACGCGCCTTCATCTGGGCGCGCTTGAACTGTCGGCGCGAGGTCAGCGCTTAACGGCGGCGCAGGGACGGGCGCTGCACACGTTGCGTGAGCACAGCAGGGCGCTCACCATCGCGCTTGCGGACAGCGCGCGTTATCGCATCGCGCCCATGTCCGTGCCGGAGACAGATAGCCTCACGGACGCAGCGGCCGGAATGGAGCGCGCACTTCAGGCGCTGAGCGATTTCTACGAGCGCGGCGAAGCCGTCAGCAAGCCACCGGCTGAAGCGCCGATGATAGCGAACGACGCCTGGCGCAACCCCGCGTACGCACGCTTTTCGCTGAAGACCTTGCTCGCGGTGCTCGTTTCCTATGTGTTTTACAACGCGGCCGACTGGCCGGGTGTCCACACGATCATGCTGACCTGTCTGATCGTCGCACTGCCGAGCCTCGGCGCATCGACACAGCGTGCGCTCCTGCGGGTGGCGGGCGCGCTTAACGGCAGCGCGCTGGCGCTGGGTGTGGTCGTGTTCGTGATACCGCAACTGGATACCGTCGTCGGGCTGTTGCTGATGGCGTTGGCGGTAGCCGCGTTTGCGGCGTGGATTGCGGCTGGCTCGGAACGTATCAGCTATGCCGGCGTGCAGTTGCTGTTCACGTTTTCGCTCGCAGTGCTCGGGCGATTCGGGCCGACCACCAACCTCACTGAAATCCGCGATCGAATGGTAGGGATACTGCTGGGTGTAGGTATTGCGACCTTCGTCCAGCTGGCGTTCTGGCGCGAAGGCGAGGGCGACGCGTTGCGCCAGAGTCTGGCGAATATGCTCCGGTCCATTTCCGGTTTGATTCGTGCGCGTTCTAACGGCGCGATAGCGGATGCACAGCAGCAATTGCAGACGTGGACGATCTTGAGCGACTGCGAAGCCATGCTCGCGCGCGTGGCGCTCGAACCAGACTGGCAGGAAGGCGAGCGGCCTGATCTGACTGTGCGGGCGCAAACCGTGCTCGCGCAGGCCCGCGAGATCATGCTGGCCAGCAACGCGCTGCACGATGGCCTGCACACTTCATTCGATGAACGTGCTGATCGCGTTTCAGGCGAAACCGTCAGCGCGCTGCGTGGCGTTGTGGAACAGGCTGCCGCACGTCTCGATCGCTATGCGGACGGACTCTCCGCGAGCCCGCCCGATGCGCGCCGGCCGGACCCGATTGCCTTGCCAGACCATGTCGCGGATGCGACGGTCCGCACGTATGTGCATCGTCTGGTTAGCGAGGTGTCGGCGCTGCCGGCTTGGGATTTCGCGGTATCGCGGGCCGATACTGCGCGTGGGCTGCCCAGGTATGACTGAACGTCTCCAATCGCGGCCGCCGCTTTTGCGGCGCAATCGTATGTGGACGAAGGGTATCGTCTCCGTGCTGATCTACCTGCTGGCAGGTTGTGCGCTGATCCATCACGACAGCGCTCCCTATACAACGATTGCGCCCAACGACATCCGGCTTGCCGACGACATTCATCTCGCGCGCGACGGCTGGCCCTCGGCGAACTGGTGGACTGCCTACGGCGACGCGCAACTCGATGCACTGATCACCCGCGCGCTCGCCAGTTCGCCCACCATGGTGATTGCGCGCACGCGCGTGTCGCAGGCGAAGTCGGAGGTCGAACTCGTCCAGGCCGGTTCCAATCTGCAAGTGGTCGCGCTGGGCTTGATCAACGAGCAGCATACGTCGTCGCATGGGTTCCTCGGCCCCTATGCGCTGAATGAACCGGCGTTGGGCTTTACCGGCCCGTGGTACACCGAGGGCATCGTCGGGTTTGGCGCGAGCCTGAACCTGGACATCTGGGGCAAGCAGCGCGCGGAGGTGGCGGCGTCGCTGGGTGTGCAGAATGCGCGGCTGGCGGAAACATCGGCGGTCGAACTGGAAATTTCAACGGATGTCGCGCAGCTTTATTACGGCATTCAGACCGACTATCAGTTGATCGGGCTGCTCGAACAATGGGAGCAGATTGCGCAGTTCTCGCTCGGCGCACATGAGGCGCGTGCTGCGCGCGGACTGGAGTCGCACACGGCAATCGAAGACTCGCGAGCGCTGGCGCTGGGCTTGCAGCAGCGGCTGGTCAACGCACGCGCGCAGGTCGTGCAATTGCGTGAATCGCTGCGTGCGCTGATCGGTGCCGGTGTCGACGATCTGCCGACGATCCAACCTGTTTCGATGCCCGCTTTGCACACCGCGTTGCCGTCCACGCTGTCGTACGAATTGCTGGCGCGCCGACCCGACTTGCAGGCGATGCGCTGGTACGTGCAGGTATCGTTTGATCGGGTGGATGCCGCCAAAGCGGCGTTTTATCCGAGCCTCGATATCAAGGCGTTTTTCGGACTCGATGCGCTTCATCTGGCGGATCTGTTCACGCGCGGCAGCCAGCAGTTCAATCTGATTCCTGGCCTGTATCTGCCGATATTCGACGGCGGTCGCCTGAACGCGAATCTGAGCGGTACGCGCAAGGCGAGCGACATACTGATCGAGCAATACAACCAGGCGGTGCTCGACGCCGTGCGCGATGTCGCGCAAACGGGTAACCGGTTGCAGTCGCTGAATACGGCGGCGCAGTTGCAAACACAGCGGGTGGCGTCTGTCGCGTTTGCACGCGACAGCGCCGAGGCTCACTATCAGCGAGGACTCGCCGACAGGCTGACGGCCATGGAAGCGCGCCAGCCGGTGATCGCCGAACAGCTTGCGTTGCTGGAGCTGGACGGACAGCGTTTGAGTCAGGACATCGCGCTGGTGAAGGCGCTCGGCGGCGGGTATCGCGCCGAGCCGCCTGTCGAGCTAAAGCCGCGCTGATTCACAAAACAACTCCGCGCGCCGCTGGTTTTCCGCGCTTCGTGACTTGTGACACAATGAAAGACGCTGCCACGGATTGTGTTTTGCGGCCATCTCCTGCGTTGGCCGCTCATTGCTCGCGGATCGTGCCATGCTTCAGAACCTCATGTCGTCGCTCAGCCGTGCGAAACTGATTTCAATCGACGAGATCCTGAGCGCGCGCCCTCAACAACCCATTGCCACCACGCGTGGGCGCGGCTGGAAGGGTGTGACAGTCGATCTGCATCGTCCGTATTTCAATTGCGCCGAAACCTATGCCGGTCTCGATCATCACCTGATCGGCTATTGCCCTTCGGGGACGGCAAAACTCATACAGACGCGCGCGGGCGCCACGCACAAGACCATCATCACGGCGGGTGCGAGCTATATCATGCCCGCCGGCTACGACTCCACCTGGGAAGGCGATTCGGGGATGTCCGCGCGTCTGCGAGTGCCGACGGCACTCGTGGATGCAGCCGCGGAGCAGTTGGGGCGCCGCAAGGCCGAAGTGGAAATCCGTAACGTGTTTCTGATGCGCGACACCGTGATCGAACGCTTCGCGCAGATGCTGCTCGTCGAACTCGACCGGCAGGTGCATCCCGTCCAGACATTGATCGTCGATTCGATTTCGACGGCTCTGGTCGCACATCTGCTGCGCAGCTATAACGAACACGAACCCGTCGAGTGTGCCGCAGAAGGTTTGCTCAGTGGGCTGGAGATTGCGCGCCTGACTGAGTTTATCGAAGACAATCTCGATCGCACGATCAGCCTCGAAGATCTCGCTTCAATCGTGCATGTGAGCCGCTTTCATTTCAGCCGTCTGTTCAAGCGCAGCACGGGTGGTACGGCCATCGGCTTTGTCGAGCAATGCCGCATACGCCGTGCGCAGGCGCTGATTACCGATACCGATCTGCCGCTGTCGCAGATTGCGCTGATGGTGGGCTTTGTCGATCAAAGCCATTTCACACGGCGGTTTCATCGGCATGTGGGCTGTACGCCCGCCGTGTTCGCGCGCGAGCGGGGGCGCAGACGTTCCGCGCGCCACGACGGCATGACACCTTAGATATGTGTTGCCCACCCGCCGGCTGCCATTGCGGCCTGGCGCAGCGCCTCCGACCACGCGGGAAACGGGTGGCAGATATGCGCAAAATCGTCGCAAAGCATGGATGCTTCCATCGCAATCGCCACTTGTGAAATCAGATCGGCTGCGCCCGGACCGATGAGATGCGCACCCGCGATGCGATTCGTGCGGGCATCGACCACCAGCTTCACGAAGCCTTCAGCGATGCCATCCATTGCGGCACGGGCGTTAGGCGCGAGTGGATGGAAGCCCACCTTGCACGGTAATCCCGCGCGCACGAATTCGTCCTCTGTCTTGCCGATCATCGCGACTTCTGGCGTGGTGTAGAGGACTTGAGGAATCAGCGAATAATCGACGAAGCCTGGCAAGCCTGCGATCCGCTCGGCGCAGGCTATCGCTTCATCTTCCGCTTTCGACATCAGCATGGGACCCGTTGCGGCGTCGCCGACCGCCCATATTGCCGGACCTTTTCCAGTGGACGCCCGCTGCAGCAACGCGCCTTGCGAGTCGGCCTGCAGACCGCTGCCCGCGAGGTCGAGGCTGTTCGTCGATGGCCGCCGGCCGATGGCGACCAGCACGGCTTCTGCATCGACCGTCGTGATTGCGCGGGATGTCGCGGTGCGTAACTGTATCGACACACCACCGGCGTGCCTGTCGATCGCGACTACCTCGCTGCGCAATCTGATCGCTATGCCTTGTCGTTTTAGCGAGCGTTCGAGGGCGGCCGTCACATCGCGGTCGTACCAGTTGCATATCCGGTCGTGCTGTTCAATCAGCGTCACGCGTGAACCGAGGCGACGCCAGATCGAACCGAGTTCGACGCCGACAGCACCCGCACCGATAATGGCGAGATGCGCAGGCACCCGGTCGAGCGATAACGCGTCGGCTGAATCGAGGATCTGCACGTGATCGAAAGCAGCAAACGGTAGGGGAATCGGCTCGGAACCCGTTGCGATGACGATGGAGGTGCCGCGCAAGATTCGCCTTGCGCCCTTCGTATGCCGGATTTCGACTCGTCCATGAGTGGCCAGTGCAGCATGCCCGTGGAGGAGTGTGATGTCGTGCTTTCGTAATAGCGTGTGAACGCGCTTCGACATCGTTTCGACGATTGCGTTCTTGTGGGCCATCATCTGCGCGAGATCGAGCGTGGTTGCACACTGAATGCCTAGCGCGTTGTAGTTTCCCTTGCGGATCCGATCGTATAGGTCGGAACTGCGTAACAGCACACGCGAAGGAATGCAGCCAGTCCGGATGCCCATTCCGCCAACGCACGATGCCCGTTCAACACAGGCAACGGACAAGCCGAGCTGGCTCGCGCGAATTGCAGCGTTATAGCCGCCCGCGCCGCATCCGATGACTACCACATCGAAATGGTCCATCAACTTTGCGCCTTTGAATCACAGCAGAGAAGATGCGTGAATGGAGAGAAGAATCGTGACCTGACCGCTGCTGCATGACTTCGACATAGAGAGGTGTTTTCAGGCTATCAGGCGCTGCAAAGACGGGATTGAACACTTGTGCTGACTTTGGTCGATACTTGACGGGAAACATCTGCTTATCGACGTTCCGATACTTCATTCAAGGGCTTCACGTCGCTGGAATATTGGCGTGATAGCATTTTTGTCGAGCTGGATTAGAAGTAACGGATTTGCAGTAACAGCGGGCTAACGGGCACTGTGACATGTCAACGATCCACCAGAGCGCAGATAACCCCGTCACGATCGATCAGATCGTTCATGTCCTGTCGCATCGTCCCACTGCGACGACTCGCGAGCGGGTGTGGTCGGGTGTGACAGTGGACATGTACGCTCCCCTTCACGATATATCCGAGCGGTATCCCGCTCTCGATCATCATCTAATCTGTTATTGCCCTTCGGGCAGTGCACGTCTCGTTCAGGGGCGCGACGGGCAAGTTCACGAAAGTCTCATTTCATCTGGCGTTTCGATGCTCATGCCTGCGGGATACGATTCGCTCTGGGAGGGCAATGCTTCCGCGACTGCGCGGCTGCGTATTCCCACTGCACTGATTGCCTCTGCCGGTGAGCAGATCGGACGACACGGTACGACGCAGATCGAGATCAGAAATGTGTTCGAGACGCGCGATCCTGTCATCGAACATATCGCCCAGGTTCTCATGGGAGAACTCGAACGCAAGCCTCATCCCACGCAAACGCTGATAGTCGATCACATGTCCGTCGCGCTCGCGGCGCATCTGATCCGAAGCTACAACGCATTCGAACCGGTGATTCCACAGGAACGATCCGCGTTGAGCAAAAGAGAAGTTGCGCAGATTACCGAATACATCGAAGACAATCTCGACCGGTCGATCGGACTCGACGAACTTGCGTGCATCGTCAATGTGGGCCGATTCCATTTCACAAGACTCTTCAAGCGCAGCACGGGGATGACGGCGATCAGTTTCGTCGAGCAGTGCCGCATTCGCCGCGCGCAGACCTTGCTGATCGAAACCAGCATTGCGCTAGCGGAAATTGCTCTCATGACGGGCTTCTCGGATCAGAGTCATTTCACGCGCCGCTTTCATCGTCATACGGGGCGCACGCCGGCAGCATTTGCGCGCGAGCATGGGCGCCGCCGAGGTGGTTCGAAAGAACCGCTGTGAGCTTGCCAGATGAGTGCGCGTCGCGCTGAAAATGCGCGCACTACGGTGAAGTTGTGCCGTTTCGTGCGTGCATGCTATGTACTATCAAATGGTCAAGCGATAGCGGGCCAGGTCCGAGCGCCATGATGCCAACGGCGAGCGAAGCCCAATACAGATGAAAATTCGCCCAGCCGTCCGGAAACACAAGCTGGATGACGCACGTCATCACCAGCAGCGCGAGCGCCACAAAGCGGGTTGCGAGTCCCAGTACGAGTAGAACAGGGAGTGTGATTTCGGCCATCGCAACGACAAGCGCGACGACATCGGGCGCGGGGAACGCATAGGCACTGCCGAAGATGTGCAGCTTGAACTGGTTTTCGAACAGATAAAGCGTAGCGGGCGAGATAGAGAGCACGCCATCCCATCGCGTGAGACCCGAGCGAAAGAACGGCAAGGCTAGCGCTATTCGCAGCAAGGGTGGCGCAACGAGCCAGCCGAACTTCCTGATCAGTTCAGCGGCCTTGCACACCATCGGCGCGAAGTGTCCTTTTGCGGTGGCTTCAAGCTGACTCATCGATACCTCGCAAGTGAGCGGAATCTGCAGCCCTCGTTTTCAAGCCGACAATCGCACCGATCGAGAACAGATCGCGCAATGCACCGGCCAGATCGAACGCGGCATGCACGGCGAGTGCGAGTGTAGTTGCGCCTTCCATCGAGTTGCCGACTGCAAGGCCACGGATGAACGCTGCCGCTCCGACGGGCAATGTGCGAACCTCGACCTCGGCATGCGCACGAAGCACGAGCGCATCTTCGCCGCCTGCTGCGATGTCGATCCCCATTGGCGGGCCTCCGTCGATGTTCATCTGCCATATCTGCACGATGGGGAAACAGGACTGAACGACACGCGCAGACGGATGCAGCGTGAGCCGCAAATGCGGAAGATGATGGGAGGCCATGTCCACAAGCAGAGCGTGACTGACGGGCGATGCTTCATCGGCGTGATAGGCCTCGGCCCACGCCCGCTCGAGTCGTGCGACGTCGCGCAGATAGGGCACGCTGCGCGCAGGCTCGAACCGCTCGATGAAATCGGGAAACGTTTTGCCATAGTCGAGCATGACGGGCGACTTCGGCGGTTCGAGTGCGACGTAGATGCGAGCCATTGCTGCAAAGAACTCTTCGCCGACTATGCGATGCACCGCAGGAAATGCAGCCTGCAAGGTGTTGACCAGTCCCGCGACGACGTTGTTGCGGTACACATTGAAGCGCTTGTCGTCGGTTCGCTGGTCGGGGCCGATCAGGCCGGATGGCACAGGCCTGGTCGGGTCCAGTAACGCCGACGCGAAGCACCGTTGCCGTTCGGATAGCGAGTGCGAATACGGGCTCACGACAGAACCGGCCGTTGTACGACATTGGTCCAGAACTGGCGAAGACTATCGACACCACCCGCCGTCGAACTCCAGAGCGTCGTGTCACTCACCAGCAAGTTGCCTGCAAACGTCTCTTTGCGCGATTGCAGTAGTGCATCGAAAGTCGTGTGCTGTTGTGCAAACGGATGCGGCGGAGCGTGCGTATCGATGCGCTGACGCACAAGCACATCGAGTTTGTCTAACGCTTCGCCAAGGCGTTCGAGTTGCGGCAGATGCGGATGCAGATTGAACGTGCTGACGTTTTGCAGCAGGCCAAGTCGATCGAGCGCCATATCGGCTTCGATCGGTGCGGGCGTGCCGTCTGCTTCGCTTGCCGGTCGCATGCCGAAGCGATTCTCGACAGGTACGCCCAGTCCGGCTAGCAGCGAGCGCGCGAAACCGCCGAACCTTTGCCGGGGCGGAATCGTTTTATCCCCGTGATGTTCGAATTCGGCTATCTGACGTGTCAACTGCTCGCTTTCCGGGAGCGCCGCGACATCGCCGATATCATGATGCGGGCAAATAAACGCGACATGGTCCGGATGATCGAGGAACGCACGGAGCGCTTCGATCTCTTCAGGCTGCGCAGACTGCATCGTTCTCAGTGAATCGAAACTGATCACGATCAGCGTGTCGATTCCATGGAGAAGTTCCGCATCTAATGACGTGATACTTCCGTCGTCTGTCACGCGCTCGATTTCGACCACACTTTGACCTGTCAGCGAAGCCGTCAGATCGATGAAAGCGGTGAAGTTACGCTTCATGATGTGATCGAGAAAACCCGCGACACTCTGGTCGAACTGATCCACATCCGCAAATTCGTGAAATCGTGGAAAGACCATTCTGCGGCTTTCGAACAGTGTCGGGAATCGATCGTCTATCACCTGAAGCGGTGCGCCTGTTTCACCAGG
Source organism: Paraburkholderia sp. C35 (assembly GCF_003121405.1). GTDB lineage: Bacteria > Pseudomonadota > Gammaproteobacteria > Burkholderiales > Burkholderiaceae > Paraburkholderia. The sequence continues at coordinate 8,922 of NZ_QBUY01000081.1, read as the reverse complement.
ACGACTCCACGCGTAATAGACCATGATGTGCCGTTTGCTCATGATGTCGATACCTCCGCTGAATTGCGCTGCATTCCATTACGCGCCGTCTCCGTTTCGAGCATGCACGGATGCATAACGGCATCGTCGATGATCATGTCGGCCTGTTTCGCTTCTGCATTTAGCGTCGTCCAGTCGGGCACGTTGGCGTCCCATTCGATCAAGGTCGGAATAGGCCCTGTCTTGCCGATGACGTAGGCGAAAAGATCCCACACGTTGCGTGCAACGTGACGGTCGTGTGTGTCGATGAGCAGCGGGTTACGCTTGCCGTCGGTCTCTTGTGCGTGGCCAGCCAGATGGATTTCCTGTACGACGGCAAGCGGATATTCGTCGATATACGTGAATGGATTCCATTGCTGATTGACGGACGCGACATAGACGTTATTGACATCGAGAAGCAGACCGCATCCTGTTCGCCGCGCGACTTCCGCAATGAAACCAGTCTCCGTGTACGTGCTTTCCTCGAATGCCAGATAAGTGGATGGGTTCTCTAGCAGGATCTGCCGCCCGAGTGCTTCCTGTACTTCGTCGATATGATCGACAACGCATGTGAGGCTTTGCGCAGTGTAGGGAATGGGAAGCAGATCGTTGAGAAAGCCGCAGTCGTGACTGGACCACGCGAGGTGCTCGGAGAACACCGCGGGCTGATATCGATCGATGAGTACTTTCAGCCGTTGCAGATGATCACGATCGAGCGGCCGGTCTGCTCCAATCGACAAGCCGACGCCATGAATCGATAGAGAGTACGTCTCGCATATCGCCGACAGATACCGATGCGGCGGACCACCTGCACCCATGTAGTTCTCTGCATGCACTTCGAAAAAGCCGATGTCTGGCAGCGATGCGAGGATCACCCGGTAATGTTCAGCCTTGAGTCCAACGCCCGCTCGCGGCGGCAAGCGGGACTGGACGTTGAAAGAGCGTAGCTCCGACATGGTCAGCGTTATTCCAGAGAGAACCATGTGGCCAGACTTGCGCGGACTGGCCACATGTCGGCGTCAAGCCTTGGGAGACAGGCTGCCCGGACCGTTGGGTGTCGACATCGACGTGCACGTTCCCTTGGGAACCAGCTTGAATGCGTTGCCTTGATAGTCGGTGGTGCTGGTGCCGGCGCAGGTCGTGCCGGCGCCTGCGTAGCAATCGTTCTGCCCCTTGAGCGCGGTGCCGAAGCAGGGTTCGACCTTGCCCGATTTGACGAGCGCCGTGTGCTCCGCCTGAATCTTCTTCTGGGCAGCCGTGAATTCTTCTGCGCTTGCGGAGGCAGCCGTCAGCGCGGCGAGGGCGGCGGCAAATGCACCGACAACGAGAGTAGTGGTCTTGTAATCGCTCATACGGTTCTCCAACGTTTAACAGGGAACAGCTGTCACGACATCGCTGGTTTATCGCGTTCGATGGGCGAGCAATGAGGTGCCGCTGAATCCGCAGAATACGGAATGGAGGCCGCTGGAAGATTGCACGGGCTTGACCCGATTGGTATGGAATTGCGTGAGCTTCGTCCCATCAAGTCGTGCAAATCATCAATTAAGTAGACAAAGTTGTTGGATGAATTTACGGGAAAACCCTATAGTTAGGCATTCCCGGTCTCATCGAGCAACGCCGTCATGCCGTCCCTCACCACTCCCGATCGCAAATCGCTGCTCCGTCTCGCCGCCGTCACGGTCCTGACGGGGATCGGCGCAGGACTCGGCGGCATGCTGCTGGCGTTGCTGCTGCATGCCATCCAGCACATCGCGTACGGCTACAGCCTCGATGCCATCATCGGCGGAGAAAGCTTTCTGCAAGGCGTGGGCGGCGCGTCGCCAATCCGGCGTGTGCTCGTCATGACGTTCTGTGGCCTGATTGCGGGGTTCGGCTGGTGGGCGGTGCGCCGCTTCGGCCGTCCGCTCGTCAGCATCAAGCAGGCGGTCAAATTCCCCGACACCCCCATGCCGATGCTCAGCACGCTCGCTCACGCGCTGCTGCAGATCGTCACAGTCGCGCTTGGTTCGCCGCTGGGCCGTGAGGTCGCGCCGCGCGAAGTCGGTTCGCTGGTGGCAGGCTGGCTCTCACGCGTGGCGGGTCTGTCGGCAAATGAAACACGCGTGATGATCGCTTGCGGCGCGGGCGCCGGTCTTGCCGCCGTGTACAACGTGCCGCTCGGCGGCGCGGTGTTCGTGCTCGAAGTGCTGCTCGTTACGTTCGACGCAACTACCGTGGCGATTGCACTCGTGACGTCGGTGATCGCGGCCGTCGTCGCGTGGATGGGACTCGGCGACGAATCGCAGTACGCGATTCCCGCGTTCGCGTTGAGCGGCAGCCTGGTTGCGTGGTCGGTGGCAGCGGGGCCGGTGTTCGGTGTCGCGGCCTATGCTTTCTCGCGCTTGATGGAGCGTGCGCGCAACGCTGCGCCCGCGCCAGGCGGGTGGATGATCGTGCTCAACGTGCTGAACTTTGCCGCCATCGGCGTGCTTGCCGTGCATTTCCCGCAGTTGCTGGGCAACGGCAAAGGAACTGCGCAACTCGGTTTCGACAGTCAGTTGAGCATCGGACTCGCGGCAGCGTTGCTCGCCTTGAAGGTGGCCGTCAGCGCGAGCAGCCTGCGCGCCGGCGCACATGGCGGACTGCTGACGCCGGGGCTGACGGTCGGCGCGTTGCTGGCCATCGTGCTCGGCGGCGCGTGGAATCTGGCTGGGGCAAGCGTGCCGAGTGGTGCGTTTGCACTGGTTGGCGCGGCGGCGTTTCTCGCGTCATCGATGAACATGCCGATCACGGCCATCGTGCTGGTCGCCGAGTTCACGCATCTCGGGCACGACATGCTGTTCCCGGTGGTGTTCGCGGTAGCAGGTTCGATCGGCGCGAGCCGGGTGTGCGCGATGCTGGCAAACCGCGCGAACGCCACCGTGAAAACCGTGGCGGGCAAGGCGGTTCAGGAACGTCCCGCAGCGATCAAACTCGCGCCCGTCACGCACGAATGAAAATCGAACGGCGCATCACATGGGTCCATCGTGACACGCCGCAATTCAGAACGTCTCCCAGTCGGCCTCGGCGCGGCTGGCAGACGCTTCCGTTTTCGATGACGCAGCAGCCGGTGTCCTGACAGGCGCCGGGCTCATCTTTTTCGAAGCAGGTGCAGGTGCAAACGCGGGCCTGGCGGCACGCGCAATAGCATTGTGCCCGACAGCACTTCCCGACATCGCTGCCTGAGCATGCTGCCCGCCCGGCAGCCTGAAGACCGACACCACTTCACGCAGCGTCCCCGCCTGCGACGCCATCGACTGCGCGGCAGCCGAAGCCTGTTCGACCAGCGCGGCATTCTGCTGCGTGACCTCATCCATCTGCGAAATGGCGACGTTCACCTGTTCGATGCCACGCGACTGCTCGCTGGACGCCGCGCTGATTTCGCCCATCAGGTCCGATACCTGACGCACGGACTGCACGATTTCGACCATCGTGCGGCCCGCTTCATCGACGAGCGCGGTGCCGCTGTTCACGCGGGTCACCGATTCGTCGATCAGATCCTTGATCTCCTTGGCTGCCGACGCGCTACGCTGTGCGAGCGTGCGCACCTCGCCCGCGACGACCGCAAAGCCGCGTCCCTGTTCGCCCGCGCGCGCAGCTTCGACGGCTGCGTTCAGCGCCAGAATGTTGGTCTGGAACGCGATCCCTTCGATCACCGAGATGATCTGCGCGACCTGCTGCGAACTGCTCGAAATGCCGCGCATTGTATCGACCACGCGGCTCACCACTTCACCGCCGCGCGCCGCCGTTTCCGAGGCTCGCGTTGCGAGTGCATTGCCCTGGCTGGCGTTGTCCGCGTTCTGGCGCACGGTCGAGGTCAGCTCTTCCATGCTCGCCGCTGTTTCTTCGAGCGAGGCAGCCTGTTCTTCCGTGCGCTGGCTCAGATCGGTGTTGCCTGCTGCGATCTGCGACGAACCCGTCGCGATGCTCTCGCTGCTCGAACGCACGCGGCTCACGGTATCGAGCAGACGTTCGTTCATGTGACGCAACGCGCCGAGCAACTGGCTCAACTCATCCTTGCCATCGACATGAATCGCTGCCGTGAGATCGCCTTGTGCGACGGTCTCGGCGACTTCGACAGAGCGGCGCAGCGGCGTCACGATCGAGCGCGTGGTGATGATGGCGATGAACGCGCCTGCCAGCAGCGCGAGCGTCGACAGCAAGATGGTCCACATGCGCGCGCTGCTGAACGCGTCGGCTGCCTTGGCGACTTCATCGACTGAGCCTTGATGATTGAGCTTGATGTCGCTGTCGATCTGATCGAGCGTCGCGGTGAAACGCGTCGACGCTTCGCCTGCCGCGAGCTGGCGCGCTTGCGCCGCGGTGGATTCACCGCCACTGATCAACTGCTCGAGCTTGCCGTCGACTTCGAGATAGCTGGCCCACGCGGTTTTGATGTTGTCGAACAGCTGCTGCTCTTCCGGCGACGACACCAGCGGCGCATACGCATTCAGCGACGCAGCGAACGCCGTCATGGCCTGCGCGTGCTGGGTGCGCATCGCCTGCATCTGGCTCGGGTCGCTGCTCAGCAGTTCGCGCAGCGACAGACGGCGCACATCGTCGGCATCGGCGCGCATCGTGCCGAGCGTTTCGACGCTCGGCAGCCAGTCGTTGCCGATCCGGTGCGTGCCGTCGTAGATGCGCGACGCCTGCAGCAGTCCGACGCCGCCGACCGCGCACAGCAGAACCAGAACGATGGCAAAGCCCGCGCCGAGTCGCGGACCGATCTTGAGAGTGTTGAGAAACGTCATGGACTGTCTTTATGCAGGTTGGCTGGATAAGTGCTTGTCTTATCGACTCGCGGCCAGGCCTTCTGCAATAAAGTTTCAAATATGACGAAGAGCCAACACGGACGCTACTGGGGCATTACGGCGTGGCGCCGCGCGAAAGCTTGCGGTGACAGCGGCGCGCCTCAAGCCTTGGGCGTTTCAGTACGAGTACTGCCGGCGAACATCGACATGCGGCTCAGGATCCATTCGAGCAGTTCGTTCGCCGCCGCCGCGAGCGGCCGTCCCGACTTGACCAGCAGACGCGCCTTCGCGCCCTGAAACAGCGGGTGATCGATCGGCACGATGGCCAGTTCCTGCGCTTCCAGTTCGCGATACGCCGCGAACTCGCCGATCAGCGTTACGCCGTCGCCATGCGCGACGAAGCGCTTCAGCGCGTTCAGCGAGTTGCTGGTGAGCGTGGCACGCAATTCGATGTTCTCGGCGAATTCCAGCATGGTCGCCGCGTGGCCGATGCCGAAGGTGGCGGGCATCAGCGCGAGCGGCCATTCGAGCAGATCCTTCACGCCAGCAGGCCCGCCGCGAACGGCCAGTGGATGATCGCGCCGCACCAGCAGCACGACGGGCTGCGCCGAACTGGCGCGGTATTCGATGCGTGGATGCGGCGGCGGGTTGTACGCAAGACCGATATGCGCGCGGCTTTCGGCGACCTGATTCAGCAGATCGTCGACGGCGAGGCTTTCGATCACCACATCGAGCTTCGGATATTTTGCGCAGAAGGGCGCGATCACTTCTTCGATCAGCGGATCGACATACCCCTCGCTGACGGCCAGTTGCACCTGGCCTTGCTGCAGCCCTTTCAGCAGATGCAGCTGATCTTCGAGCTTTTCCTGCTGCGAGCGGTAGCCGCGCCAGAACTCCAGCAGATGCATCGCGGCTTGCGTCGGTTTGACGCCGCGCGCTTCGCGCTCGAACAGCGTGGCATCGAGTTCCTCTTCGAGCAGCCTGATCTGTCGCGTGATGACGGACGGCGACGTGTTGAGGCTGTCCGCCGCGCCGCGAATCGTCCCGTGCGACAACACCTCGTGAAAGTAGCGCAGCCGTTGCTGGTTGATTTCGCGCATGTCGTCTGACTCCGTGGGTGTGAGGTGCCGTTGCTCCGTGGGCAACGAAGTGTGAACTTAGTTGCTCTTGCTCACGCATTTTTACCCCGACACCATGGCGGAACGCAAGTACGGGCATCGACCCGATCCACCGGAGACGAACATGACAGCGATACAGACCCTGAAGGAGAGCGAAGCCGTTCAGGCTCTCTACAACCGGCTCAACTGGCGGTTGCTGCCGTTTCTGCTCGCCTGCTACATGTTCGCGTATCTGGACCGCGTGAACGTCGGCTTCGCCAAGCTGCAGATGCAGAGCGATCTCGGCTTTTCCGATGCGGCGTATGGCGTCGGTGCAGGCATTTTCTTTCTCGGCTACGTGCTGTTCGAACTGCCCAGCAATCTGCTGCTGCCGAAAATCGGCGCGCGCAAGACGTTCAGCCGCATTCTCGTGCTGTGGGGGCTGACGTCGGCATGCATGCTGTTCGTGCACAACGTGCCGACGTTTTATGGCATGCGCTTTCTGCTCGGCATCTTCGAAGCGGGTTTTGCGCCGGGCATGATCTATTACCTGTCGTGCTGGTACGGACCGACCCGCATGGCGCGCGCAATTGCCATCGTGTTTCTGGCCGGGCCGCTGGGCGGCATCGTCGGCGGGCCGCTGTCGGCGTGGCTGATTTCGGCGCTCTCGGGTGTGCATGGACTGGCCGGCTGGCAATGGATGTTTCTCGTCGAAGGCTTGCCGTGCATCGTGCTCGGTGTGCTGACGCTGTTCGTGCTGTCGAATCGTCCCGCCGATGCACACTGGCTGAGCGCCGATGAAAAGCAGTTGCTGGAACGTGAAACGGGCGCAGCGCAAGCGCACCAGCATTCGTTCAAGGCGGTGGCGCGCGATCCGCGCGTCTATCTGCTCGCCTTCGCGTACTTCTCGATCATCTTCCCGATCTACGCCATCAGCTTCTGGCTGCCGACGCTGATCAAGGAGCAGGGCGTGAGCGACACGCTGCGCCTCGGCTGGTATGCGGCGATTCCGTATGTCGCGGCGGGGATCGCCATGTACGTGGCGGGCCGCAGTTCGGATCGCACAGGCGAGCGGCGTTATCACTGTGCGCTGCCCGCGTTGCTCGGCGCGCTGCTGCTGGTCGCGACGATCTTCGCGCAAGGGCATCTGTTCGCGACGCTCGCGCTGCTGACGGCTGCCACGGCCATGATGTGGATGGCGTACACGGTGTTCTGGGCGATGCCGGCCGAGTACATCAAGGGACCGGCGGCGGCGGGCGGCATTGCGCTCATCAATACGATCGGTTTGTCGGGCGGCTTCTGGGGTCCTGCGGCGATCGGCTGGGCGCGCACGGCGACGGGCAATTCGCATCTCGCGCTGTTGCTGATGGCGTGCATGCCGGTGATCGCAGGCTTGCTGATACTGGCCAACCGGCAGCCACGCGCGACGGCTCGCGTCACGCCGGAACTGACGCTCAGCCCTGAATCGAACTGACCTTTCCGAACGATCCAATCGCAGCGAGTACGAGGACGACACGCATTATGAAGATCCTGATTGCCGGTTTTCAGCACGAGACCAACACGTTTGCGCCGACGAAGGCGTCGTATCGAAGCTTTATCCAGGGCGAGGGCTTTCCGCCGCTGGTGCGCGGCAACGATGTACTGACGTTGCGCGACGTCAACGTACCGATTGGCGGTTTCATCAAGGCCGCGGAAGAAGCGGGTCACGAAATGATCCCTGTGATCTGGGCAGGCGCGAGCGCGTCGGCACACGTCACGGAAGACGCCTACGAACGCATCGCGGGCGAGATCGTCGATGCCGTGCGCGCAGGTGGCTTCGATGCGATCTATCTCGATCTGCACGGCGCGATGGTCGCCGAGCATGTCGATGACGGAGAAGGCGAACTGCTGGCACGCGTGCGTGGCGTGGTCGGTGACGCGATGCCGCTCGTCGTATCGCTCGATCTGCACGCGAACGTGACTGACAGGATGCTGCAACTCGCCGATGCCATCGTCGCGTATCGAACCTATCCGCACGTCGATATGGCGGAGACGGGCGCGCGTGCCGCCGCGCTGCTCGACAGTCTGATACGCGATGCGCGCCCTTTGAAATGCGTGTCGCGGCGTATTCCGTTCCTGATTCCCGTCAACGCGATGTGCACGCTCGTCGAGCCTGCGCTCGGCATGTACGACATGCTGGCGATGCTCGAACAGGGGACGGTTGCTTCGCTGTCGTTTGCGCCGGGTTTTCCGGCTGCCGATTTTCCCGAGTGCGGCCCGGTGATCTGGGGTTATGGCTATGACGAAGACGCGTTGTCGGATGCCATCGACACGCTCTTTCAACGTGTACTCACCGATGAATCGCGCTGGGAAGTGCAGTTCCTCTCGCCCGATGAAGCGGTCACGGAAGCGGCGCGTCTCGCGCAGCATGCGGACAGGCCGGTGATCATCGCGGATACGCAGGACAATCCGGGCGTCGGCGGGGACTCGAACACGATGGGGATGGTGCGCGCGCTGCTGCGCGCTCAGGTGCAGGACGCCGCCGTCGGCGTGATCTGGGATGCCGACGCGGCGGCAGCGGCACATCGCGCGGGTGTCGGTGCGCATATCGAGCTTGCGCTGGCAGGACGCTCGGGCGTGCCGGGCGACGAACCGCTGCATGGTGTGTTCGAAGTGGAGCAGCTGTCGGACGGGCGCTTCCGTTTCGATGGCCCGATGATGAACGGCATGCAAGGCGATCTCGGGCCGGTTGCGTGTCTGCGGATCGACGGCGTGCGGATCGTGGTCAGTACGGTCAAGATGCAGATTTTCGAGCGCAACTTCTTTCGCGTGGGTGGCGACGAGCCTGCGAGCATGATGATTCTCGTGGTGAAGAGCTCGGTGCATTTCCGTGCGGATTTTCAGGCGGCTGCGCATGCGGTGCTGGTGGCGAAAGCACCGGGGCCGATGGCGGCCGATCCCGCGGATTTGCCGTGGCAGAGGTTGGGGGCGAGTATGCGGGTGGGGCCGATGGGGGGGTCGTGTGACGACTTGCTGGAGCGGCGAGGTAGTCATCGCGG
>NZ_QBUY01000080.1 GCF_003121405.1 Paraburkholderia sp. C35 | reverse complement strand
CCCCCCCCCCCCCCCCCCCGCCCCCCCCCCCCGGGTATTTGTCACGCAGTCTACTGCATACGCTCTAGGAGGCCGTCTCGTGGGCGCGGAGACGTGGATAAGAGACAGCCCCCACCCCTAACGCAGCCAATCTGCTCGCTCCGATCGCCGAAGACATGCAGCAGGTGAACCGCGTCATCCGGCACCGTCTGGCGTCCGAGGTGATGCTGATCAACCAGATCTCCGAGTACATCATCAGTGCCGGAGGCAAGCGCCTGCGGCCCGCGCTGCTCCTGCTCGTGGCGGGCGCGCTCGGCGACCGGACGGGGCATCGTCACGAACTTGCGGCCGTGGTCGAGTTCATCCATACGGCCACGCTGCTGCACGACGACGTCGTCGACGAGTCCGATCTGCGCCGTGGCCGTCAGACGGCCAACGCGCTGTTCGGCAACGCAGCGAGCGTGCTGGTCGGCGACTTTCTGTATTCCCGCTCGTTCCAGATGATGGTCGGCGTGGGCAAGATGCGCGTGATGGAAATTCTTTCGGAAGCGACCAACATCATTTCCGAAGGCGAAGTGCTGCAACTGCTGAACATGCATGACGCCGACGTCGACGAGGCGCGCTACATGCAGGTGATCCGCTACAAGACAGCCAAGCTGTTCGAAGCGGCAGCGCAGCTGGGCGCCGTGCTGGCGGGTGCAGACGCAACTATCGAAGCTGCTGCAGCCGAATTCGGCCGGCGCATCGGCACATCATTCCAGATCATGGACGACTGGCTCGACTACACGGGCACGCCGGAATCGATGGGCAAGAACGCCGGGGATGACCTGCGCGAAGGCAAACCAACGCTGCCGCTCATTTATCTGATCGAACGTGGCACGCCTGAACAGTCGGCGCTCGCGCGCGAAGCCATCGAGCAGGGCGGCACGGACCGATTCGATGAGATTTTCGAAGCGATCACGCGTTCCGGCGCGCTCGACCACACGCTCGAGTGCGCAAAACAGGAAGCGCAGGCGGCAGCTGCAGCAATTTCTTCGTTTCCTGATTCCATTTACAAAGAAAGCCTGCTAGAATTATGTTCTTACTCGACGACGAGGCAGTCTTAAACAAGACTGAAACGTCGAATCAGTCTGAATCGAGTGAAGCAGTACAAATCGGGGTGTAGCTTAGCCTGGTAGAGCGCTACGTTCGGGACGTAGAGGCCGGAGGTTCGAATCCTCTCACCCCGACCAGATTCTTGAAAAAACCGCGCATCGCGCGGTTTTTTTTCGTCTGTCATTCCGGAAGCGGCTTATATCGCCCGTATCGCGCGGTGATCGGCCATACGGCCAACACACTCGTCCGCCCACTGAGGGCTCCCGGCCCCTCTGCTATATTCTCCTCATCCCTCCCCTTCTCTTATTCACGTCGCGTGGAACAACTTCCCTTATGGGCGCAAATAGGCGCCGTCGTCCTGCTTCTCATCTGCTCCAGCTTTTTTTCCATTACCGAGACAGCGATGATGGCGATCAACCGCCATCGTCTGAAACATCTCGCGACCAAGGGCGCGCTCGGCGCGAAGACCACGCAAGGCCTGCTCGCGCGCACCGATGAACTGCTCAGCGCCGTGCTGATCGGCAATAACCTGTTCAACACGATCATCCCGGTGCTGACCACGTCGATTGCACTGCATACGTTCGGCAGCAATAGCATCGTGCTGTCGGTGGCGACGGGCATTGTCGCGTTCCTGATCATCGTGTTTGCCGAGATCACGCCGAAGATCGTCGGCGCGACCTTTCCGGAAAAAATCGCGCTGCCCGCCAGCCTGCTGATCGCGCCGCTCATGCGCGTGCTGAAGCCGGTGATCTGGTTCGTCAACCTGTTCGCGAACGCGATCCTGCGCGTGCTGCACATCAATACCAAAGGCGCGCACGACCAGCGGCTTTCGCCGGAAGAACTGCGCACCATCGTGCTCGAGTCCGGCAGCTTCATGCCGACCAAGCACCGCAGCATTCTGCTGAACCTGTTCGATCTCGAAAACATCACCGTCGATGACGTGATGATCCCGCGCCGCCGCATCGAAGCACTCGATTTCGACGCGCCCTTCGAGCAGATCCTGCATCAGCTCGAGACCTGCTATCACAACAAGCTGATCGTCTATCAGGGTGACTTCGACCGCGTGCTTGGCGTGCTTCACGTGCGCAAGACGCTGTCCGCGCTGCACAATCAGGAACTGGAACGCGAGACGCTGCGTGAACTGCTCGCCGATCCGTATTTCGTGCCGACGGGCACGCCCGTCTTCCAGCAGCTTCAGTATTTCCAGGAAAGCCGCCATCGCACGGCGCTCGTCGTCGATGAATACGGTGAACTCCAGGGCCTCGTGACACCCGAGGACATCATTGAAGAGCTGATCGGCGAATTCACGACGTCCGTGCCGCGCAGCGCCTCGTCGCGTGGCGGCTGGAATGAGGACGGCGAGTGCATCGTGGCGGGCAGCATGCCGCTGCGCGAACTCAACCGCTGGCTGCAGTTGAAGCTGCCGACCGACGGCCCCAAAACACTCAACGGATTGATCCTGGAAGTTCTCGAAGAGATTCCTGAAGGCGATGTCTGCGTGAAGATTGCCGACATCAAACTGGAAGTTTTGCGCAGCGACGATCAGGCAATCAGAACCGTTAAGGTGTTTCGCCCCGGTCCTCCACCGACATCGAAGATCAAGCGGCTGGTCGGCCGCTGAGCGCACACCTGGCCATCTGGCCGAATAGCGACACCCAGTTCGATACCGGAAGATGAAGCCGTCATGTTTCACAGGCGGCTCACAGCCGGTATTCGATGCGCACTACTTCCCACACCACGGCGCCTACGCCGCACATCCCCGCGAACAAACCGGCGCTGCAAACCGTCACCACTGACGCGGACAGCCCGCCTGCCGTGCGTCTGCTCGCCGACACGCTGCAGGAAGCCGCACGCCTCAACGCCTCCGATCTGCATATCGAGCCGATGGAACACGGCTGGCGCATGCGGCTGCGCGTCGACGGCGTACTGCATGCGCTCGCGCGTCCTCCCGCGCATTTGCGCGACGCGTTCATCACGCGCGTGAAGGTGCTGGCGCGCATGGATATCGCGGAGCGGCGCGTCCCTCAGGATGGCCGTTTGCGCCTGCCCGTCGCAGCGGGCCGGATCGAAGACTATCGCGTCAACTCGCTGCCGACGCTGTTCGGCGAAAAGCTCGTGCTGCGGCGGCTCGAAGCGCTGCCTGCCGACCTTTCGCTCGATTCGCTGGGTCTCGCGCCAGCGCAGCGTGACATTGTCGACGGATCGATCCACTCGCCGCATGGGCTGGTGCTCGTCACGGGACCGACGGGCAGCGGCAAGACGATGTCGCTCTATTGCTTCCTGCAACTGTTGAACGCCGAATCGCGCAATCTCTGTTCGGTCGAAGATCCCGCCGAAATCCAGCTTGGCGGCATCAATCAGGTCAGTGTTCGCGAAAAGGCCGGGCTGACGTTCGCTGTCGCGCTGCGCGCTTTCCTGCGTCAGGACCCCGACATCATCATGGTCGGCGAAATCCGTGACGAAGAGACCGCCGACGTCGCCGTCAAAGCCGCGCAAACGGGCCATCTCGTGCTTTCGATCCTGCATACGAACGATGCACCCGCAGCGATTGCGCGTCTGATCGACATTGGCGTCGAGCCCTATAACCTCGCGGCGGCGTTGCGCCTCGTCACGGCGCAGCGACTGGTACGGCGGCTCTGCGTCGCGTGCAGGCGCGCTTCGTCCGAGACGTCTGCATCATTGCGTTCGGCTGGCGTGCCGGAAGACCAGATCGCCGATTGGCGCCCGTACATTCAACAGGGATGCGATGCATGTCACGGCATCGGCTTTCGCGGACGTGTCGGCATTCACCAGGTCATGCCCGTATCGGACACGATGCGCGAACTCATCGTGGCGCGCGCCGGCACGCATGAGATTGCGCGACAAGCTCAGGCCGAGCGTGTGCAGACCTTGCGCGAAGCCGCGCTGGCTCGCGCGTTCGACGGCACGACGAGTCTCGCCGAAGCCTTGAGCGCAACGGAGGTCGCATGACGATCGCGGCAATCCAGGAACAGCGCTTCGAATGGCGAGCGTTCGATGCGCAAGGCATGCGCCTGCGCGGAACGGTGATCGCCCCCGATCTTCCCGCGGCGCGCGCCATGCTGAAACAGGATGGACTCTATGCCGTCGAATGGACTGCACGCGGTGCAGCGCCAAAGCCCCGCGCTCGCGCCGCCGACGTCACGCTCTTCACGCGCCAGTTGTCGAGTCTGTTGCGCGCGGGTCTGCCGCTCGCGCCATCGCTCGAACTGCTGGCGCATGCTTCGAAAACCGACGCGCGTAACAAAGGGATGTCGCGCATCGTGAGTGCGCTCGCGCGCGACATCACGGCAGGGCTAGGCTTTTCCTCCGCGCTCGCGCGACATCCGGCACAGTTCGGCGCGCTCTATTGCCAGCTGGTCGAGGTTGGTGAGGCATCGGGTGCGTTGGCCAACGTTCTCGCGCGCCTCGCCGACGACCGCGAGCGCGCCGCCGCTCAACGCACCAAAGTGCGAGCGGCGCTTACGTATCCCGTCGCGATCCTGCTGCTCGCGCTCGCCATCACGGCCGCGCTGCTCGTGTGGGTCGTGCCGACCTTCAAGCAGATCTTCGACGGATTCGGCGCGAAGCTGCCCGCGCCGACGCAACTCGTACTGGCCTTGTCCGCGGCGGCTGGACGCTGGAGCGTGCCGCTCGCAGGCAGCGCATGCGTGCTGGCCTTCGCGACACGTCACGTACTAAGGCGTTCGGAAACTGCACGTCTGCGCTTCGCCCGCGCGACGCTGCGCCTGCCTGTCGCCGGTTCGCTGCTCACAACGTTATGCGCGGCACGCTGGAGCCGCGCGCTCGGCACCTTGCTGTCGGCGGGCACGCCGCTCGCCGACGCATTCGATTCGCTGACCCACGCAACGGGCAATGCCTGGTTCGATCGCGCGACCGTTGCCATCTCGGCGCAGCTTCGGCGCGGCGTACGGCTCGCGGCTGCCATGCGCGAGGCACGCTGCTTTCCCGAAGAAATCGTGCAACCCGTCGCCATCGCCGAAGAATCGGGCACGCTCGATACGATGCTGCTCGACGTGGCCTCGCTGAGCGATCGTCAGGTTGACGAACGGATCGCAGGTCTTGCGAGCCTGTGCGAGCCGCTCGTGATCGTCGTGCTGGGCGGGCTGGTCGGCGGTCTCGTGATCGCGATGTATCTTCCCATCATCCAACTCGGCAACGTGGTGTAGTAGCATCGCAGCCGAATCCACACAATCAATCATGGCGACCACGTTCACGTCCGTGTCAGAACATTCCTTCAGCGGCCCGCTCGCACGTTTCGCGGACAGCCTCGGCGCGACGTTCGGCACATTGCCGGCGGGTGCGCAGATTGCGTTTGTCATCGTGTTCGGCCTGGTGATCGGCAGCTTCCTGAACGTTGTCGTGTATCGCTTGCCGATCATGCTCGAACGCGCCTGGCGCGCTGAAGTGAGCGACGCAACGGATCACGCTTTCGACGACGACGGCCTGCCCGAGCGCTACAACCTCTGGTTGCCACGCAGCGCATGTCCGCATTGCGGCCATGTTTTGCGTGCGTGGGAAAACCTGCCGGTGCTCAGCTATCTGCTGTTGCGGGGCCGATGCTCGCACTGCAAGACGCGCGTGAGCTTTCGCTATCCGCTGATCGAGTTGCTGAGCGCAGCGCTGGCGCTCGGCGCGCTCGTCACCTTCGGTTCGACGGGTGCCGCGCTCGCTGCGTTCGGCCTGTGCGCGACGCTGCTCGCCATGAGCGCAATCGATATCGACACGCACCTGCTACCGGACTCGATGACCTTGCCGCTGCTCTGGGCCGGCCTGATCGTCAACTTCAATACGGTGTTCGCGAGCCTGCAGGATGCCGTGATCGGCGCCATCGCCGGTTACCTGGCGCTGTGGTGCGTACACTGGCTGTTCAAGCTCGTACGCGGCGTCGAAGGGATGGGTTATGGCGATTTCAAGCTGCTGGCCGCGCTCGGCGCGTGGCTCGGCTGGGCTGCGTTGCCGCAGATCATCCTGATCGCTGCCGTGACGGGTGCCGTGGTCGGGCTGGTGGCGACATGGATCGGTCGCATGCGCTTTGAAGAGCCGCTGCCCTTCGGTCCGTTTCTCGCGGCAGGCGGCGCCGTGACGCTGTTTTTGGGCACACCGCTTTACATGGCTTTGGGAGGCTGACGCATGTTTGCTGTTGGACTGACGGGTGGCATCGGCAGCGGCAAGTCCACTGTCGCCGATCTGTTCGCCAAACGCGGCGTAACACTCGTCGATACCGACGTGATCGCGCACAGCATCACTGCACCGCACGGTCTCGCGATGGCGCCCATCGCGGCGGAATTCGGCTCCTCGTTCGTCGCGGCAGACGGCTCGCTCGATCGCGCCCAGATGCGGACGCTCGTGTTCAGCGACGAGACAGCGCGCAAGCGCCTCGAAGCAATTACGCATCCGTTGATTCGCGCCGAGACCGAACGCCAGCGCGAAGCAGCATCCGGACCTTATGTGATCGTGGTGGTGCCGTTGCTGGTCGAGTCGGGTAACTGGAAAACGCGCGTGAATCGCGTGCTCACCGTCGATTGCAGCGTCGAAACGCAGATTACGCGCGTCATACGCCGCAATGCGTTTACACGTGAACAGGTGCTCGCGATCATCGCGCGCCAGGCCACGCGCGAAGCTCGCCTCGCCGCTGCCGACGACGTGATCGTCAACGATAACCGCACGCTCGAAGCCATCGATGTCGATGTCGAACGCCTTCACAACACGTATGTTTCGCTCGCGCGCGCCTAAGCCGTGAGCGATTCTGTCCGATGTCTGTAATGCGGACGCATGTTGTCGGGAACACGCTCTGCACGCAACGAATGCGCGTAATACCGCGCAAAAATTGTCTAAAGCTCGCCGAAAAAGTGTGTGATTGCGACGGTAGTCTCACGGCATTAGAATGTCCTGCAATTCCGTCACCGACCACGCCCGAGGCGAGCCCGCTTGATTCTTTACGAGTATCCCTTCAATGAGCGAATCCGGACGCTGCTGCGCCTCGAAGATCTGTTCGAGCGCTTCACGTTCTTTCTGACTCAGGAAGATGCCAGGGAACATCACGTCGCGCTGACTACGCTGTTCGAAATCTCGGAAGTCGCGGGCCGCGCGGATCTCAAATCCGATCTGATGAAAGAACTGGAGCGGCAGCGTCAAACGCTCGCTCCGTTTCGTGGCAATCCCGGCATCGAGCAGAATGCGCTCGAAGCCGTGCTCGGCGAAATCGAACAGACGCTCGCCGGGCTGACGCAAATGCAGGGCAAGACGGGTCAACATCTTGCTGATAACGAATGGCTTGCCAGCATCCGTAGCCGCGCCATTATTCCTGGCGGCACCTGCAAGTTCGATCTTCCGTCTTACTACGCGTGGCAGCAGACGCATCCAGATCAGCGTCGGCAGGACATCGCCAAGTGGGTCATGCCACTTTTGCCGCTGCGCGATGCGGCTGCAATCGTATTGCGGCTGGCTCGCGAATCGGGCCAGGCGTCGAAGGTCATGGCGATGCAGGGCAGTTATCAGCAGATGTTGTCGGGCCGGACCTATCAGCTGATGCAGGTGCGCGTGGCACCGGAATTGCGGGTAATTCCGGAAGCGAGCGCCAACAAGTACATGCTGTGGGTGCGCTTCACGGTGCAGGACGGCGATTTGCGTCCGCGTGCCGTCGATGTCGACGTGCCGTTCCAGTTGACGCTGTGTAGTCTTTAATCCGACGCAAATGCCCTCATTTGCGTGGTCTCAAAGTTTGCGATTAAACGCTTGAACGTATGGCCACTGTAGTCAAATGCCCTAGCTGCGGAAAGGATGTCCGCTGGACTCCCGAGAACCGCTTCCGTCCGTTCTGTTCCGAGCGCTGCAAGCAGATCGATCTCGGCGCGTGGGCGGCCGAAAAGTACAAGATCGGCGGCACGGACGAAGAACCGCCCTCAGACGACGCACCCGGCGAGCATCGCTCGCACTGAACGGGGTCATTGCACGTCGTTCGCCGACGAAAAAAAACGGAGCCGCTCACGGCTCCGTTTTCCATTCACTCCGCCGCCAACCAATCCAGCACGGGAATCGTTGCGGGCAATAGCGGCGACACACTAGCCGGCAAGGTCTGCCAAGCGAACGCCTGACCTTCGCGTCCATGCGGCTCGCCATCCCACGCCGTCACCTTGCAGAAGTAAAGCCGCACGTACGCGTGTGGATAGTCATGCTCGAGCACATGCCAACGGTGACTCGCCTGCACGTCGATGCCGAGTTCTTCGTGAAGCTCACGAGCCAGCGCCGCTTCCACCGTTTCACCCGGTTCGAGCTTGCCGCCCGGAAATTCCCAATAGCCTTCGTACGGCTTCCCCGCCGGGCGCTGCGCGAGCAGATAGCGACCATCGGGCTGCACGAGCACACCGACGGCCACTTCCGTGACCGGCCGGCCCGCTTCGTTCACCTCGCGGGTGCCGTTTTGCGCTGCATCGCTCATGCTTGCGCCCGCTTGCCCGACCAGTCGCGCGCGAACTGCCACGCCACACGCCCCGAACGCGAACCACGTTCCAGCGCCCAGATCAGCGCATCGCCGCGCGCCGCTTCGACATCGGCATCGTTGCAGCCGAAGTGATGCAGCCAGTGCGCGACGATCGACAGATAGTCGTCCTGCTTGAACGGATAGAAGCTGACCCACAAGCCAAAGCGCTCGGACAGCGAAATCTTCTCCTCGACCA
The DNA here is from genome assembly GCF_003121405.1 of Paraburkholderia sp. C35. GTDB lineage: Bacteria > Pseudomonadota > Gammaproteobacteria > Burkholderiales > Burkholderiaceae > Paraburkholderia. Next base: position 33,518 of record NZ_QBUY01000080.1, on the reverse strand, counting down.
CTTCGCCGGGATGAATCTCGCCATCGGACGTGTGCTTGTACGTCTCGTTGTCGCTCATATACTCGGGCAGCAGATGACGGCGATTCGACGTCGCGTAAATCAGCACGTTGTCTGACTGCGCGGCGACCGAACCGTCGAGCGCCACTTTCAACGCCTTGTAGCCCGATTCGCCTTCTTCGAACGAAAGATCGTCGCAGAACACGATGAAGCGCTCGGGGCGCGCTGAAATCAGATCGACGATATCGCCGAGATCGTGCAGATCGTCCTTGTCGACTTCGATCAGACGCAAGCCGTCCTTCGAATACGCGTTCAGGCACGCCTTGATCAGCGACGATTTGCCCGTGCCACGCGCGCCCGTCAGCAGCACGTTATTGGCCGGCTGTTTGTTGACGAACTGCTTCGTGTTCTGCTCGATCAGGTTTTTCTGGCGATCGATGTTCTGCAGGTCGTCGAGCGAAATCAGCGAAATGGCGGGCACCGGCTGCAGATAACCGCGCCCCTGGCGCTTGCGCCAGCGAAACGCCACGGCCGCCGACCAGTCGATTTCAGGCGCCGCAGGCGGAAGCATCGCTTCGAGCCGCACCAGCACGGCCTCGGCACGAGTCAGGAATTGTTCGAGTTTGTCCATTGAGATAAGCGGGAATCAGGAGCGGTAATCGGCGTTGATGCTCACGTAGTCGTGCGAGAGATCGCAGGTCCAGATCGTTGCCTGCGCATCGCCGCGGCCGAGCACGACGCGAATCAGGATCTCCGCCTTCTTCATCACGCGCTGCCCGTCTTCTTCCTTGTACTCGGGATTGCGTCCGCCAGCCTTCGCAACCAGCACATCGTCGAGATACAGATCGATCTTGCCAACGTCGAGGTCCGTCACGCCCGCATAGCCGATCGCGGCCAGAATGCGGCCGAGGTTGGGGTCCGATGCATAGAATGCCGTCTTCACGAGCGGCGAATGGCCGATTGCATAAGCAATCTGGCGGCATTCAGCAACGCTCGCGCCGCCTTCGACCTGCACCGTCATGAACTTGGTCGCGCCCTCGCCGTCGCGCACGATCAGTTGCGAGAGCGTCTGCGCCGTTTCCGTCACGGCTTCGCGCAGCGCGACGTACGCCGGCGAATCCGTCGATGTGATCGCGGGCAGGCTCGACTTGCCCGACGCAATCAGGATGAACGAGTCGTTGGTCGACGTATCGCCGTCGATCGTGACGCAGTTGAACGAGCGATCCGCGACTTCTTTGACCAGTTGATCGAGCACCGGCTGCGCGACGTTGGCGTCGAACGCGAGGAAGCCGAGCATGGTTGCCATGTTCGGCTTGATCATGCCCGCGCCCTTGCTGATGCCCGTCATCGTGATCGTATGGCCGTCGATCTTCACCTGGCGCGACACGGCCTTCGGCAAGGTATCCGTGGTCATGATGGCTTGCGCCGCGTCGTACCAGTGCGCGGCCTGACGATTCGCCAGCGCAGCGGGCAAGCCGGCCTTCAGACGGTCAACGGGCAGCGGCTCCAGAATCACGCCCGTCGAGAACGGCAGCACCTGCTGCGGCTCGATACCCGCGAGACGCGCCAGTTCGTCGCACGTTTCGCGCGCCGCCACCATGCCCGGCTCACCTGTGCCTGCATTCGCGTTGCCCGTGTTCACGACCAGCGCGCGGATGCCCTTGCCGCCGGTGCGTACTTTTTCCAGATGCTCGCGGCATACCGTCACAGGCGCCGCGCAGAACCGGTTCAACGTAAACACGCCCGCGACCGTCGCGCCTTCGTCGACGGAAATGACGAGCACGTCCTTGCGGTTCGGCTTGCGGATATTCGCCTCGGCCCAGCCTAGCGTGACGCCGGCGACGGGATGGAGTTGAGCGGGATCGATCGAGGGGAAATTGACAGCCATGTTTGCGACCTGTCGAGACTGAAATGCCGGCGTGCGCCGGCATTGGGGATCAAAAGTGATGGCGCCGGATTGGCCTGCGCCACCGCGAAATCCCCAGCAATGCACGCTTCAAACGACGCGGCGCGCATACTGCGCGCCGCCTTCGTGTGTCACGCAATCTTGCCGTGGCACTGCTTGTACTTCTTGCCGCTGCCGCATGGGCATGGGTCGTTGCGTCCGACCTTCGGCACGTTGTCGCCGGAGAGCGGCGCGGCCGCGCCCTGACCGTGCGTCATCGCGTCGCCGATCATCGCCGCGGCTGCGTTCGCTGCGACGGGTGCCGCTGCGACTGCCGCGCCACCTTCGGCGTAGTCCGCATGACGGAACTCGACGTTATCGACCAGATGGCTGCCCTGCTCTTCCATCTGCTCGGCAGCCAGTTCCAGTTGCTCCGGCGACTGGATCTGCACGTTCATCACGATACGCGTGACTTCGAGCTTCACTGCGTCGAGCATGGCGGCAAACAGTTCGAACGCTTCGCGCTTGTATTCCTGCTTCGGGTTCTTCTGCGCATAGCCGCGCAGATGGATGCCCTGACGCAGGTGATCGAGCGCGGCCAGGTGTTCACGCCAGCTGCGGTCCAGCGTCTGCAGCATGACCGAGCGTTCGAACGCGCTGAACGATTCGCGGCCTACCTGCTCGACCTTCGCCTCGTAGGCTTCGTCGGCGGCGGCGATGACGGCTTCGAGAATTTCGTCGGCGTCGATCTGCTGCGATTCGTTGATCATTTCCTGAATAGCGAGATCGAGCTGCCAGTCGTTGCGCAGCACTTCTTCCAGTTCAGGCACATCCCACTGCTCTTCGATACTGCCCGCCGGCACGAACTGGCGGACGATGTCCGTGATCACGCCATGACGCATCGCGCCGATGGTTTCGGTGATGTCGTGCGCTTCAAGCAGTTCGTTGCGCTGCTGGTAGATCACCTTGCGCTGATCGTTCGAGACGTCGTCGTATTCGAGCAGCTGCTTGCGGATATCGAAGTTGCGCGCTTCGACCTTACGCTGCGCCGATTCGATCGAACGCGTGACGATGCCCGCTTCGATCGCCTCGCCTTCCGGCATCTTCAGGCGATCCATGATGGAGCGCACGCGGTCGCCCGCGAAAATGCGCAGCAGCGGATCTTCCAGCGACAGATAGAAACGCGACGAACCCGGATCGCCCTGGCGGCCGGCACGGCCGCGCAACTGGTTGTCGATACGGCGCGATTCATGACGCTCGGTGCCGATGATGTGCAGACCGCCCGCGGCCTTCACCTGATCGTGCAGCGTTTGCCATTCATCGTGCAGCTTCTGGATGCGCGGCGCTTTTTCGTCTTCGGGGATCGACAGATCGGCTTCGATGAACGCGGCCTGCTTCTCGGCGTTGCCGCCGAGCACGATGTCGGTACCGCGACCGGCCATGTTGGTCGCGATCGTCACGCGCTGCGGTCGGCCCGCTTCCGCGACGATGGCCGCTTCACGCGCGTGCTGCTTTGCGTTCAGCACTTCGTGCGGCAAACCGGCCTTGTTCAGCAGTTGCGAAAGCAGCTCGGAGTTTTCGATCGAGGTCGTGCCGACCAGCACCGGCTGACCGCGGTCATAACATTCGCGGATATCGCGAATCACCGCGTTGTAGCGCTCCAGCGCCGTCTTGTAGATCTGATCCTGCTTGTCGATCCGCTTCGGCGGGCGGTTGGTCGGGATCACGACCGTTTCCAGGCCGTAAATCTCGTTGAATTCGTACGCTTCCGTGTCCGCCGTGCCCGTCATGCCCGACAGCTTTGCGTACATGCGGAAATAGTTCTGGAACGTGATCGAGGCGAGCGTCTGGTTCTCGCTCTGGATCTTCACGTGTTCCTTCGCTTCGACAGCCTGGTGCAGACCATCGGACCAGCGACGGCCCGCCATCAGACGGCCCGTGAATTCGTCGACGATCACCACTTCGCCGTTCTGCACGACATAGTGCTGGTCTTTGTAGAACAGCGTGTGCGCGCGCAGCGCGGCGTACACGTGGTGCATCAGCGTGATGTTCTGCGGCGCGTACAGGCTCTCGCCCTCACCGATCAGGCCCCACTCGGCGAGCAGACGCTCGGCCTTCTCGTGGCCCGACTCCGTCAGGAACACCTGGCGCGCTTTTTCGTCGAGCGTGTAGTCGCCCGGCTTTTCGACGCCCGTGCCGTCCGCCTTCTCTTCACCGATCTGACGATCGAGCAGCGGCGGCAGCGCGTTCATGCGCACGTAGAGTTCGGTGTGATCTTCGGCCTGGCCGGAGATGATCAGCGGCGTCCGCGCTTCGTCGATCAGGATCGAGTCCACTTCGTCGACGACCGCGAAGTTCAGCGCCCGCTGCACGCGTGCATCGGTCTCGTAGACCATGTTGTCGCGCAGGTAGTCGAAGCCGAACTCGTTGTTCGTGCCGTACGTGATGTCCGCGGCGTACGCTTCCTGCTTCATGCCGTGGTCCATCTGCGACAGATTGATGCCGACCGACAGACCGAGGAAGTTGTACAGACGCGCCATCCATTCGGCGTCGCGTTGCGCGAGGTAATCATTCACCGTCACGACGTGCACGCCACGGCCCGACAGCGCATTCAGATACACGGGCAGCGTGGCGACGAGCGTCTTGCCCTCACCTGTGCGCATTTCCGCGATCTTGCCGTAGTGCAGGACCATGCCGCCGATCAGCTGCACGTCGAAGTGCCGCATTTTCAGCACGCGCTTGCTTGCCTCGCGGCAGACCGCGAATGCGTCGGGCAGCAGTTTGTCGAGCGACTCGCCGCTGCTCACGCGTTGCCGGAATTCCGTCGTTTTCGCGCGCAGTTGATCATCCGTCAACTGCTCGATCTGCGGTTCGAGCGCATTGATCGCCGCGACGGTCTTTTGATATTGCTTGACGAGCCGCTGGTTGCGGCTGCCAAAAATCTTTTGTAGAAAACCGGTGGTCATCGGATCGTGGTTGCGTCTCGGTTTCGGCGGGGTTGCAAGGCTGGCTTTTTACCGCCTTTCACCTTGTTGCAACCCGTTGTCGAAGTGGCCTCGGCGGCTTAGGTCCAAGAGAAATTCGAATCATGGATTTTAGCACGCGCCCCCGCGTACGCCTGTGTCAGCGGCGAGACGCCTGGCCATCCGGCCAGGGCGCGAGCGCCACGTGGCAAGACCGTCCGGCACGTCGCGAACAGACGATGTGCATCGGTGCCGCACGGTACGCACGTTACAATGGCGGCATCGAGCGCGCGCGGGGCGCGGGCTGCTAACAAAGTCCCAGATGAGCCGTTTCTCACCGTTTTCAAGGCAGTCACTGAAGCCCGGTCCAAAACTGGGCTCGAAGTCGTTCGGCGTGCGCCGCCCGCAGGCGGTCGCCGAGGTCTTGAACCGCACCGACGCGTTCGCCGCGCTACGCGCCGGCGTCGAGCAGGTCGCTGCCCTCGAACGCGATCTGGCGCAATTACTGCCCGACTATCTGGCCACCAGCGTCGAACCCGGTTTCATCAAGGACGGCGTGCTCGCGCTGTTCGCCGCGCACAATGCGCTTGCCGCGCGGCTTCGGCATCTCGAACCGCGGCTGCTAGCGGAGTTGCAGCAGCGCGGCTGGCCGGTCAATGCGCTGAAAATTCGGGTGCGTCCGCAAGCAGTGAAGGAGCCGCCGCGCGCCAAGCAGGCGCTCATGTCGCGTATAGGTGCCGACGCGCTCCACGAACTGAGCGAATCGCTGGAACCGTCGCCGTTGCAGGAAGCGTTGGCGCGCATGGCGGCGCGACATCGGAAGTGAGTGCGTCGGGCGCGCGCTGAAATGAAAAAAGCGGCCGTTCAGGCCGCTTTTTCTTTACCGCTGTAGCGCTCTACCGCTCGACGCTTCAGGCAAACGCCGTCTGCGTGTCATACGCAAAACCGCGCGGCGCCTTCTGCGGATCGTCGAAAGTGACGATTTCGTACGAATCTTCGTGCGCCAGCAGTTCGCGCAGCAGCGCGTTGTTCAGGCCGTGACCCGACTTGTACGCGTCATACGACGCGAGCAGCGGGTGACCGACCACATAAAGATCGCCGATTGCGTCCAGCATCTTGTGCTTCACGAACTCGTCGTCGTAACGCAGGCCGTCGTTGTTCAGGATGCGGTACTCGTCGAGCACGATCGCGTTGTCCATGCTGCCGCCGCGCGCCAGACCCAGCTCACGCATCATTTCGACTTCATGCGCAAAGCCAAACGTACGGGCACGCGCGATTTCACGCACATACGACGTATTCGCGAAATCCACTTCCAGCGACTGGCCGGTTTTATCGACAGCCGGATGGCGGAAGTCAATCGTGAACTTCAGCTTGAAGCCGAAATACGGGTCAAGACGTGCGAACTTGTCGCCGTCGCGGATTTCGACCGGCTTGGTCACCTTGATGAACTTCTTCGCCGCGTTCTGTTCTTCGATGCCCGCCGACTGGATCAGGAACACGAAGGACGCTGCGCTGCCGTCCATGATAGGAATTTCTTCGGCCGTCACGTCGACGTACAGATTGTCGATCCCGAGGCCCGCGCACGCGGACATCAGGTGTTCGATCGTCGACACGCGCGCGCCGTCTTTCTGCAACACCGATGCGAGGCGCGTATCGCCAATCGACATCGCCGACGCGGGAATGTCCACCGGCGTGGCCAAATCCACGCGCGAGAACACAATGCCCGTGTCCGGCGCCGCCGGGCGGAGCGTCAACTCAACCTTGCGGCCCGAGTGGACGCCGATGCCGACCGTCTTGACGATCTGTTTGATAGTGCGCTGCTTCAACATGGTGGTCTTCTATTCGATTGAAAATCCTAATCAGGATTTTTTAATTCATAGCACGAAGTATACTCCAATCGACTCCGGAGCGTCGTTGCGCTGGCGTTTCAATCTGTTTCGCTACGTTACCTAATCGGGAAGCGTGACGGGCCGATGCCCGGAACGGAGGCGTTTCCGGTCATCGGCCCGCGTTACGGCCTGTCACAACGGCGTCATGAAAGCGTTGCCGCAGCGCAACAACCAACGTTTGCGAGTTGGTCGGCAGCCGCGACGAAGCCCTTCAAGGCCGCGTCATGCCTGGCTCAACGTGGCGAGAATACTGGCCGCATCGCTGACTTCGAACTTGCCGGGTGCCTCGACGTGCAGCGTCTTGACCACGCCGTCGTCGACCACCATCGCGTAGCGCTGGGAACGGATTCCCATGCCGCGCGCCGACAAATCCTGCTCCAGACCGAGCGCTTTGGTGAAAGCCGCGCTGCCGTCCGCCATCATGCGCACCTTGCCCGAGGTGCGCTGATCGCGAGCCCACGCGCCCATGACGAACGCGTCGTTGACGGACACGCACCAGATTTCGTCGATACCGGCAGCGCGCAACTTCTCTGCCTGTTCGACATAGCCCGGCACGTGCTTCGCCGAACAGGTGGGCGTGAACGCGCCCGGCAATCCGAAGATCACCACACGCTTGCCCGCCGTCTGTTCGTGCACGTCGAAGCTGTTCGGCCCGATCCTGCAGCCCTCGCGTTCGTCTTCGATCAATTCGTAAACGGTCGTCTGGGGAAGCTTTTCACCTACCTGAATCATGCTCGTTCCTTCGCATCGATGCGGAGCACGCTCGCACGGTCTCGTGCCGCAGTGGACATTTCATCTGGCGACAGTCGCCCACACCGCTTCGTCTTCACGAAGAGGGCACCTGTCCATGCCGCGCGCTCAACCCAACGCGGCCTGTTCGCCATTCCACCCGCCACGCTCGTGCAGTTCTGCCGCGCGTAATCCAACAGAGAAGATTACGCCGCAGAAAGCCCGCTCCTGCGTGAGCCTCAGTCTGCCTGCTTGCGCAGGAAGGCCGGGATGTCGTACGTATCGACGCCCTTTTCCTGCAGCGCCTGCACGTGCGAAGCAGCCGTGTCACGCGACGTACGCCACACTGCCGGCGTATCGAGCGAACCGTAGTCCGCCGTCGTTGCGTGTTGCGGCGTGTACGCATGTTGCATCACGCCGACCGGCTGGTTGTCCGTGCCCGTGCGCAGCAGCGTCATCGGTGCCGATTGCTGCTTCTTCGCAGCGCGGCCCAGACCCGTTGCCACCACCGTCACGCGCAGCGCATCGCCCATCGCGTCGTCGTACACCGCGCCGAAAATCACGGTCGCGTCATCAGCAGCATAGCTCTTGATCGTGTTCATGACTTCGCGCGTTTCGGACAAACGCAGCGAACGGCTCGACGTGATGTTGACCAGCACGCCACGCGCGCCCGACAGATCGACGCCTTCCAGCAGCGGGCTGGCCACGGCCTGCTCTGCCGCAAGACGCGCGCGATCGACGCCGGCGACCGTCGCCGTGCCCATCATTGCCTTGCCCTGCTCGCCCATCACCGTCTTCACGTCTTCGAAGTCGACGTTCACCAGACCGTCGACGTTGATGATTTCCGCGATACCGGCAACGGCGTTGTTGAGCACATCGTCAGCGCACTGGAAGCACTTGTCCATTTCGGCGTCGTCGCCCATCACGTCGAACAGCTTGTCGTTCAGAACGACGATCAGCGAGTCGACGTGATCCTCCAGTTGCTGCGAACCTGCTTCAGCGACGCGCATGCGCTTGCCGCCTTCGAACTCGAACGGCTTGCTGACCACGCCAACCGTCAGAATGCCCATTTCTTTAGCGATCTGCGCGACCACGGGTGCTGCGCCCGTGCCCGTGCCGCCGCCCATACCTGCCGTGATGAACACCATGTGCGCGCCACGCAGTGCGTCAGCGATGCGCTCACGTGCTTCTTCTGCTGCCGAGCGGCCCATTTCCGGCTTCGCGCCAGCGCCCAGACCCGTATTGCCCAACTGGATGACGTTCGGTGCGCGCGAGCGCGACAGCGCCTGAGCGTCCGTGTTCATCACGATGAAGTCGACGCCTTGCACGCCGCGATTGATCATGTGCGTCACTGCATTACCGCCCGCACCACCGACGCCCACCACCTTGATGATGGTGCCGTTGGTTTCCGTTTCCAGCATCTGGAATTCCATGTTGCCTCCGTCAAGAAAAAAAGTACCACTTCCTCGGCCGTTATTCGGCAGGAGATCGGGCAACCTCCTGTCGCGCGCCAGCCGCCGGCACCAGCGCGAATTTCCTTTTACTTCGAATTCTTCTTAGAAATTGCCGAGGAACCAGTCCTTCATCCTCGTGAACACCTGACCCATCGATCCCGACTGCACCGCGACCTTGCGGCCACGCATACGCTGCGAACGTCCTTCGACCAGCAGACCCATCGCCGTCGAATAGCGCGGATTGCGCACGACATCTGCGAGACCGCCTGCGTATTCCGGCACGCCAATGCGCACCGGCTTCAGGAAAATGTCTTCACCCAGCTCGACCATGCCCGGCATCATCGACGCGCCACCCGTCAACACGACGCCCGAGCTCAGCAGCTCTTCGTAACCCGACTCGCGCACCACCTGCTGCACGAGCGAAAACAGTTCTTCGACGCGCGGCTCGACCACGGCCGCCAGCGCCTGGCGCGACAGCGTGCGCGGGCCGCGCTCGCCCAGACCCGGCACTTCGATCATTTCGTCCGGATCGGCGAGTGCCTGCTTGGCGATGCCGTAGCTGACCTTGATGTCTTCGGCATCCGGCGTCGGCGTGCGCAAAGCCATCGCGATATCGCTGGTGATCTGATCACCGGCGATGGGGATCACGGCCGTATGACGGATCGCGCCTTCGCTGAAAATCGCGATGTCCGTCGTGCCGCCGCCGATATCGACCAGCACCACGCCCAGTTCTTTTTCATCTTCCGTCAGCACTGCCAGCGACGACGCCAGCGGTTGCAGGATCAGATCGTTCACTTCGAGGCCGCAGCGGCGCACGCACTTGACGATGTTCTGCGCCGCGCTCACCGCGCCCGTCACGATGTGCACCTTCACTTCCAGCCGGATACCGCTCATGCCGATCGGCTCGCGCACATCTTCCTGGCCGTCGATGATGAATTCCTGCGTCAGGATGTGCAGCACCTGCTGATCGGTCGGAATGTTGATCGCCTTGGCCGTTTCGATCACGCGCGCAACGTCCGTCTGCGTGACTTCCTTTTCCTTGATCGCGACCATCCCGCTCGAGTTGAAGCTGCGGATATGGCTGCCCGCGATCCCGGTGAACACGTTCGTGATCTTGCAGTCGGCCATCAGCTCGGCTTCTTCGAGCGCGCGCTGAATGGACTGCACCGTGGCCTCGATGTTCACCACGACGCCTTTCTTGAGCCCTTTCGATTCGCTCTGGCCGAGTCCGATCACCTCGTAATGACCTTCGCCCTTCAACTCGGCGACGATGGCGACAACCTTCGCCGTGCCGATGTCGAGGGCTACCAGCAGATCTTTATAGTCTTTACTCATAGCGTGCTCATTGCGTGTGATGTCCTGTTACTTCTTGCCCTTGTCGGGTTCCGTAATGAAGCGCATGCCAGCCGCACGAATGGCGAAACCGTTCGGATAGCGCAAGTCCGCATATTCGATGTCCTTCCCCCAACGTTGCGTCACCGCGCCCCATGCCGCGGTCAGCCGCTTGCAACGGTCGGCGAGCGTGTCCTGATTGCGCTCGCGTCCCAGTTCGACCTGCATGCCGTTCGACAGCTTCACCGTCCACGCAAAGCGCGGCGACAGCGTCACTTCATCCGGCGTTGCGCCAACCGGCGCAAACCACTTCTTGAAGTCCTGATAACGCGCGACGACTTCTTTCGCCGACCCTTCCGGGCCATCGAACGCAGGCAACTCTTCTTCGAGCTCGCCCTGGTTCGCGGTGAACACTTCTCCGTCCGTGCTCACCAGTTGATCCGTGCCCCATGTGCCAAGCGGCTTGTACTCTTCCAGCGTGATGGCCAGCGCATTCGGCCACACACGCCGCACGCTTGCGTGACGCACCCACGGCATCTGCTCGAACGCGGTACGCGCCGTGTCGAGATCGACGGTGAAGAAGTTGCCCTTCAGCTTGCCGACCACGCCCGCGCGCACCGTCGGCGAGTTGATGTGCTCGACGTCGCCGTCGATGCGAATCTCGCGCAGCGCGAAGTTCGGGCGCTGGATCAGCCAGTAACCACCTGCCGCCAGCAGCACGAGCAGCAACAACGCGTGCAACGCGTTGGCGGCGAGATTGAGCTGGCGAACGTTGTTCCACATGACCGGGGCTTCTTCCTTAATCCTTCAGCGTCAATGCAAGCACCTTCACCACCAGCTCCTGATAGCTGATACCGACAGCACGCGCAGCCTTCGGCGGCAACGAGTGGTCCGTCATGCCGGGCGCCGTGTTCACTTCCAGGAAATACGGATTACCTTCGCCGTCCAGCATGAAATCGGCGCGGCCCCAATCGGTGCAGCCGAGCACGTCGAACGCCTGACGCGCGATCTTCTTCAGGCGCGCTTCTTCGTCAGCCGCGATGCCGCACGGAATCAGGTACTGCGTGTCGTTGGCGATGTACTTCGCGTGGTAGTCGTAGAACTCGCCAGCGGGCACGATGCGAATGACTGGCAGATCGAGATCGCCTGCGATACACGCCGTGTACTCGCCGCCACCTTCGATGCTCTTTTCGACCACGACGATCTTGTCGAACTTCACCGCTTCTTCGAGCGCGGGCACGAGTGCATCGGCCGTCTTCACCTTGATGACGGCAACGCTCGAACCTTCGCTGGCCGGCTTCACGAACAGCGGCAAACCGAGCTTCGCAACGATGTCCTTCGCGCGCGCCGCGTAATCGTCGCCACGCAGCACGGCTTCGAACGGCGGCGTCGGCACGCCGAGCTGTTGCCACACGAGCTTGGTGCGGAACTTGTCGAGACCGAGCGCCGAGCCGAGCACGCCGCTGCCCGTGTAACGGATGCCGTAGAAATCGAGTGCGCCCTGAATCTGGCCGTTCTCGCCGTAACCGCCATGCAGCGCGTTGAACGCGCGCACGAAGCCTTCGTCCTTCAATGCCGCGAGCGGCTTCTCGGACGGATCGAACGGATGTGCATCGACGCCCGCATCGCGCAGACCTTGCAGCACGAGACGACCGGAATTCAACGACACTTCGCGCTCGGCCGATACACCGCCGAGCAGCACAGCAACTTTTCCGAAAGATTTAGGATCGATACCGCTCATTTCACACCTTCGTTTCCGGCAAGCCGACCCGGCACACTGCCGATCGAACCTGCGCCCATCGTGATCACCACATCGCCGTCGCGCACGATCGAACTGAGCGCGTCCGGCACTTCATCCACTGTTTCGACAAACACCGGCTCGACCTTGCCCGCCACGCGAATCGCGCGCGTGAGCGCACGGCCGTCCGCAGCGACGATAGGCGCTTCGCCTGCCGAATAGACTTCCGTCAGCACGAGCGCATCGACCGTCGACAGCACCTTCACGAAATCTTCGAAGCAATCGCGCGTGCGCGTGAAGCGGTGCGGCTGGAACGCCAGCACCAGACGCTTGTCGGGGAACGCACCGCGCGCGGCAGCAACCGTCGCTGCCATTTCAACCGGGTGATGACCGTAATCGTCGACGAGCGTGTAGGCGCCGCCGCCCGTTACGCTCACTTCGCCATAGCGCTGGAACCGCCGGCCGACGCCATTAAAATCCGCGAGTGCTCGCTGGATATCGGCATCTTTCACCTCAAGTTCAGTCGCAATTGCAATTGCGGCCAATGCGTTCTGCACATTGTGCAAACCAGGCAGGTTCAAAACGATGTCGATAGGCGCTGCGTCTTCACGCATTGCTGTGAAATGCATCTTGCCTTCGCGGGCCACGACGTTCACTGCGCGCACCTGCGCATCGGGCGCGAGACCGTAACGGATGATCGGCTTCGACACGAACGGCAGGATCTCTTTCACGTTCGGATCGTCGACGCACAGCACGGCAATACCGTAAAACGGCAGACGGTGCGTAAATTCAATGAACGCCTGCTTAAGCCGCGCGAAATCGTGGCCGTAGGTGTCCATGTGATCGGCGTCGATGTTCGTGATGACTTCGATCACCGGGAACAGGTTCAAGAACGACGCATCCGATTCGTCCGCTTCGGCGACGATGAAATCGCCCGTGCCGAGACGCGCATTCGCGCCCGCGCTGATCAGACGTCCGCCGATCACGAAAGTCGGATCGAGCCCGCCCGCTGCGAGCACGCTCGCAACCAGCGACGTCGTGGTGGTCTTGCCATGCGTGCCGGCAATCGCGATGCCCTGCTTCAGACGCATCAGTTCCGCGAGCATTACGGCGCGCGGCACGATGGGAATACGGCGATGACGCGCGGCCAGCACTTCCGGGTTGTCGCTGCGCACCGCCGTCGATACGACGACCGCATTCGCGCCTTCGATGTTTTCTGCGTCGTGACCGATCGCGATACGCGCGCCGAGCGCGGCGAGGCGCTCCGTCACGGCGTTGCGCGACAGATCTGAACCGCTCACCTGATAGCCGAGATTGACGAGCACTTCGGCGATGCCGCTCATGCCCGCGCCGCCGATCCCGACGAAGTGAATGTGTTTGACGATATGTTTCATTGCTGCTTTCCTTCCGGGCTCAGGCTCGGGGTCACGCCTGCCACCGTGGCGCAGATCTGCGCGACCTGCTCGGTGGCATCGGGTTTCGCGAGCGAGCGCGAACGCTCGGCCATCTCCGCGAGCGAAGCCCGCGTTTGCTTGCGCAACCAGTCGGCGAGTTTTTCCGCCGACAGATCGCGCTGTTGTACGAGCAGCGCCGCGCCGTTGTCGGCGAGAAACGCTGCATTGGTTGTCTGGTGATCGTCGACGGCAAACGGGAACGGCACGAAGAATGCCGCTACGCCCACCGCCGCGATCTCGGCGACTGTCATCGCGCCCGAACGGCAGATCACGAGATCCGCGTTCGCGTAGGCGCTCGTCATGTCGTCGATGAACGGCACGAGTTGCACGTCGTCGCTCGCCGCGATACCGGCTGCTTCGTAGTTCGCGCGCAACGCGTCGATATGCTTCGCGCCCGCCTGATGCACGATGCGCGGCCTTTGCTCCGGCGCGAGTTGCGCCAGTGCGCGCGGCACCACTTCGTTCAATGCCGCCGCGCCGAGACTGCCGCCCACGACCAGCACATTGAGCGGACCACTACGCGCCGCGTAGCGTGCTTTGGGTGCTGCCGTGCGCGCAAGTTCCTCACGAATCGGATTGCCCGTCCATTCGGCATTCGGCAAGGCGTTCGGGAACGCGACCAGCACACGCTTGGCGAGCTTCGCGAGCACCTTGTTCGCAAGACCCGCAATCGAATTCTGTTCGTGCAGCACCAGCGGCGTGCCGCTCAAAGCCGTCATTACGCCCGCCGGGAACGTGATGTAGCCGCCCATGCCGAGCACCACATCGGGCTTCACCCGACGCAGCACCGACAGACTCTGCATGCATGCGCGCAGCAGGTTCACCGGCAGCATCAGCTTCGTTTTCATGCCTTTGCCGCGCAGGCCGCCGAATTGCACGTACTCCATCGGAATGCCGTGTTTCGGGACGAGCGTCGCTTCCATGCCCGCAGGATTGCCGAGCCACACGACGCGCCAGCCCCACGCCTGCATCAGGTGCGCGACAGCGAGGCCCGGGAACACGTGTCCCCCGGTCCCGCCTGCCATCACCATCAGCGTGCGTTGTTGCATCGTCATACCTTGCCCCCGCGCATCAGGACACGGTTCTCGTAATCGACCCGCATCAGCACCGCAACCGCGATGCAGTTCAGCAAAATGCCCGAGCCGCCGTAACTGACGAGCGGCAACGTCAGACCCTTGGTCGGCAGAAGACCGAGATTCACGCCCATGTTGATGAAGGTCTGCGCGCCAAACCAGATGCCGACGCCCTTCGCCACCAGACCCGCAAACGTGCGGTCGAGTGCGAGCGCCTGACGGCCGATTTCGAATGAACGGCGCACGATCCAGTAGAACATCAGGATCACGACGAGCACGCCGACAAAACCGAGTTCCTCGCCGATCACAGCAAGGATGAAGTCGGTGTGCGCTTCGGGCAGATAGTTGAGCTTCTCGACGCTGCCACCCAGGCCGACGCCGAACCATTCGCCACGCCCGAACGCGATCAGCGAGTGAGTCAATTGATACGCCTTGCCCTGTGCATAACGGTCGTCCCACGGATCGAGGTACGCGAAGATCCGCTCGCGGCGCCACGGCGACGCCCACACGAGCAACGTAAATGTACCGACTGCCGTCGCTACCAGTCCGCCGAAAATCTTCCCGTTCACGCCGCCGAGGAACAGCACGCCCATCGCGATCGCGGCGATCACCATGAACGCGCCCATGTCAGGCTCGAGCAGCAGCAGCATGCCGACCACGCCGACGGCGAAACCCATCGGCAGAAAGCCCTTGGCGAAGCTGTGCATGTATTCCTGCTTGCGCACCGTGTAGTTCGCCGCGTAGATCGTCACGGCGAGCTTCATGATTTCCGACGGCTGCATGTTGGTGATGCCAAGCGGAATCCAGCGGCGCGCGCCATTCACGCCCTTGCCGATGTGCGGAATCAGCACGATCACCAGCGCGACGAGCGCGATCAGGAACAGCTTCGGCGCGTATTTGTCCCACGTCGAAATAGGGATGCGGAACGCAATCACGCCCGCCACCGAACCCATCACCACGAAGATGATCTGGCGCACCAGAAACGCGTAATCGCGATACGACGCGTACTTCGGCGAATCCGGCATCGCGATCGACGCCGAATACACCATCACGATGCCAAGTCCGAGCAGCGCGACGACGACCCACAGCAGCGAGTGGTCGTAATCGAGCATGCGCGAGCGCAGCGGACGCACGCCGCTGACGGCGCTCGACAGGCCACCCGAACGCGGGCCGCGCTCAGTCGCCGCGGCGCCGCCTGCCGAGCCGCGCTGCTTGCCGAGTTGTGATCCGAAGCGTTCTGTCCAGCTCATATCATCGTCCCCCGTTCGGCAGCGATGTCTTCGACCGCGCTCTTGAACACAGCGGCGCGATGCGCGTAACCCTTGAACATATCGAAGCTGGCGCACGCGGGCGACAGCAGAACTGCGTCACCCGGTTGCGCGACGGCGCTGGCTGCGCGCGTGGCTTCTTCGAGCGTGGCGTGATCGGTCATTGCGATGCCCGTGTGCGCGAGTGCCGCGCGAATCTGCGGCGCGTCGCGGCCGATCAGCATCACGGCGCGGCACCAGCGCATCACCGGCTCGGCGAGCGGGTCGAATTCCTGACCCTTGCCGTCACCGCCAGCGATCAGCACGATGCGTTGCGCGAGGCCGTCGAGCGCGGCAACGGTCGCGCCGACGTTCGTACCCTTGCTGTCATCGACGAAATCGACGCCGTCGATCGATGCAATCAGTTCCACGCGATGCGGCTCGCCGCGATACTCGCGCAGGCCGTGCAGCAACGGCGCGCCCGGCAGACCGATCGCACGTGCGAGCGCGAACGCGGCGAGTGCATTCGTTGCGTTGTGCAAGCCGCGAATGCGCAAAGCGTCAGCCGGCATCAAACGCTTGAGGCCGATGTCGGGCGGCGTCGTGGATTCGCTCTTGCGGCGGCGCGTCGGCACGGGTTCGTCGGTTGCATCGCGGTCGTGCGCATCGACGAGCCAGATCATGCCGTTGTCGCGCAGCAGACCGAGATCGCCGTCGCGCGTCGGCTCACCCGCGCCGAACGTCACCAGTTGCGCGCCGCTTTGCTCGGAAGGCTTGAGTGCCATCACGCGCGCGTCGTCGCGATTCAGCACGCGCACCGTGTTCTTGCCGAAAATCTTGCCCTTCGCTGCCGCGTACGCATCGAGGCCGCCGTGCCAGTCGAGATGGTCTTGCGTGATGTTCAGGATCACGGCTGCATCCGGCTCGAACGTGTGCGCGGTTTCAAGCTGGAAGCTCGACAGTTCGAGCACCCAGACATCGGGCAACGCGGTGTTGTCGATGGCTTCCGTGAGCTTGTCGAGCGCAGCCGGGCTGATGTTGCCCGCAACGGCGACCTTCTTGCCCGCGCGTTCGCACAGCAAGCCGGTCAGGCTCGTCGTCGTGGTCTTGCCGTTCGTGCCCGTGATCGCGATGACCTTCGGTGCGTAGCCGCTTTCCCCAAGCGTGCGCAGCGCTTGCGCGAAGAATTCGAGTTCGCCCCACACGGGAATGTCGCGTTCGCGTGCGGCGGCAATCAGCGGCACGAGATCGGCGGCGAGTGGCGACAGACCGGGGCTGATCGCCACCAGTTCGACACCGTCCAGCAGCACTTCGGAAAACGGCCCACCAACGAAGTTGCCGTCGATGCCATGCGCTTCGAGCGCCGACAGGTTCGGCGGCACTTCGCGCGTGTCGGCGATACGCAGGCGGCAGCCGTGCCGCGCGCACCAGCGCGCCATCGCGAGACCCGATTCACAGAGTCCCAGCACGAGCACCATCGGCTTTTGCCGATCCCGAAACTTCTCGCCAAACATCGACTGCTTCCCCTTGCTTTTTACGGCTCTAAGTGTGACTTCTGGTGCGGCTTTAAATGCGGCTTAACGCAGCTTGAGCGTGGACAAACCGAACAGGCACAACATCAGCGTGATGATCCAGAAACGCACGACAACCTGCGTCTCTTTCCAGCCCGACAGTTCGAAGTGGTGATGCAGCGGCGCCATCTTGAAGATGCGGCGGCCTTCACCAAAGCGAGCCTTCGTGAACTTGAACCACGTGACCTGCAACATCACCGAAACGGTTTCGGCGACGAAAATCCCGCCCATGATGAACAGCACGATTTCCTGACGCACGATCACAGCAATCGTGCCAAGCGCGCCGCCGAGTGCCAGCGCGCCGACGTCGCCCATGAACACCTGCGCCGGGTGCGTGTTGAACCAGAGGAAAGCCAGCCCTGCTCCGCCCATCGCCGAACAGAAGATCAGCATTTCGCCCGCGCCTGCGATGTGCGGGAACAGCAGGTATTTCGAATAGACCGCGCTACCCATCACATACGCGAACACACCCAGCGACGAACCGACCAGCACGACGGGCATGATCACGAGACCGTCGAGACCATCGGTGAGATTCACCGCATTGCTCGAACCGACGATCACCAGATACGTCAGCGCGATGAAGCCCCACACGCCGAGCGGATAGGTCATCGACTTGAGGAACGGCAGCAGCAAGTCAGCGCGCGCGGGCAGGCCCATCGACAAACCGCTGCGCCCCCACGCCATGAACAGATCGAACACGCGCACATTGCTCGCTTCCGACACGCTGAACGCGAGATACACCGCCGCGAACAGGCCGATCAGCGACTGCCAGAAATACTTTTCACGCGACGACATGCCGCGCGGGTCCTTGTAGACCACCTTGCGGTAATCGTCGACCCAACCGATCACGCCGAAACCGAACGTGACGAGCATCACGATCCAGATAAAGCGGTTGGTCAGGTCGGCCCACAGCAGCGTGGACACAGCGATACCGATCAGGATCAGCACGCCGCCCATCGTCGGCGTACCCGATTTCACCAGGTGCGTCTGCGGACCGTCTTTGCGCACCGCCTGACCGACCTTCATCTGCGCCAGCTTCCGGATCACCCACGGGCCGCAGACGAGACCGATCAGCAGCGCGGTAATCGTCGCCGCGACAGCACGAAACGTCAGATAACTGAACACGCGCAAAAAGCCTACGTCGTTCTGCAGCCATTGCGCCAGCGCCAGTAGCATGCTTCTGTCCTTCTCTTTCAGTGTGCGCCGGGCGTCGCGCCCGGTGCAGCGGGTTGTGGACTCGTTACGGCGTCCACCACGCGCTCCATTTTCATGAAGCGCGAGCCTTTCACGAGATACGTTGCAGCCGAGCCATAACCGGCCTGCTGCAATTGCGCGACGAGCGTGTTCACGTCGTCGCAGTGGTGTGCTTCGGTACCGTAGGCGGCGCAGGCGTCGCGCGACGCGTCGCCCATCGCGTACAGCGCGTCGATGCCGCGTTCCTTTGCATACGCACCGACTTCACGATGAAACGCCGGACCGTTGTCGCCGACTTCACCCATGTCGCCCATCACCAGCACGCGCGGCGATGGACGTGCAGCGAGCACGTCGATGGCAGCGAGCATCGAATCGGGATTCGCGTTGTATGTATCGTCGATCACCGTTGCGCCGGCCATCGTGCCGAGCACGGCACGCTTCACCTGCAAGCGGCCCTTCACTGCACCAAATGCTTCGAGACCACGCTTGATCGCGTCGAGCGACACACCCGATGCGAGCGCCGCTGCCGTCGCCGCCAGTGCGTTGTGCGCGTTGTGCGCGCCGAGCACTTGCAGCGTGACGTCGACATGACCTTCCGGCGTATCGATGCTCAACTGATTGCCATCGAGCGAGCCTTGGACAGCAGCTTCCGTCGTGCGTTCGTCGGTATTGAGCGCGAAATCGATGATGCGGTTGCCCGTTGCCGCGACGCGCCAGATGCCGGCGTACGTATCGTTTGCGGGAAACACGGCGATGCCATCTTTTGCCAGAGCGTGAATCACGCTTGCGTGTTCGAGCGCGACGGCTTCGACCGTCGCCATGAATTCCTGATGCTCGCGCTGCGCGTTGTTGACCACCGCGACGGTCGGCGCGGCGATCTTGCCGAGCAGTTCCGTTTCACCCGGATGATTCATGCCGAGTTCGACGACGGCCAGCTTGTGCACATCGCTCAGACGGAACAGCGTCAGCGGCAAGCCAACGTCGTTGTTGAAGTTGCCCGCTGTTGCAAGACGCGCCGATTCGCCGACAGCCGCCGCGAAGATCGACGAGATCATTTCCTTAACAGTCGTCTTGCCGTTGCTGCCCGTCACGGCAACGACGGGCATATCGAAACGGCGGCGCCAGCCGTTAGCGAGCGCGCCCAAAGCGACACGCGTGTCGCCCGTCACGCGCAACACGGGCACATTGAAGTTGTCCGGCGTGCGCGCCGCGAGCACGGCGCTCACATTGCGCGCGGCAACGTCGGCGAGAAAATCGTGCGCGTCGAAACGGTCGCCCTTCAGCGCGACAAACAGATCGCCGGGACCGCAGGTGCGGCTATCCGTCGAGACGCGCTCGAAACGGATCGAATCATCGCCCGTCACCGTTGCGCCCGGAATCATCGCGGCGGCTTCACGCAGCGTGAACATCATGATTCGGCACCTCCGCGTGCATGCGTCGCGCGAGCCGCGAGCGCGAGCCGTGCGTGATCCTGATCCGAGAACGCGCGCTTCTTGCCCATGATTTCCTGCGTCGATTCGTGACCCTTGCCCGCCAGCACGACGACGTCTTCGCGCGCGGCACAACGCACCGCTTGCAAGATCGCGCTCGCACGGTCTTCGATACGGCGCGCCTTCGACGCGTCTTTCATGCCAGCCACGATCTGATCGATGATCTTTTGCGGATCTTCGCTGCGCGGGTTGTCGCTCGTGACGACTACGCCGTCGGCGCAGCGCTCCGCGATCGCGCCCATCAGCGGACGCTTGGTCGCATCGCGGTCGCCGCCGCAGCCGAACATGCACACCAGCTTGCCGCTGCGCGCGTCCGCGATCGGGCGCAGCGCCTTCAGCGTTTGTTCGAGTGCGTCGGGCGTGTGTGCGTAGTCGATCACGACGAGCGGTTCATCGTTCTGCAAGCGACCACCGAGTCGCTCCATGCGACCATTCACCGATTCGAGCTTCGTCAGTTGCGCGACGGCTGCGTCGAACGGCACATCGGAGGCGAGCAGCGCGCCGAGCACGCCGAGCAGATTGCTGACATTGAACAGGCCAAGCGTGTTGACCTCGATGTCGGCATTGCCCCAGTCCGACGCGATATGAAATGCCGTACCCGTCGGCGTCGCGCGCACCTTCGACGCGACGATCGATGCGTCGGCCTGCACATCGGCGTGCGGCTGAAGCGAGTATGCAATCGTCTTCGCGCGGCCTTTCGTGCTCGCGATCAGTCGACGGCCCGCTTCGTCATCGGCATTGATGACGGCGGACTTCAGTTCCGGCCATGCGAACAGGCGTGCCTTCGCAGCTTCGTACGCTTCGAAGGTGCCGTGATAGTCGAGATGATCTTGCGTGAGATTGGTGAACACGCCGACGCTGAACGCGGTGCCATTCGCGCGTCCCTGATGCAGCGCATGCGACGACACTTCCATCGCCACCGCTTTCGCGCCCGCAGCACGCAACTGTTCGAGGCTGTGCTGCAGTTGCGGCGCGTCGGGCGTCGTAAAGCCCGTGTGCACGAGGTGACCCGGCATGCCGCTGCCGAGCGTGCCGATGATCGCGCACGGCTGGCCGAGCGCCGTCAGCGCGGCCGAAATCCAGTTCGTGCAGGAGGTCTTGCCATTCGTGCCCGTCACGCCGATCACGCGCATCGCGTCGCTCGGATTGCCGTACCACGCGCTCGCAATCGTGCCTGCCAGTTCGTTAAGATGCGGCACGGCGAGCGTCGTCGCGGCATCGATATCGCCGGCAAAACCATCCGATTGCACCAGCACAGCGGCCGCGCCGCGCTCGATCGCGTTCGCGATGAACGCGCGGTTGTCCGCGCCATCGACGGCGTACGCGAGAAACACGTCGCCAGCCGCAATCTTGCGGGTATCGGCGTGCAAATGTGCACCTGGCTGCACGTGTGCGCGCAGCCAGGCTAGCGCGTCAGCAATCTGCTGTTGCGCCGGATGAGAAGAACGCAGCGCACTCATCTAACTACTCCGGGGCGGTTCTTCGTGTTGTCTGAAATCTGCAGCTTTTTCGGTGCGGCGTGCGTCGGCAGCTTCTTCGCACCATTCGCGGCAGGCTGCGATGCTGCCGCAGCCGCGGCGGGATTCACTTCGTCCGATACGACCATCTGCTTGACGGGCTGATCGGGCGGCACATTCAGCGAGCGCAGCGTATCGCCGGCGATCGACGAGAACACGGGGCCCGACACCTGGCCGCCGAAGTGGCTGCCCGCCGTCGGTTCGTCGACGGACACGGCCACCACGATGCGCGGATTCGGCATCGGCGCCATGCCGACGAACGACGCGCGATACTTGCTGTGGTCGTAGCCGCGGCCCACGTGCTTGTACGCCGTACCCGACTTGCCGCCCACGCGATAACCCGGCACCGCCGCATCCGGCGACGTGCCTTGCGCCGACACCACGGACTCGAGCATCGTGCGAACTTCACGCGCGGTAGTCGGCGAGAAAACCTGCGAGCCAACCACGGGCTGGTCTTTCGGCGTGCGGAAGATGGACACGGGCATGACCATGCCGTCGTGTGCGATCGCCGTATAGGCGCGGCCCAGCTGGAACAGCGACACCGACAGGCCATAGCCGTACGACATGGTTGCCTGTTCGATACGGCGCCAGCTCTTCCACGGACGCAAACGACCCGCCGCCGCACCCGGAAAACCGACCTTCGGCGCCTGGCCGAGACCGATGCTGGTGTACATGTTCCACATCTCTTCGGGACGCAACTGCATCGCGATCTTGGTCGCGCCGATGTTGCTCGACTTCTGGATCACGCCGCCCACCGTCAGCACGCCGAAGCCTGAATCGTCGGTGATCGGCGCGCCGTCCAGCACGAAGCGGCCGCCACCTGTATCCACCAGTGTAGTCGGCGTAACGCGATGCAGGTCGAGTGCGAGCGACACCGTGAACGGCTTCATGATCGAGCCAGGTTCGAACGTGTCCGTCAGGATGCGGTTGCGCAGCTGATCGCCCGTCAGGTGCGAGCGATCGTTCGGGTTATAGGTCGGATAATTGACCAGCGCGAGCACTTCGCCCGTCTGCACGTCGATCACCATCGCCGCGCCCGCTTTGGCCTTGAACTTCTGCACGGCCGCTTTCAGGTTCGTGTACGCGATGTACTGGATCTTGCTGTCGATGGAGAGATCGACGTCCGTTCCGTTGTGCGGCACGACCTGCTCGTCCACGTCCTCGACGATATGGCCGAGACGGTCCTTGATCACGCGACGGCTGCCGGACATGCCTGCAAGCATTTTCTGGTCGCCGAGCTCGACGCCTTCCTGGCCTTCGTCTTCGACGTTCGTGAAGCCGATCAGGTGAGCCGTGATCTCGCCTTCCGGATAGAAGCGCTTGTATTCGTTACGCTGATAGATACCGGGAATGTTGAGCGCTTCCACTTTCGCGGCAACGTCCACAGGCACCTGGCGCTTCACGTAGACGAAGGTCTTGTCTTCCGACAGCTTCTTGCGCAGTTCCGGCTGCGTCATGTCGAGCAGCTTGGCGAGATCGGCGAGCTTGTCGGCGCCGAGATCGTCCGGCACCGATTCGGGAATCGCCCAGATCGCGCGCACGGGCAGGCTGGTCGCGAGCACGAGGCCGTTACGGTCGAGAATCTTGCCGCGCGTGGCGGGCAGTTCCAGGCGGCGCTGATAGCGGCTTTCGCCCTGCTTTTGATAGAACCCGTTGCCCGGACCCTGGATCCAGAACGCGCGCGCCGTCAGCGCGACGAACGCCATGAACAGCATGAAGACGACGAGCTTCGAACGCCACATCGGCAGGCGCACCGACAGAATCGGATTCGCCGAGAACGCGACGCTCTTGTTCTTGTTCGACGATTTCTTCATCGCGTCACCCCGCGCGCTTTCGTGGCCGACGCCGGGTTCGGCGCCGAAACGGGAATCGGTGCGTCTTCAGCCTTGGCAGCGCCGGCGTCGAGCGTCAGATATTGCGTGCGGCCCGTGGTGGCGCCCTGCATCTTCAGAGAGTCAGTGGCGATCTGCTCGATGCGCGAGGTCTTCGACAGCGCGCTCTGCTGATATTGAAGCTGTGAGTAGTCCTGCTGCAGCTGGCGCTCCTGCGATTGGGCGCGCTGCAACTGGATAAAGAACTGGCGCTGCTGATTGGTCGCGTTGACGACGGAAAGCGCACAACCCATGACGACGATCAGCAGGAAGATGTTGAGACGGTTCATGGCGCGATCCGCTCCGCAACGCGCATCACGGCGGAACGGGCGCGCGGGTTCTCGGCGACTTCAGTGTCGCTGGCGAATACACGGCCTATCAGTTTGAGCGGCGGGCTGGGGAGATCGACAGCGCGGATCGGCAGACGGCGATCCACGGCAGGCGCACTCGAGTGCGTCTGCATGAACCGCTTGACGATCCGGTCTTCGAGCGAATGAAAGCTGATCACGACCAGCCGCCCCCCTTGCTCCAGCAACGACAATGCTGCTTCTAGTACGACTTGCAGCTCCGCAAGCTCTTGATTGATGTGAATCCGTATAGCTTGAAAGGTGCGGGTTGCCGGGTCCTTACCCTTCTCACGGGTTTTGACGACGTTTGCCACGATTTGGGCAAGCTCGCCCGTGGTGACGAGAGGCCCAAGACGGTCGGACTCTGCCCGGCGAGCAGCAAGCGCCTTTGCAATCTGAAAAGCAAACCGTTCTTCCCCATAATCTCGTATCACCTCCGTCATTTCCTGCACCGTGGCCCGCGCCAGCCAGTCAGCAGCAGACTCGCCGCGCGTCGGGTCCATCCGCATATCGAGCGGGCCGTCGGCGCGGAAACTGAAACCCCGCTCCGGGTCGTCGAACTGCGGCGACGACACGCCCAGATCCAGCAACACACCCGACACACGCCCTACCCCGCGCTCGCTCATCGCGTCGCGCAGTGATGCGAAACTCTCATGCACGATCTCGAAGCGCGGATCGGCGACTTGCTGCGCGGTGGCGATAGCCAGCGGGTCTTTGTCGAACGCGATCAGACGCGCCGCTTCACCCAGCTTTCCCAGTACCGCGCGGCTATGTCCGCCACGCCCGAACGTGCCATCTATATAGATACCGTCCGTGCGCGTGACGAGCGCATTCACCGCTTCATCGAGCAGCACCGTGCGATGCTGCAATCCGTTACCCATCGCAGGCGCCATATCTTTTACCTGCGGTCAGAAAGTGAAGTTCTTCAGAGACTCGGGCATGCCCTGCGACATCGCCGCCTGTTCCTGCGCGTCGTAGGTTTCCTTGTCCCAGATCTCGAACCGGCTTCCCATTCCCAGCAACATCACTTCTTTTTCCAGCTTGGCGGCCTGACGCAACTCCGGCGCGATGAGCACGCGGCCGGCCGTATCCAGATCGACGTCCGCGGCGCTGCCGAGAAAAATACGTTGAAACCACTTCGCTTCCATTGGCAGTGCGACGATCTTGGCGCGGAAGACTTCCCATTCGGGGCGCGGAAAAAGCAACAGGCAGCCGTCCGGATGACGCGTGATGGTCACCCGGCCTTCTGCCTGTCCTTGCAGCGCATCCCGATAGCGAGACGGGACGGACATCCGCCCCTTCGCATCGAGTGTCAGCGCTGACGCCCCTTGGAACACTTCACTCCCCTTTTGTCAGGGCGCCGAAAAATGTCGCCCGATTCTGGAAATTTACTGGAGAAAGCGCGTTGGATCACACAAAAATACACTTTCTCACACTGTCTCCCACTTTAGAGTAACCCCCAACACCGGTCAAGGGAGACACGTGGTTTTTTGACGAATTTTGTTTGCTAGAACAAGGACTTAGCGACGTCTGCTCAGGTAGCGCCTAAAAACAGAAAATCGTTATAAATGAATGAACTAACGAACCTTGTGAAGGTGATACGTGAAAAGTCCGAGGGAAGAGCGTGGAATGAAAGCGTTCTTGGAGGACGAAAAGCGCGGGAAATGTGCAGGTTTGGAGCGAATTTCCAGGGCGGCGCGAGGTGCGCCTCCCACTTCGTACAGATTAACTATGGGCCGGGTTAAACGTGGGTCAAACGCGGATTAAACACGATAGGCCGTGCGGGTCATGATCTTCGACGCGGCCCGCATCAGCGCACGCGCCGGGAACGGCAACTCGACACCGCCGGCGTCCGTCGCGGCCTTGCCATGCGCGGCTTCATCGATACGCATCTGCTCGACGATCGCACGCGATTCGTGATCGCCTTCGGGCAGCGTAGTGAGATGGCCATCCAGATGAAGCTCCACCTGACGCTCCGTCTCCGCCATGAAACCCAGGCTAACCCGATCACCAAGCCGGCCTGCCGCAAAACCGATCGCGAGGGCGCCAGCATACCAGAGTGGATTGAGCAGACTTGGACGGGAATCGAGTGCTTCCAGCCGCTTGTAAGTCCATGCGAGATGATCTTCTTCCTCGCGCGCAGCGTGCTCGAATGCCTCTTTAAGCGTGGGCGAACGCGTCGCCAGTTTTTGCGCCTGATACAGCGCCTGTGCGCACACTTCACCGACGTGGTTCACGCGCATCAGTCCTGCTGCATGCGCACGCTCTTCATCAGTCAGTTCGACATGCTCAATAGATGCGGGCGGAACGGGTAGCGGTCGCGACATACGCGACACCCCGGTCATTGAGCGTAAACCCCGATCGAACTCATTAATCAACTCATCAAGCAACATTGTGGCCTCCACGATCCGGCGCGCCGACCGCTTCGCGCAAACCCTTGTCCAACAAGGCTTTGCGGCCGATGGCAAAGAAAATTCCGAAGCGTTCCCGATGGCCGATTCTGGATTTTAGATCATGTTGCGTAAACGAAACAGCGGTCCGATTGCCGCCCTGCTTTTTCTTTGTGCGCTTAGGTGTCGCTGTTACATTACACGGCAACTTCTGAATGAAGTTACGCGAGGTCGCAACGCACATAAATACTTGCCTCGCTTGAAAATAATTCGCAATTCCTTGGAGATCTTTCGATGAAAAAGTCGCTTCTCGCTCTCGCAGCATTGGGCGCGTTTGCTGGCGTCGCTCACGCTCAGAGCAGCGTGACGCTGTACGGCATTATTGATGAAGGTTTTAACATCAACACCAACTCGGGCGGCAGCCACCTGTACAACCTGTCGAGCGGCGTTCTGCAGGGCAGCCGTTGGGGTCTGCGTGGCACGGAAGACCTGGGCGGTGGCCTGAAGGCAGTCTTCGTGTTGGAAAACGGTTTTGACGTGAACAGCGGCAAGCTGGGTCAAGGCGGCCTGATGTTCGGTCGTCAGGCTTACGTCGGCCTGAGCAGCCAGTTCGGTACGGTCACGCTGGGTCGTCAGTACGACTCCGTCGTCGACTACGTCGGCCCGCTCGAAGCAGGCGACCAGTGGGGCGGCTACATCGCTGCTCACCCGGGCGATCTGGACAACTTCAACAACGCGTACCGCGTCAACAACGCGATCAAGTTCACGAGCGCAAACTACGCTGGCCTGACCTTCGGCGGTCTGTACAGCCTGGGCGGCGTTGCTGGCGACTACTCGCGTAACCAGATCTTCTCGGCTGGCGTTGGCTACAACAACGGTCCGTTGGTCTTGGGCGCTGGTTACTTGAACGTTCGTAACCCGAACGTTTCGCTGTTCGGCAACAACACGGCAACGGCAACGCTGTCGACTGTCACGTCGCCGGTTTACTCGGGCTACGCATCGGCTCATACGTACCAGGTTATCGGTGCAGGCGGCGCGTACACGATCGGCGCAGCAACGATCGGTGCAACGTACTCGAACGTGAAGTTCTACGACATCGGCGGCGCGACGTTCACGGGCCAGACGGCTACGTTCAACAACGGCGAAATCAACTTCAAGTATCAGTTGACCCCGGCCCTGCTGGTTGGCGCAGCGTACGACTACACGCGCGGCAGCAGCCTGAACGGCAACGATTCGGCCAAGTACCACCAAGGTTCGGCTGGCGTCGATTACTTCCTGTCGAAGCGCACGGACGTGTACATCACGGGTGTGTACCAGCACGCTTCGGGCACGGACTCGACGGGCAAGTCGGCTGTCGCAGCGATCAACGGCCTGTCGGCTTCGTCGAACGACAACCAGTTCACGGCTCGCATCGGTATCCGTCACAAGTTCTAATAAGTTGTGAAAGCGTAGTTACCCTCGAGGGCGCCTTAGGGCGCCCTTTTTTATTGGTGCCTCCGCGAACCGCTTTATCGTGTCCCGTCGTGTCCCGTCTGGACAAACAAAAACGGCCCAACGGTGTGAACCGTCGAGCCGTCTCTGATGTAATGCGCTGACTTTTATCCCCGTCTTCGCGCCCTCGGTCTCCCCGTCTGAATGCTTTCCAAACGCTGATTCGAGCGATCTGCGTCAGGCCCTTCCATCGCGCAATTCGCGCCGCAAAATCTTGCCGACATTGCTCTTGGGCAGTTCCTTGCGAAACTCGACCGTGCGCGGCCGCTTGTAGCCCGTCAGCTGTTCTTTGCAGTAGGCGAAGATGTCCTTGTCGGTAATAGCATCGTCCTTCTTCACGATGTACAGCTTCACCGCCTCACCCGAGTGCTCGTCCGGCACGCCGACGGCGGCCACTTCGAACACGCCAGGATGTTTCGCGACCACATCTTCGATCTCGTTCGGATAGACGTTGAAGCCAGATACGAGAATCATGTCTTTCTTCCGGTCGACGATCTTCACGAAGCCGTCTTCATTCACCGTCGCGATGTCGCCCGAGCGGAAGAAGCCATCCGACGTCATCACTTTCGCGGTCTCGTCCGGGCGGTTCCAGTAGCCCGCCATCACCTGCGGCCCGCGAATGCACAATTCGCCCGCCTGGCCAGCCGGCAGTTCGTTACCGTCGTCGTCGCGAATCGATATTTCCGTCGACGGCAGCGGCAGGCCGATCGTGCCGCTATATTCAGTGACCGTGGTCGGATTGCAGGTCACACATGGCGACGTTTCTGAAAGACCATAGCCTTCGACAATCGGTGCATGCGTACGCTCGTACCAGCGGTTCGCGACAGCTTCCTGCACCGCCATACCGCCCGCGTTCGCGACCAGCAGATTCGAGAAGTCGAGCTTCGCGAAATCAGGATGATTGAGCATCGCGTTGTACAGCGTGTTCACGGCCGGGAAAGTAGTGATCTTGTAGCCATGCAGCGACTTGATCATGCCGGCGATATCGCGCGGATTCGGAATCAGCACGCCGAGGCCGCCCGTACGGATCGTCAGCAGGCCGCACACGGTGAGCGCGAATACGTGATAGAGCGGCAGCGCGACAACCGTGACGAACTGGTCGATATCGCCGCGCTTCTTGCGCGCCGGTTCGACCCACACATGCGACTGCAGCACGTTCGCGACCAGATTGCGATGCAGCAGCGTCGCGCCCTTTGCGACGCCCGTCGTGCCACCCGTGTACTGGAGAAACGCGACGTCGTCGGGACGTTGCTTCACGGGCGTGAACTGGCTGCGCGCTCCTGCGGACACGGCGTCATTGAAGCGAACGTGACCCGGCAGACTCCACGCCGGCACCATCTTCTTGACGCTGCGCACGACGAAATTGACGATCAGACCTTTCGCACCCATCAGGTCGCCCATCGCCGCGACCACAATGTGTTTGATGGCCGTGTTGCGAACGATCGCCTGCAGCGTCACCGCGAAATTCTCGAGCAGGATAATCGCTTCCGCACCGCTGTCCTTCAGCTGATGCTCCAGCTCGCGCGGCGTGTACAGCGGATTCACGTTCACCACCACGTAACCCGCACGCAAATTGGCGGCGAGCGCGACGGGATATTGCAGAACATTGGGCATCATGATCGCGATGCGCGCGCCGCGCGCGATGCCCTTCGACTGAAACCAGGCGGCAAGCCGGGTCGACAGGCTGTCGAGCTCGCCGTACGTGATCTGCTTGCCCATGCAGGCAAAGGCAGGTTTCGCGCGATTTTCGCGGAAACTCTCCTCCAGCATTTCGGTGATCGATTCGTATTGGGTCGGATCGATGTCTTTGGGCACGCCGGGCGGATACGATTTCAGCCAGACTTTTTCCATACGGCGTCTCCTCCGTGATTTTCGAATGGTCGTGCTAAAAAACGCATCGTAGCATGCGCATGGGCGTCGACATTCGGGATAAGCCCCCAGTTAGACGATGCACTCGAAAGCGCGGACCAGGCAGCAGAGGGCGCAGCGGAAGTGTCCGCTGCGCATGCAACAGACGACTTAAGCCCGTTCGACTTCGACGAGGCAGTCGTAGAACGTAGCGGAGCCGCCGAGATCAGTCAGCGCCTGACTCGTGACCTGATTGGCGTTACGACCATCGGGCGCGAGCTTCTTCCACCAAATGGACAGACCGACCACCAGACCGACGCGCGCCTTGTCGGTAACGCGAGCCTGCGCCTGCATCGAGCCGCGATCATTGAAGATACGCACCTGATCGCCGTCATTGATCGCGCGTCCGCGCGCGTCGTCAGGGTGGATGTCGAGGTGCGGCTGCCCTTCGGTCGCCCGCAGGCTTTCGACGTTCACGAAAGTGCTATTGAGGAAGTTTCGCGCCGGTGGCGAAATCATGGCCAGCGGATAGCGGGCAGCGAGTTCAGGTGAGCCGTCCGCCGATTCGTACGGCGGCAGATAATCCGGCACCGGCTCGAGGCCCGCTTGCGCGAGACGCTCGCTGTAAAACTCGCACTTGCCCGACGGCGTGCGGAAACCGCCGTTGGCAAAGGGCGCATCCGGCACGTTCAGCTTCGCCCAGCCATCACGCTTGAGCGTCTCCCAATTGAAGCCTTGCAGCAAGGGATCATCCCAACGAAACGCCGATGACGCCACCGTTTCGTCGCTTTCATAGAGCGCCGGTTCGTCGAGGGACATCGCGCGCGCGATACCCCGGAAGATTTCCGTGTTTGGCCGCGCTTCGCCGACTGGCGCGATCGCCGGCAAATTGACCATCACGTGCGTGTGACCGTAAGACTTGTGCACGTCGAGGTGCTCAAGCTGGGTCGTAGCGGGCAGCAATAGGTCGGCGTAATCGGCTGTGTCGGTCTGGAAATGTTCGAGCACGATCGTGAACAGATCCTCGCGCGCAAAGCCGGCGGCGACGCGCTCGGAGTCAGGTGCCACCGCGACGGGATTGGAATTGTAGACGACGATCGCTTCGATCTTCGGGCCGAAGACAGCATCGCCGGCATGGCACAGCGCGTCGCCGATCGCATTCATATTGACGACGCGCGGCTGCCTGGACGGCCAGCCGGGCATCAGATCGGGGCGCGACAACGCGTGCGAATCGACGGGCGCCCAGCCCGACGACGAAAGCAACGCACCGCCCGACCGTTCGCGCCACGCGCCCGTCAGCGAAGGCAAGCAGGCGATCGCTCGCGTGGCAGTGCCGCCGCCGCGCACGCGCTGCATCCCGTAATTCAGTCGAATCGCGGATTTCTTCGTGCTGCCGTATAGACGCGCGAGATCGACGATGACCTGTTCATCGATTCCGCAGATTTCCGCAACACGTGCAGGCGGGTATTCCATCGCACGCGCCTTGAGCTGATCGAAACCGAGCGTATGGTCAGCGATATAGGCGTGATCGAGCATGTCTTCCGTGATCAGCACGTGCATCATGCCGAGCGCGAGCGCGCCGTCGGTGCCCGGCTTCAGCGCGATGTGCTGATGACATTTTTCCGCCGTCAGCGAACGGTACGGATCGATTGCGATCAGTCGCGCGCCATTGCGCTTCGCTTCCTGTGCGCGCGTCCAGAAATGCAGGTTCGAGGCGATCGGATTCGCGCCCCAGATCAGAATGACTTCGCTTTCGGAGAAAAACTCCGTGAGCATGCCGAGGCTCGCGCCGTAGGTGTATTTGAGGCCTGCCGCGCCGGCCGCCGCGCAAATGGTGCGGTCCAGCTGCGACGCGCCGAGCTTGTGGAAAAAGCGCTGCGCGATGCTGTCGCCCTGAACGAAGCCCATCGTGCCGGCGTAGCTGTACGGCACGATCGCTTCCGGCGCGCGCTGCGCAATTTCCGACAGGCGATCAGCGGCGAGGCGCAGCGCTTCGTCCCAGCTGATCGGCTCGAATTTGCCCTCACCCTTGCGCCCGACACGTCGCATGGGCGTCGTCAGGCGTCGCGGATGATGCACGCGGTCTGCGTAGCGGCTGACCTTGGTGCACAGCACGCCTTGCGTCGGCGGGTGATCAGGTTCGCCAACGACCTTGATCGCACGACCGTTTTGGATCGTCACGCGCATCGCGCAAGTATCAGGACAGTCGTGCGGACAGACGGCACGGGCGAATTCTGCGGGAGCGTTCATGTTGGTATCGAAGAACTGCACGGGATGAAGACATTGATTTTATTACGTTCCGGCGATGGGATCTGACACATGACGGTCAAAAATGGGGATGGGCGTAGAATTGATTTCGACCTCGTCCGGAATCGACTCTGCGGACGCTACTGCACACCGTCAGACACTTAATCCATCATGAAACTGATCCCTGAAATCCAAGCCGCGCGCGGCGAAATTCAGACTCTTCGACGAACAATTCACGCCAATCCAGAATTGCGATACGAAGAAACCCAGACAGCGTCATTGGTCGCAAAATCGCTGGCTGAATGGGGTATCGAGGTGCATGAGGGTATCGGAAAAACCGGCGTGGTAGGCGTGCTCAAGCGCGGTACGGGCGCGAAGTCCATTGGCCTGCGCGCGGATATGGATGCACTGCCGATCCAGGAGCTCAATTCCTTCGATCATCGCTCGAAGAACGAAGGAAAGATGCATGCTTGCGGCCACGATGGACATACCGCCATGCTGCTTGGCGCGGCGCGGCATCTGGCGAAGCATGGTGATTTCGACGGCACCATCGTGTTCATTTTCCAGCCGGCCGAGGAAGGCGGCGCCGGCGCTCAGGCAATGATCGACGATGGATTGTTCACCCGCTTTCCCGTCGATGCCGTGTTCGGCATTCATAACTGGCCGGGTATGCCGGAGGGTAATTTCGGCGTCACGGTCGGGCCAATTATGGCTTCCAGCAATGAATTTCGCATTGAGATAAAGGGTATCGGTTCGCACGCGGCTTTGCCCCACAACGGACGCGACCCCGTGTTCACGGCGGTGCAGATCGCGAATGGACTGCAAAGTGTGATCACGCGGAACAAGAAGCCAATCGACACGGCTGTCCTGTCGATCACCCAGATCCACGCCGGCGATGCCGTCAATGTCGTGCCGGATCGCGCGTGGCTTGCCGGGACCGTCCGGACATTTACGACGGAAACGCTCGATCTGATCGAGTCGCGCATGCGCAAGATCGTGCAAGCGACTGCTGAGGCGTATGACTGCTCAGTCGAAATGTCCTTCCACCGTAACTATCCCCCGACGATCAACAGCAAGAAGGAGGCAGAATTCGCCGCGATGGTGATGAAGGAAGTCGTCGGCGATGCAAACGTCGACGATTCCGTCGAGCCGACCATGGGTGCAGAGGACTTTTCGTTCATGCTGCTCGCGAAGCCAGGCTGCTACGCGTTTCTGGGAAACGGCGATGGTGGACATCGCGATTCAGGCCATGGGGCCGGGCCGTGCATGCTGCATAACGCTAGCTACGATTTCAACGATGAGTTGCTAACCGTCGGAGCCACGTATTGGGTGCGACTGGCGCAGAGGTTCTTGGAACAGAAGTGATCGGTGAGGGCTTGCAGTTTCTTCGATGAGCGCTCGCCGTGCATTTGACAGAATGCAGAGCGCTTGAGATATCGGCGAAGGGCGCACTAGGCCGGAATGACAGCTGCGGGTCAGATTTGGTGGAGTCAGGATGGCGCGCTCGTCTGCGAGCACCCTTTTTTCGAAGATCAGATGCGATTGGGCCGAAACCGGAGCAGAGTCGCTGCGACAGTCGAGGCCTGCATGGCGCGAAGGCCGCAAACTCGAATTCACGCAGCCTAAACGACAAGACCCCGCTTTTGAGGGCGGGGTCTTGTCTGGGTAAGGAGCCTGACGATTACCTACTTTCACACGGGCAATCCGCACTATCATCGGCGTAGAGTCGTTTCACGGTCCTGTTCGGGATGGGAAGGGGTGGGACCGACTCGCTATGGTCATCAGGCATGA
>NZ_QBUY01000007.1 GCF_003121405.1 Paraburkholderia sp. C35 | reverse complement strand
TGCTTACTTTCTTTGCGGCGGCAAAGAAAGTAAGTGCCGCCCCGCACAGGGGCAACACTAGCAGACCACTAACAAAAAGCGGACGCCACCACAGATGACAACCCTAACAGACCACTAACAACAAAACGCGAACGCCATCAAAACCTCAACAACCTCCACCCTGCGTCTCCCGCCCCCAACCATCGAGGCACACAGTCAAAAACTCAGCAAACCCATCCGCCGAAGGCGACAACCCTCTTTCGACTGGCCGATAAACACACACTTCCCGAATCGTCTCAGGCTCAACCACGCGCCGCATGACAAGCCCAAACGTCTGCGCCAGCGGCTTCACATAAAGCGGCGCGAGCGTCACCGCAATCCCTTGCGCTGCCAACCCAAAAGCAGTCGTCACGTTATCGACCACCTCAACCGGCGCAATGCGCGAATCGGAAGGCTCATCAGCCAGCATCTGCGCGACACTCGCCTCATGATCGCGCCCGGTGGCAACAACTGGCGTGCCGCGCAGATCGACCCACCGCAAGCGGCGCTTTCGCGCCAGCGGATGCTGCGCCGCACACCACAGCACCCACGGGCTGCTAAAAACAGGCTCGCGCTGTACGCGATCACCCGTCGCGCGATCAGGCCCGACTGCAAGATCGACATCGCCGCTAGCGACGCGATCGACAAGTTGCTCTACGACCGTATCCACGACGCGCACCACCACTTTCGGCTTTTGCGCTGCATACGCCGCGATCGCATAGGGAATCGCCGTGCTCGCCAGCACCAGCGGCGCGCCCACACGCACGATGCCCGCCGCACGGTTGCGAATGTCGCTCGCGGTCTGCTCGGCCGCGCGGAGGTATCGCAGCACGGATTCCGCAGAGGAGAGAAAATCGCGCCCAGCCGTGGACAGGCTCACGCGCCGCGTCGTGCGATCGAATAGCCGGAAGCCCAGTTCGCGCTCCAGTTCCGCAAGCTACTGGCTCACGGCAGACGATGTCAGCCCCAGCCGCTGCGCAGCTGCCGCAATGCCGTTCTGGTCGACTATCGCGAGAAATGCCTCGAACTGGCGTATGGTGATGCGTGTCAGGGCCATCCGTCGATTCTAAAGCGAAACTTACGAATCATCCAAAAACCATTGATTGTGACAACACGCACTTTTCGCCACACTGTGTCGCACGCGTCGGCCTTCATGACGGACTGTCACGCACGATAACGCACGACCTCTCGCAACATCCAGCTACGCTGGAAAGCAAACCAGACACATCACATAGAGATAGAGATAGAGACACAACCATGTTCGAACACATCCCCGCTTATCCCGGCGATCCGATCCTCAGCCTCAACGAAGACTTCCAGCGCGATCCGCGCACGAACAAGGTCAATCTGAGCATCGGCATCTACTTCGATGAGAACGGCAAGCTGCCCGTGATGTCGTCGGTGCGCGAAGCGGAAGCCGCCGTCGTTGCACAAGGCACGCCGCGTTCGTATCTGCCGATGTCAGGCCTGCCCGCATATCGCGACGCCGCGCAGGCACTCGTATTCGGCGCCGACAGCGCAGCTCGCGCGGCGGGTCGCATTGCCACCGTGCAGACGGTGGGCGGGTCGGGCGCCTTGAAGGTCGGCGCGGATTTCCTGAAGCGCCACTTCGCAGGTTCGCAAGTGTGGCTGAGCGATCCCAGCTGGGAAAACCATCGCGTGGTGTTCGAGGCAGCAGGGCATACCGTCAACACGTATCCGTACTATGACGATGCAACGGGCGGGCTGCGCTTCGACGCGATGCGCGACACGATCGCTGCGCTGCCCGAACGCAGCATCGTGCTGCTGCACGCGTGCTGCCACAACCCGACAGGCGTCGATCTGACGGCAGACCAGTGGCGCGAACTGGTGCCCGTGCTGCAGCGTCGCAAGCTGATCGCATTCGTCGACATGGCATATCAGGGCTTCGGTGATGGCCTCGAAGAAGACGCCGCCTGCGTGCGTATGCTCGCCGACGCCGACGTGCCGATGATCGTCGCGAACTCGTTCTCGAAGAACTTCTCGCTGTACGGCGAGCGTTGCGGCGCGCTAAGCGTCGTATGCAAGGACGCAGCGGAAGCGCAGCGCGTGCTCGGCCAGCTGACCTTCACGATCCGCGCAAACTACAGCAATCCGCCGATGCACGGCGCGCGCCTCGTCGCAGGCGTGCTCGGCGATGCAACGCTGCGGGCATCGTGGGACGACGAACTGCGCGTGATGCGCGATCGCATCCACGAGATGCGCCATGCAATTCACCAAGGACTGGCGGGGCGCGTCGATGAAGTGATGCGCGCGCGTTACATCGCGCAGGTGGGCATGTTCACGTACACGGGTCTGTCGGCGGATCAGGTCGAAACGCTGCGGCTCGAGCACGGCATCTATCTGCTGCGTTCGGGACGCATGTGCGTCGCCGGCCTGAATCGCAACAACGTCGCTTACGTGGTGTCGGCGATTGCGACCGTGGCCGGTCCGGGCGCACGCGGTTAAGGAGGCACGAGATGGAGATCATGGAGCGAGACAGGCAAGACACCGTTGCGGGCATGCATCCCGACGAATGGCAGGCGCGCATTCAATTGGCCGCGTGCTACCGCGTTTTCGATATGCTGGGCTGGACTGAACTGATCTACAACCACATCACGGTGCGTCTGCCCGAAACCGTGACTGGCGGAGCGAAGCAGTTTCTGATCAATCCATTCGGGCTGCATTACAGTGAGGTCACCGCGCGCAATCTGGTGAAGATCGATGCGCAAGGGCGCATTCTCGATGGCTCGACGTACCCGGTGAATCCCGCCGGCTTCACCGTGCATGCCGCGCTGCATGAAGGCATACCCGACGCACATTGCGTGATGCATACGCATACCACGGCGGGTGTGGCTGTCGCGTGCTCGGAAGACGGCTTGCAGCAGACCAACTTCTATAGCGCGCAACTGCATGAGCGCATTGCATATCACGACTTCGAAGGCATCACGATTCACGCAGAGGAAGGGCCGCGCCTCGTCGAACATATCGACACGAAACAGGCGGTGATTCTGCGCAATCACGGGCTGCTGGCGTGGGGCACGACCTTGCCGCAGGCATTCGCGATTTTGTGGACACTGAACCGCGCATGCGAGATTCAGGTCGCGACGCTGGCGATGGGCCGCGCGCGGCCCGTGCCTGAAAACATCGCCGAGCAGTGCTCGCGCGACGCGCTGCAATTCGACGCGCGCTATGGCGCAGGCCAGGATGTGTTCGATGCGCTCGTGCGCAAGGCCGATAGAATCGACGCGAGCTATAAAGACTGAGCAGACCGAGGAAGAACCACAATGAAAGTATGCATTTACGGCGCGGGCGCGATCGGCGGATG
The DNA here is from genome assembly GCF_003121405.1 of Paraburkholderia sp. C35. Classification (GTDB taxonomy): domain Bacteria; phylum Pseudomonadota; class Gammaproteobacteria; order Burkholderiales; family Burkholderiaceae; genus Paraburkholderia. Next base: position 187,302 of record NZ_QBUY01000007.1, on the reverse strand, counting down.
GATGGGAGTGAAGCTCGCGCAGGCCGGCTGTGAGGTGAGCGTGGTCGCGCGCGGCGCGACGCTCGACGCGTTGCGCGAACATGGCTTGCGCCTGATCGAGAACGGCGAAACGCAAACCGTCCAGGTGCAAGCCAGCGACAAACCGGAAGCGCTCGGTCCGCAGGATCTCGTGATCGTTGCGGTGAAAGCGCCCGGCATGGCGAGTGTCGCGCAGCACATCGCGCCGCTGCTCGGCGCACAGACGCTGGTGCTGACGGCCATGAACGGCGTGCCGTGGTGGTTCTGCGACGGTCTGCATGGCGAGTTCGCGGGCGCGCGTCTCGCTTCCGTCGATCCCGATGGCTCGATTGCCGCCGCGATTCCCGCCGACCGCACGCTCGGATGCGTCGTGCATGCGAGTTGCCGCGTCGATGCACCGGGCGTGATCGCGCATCATCAGGGACGTGGGTTGATCGTGGGCGAAGCGAAGGGGCGCGCCAGCGAGCGCGTCGCCGCTTTGGTCGAACTGCTGCGCAAGGCCGGTTTCGATGCAAACGCAACGGAGCAGATCCAGCGCGATGTCTGGTACAAGCTGTGGGGCAACATGACGATGAACCCCATTAGCGCGATTACGGGCGCGACTACGGACAAGATTCTGAGCGATCCGCTCGCGCGCGATTTCGTCACGCGCGTGATGCTCGAAGCGAAGGCAATCGGCGCACGTTTCGGCATTCCCATCGAGCAGGCGCCGGAAGACCGCCATGCCGTCACGCTGAAGCTCGGTGCGATGCGCACGTCGATGCTGCAGGACGTCGAGGCGGGCAAATCAGTCGAACTCGACGCGCTGGTGGGTGCGGTGTGCGAGCTTGGGCAACTGACGGGTGTCGATACGCCCTACGCGAATGCGCTATTCGGAATGGCTCGTCTGCACGCTCAGGTGCGTGGGCTGTATCCTGTCGGCTGACGCAACGTCTTAAATAACCTAAAGCCCCACGCATCAAAGCATGAACTTTTCCGATCTGTCGTCGCCGGCTTATTTCGACAACCCGTATCCGCTCTATGAAGGCATCCGCAGCGCGGGCGCCTTCGTGCCGCTCGCGCCCAGCATCATGCTGACGGGACGCCACGCCGTCATCGACGCGCTGCTGCCCGACCGCCGCATGGGCAAGACCTACATGCCGAGCGTGATCGTGCGGTACGGCGAAAGCGCGCGCGAGCAGCCGGTGTTTCAGGCGCTGGAACGCACGTTCCTGATGATGAATCCGCCCGCGCACACGCGGCTGCGCGCGTTGCTGATGAAGGCGTTCAATGCGCGGCAAATCGAAACGCTGCGCACGATTGCCGAAGAAAGCACCAACAGCCTGATCGACGCGATGCATGGCAAGACAGAAGTCGATCTCGTCAGCGAGTTCGCGATGCCGCTGCCGTTGCAGATCATCTGCCGGCTGCTCGACGTGCCTGTCGAAGACGGTGTGCGCTTCGGCGAAGCGGCGAGCCTGCTGGTGTCGGCGTTCGACCTCGCGCCACTTTCTGCTGATGCGCTCGCGCGCGCGAATCAGGCGGCGCTCGATCTCGAACAGTATTTCCGCGCCGTGATCGCGCAACGGCGTGTTGCGCCGGGGCACGACATCGTGTCGTCGCTGATCCAGGCGGAAGAGGGCGGTGAGCGGCTGTCGGAAGATGAGATCGTGTCGAACGTGATCCTGCTGTTTGTTGCAGGACATGAGACCACGTCGAACATGCTCGGCAATGCGCTGATCGCGCTGCATCGGCATCCAGCGCAGTGGGAACGGCTACGCGGCGATCTTTCGCTGGTATCGAAGGCCGTGGCCGAATGCGCGCGTTACGACACGGCCGTGCAAATGGTCGTGCGGACAGCATTCGACGATATCGACGTCGGCGGGCAGACACTGCCGCGCGGCTCGATAGTTTTCATGCTGCTCGGCTCTGCCAATCGCGATCCGGAACGTTTCGACGCGCCGGATACGCTCGATATCGGACGCGAGCCGTCAGGGCATCTGCTGACGTTCGGCGCGGGCATTCACTATTGCCTCGGCGCGCGGCTCGCGATGATGGAACTGGAAATCGCGCTGCATGCGCTCCTGACGCGTCTGCCGCAACTCCGGCTGACGAATCTCGATACGCTGCAATGGCGCAGGCGGAACAACCTGCGCGGCGTCGAGAAGCTGACTGCCGCGCTGTGATGCCGTGACCGGCTAGCGAGGCAGATGTGAGCGTCGCGCGACGCTCACATCATCTCGCGATGCCAGCGCTCCAACTGCTCGATGGTCGTGCTCGCGCCGCCGCACACGATCACCAGCACGCTCTCGAAGCGCTGCAGTGCCGCCGTCTGCCGATACACCAGCGCGAGGCTCGCACCGCACGCAGGTTCGACCAGCACGCGGTGATCGTCGACGAAACGACGCGATGCATCCACGGCTTCCGCATCCGATACCACCACACATTCGACAGGATGCGTCTGCGTGAGCACAAACGCCTGCTCGCACACCTGCTTCGCGCCCAGCGAGGTCGCCACGCTGGTAATGCCCGCCAACTCGATACGCTTGCCCGCGCGCACCGATTGCGCCAGCGACGACGCGCCTTCCGTTTCCACTGCGATCAGCGGCACGTGACCGAGACCGTTACGCCGCAAGCCTTCGATCGCACCAGCCATCAGGCCGCCGCCGCCCACGGAGAGCACGACGGCATCGAACTGTGCGCCGGCGCGCACGACTTCATCGATCATCGATGCGTGGCCGTGCCACAGCAGCGGATCGTCGAAAGGGTGGATGAAGGCATCGTCGGGACCGACCTGTTCGAGCGCGAACGCGTTCGCTTCCTGCCAGGTCGCGCCGTGCACGATCACGTCCGCGCCTTGCAGGCCGATCAGTTCTTTCGCCCGCTCGCCCGTGCTTTGCGGCACGACCACAGTGACGGGAATGGACAGCGCGCGGCCCGCATAGGCGACGGCAATGCCCGCATTGCCACCCGACGACGACACGAAGCGCCGCTTGCCGCGCTTCGCGTGCTCTTCGCACGCGTAACCGATACCGCGGATCTTGAATGAGCCGGGCGGCTGCAGCGCATCCATCTTGAGCAGTACGCGGCGGCCCAGATGCTGGCTGAGCGGTTGGGATTCGAGAAGAGGGGTATCGATATGCAGTGTCATGGCAGTGTGACCCGATGCGGCGCGAGGCGATGCTCGCCGAATCAGCGATGATAGCAAGCCAGAACCGCTCGCGGAGGGCGCGATGACAGCGCCCTCCAGAGCATGCTCGATATGCGCTTACCGCAGCGCGAAGAGCATGATCGCGAACACGCCATACAGGCAGCCGACATAGGCGAGCCTGCGGCTCAGCACGCGCGGCGCGCGGAAAATCCACTGCAACGCGACGATGGCCAGCGCCGTGACGACGGCAGCGAGAATGGACGGCGAGGCCAGGTGCCACGGCGTGAAGAACAGGCCGAACGCGGTGGGAATGGTCGCCTGAATCATCATGGCGCCGCTGATATTCGCGAGCGCGAGGCGTTCCTTGCCCTGTCGCACCCAGATCACGGCGTTCATGATTTCCGGCAGTTCCGTCGCGATCGGGCTGAACAGCAGCGCGGTAAGCTGCGGATCGATGCCGAGCCACGGTCCGACGATCTCGATCTGACCCACGAACAGATGCGACGCGAAGAAGATCACCACCAGCGCGCCGATTGTCTGCGCGGCGATCCAGAACATGGCGGGATTGGCGTCGCGCGGACGCAGCTTCAGCGGCTCGAGTTCTTCGTGATCGCCTGCGTCGCCTTCAGCCGTGAGTTCTTTCCAGCAGTAGAACGCATACGCGGCGAGAAACGCGAGTCCGAGCACAGGCTTGAAGCTGAATACCACGAGGCCCAGCCCAATCTTGACGACAAAGATGGCGAGGAACCAGATCTGGTCGCGACGCAGACGGCGGGTGTCGGCATCGACGGCGTTCGCGCGCATCTTGCCGACGCGCTTTGCCGTAGCAAGCAGCGCGATGCCAACCACGGCATAGGCGATCGTACTGAGCGCCAGCGGACCGCCAATCGCGGCGCCTATGCCGATTTCCTTGGTTGCAGGTGAATTGCCGAAAGCCACGGCGACAAGCGTAACGACGCTCTCGGGCAGCGCAGTGCCGAACGCAGCGAGGATCGTGCCCGTGGCCGTCTGGGTCATGTTCAGCTTGTTGCCAAGCCACTCGACACCGTTGACGAACACTTCGCAGGAAATGTAGATGACGCCGGCAGAGGCGATGAGCAGGGCGAAGGTCAGAATCATGACGGACGCCCCGAAATGCGGGAAAGGGGATTATTCGACAACTTGTTATCTCCACGAGCCGGGCACGCAAACCAATGACGCGCACCTTCGCCCGGCTCGGGAGAAAGGAACGCGTCAAAGGTCTCGCCAGGCCGTGTGGGACGGCTGCCGACGCCACGGCACGAATGCCGAATATGTTGACGACGGCGCTGCACCGAAAGCGGCGCAGCAGACTACTCCCCTAAGACTCTGCAATTATAGCGCACCGTTAGCGCCGCGAAAGCAAAAATCGCGCGAAGGGAAGCGGCGCCTGAGTGTCACGCTTGTGTCACTCGTGCGCCGCTTCCCCTCAACCTCATTTACCGCCAATAAGACTCGAGTCCGTGGCAAGCCGCTCGCCGCTGCGCACCGGGCCATCGTCGAGCAGACCCTTGGTCAATTCCAGCGCCTGGCGTTCGAACAGACGCCGGTACACGCCGTTGTCGATGCGGATCAGTTGCTCGTGGCTGCCTTCCTCGACCACGCGGCCCTTGTCGAGCACGAGCAGCCGGTCGAGCGCACGCACTGTCGACAAGCGGTGCGCGACCACCAGCGTCGTGCGTCCGACCATCAGCCGTTCCATCGCCTGCTGGATCAGCACCTCGCTTTCGCTGTCGAGGCTCGACGTCGCTTCGTCGAAGATCAGGATCGGCGCATCGGCGAGAAACGCGCGCGCAATCGCCACCCGCTGACGCTCGCCGCCCGACAGCTTCACGCCGCGCTCGCCGACCAGCGTGTCGTAGCCCATCGGCAGCGCGGTGATGAACTCGTGCGCGCTGGCAAGCTTCGCTGCCTGCACGATCTCATCGAACGATGCACCGGGCCGCGCGTACGCGATGTTCTCCGCCAGCGAGCGGTGGAACAGCACCGGCTCCTGCTGCACGATCGCGATGTGCTGGCGCAGCGACGCCTGCTGCACGTCGGCGATGTTCTGCCCGTCGATCGTGATACGGCCATCGTCGATGTCGTACAGACGCTGGATCAGCTTGATGAACGTGGTCTTGCCCGAACCCGAATGTCCGACCAGACCGATCCGCTCGCCCGGCGCGATACGCAGCGAGAAGTCGTTGTACAGCGGCTTGCGCTGCACGCCGTAGCGGAACGTCACGTGCTCGAAGCGGATCTCGCCTTGCTTGATGTCGATCCCGCGTGCGCCAGGCTTGTCTTCGATGCCGAGCGGCTCGCGTTCGAGCGCAACGAGTTCTTCCATGTCGTTGACCGAGCGCTGCAGGTTGCGCACGTGCATGCCGACATCGCGCAGATAGCCTTGCAGCACGAAGAACGTGGTCAGCGCATATGTGATGTCGCCGACGCTCGCTTCGTCGCGCAGCCACAGCAGCAGCGCCGCGCCGAGAATCGCCGCCTGCATCAGCGCGAGCATGCCGCCTTGCACGCCGCCATTGGTCGTTCCACGCTGCCACGTGCGGCGTGTGCGCAGACGCCATTTGTCGATCACGTGTTCGAGCCGCGCTTCCTCGCGCTCTTCGGCACCAAACGCCTTGACCACCGCGTTGCAGCTGACGGCGTCCGCCAGCGCGCCGCCCATGCGCGTGTCCCACAGATTGCCGAGACGCGCGGCGGGCGCGACATAGCCGAGCGACAGCGCGACCGTCACCACGACATAGGTGAGCGAACCCACGCCGACCACGATGCCCATCACAGGCCAGTGAATGCCGAGCAGGATCGTCGAGCCGGCGAGCATCACCAGCGACGGCAGCAGGGCGATCAGCAGCGTGTCGTTGAGCAGGTCGAGCGCCCAGATGCCGCGCGTGATCTTGCGCACCGTCGAACCGGCGAAGCTGTTCGCATGCCAGTCAGTCGAAAAGCGCTGCACGCGATGAAACGCACTCGCGCAGATCTCGCTCATCATCTTGAGCGTCATTACGATGATGGTGCGGTACACCAGTTGCCGCAGCAAAGTGCCGCCGATGCCGAGCGCAATCAGCGTGAAGAACGCCACCAGCGCCGGATGCGAAGCGACGTCCTTGCCGAGCGCGCTGCCCGACGCGAGCGCGTCGACCAGACGCCCGGCGAAGAGCGGCGTCAGCACATCGGCGAACGCAGCCGACAGCGCGAACAGCAAGATGGCCACCACGCGCGCGGGCTGCTTGCGCCAGTGCTGGAAAGTGAAGCCAAGAACGCTTCTGAACGCTTGCGCGCCAAAGTCGAGTTTTTTGCGAGCCATGTATGTCAGCGTGCGGCGCGAGGCGGCGCAGCGCTATCCAGTCAGGAGATTCGGAAACGGACGACCGTTGCCCGCCAACGCGCGGCGGCGACAAAGAAAACCGGTAGTCGGATAAAGGCGCAGGCGCTTGCGAGCCAGCGCGGACGGCAACCTAAGCCAGAGAGCCTGGGAAGCGTCGCGACATCCCACGAGAGACTGCTGTGATGTACGTGATGTGCATTTAACGCCTCCCCTGGGTGATTGAATGGATGAAGAAACACTACGTTGAGGCTTGAATTCTAGCAGGAAAGCTTGCGCAAGGTGATCGCAATCTGCTTTGTCCCGACGCGGAGTGTTGGTTTTATGCGCGCTTCATCGAATGGCCCGAATGCTGCGTCGCAGCCTGTCACGCGCATGCCGGATACAATGCGGCAGCGCCGAACAAGTCCAACTCCGCGTCCCGTGCCGAACGAAGCTGATCGAGGCTGATTGAAGCTCATCGCTACCGGGATGCCATCTGATCGACTTCAACACATGTCCAGTTCCACCCGGGCCTTCTTGCTTGGCCCGTTGCTCAAAGGGGTTTCCCGTTCGTTTTATCTGACGCTGCGTATTCTGCCTGCCGGCATGCGCGATCCGATCGGCCTCGCGTATCTGCTCGCGCGTGCCGCCGATACGATCGCCGATACCGCGCTGATTCCGCCGGAGCAACGGCTTGCGTTGCTGCTCGCCTTGCGCGAGCAGGTCAACGGCGCAACCGACGACGGCGCACTCGCGCGGCGCCTCGCCGATGAAGTAGCGGGCCAGCAGACGCAATCGGATGAAAAAGTGTTGCTCGAATCGATTGCGCCCGCGCTCGGCGTGCTGCAGCAACTCGACGCAGCCGACCGCGCTGCCGTGCGCGAGATCGTCACGACGCTCACGACCGGCATGGAATTCGATCTGCGCACGTTCCCCGATGAACGTTCCGGTGAGATCGTCGCGCTGCGCGAATGGGATGAACTGGATCGTTATACGTATCTGGTGGCGGGGTGTGTCGGCGAGTTCTGGACGAAGATGACGTATGCGCATCTGCCCGGCACCTTGAAAACCGATTCCGCGATCATGCTCGAGCGCGGCGTGCGTTTCGGCAAAGCGTTGCAGATGACCAATGTGTTACGCGATTGCGGCAAGGACTTGCGCATTGGGCGCTGCTATCTGCCGTCGGTGATGCTCGATCGCTATCAGCTGACGCCGCAGAGTCTGCTGGCGCCGCAAGCGTCCACTCGCGCACAGCCGCTGATGCACGAACTGGTGCGCAAGTCGCTCGATCACTTTCGCGCGGCGCTCGATTACACGTTGGCCATTCCGCGTTTTTCGATGCGTCTGCGGCTCGCTTGCGTGTGGCCGATCGTGATCGGTCTCGAAACGCTGCTGCTGCTCGTCGATAACGCGCACTGGCTCGAACCCGCCAAGGTCTCGAAGGTTCAACGCAAGCAGGTGTACGGCATTCTCGCGCGCTCGCTGCCCGTGTCGCTGTCGAATGCGATGCTGCGCGAATGGATCGAGGGGCTGATCCGCGCGATCGAGGCGCGCATCGAATCGCGCTGAACGCGGCTTTCACTCAATCGCGGTTTGTTCATACGTCGTTCGAAAGTCTATGATGAACGTCGCACAAACCCAGGCAAAGGGCGGCAGGAGCCGCAACCGATCATGACGACCATCGTCAACTGGCATGCACATGTGTACTTCGATCAGTCGACGCGCGACACCGCGTGGGCGTTGCGCGAAGCCATCGAAGCGCAGTTTCACGGCAGGTTCGATATGGGGCGCTTTCACGAACGCCCCGTCGGCCCGCATCCGATGTGGTCGTATCAGCTTGCGTTCGGCCCGGAACTGTTCTCCGAGCTGTTCGCGTGGCTCGCGCTCAATCACGGCGCGCTCGACGTCTTCATTCATCCGAACACGGGCAATGCGCTGGAAGATCATCGCGATCGCGCGGCATGGATCGGGCGTTCGCATCAGCTGAATCTCGCTGCGCTAGGCGGATAACGGGCGCGTGGTCGCGCGTTTCGATGCGCGATTGCAGGGCACCCGACAGGTACGGAACGAAAGCCGACGCCGCAGCGCAGCAATGATTTCTTCGCGTGCGATGTCGATTTGCGTTGCCGCCGTTCGTCGTCAGGATAAGCGGACACTATCGTCCGCTATCTGTCAGCAAGGACGACGACGATGACCTTGACGCTCTACGCCCATCCGTTTTCTTCGTACTGCCAGAAGGCGCTCACCGCGCTTTACGAAAATGGCACGTCATTCGACTATCGCCGGCTCGACGAACCCGGCGCCATGGACGAGCTGGCCGCGCGCTGGCCGATCCGGCGCTTTCCAATGCTGGTCGACGCAGGCCGCACGATCGCCGAATCGACCGTGATCATCGAGCATCTGGCGCTGTTCCATCCCGGCCCCGTGAAACTGCTGCCCGACGATCCGCGCGCCGCGCTGGAGGTGCGCTTCATGGATCGTTTCTTCGACAACTACCTCGCCACGCCGCAACAGAAGATCGTGTTCGACTGCATGCGCGGCGAGGGCGAGCACGATCCGCACGGCGTCGCCTATGCGCGCACGCAGCTCGAAGTGGCCTATGCGTGGCTCGACAACGTGATGAAAGCGCGCGAATGGGCGGCGGGCGAGCACTTCAGTCTCGCCGATTGCGGCGCTGCGCCTTTTCTTTTCTATGCCGACTGGACGCATCGTATCGATCCGAAGTTCGAGCACGTGCTCGCGTATCGCAAGCGCCTGCTGAAGCGGCCCTCGTTCGCGCGGGCGGTGGATGAGGCGCGGCCTTATCGGCATCTGTTTCCGCTCGGCGCGCCGGATCGCGACTGAACGTCTATGCAGGGCCGTCCGGTGTAGTCGGCGGCCCGTTTTCCTGCTTCCACACACCACCGAATGGGAGGCCGCCATGTCATCCGCATCTTCTCTCGTGTCCGCCGCCGAACTGGCGAAACGCAACGGCCGGCACTTTCCGAACGAAAGCGTCGAATACCGCCGTGCGCGCGACGCGCTGCTCGCAGAAGAAATCGAACTGCGCCGCCATATCGAGCGCGTCGCCGAACAGCGCCGCGCGCTGCCGCCGGGCGGCGAAGTGACGGGCGATTACCGCTTCGTCGGCGATGCGGGCGCTGTCGATTTCGCCGGACTGTTCGGCGACAAGAACACGCTCGTCATCTACAGCTACATGTTCGGACCGCAGCGCGAGCGGCCGTGTCCAATGTGCACGTCGCTATTGAGTGCGTGGGACGGCGAGGCGCGCGACATCGCGCAGCGCATCGCGCTGGCCGTGGTCGCGCGTTCATCGATCGACAAGTTGCTGGCGTTCAAACAGGAGCGCGGCTGGCGCGATCTGAAGCTGTATTCGGATGCGAACGGCTCGTATAGCCGCGACTTCGGTGCGATCACGGACGATGGCGGCGACGACGCCGCGTTTCACGTCTTCACGCGCCGCGACGGCACGATCCGGCATTTCTACGCAGGGGAAATGGGCTTCGCGACGGCGGACCCCGGCCAGGATCCGCGTGGCGCGCCCGATCTGATGCCGATGTGGACGATCTTCGACACGACGCCGGAAGGGCGCGATCCGCACTGGTATCCGAAGCTGGATTACGGGAAGTAGAACCGCGCCGCACAAGCGGCGCGAGTCCCTCTGGCGACGACCGCGCGCGGTCAGGCAGCGACAGTCAGTCGGCCAGCCGCTTGTCCGCGAGCGCGCGTTCGCAGTCGCCGAACACGGTGACGACGAGACGCGCCTGCGCGTCGAGTTCATCGGTATCGAGGATTTCTTCGACGGCGTCGCGCGCCCAGTCGGCTTCGACAAACGACGCATGCCGCTGCGCGATGTCGATCGCCATGGCCGACAGCCGCGCGATGCACAGCCAGTCGGCAGTGCGCCCGTGCCGGTCGAGCCACTTGTGCGCGGCTTCTACGTGAAAGGACGGAGAGGGCCAGGTTTCGTTCAGATACCAGGCGCCCAGGCTTCCGCATGTGAGCCAGCACAGCAGCTCCACGCGGTCGCGTTGGCTCAGAAGGTGGCGTACATCACTCATGGCGACGCTCGCGAAGGTAACGGAATTGATGTGAGTTCCGCGTAGCAAAGCTCGAACCCTTGTGTGTACGACAATAACACGCGCATTGTGCCGTGCACGAGAGGGTTTAACCGGATGTGGACGTGTCGTGTGATTCCGAATGTGGGCTGGCCGACAATCACGCGCGTCCGCGTGCTCATCTGGTGCGCTGCATTGCACGCGTACAGTGCAGCGCGGCCCGTTTTTTCAGCGTGAGCAGGTCGACCCGGAACCGTCGAGGCGGATCATCTGGCCATGATGCAGCACCGTGAACGCATCGTCGGGCAGGCCGGCTTCGCGGGTGGCGTCGGCAAGTTTTTTCGGCGGTTCGTCGAGTGGTTCGTCGGCGAGTTCGAACGTGCCCCAGTGAATGCCGACGGCTTTTTTCGCGTGGATGTCCTGGAAAATCTGCACGGCCTGTTGCGGGTCAACGTGCTGCGGCGACATAAACCAGCGCGGGGCATACGCGCCGATGGGAATCAACGCGAAATCGATGCAGCCGAACGCAGCGCCGATTCGTTTGAAGTCGTTCGAATAACCGGTGTCGCCCGCGAAATAGACCGAGAACGGATGCACCGCGCCTGCAGGCGTTTTCATCACCCAGCCGCCCCATAGCGTTTCGTTGCGGTCGGTGAGCGTGCGCGCGGACCAGTGCGTCGCGGGAACGAACCAGAAGTCGAGGCCCGGCACGCTGGTTTGATCGCCCCAGTCGAGTTCCCGCGTATTCGTGATGCCTTTTTTCGCGAGCCAGTCCTTGATGCCGAGCGGCACGAGAAAGAGCGGCGGGCCGCCCGGCTGCGCATTCAGCGCCTCGCCGCTCGCAGTGTCGAGATGATCGTAGTGGCTGTGCGAAATTACGACGACGTCGATATGCGGCAGTTCGTCGAGTGCGAGGCCGGGCGGCACGCGCCGCTTCGGACCCGCAAACGAGAGCGGCGACGCGCGCTCGGAAAACACGGGATCGGCGATCACGTTGACGCCGTTGATCTGCAGCAGGGCGGTGGCGTGGCCGATCCACGTCATCGTGTCCACGCTGCGGTTCGCCTTGAGCCACGCAACATCAGGGTGATCGACGGGAAACGCGTAGCCGTTTTCGGGCGCGTGCGGCAGACCTTGCGTCCAGCGATTCCAGCGCCATTTCCAGACCGAGCCGCGTGCCAGTGGCCCATCCATGTTTTCGTAGCCGCTGTCCGTGCGCGGCGCGTGATGGATGCCGCTTGCAGCGAGTGTGTCGGGTGACGGATCGGGTGACTGCTGCGCGTCGGCTGCACAATGCGCCGATGCGGCGCTCAGGACGAGGGCGGCGCACGCCACGCGCAAGCGGAAAGGAAATGGCATCGTGTTATGGATGTGCTGGCGCGGCTGTCGCCATAAAATAGAGGATTCGACAGTGTAGACCGGGCGCCGCCACCTCCGCCCGCGCCGGAGCGGATTGTCAGCTTCGCGGCGAGTCGCGGTAAAAAGGTTCATCCTTCCGCCATTTGCCGCGCGCAATCTCGGTCTGTGACCGGACCGAACGAATACCCCGGATCCTGAATAATTGTGCTTGTGCAGATATTGTAAAGTGCAATGAAATGCCGTTTGTGACGAGGAAAACGCAGCGATGCAGCGAAAATTCTGCATTTTTTTGCGTTGAAGGCCATTCGGATGGCCCGATTCAAACCGTCAAAATCCAAAATAAGGCAAAATTCGGGGCATTCGCGTCGGCCGTGGCGCTGCCGGCGGCATTTCCCAACCTTTCTCGACCAAGAGCAAAGCGATGAGTACCAAGCAACCTACGATCATCTACACCCTGACCGACGAAGCCCCGCTGCTCGCGACGAGTGCGTTTCTGCCGATCATCCGTACGTTTACCGCTCCGGCTGGCGTCAATGTCGAGACCAGCGACATTTCCGTGGCAGGCCGTATCCTCGGCGAATTCCCGGAATTCCTGACGGAAGAGCAGCGCGTGCCGGACAACCTGGCCGAACTCGGCAAGCTCACGCAGGACGCGGACACGAACATCATCAAGCTGCCGAACATCTCGGCGTCCGTGTTCCAGCTGGTCAGCGCGATCAAGGAACTGCAGTCGAAGGGCTTCAAGGTGCCGGATTATCCGGAAGACCCGAAGAACGACGCAGAAAAGGACATCCAGAAGCGTTACTCGAAGTGCCTCGGCAGCGCCGTGAACCCGGTTCTGCGCGAAGGCAACTCGGACCGCCGCGCGCCTGCCGCCGTCAAGAACTACGCGAAGAAGCACCCGCACAGCATGGGCGAGTGGAGCATGGCGTCGCGCACGCACGTCGCGCACATGAAGCACGGTGACTTCTACCACGGCGAAAAGTCGATCACCAACGACAAGGCGCGTGAAGTTCGCATGGAACTCGTCACGAAGCGCGGCGAAACCATCGTGCTGAAGCCGAAGGTCAAGCTGCAGGACGGCGAGATCGTCGACAGCATGTTCATGAGCAAGAAGGCGCTGGTCGCGTTCTACGAAGAGCAGATGGAAGACGCGCACAAGACGGGCGTGATGCTGTCGCTGCACGTCAAGGCGACGATGATGAAGGTGTCGCACCCGATCGTGTTCGGCCACGCCGTCAAGGTGTTTTACAAGGACGCGTTCGCCAAGCACGCGAAGCTGTTCGACGAACTGGGCGTGAACGTGAACAACGGCCTCGTCGATCTGTACACGAAGATCGAAGCGCTGCCGGAATCGCAACGCGAAGAAGTGATCCGCGACATGCACGCGTGCCACGAGCACCGTCCGGCGCTGGCGATGGTCGATTCGGCCAAGGGCATCTCGAACCTGCACGCACCGAACGACGTGATCGTCGATGCATCGATGCCTGCGATGATCCGCGCCGGCGGCAAGATGTGGGGCGCCGATGGCCGTCCCGCCGACACGAAGTGCCTGATTCCGGAAAGCACGTTCGCGCGCATCTACCAGGAAATCATCAACTTCTGCAAGACCAACGGCCGCTTCGATCCGAAGACGATGGGCACGGTGCCGAACGTCGGCCTGATGGCGCAGAAGGCGGAAGAATACGGTTCGCACGACAAGACCTTCGAAATCAGCGAAGACGGCGAAGCACGCATCGTCGATAACGCGACGGGCGAAGTGCTGAGCGCGCTGACGCAGCAGGTCGAGCAGGGCGACATCTGGCGCATGTGCCTCGTGAAGGACGCGCCGATCCGCGACTGGGTCAAGCTGGCTGTCACGCGCGCGCGCAACTCGGGCATGCCGGTGGTGTTCTGGCTCGACCCGTATCGTCCGCACGAAAACGAACTGATCCACAAGGTGCAGGCGTACCTGAAGGATCACGACACGGACGGTCTCGAGATCCACATCATGTCGCAGGTTCGCGCGATGCGTTACTCGCTGGAGCGCGTGATCCGCGGTCTGGACACGATCTCGGCAACGGGCAATATCCTGCGCGACTACCTGACCGACCTGTTCCCGATCATGGAACTGGGCACGTCGGCGAAGATGCTGTCGATCGTTCCGCTGATGGCGGGTGGCGGCATGTACGAAACGGGCGCGGGCGGTTCGGCACCGAAGCATGTGAAGCAGCTGGTTGAAGAGAACCATCTGCGCTGGGATTCGCTGGGTGAGTTCCTGGCGCTGGCTGTGTCGCTCGAAGAACTGGGCATCAAGTCGGGCAATGCGAAGGCCAAGGTGCTGGCGAAGACGCTGGATGCCGCTACGGGCAAGCTGCTCGACAACAACAAGAGCCCGTCGCCGAAGACTGGCGAACTGGACAACCGTGGTAGCCAGTTCTACCTCGCGATGTACTGGGCGCAAGAGCTGGCTGCACAGACTGACGACGCTGAGCTTGCTGCCAAGTTTGGCCCGCTGGCCAAGGTGCTGACCGACAATGAGAAGACCATTGTGGGTGAGCTGACGGATGTGCAGGGTAAGGGTGTCGATATTGGCGGCTACTATCAGCCGGACTTCGCGAAGCTGGAAACGGTGATGCGTCCGAGTAAGACGTTGAATTCGGCGCTTGCAGCTGTGACGGCTTGAGGGGTGTTGTTGTAGTGGTTTAGGTTTTTTTGTTTTTTTGTTTTTTTGTTTTTTGGCGAAGCCCGTGCATCGTTTTGGTGTGCGGGCTTTTTGCTTTTTGTCTTTTGTACTTTCGCGGGCATCCGCGATTTGCCTCCGTGCTTCATGCGTCGCCCCTGTGCGGGGCAGCACCTACTTTTCTTTGCCGCGGCAAAGAAAAGTAGGCAAAAGAAAGCCGCTGAACACCACCCACTTCGGTCCTTGCCTGCGGGCCCCAGCCGGTCCTATCCTTCACACGGCATCACTCGTCTTAATGCCCGTTGCCAGCGCTCTTTAAGGGCGCATCACCCGCTTCACACTCCTGCGTCTCAGCGAGCCTTACCAGTGAGTCCACGGCCGCCCAGGTGGCAAACGGTGTGTCGGCTGTCGCGCCTTAAATGCATCACTCCGGACTGAAAAGCAAAGGCGGTGTGTCTTGTAGGATCGCCGACGCAAAAGGTGCGATAACCTACACACAGTTTGCCACCTGGGCTGCATATACGGTTCGCTGTAGCATGATGCGCTACGGGTGATTGAAGCGGGTGAGGCGCTCGTAAAGAGCGCTGGCAGCGGGCATCGAGAAGAACGATGCCGCGGACAGGACGGGGCCGTTGGGGGCCCGCAGGCAATAACTAGCATTAGCGGTGTTAGCCCGCTTTCTTTGCTTACTTTCTTTGCGGCGGCAAAGAAAGTAAGTGCCGCCCCGCACAGGGGCAACACTAGCAGACCACTAACAAAACGCGGACGCCAGCGAAGCCAACCCCAAACACAAAACCAAAACCAAAACCTCCCCGCATGCGCGCCCATAACCATTCCTTCTTCGCCTCGCTATTCTTCTCGCGGCTCGCGGACCAGATCCTGCTATTCCTCGTCCCGCTCGTCGTCTTCCAGACGACACAAAAGCCGACTTGGTCCGGCATCGCGTTTTTCATTGAAGCACTGCCGCGCTACGCGGTATTCCCCGTGTGTGGCGCGCTATGCGACCGCATGTCGCCCGTGACCATACTGCAAGCCAGCCAGCGTTTTCGTGCTATCGCCTGCGCCGCAGGCATAGCGGGATACGCGCTAACCACCGGCATCGGCTGGTTGATCGCTCTGTCAGCGGTCTGCGGCGTGCTTACCAGTCAGGGTCTCGTCGCCCGCGAAGTGCTGTTGCCACAAGTATTCACGTCGGAACGTTTTGAGAAAGTGCTGTCGCATGCGCAGATCGCCGATCAGGTCGGCGTCGTGCTCGGTCCGATGCTGGCGGGCCTGCTGCTCGGCTGGTGGCGCTGGGAATATGTGGTCGGCGTGGCAGCGCTGCTGTTCTTCACCGCCGATGCCGCGACATTCTGGTGGCAGCGCGCCAGCGCATTCGTCTGGACACCGCACGGTCACGCGGAAAAGCATTGGTTCGCGCCCGTCAAAACCGCACTCGCGCATATCGTGCAACTGCCTGGCTTGAGCCGGCTCATCGCGCTCGCTGCCGCCGAAAATCTCGTGATCGGTGTCACGCTGGCGACTTCGGCGGCGATGGTCACAGGGCTGCACGCTCGCACGGACGCGTTCTATACCTTCGTTCAGACAGCCGGTGCCGTCGCCACGATCGTTATCCTGCTGCTGATCGCCCGCATGCAGATTCCACGCAAGGCGCTCGGCATCGTGTCGTTCCTCGCGATCTTCGCGGGCGGCCTGCTTGCAGGAGCAAGTCCTTCCGTGTGGGGTTACGTCGCAGGCTTTCTGCTGATCGTCGGCTTCGACAAGATGTTCAGCATCTATATCCGCAGCGTGCGGCAGGCGATCATTCCCGCGAAAGACTACGGCAAGACCCTTGGTGTCATCATCATGCTCAACAATCTGACGCAACCGCTCGCGGGGCTGCTCGTCGGCATGTTTTCCGGGCAGGGTCGCATGAGCGCTGTCGTGATCGCGATCTCGTTCGGCATGGGTGCGCTTGGGCTGATCGTCGTGCTGGCGGGTGCGATTGCGCGGCGGCGTGAGCGGCGTGCCCGTGGGCAGGTCGCGCCGCTGGCGCAGCGCACCTCCGACCGGGCCGAATAGACACGCGAAGTCACGCCACGATGTCACAATGACGCGATCGCTTTTCCACGGAGCGCCCTCGACATGGAATCGGACGACGAACTGAAGTATTTCGCCTTGCACGGCGCCACGCCGTTACCCGATGCGCAGGAAAGTGGCTTCGTGGATCATGCGGGCGCGCGCATCGCGTGGTCGGCGTATGGCATCGGAGACCCGGTCGTGCTGCTGCACGGCGGCCTCGGGCACAGCGGCAACTGGGGTTATCAGGTGCCGGCACTCGTGGACGCCGGCTATCGCGCGATCCTGATCGACAGTCGTGGACACGGCCGCAGCACGCGCGACGCGCAACCGTATAGCTACGACCTGATGGCGTCCGATGTGCTCGCCGTGCTCGACGAACTGCAGCTGCCGAAAGCCGCGTTCGTCGGCTGGAGCGACGGCGCTTGCACGGCGCTGATTCTCGCGCGGCGCGCGCCGCAACGCGTCGCGGGCGTGTTCTTTTTCGCGTGCAACATGAATCCGGACGGCGCCAAACCGTTCGAGCCGACGCCCGTGATCGATCGCTGCTTCAACCGGCATCGCGCGGATTATCAGGCGCTGTCGGCAACGCCCGGCGAGTTCGACGCGTTCGTCGCCGCCGTCAGCGAGATGCAACGCACCCAGCCCGATTATTCCACCGACGATCTCGCGCACATCGCCGTGCGCGTCGTGATCGCGATTGGCGAGCACGACGAGTTCATCAAGCGCGAGCACGCCGTCTATCTTGCCGAAACCATTCCGGGCGCCGAACTGATCATCTTGCCCAACGTCAGCCACTTCGCGCCGCTGCAGCGGCCCGCGCTGTTCAATGGCGTGATCGAGCGGTTCGCGGGCACTGCGTTGGAAACGCAGGGCTGAGCGCGATTATCAGTTCTTCGCGCCGACTTTTTCGCTCTTTACGTTGCCGCTATCGCTGCTGTCCTGCTCCCAGCCGCCGCCGAGCGCAAGGAACAGGTTCACCTGATCGACGGCCACCTGGCCTTCGGCCGCCGCCACCTGCGAGGCGACGCTGGTCAGCGTGCGCGTCGCATCGAGATCGTCGATGAAGGTCTCGCGGCCCGCCGTATAGAGGCGGTGCGTTTCGTCTGCCGACTGCACGGCCGACTTGTAGGCGATGCGCAAGGCGTCGGCGCGCGTGGTGTCGGATGCGTAGGTGGACAGGCTCGTCTGCGTTTCGCGCAGCGCGTTCAGCACCACGCCGTCGAAATGCGCGAGCGCGCCGCCCGTGGCCGCTTCCGCCTCGTGCACCCGTGCGCGCTGGCCGTTGATCGGGAACGTCCAGCTGATCAGCGGGCCGCACGCCCAGCGGTTCGTGGTCGGTCCGAACAGATCGCCGACCACGCCGACCGAACCCGCCGACGCGCCAATCGCCCCGGTCGGGTAGAGCGCCGCCGGCGCCACGCCGATGCGCGCCGTCGATGCGGCGAGCAACCGCTCGGCCTGGCGCACATCAGGACGACGCTTGAGCAGCGCCGCGCCGTCGCCGACGGGAATCGGTTCTTTCAGTTGCGGCAGCCGCTGACAGGTGAGCACGGCGGGCGGCAGATCGTTCGGCGAGCGCGCGAGCAGCATCGCGAGACGGTACTGCGCGGCGCGCCGGCGTGCGACGAAGCGCGGGATGTCGGCGGCAAGCGTGTCGGCTTGCGTTTGTCCGCGCGTCACGTCCGGCTGGTTGCCGCGGCCCGCGTCGCGCAGCCGCTGCGTGAGTTTGACGCGTTGCCGCTGCAGCGACAGCGACTTCTGCGCGATGTCGAGTTCGTCGCCCGCCGAGCACGATTCGACATACGCGCGCACGACATCGGCGACGACCGTGATGCGCGCAAGATCGCTCGCCGCTTCGACGGCTTCGTCGTCGGCCTTGGCGGCTTCAACGCCGCGCCGCAGCTTGCCGAACAGATCGACTTCATACGACACGCTCAGATCGAGCGCGCCTTCGTTGACGACGGGAATCTTCTCCGACAGCAGATACTGTTCGGCGGATTCCTGCGCACGCTGGAAAGCCGCCGACGTCTTGCCCGAAAACCCGCCTTGCTCGTTCGCGAAGTCCAGTTGCGCGCGCGAGCGGGCGAGGTTGGCCGCTGCCACGCGCAGATCGGTGTTCGACGTGAGCGCTTCGCTGACCAGCTGATCGAGCACCGGGTCGTCATACAGGCGCCACCACTTCGACGGCACGGCCTGCTGCGTGACGGGCGCCTTGTCCGCGCCGTCGATGGCCGCGTTCGCGTACGGCGCGTTGACGGCTGCGTTCTCGGGCAGCTTGTAGTTCGGGCCGACCGTCGTGCAGGCGTTCAGCGCGAGCGCGATGGGCAGCAGCGCGAGACCGGCGCGCGCCGCCTGCGAAGAGGTGAAGCGAGACGAAAAGCGTTTCATTGCGATGCGCCCGATGCAGTATGCGTCGCGCTCGACGGCGCCGTGCCGACGATGGCGGCGCCCGTCGTCGACGCACCCGAAGACGCACCCGGCGCGGAAGCCGCCGCCGCATCCGACGCCGGATTGCTGCGCCCGATCGAAGGACCGATGCCGCGCACCGACACCGTCGCCGTGCGGCCCGCGATCAGGCGGAAGTCAGCCGGAATCTCATCGAGCGCGACGCGCACGGGAATGCGTTGCGCGAGACGCACCCAGCTGAACGCCGGATTCACGTTCGGCAGCAGATTCTGGCTTTGCTGGCGGTCGCGGTCTTCAATCGCCGCGACGATGCTCAGCACGTGGCCGCGCAGCACGTTCGGCTCGCCCATCACCTTGATATCGACGGGCTGGCCGATGTCGATACCGTGCAGCTTGGTTTCCTCGAAGTAACCGTCGACGCGGAACGAATGCATGTCGACCACCGACAGCACCGGCCGTCCCGCCGCGATGTACTCGCCGACACGTGGCGCGCGGTCATTCAGATAGCCATCCACCGGACTTACGATCACCGTGCGCTGGAGATTGAGCCGTGCCGTATCGATCGCGACCTGGGCATCGGCGAGCGCCGCCGTGGCGGTTTCGACGCGCGATTGCGTTTCTTCGACCACCTCACGTGCGACGAGATTGCCGAGCACGCGGTTGCGGGCATCTTCGCGGCGCGCCTGATCGAGCGTCGCGCGGCGCTGCTGTGCGGTCGCCTCGGCATTGCGCAGCGCGAGCGTGTAGCGCGCCTGGTCGATCACGAACAGCACGTCGCCGCGCTTGACCTGCTGGTTGTCGACCACCTTGACCTCGGTGATGAGGCCGGACACATCGGGCGCCACCTGGATGACGTCGGCGCGCACGTGACCGTCGCGCGTCCACGGCGCGAACATGTAGTAATCGACCAGCTTCCACAGCACGGCCGCTGCGATCACGACGACGATAAGAGTGAGCAGGATCTGCCCGACTGAGAACCAGGTTTTTTTCACGTTATGAACCGGTGCGAAACGATGACGACAAGCCCCAGCAACAGAACATAGATGCCGAGATCGAAAATGGAACGATGCCAGATGAAGCGGTACACGCCGATGCGCGCGAGCACATTGCGCACCACCAGATTCATCAGATAGGCGATGATCATCAGCACCAGCACGGCTGGCACGAAGACGCCGAGAATGTCGATTTCGCCGATCATATGCGTCGACAGCCTGTAAAGAATGAGTTGGGCATCAGGCGGCGGTCTCCGGTTGGGGCGGCGGATTGGCGGGTGCGCCTTGCGGCGGGAACAGCGACAGGCGCATGCCCACCAGCGCATGCAGCGTTTCGCGCAGCCAGCGCTCGCCGGAGCGCGCGGCGGGTGCAGCGGGCGTGGCGGGCGTGGGTGCGGCGGCTGGCGTGTCCGCGCCGTCGGCTTGCCCTTGCGGTGGCTGCGGAGCGCCCGTTTCCGGTTGTCCTTCCTGAGACGTCGGTGCGCCGCCTTGCGACTGCGCGATGTTGAGCGTGGTCACGCGCGCGACGGCGGCGTCGATGGTCTCGATCAGCGCCGCGGGCACCGGTTGCCGCGTGCGGTGCGCGATGCATTGTTCGAAATATTGCCGCACGCCAGTCAGCACGTCATCGATCGATACCTGCAGGTCGGCCGTCAGCTTGCGACGCGTGCGGCGCAGATCCAGCGCGTTCAGCGCGACGCGGAAATCGCGGAAGCTTTCGATCGACGGATGGCGATGCGAATCCGATGCCGCATGACGCGGCAGCAGTTGCATCAGCCGGTCGAGCATGCGCGAGTACAGATTGCGCTGGTCTTCGATTGCCGCCGTCGATGCGCTCACCACCACGTCGGCCCATGCCGAGCGCGTCAGCCGCGAGGCAGCCAGTTCGGCGCCGAAAGGACGCGTGGCGCGTGTCCACAGGTACGCGAACAGCAAGCCGGCAACGCCCGCCAGATTGTTGTTGATGAACACGAAGAAGTCGGCCTCGTAAGCGCTCTGAATGCTGATGAAGGTCGCCGTGTTGACGGCTGTCAGCATCGTCACCAGCGTGAACTGCGGGCGCGGAATCAGCGTGCCGATGATCAGGAATGGCCCCGCAAAAATCACCACCAGCATCGCGAAGTCGTGCACGAGCGGCAGCACCACGAACACATACAACCCGGCGAACACGACGCTCATGCAGGTCGCGAGAAAGAACTTGAAGACGGCGGGCGCTGGCTCGTCGAGCGCGGCGAAGAAGCAGCACGACACGGCCGCGAGCGCCACGGCGGAGGCGCCGTCGTTCCAGCCCGAGGTGATCCACAGCCCGCACGCGAAGATGATGGCGCCCACGGCGGAAGCCGTCGAAAACAGCATCATGCCGTAATCGGAGAAGCGCTCCGTGCCGCCCAGCCGCCAGTGGCGGAAGTGCGGACGCCACAGCACAGTCTCGTTGACGATGGTCGCGCGCAGGCAGCGAATATCGCGCCACACGTCGATCACCTGCCCCAGCCGCCACAATGCGTTCGACAGCAGCGCGCCGTCCCAGCTTGCGAGCGCCTCGGCGGACGGCCTGAGCGCATCGGTGCGGGCGCGCAGCGCGTCGGCTTCGTGGGCGGGTTCCTCAGCGAGTCTGGCGTCGAGCGTCGGCGAACGTATCCACTTTGCGACGTCCAGCAGCAGGCCTTCGATATCAGGCGCATGGCCGCCGCGCTGCTTGACCAGTTCGATCAGCGGATCGGCCATCGACGAGATCAGCGGCAGAAAGATCTGCATGCGTCCCTGCAGCGCGCGGGCGCGTCGCACGATGTCGGGCCGGGTGTGATCGTAGGTCAGCTGGCTCAGCAGAAATTCGAGGCCGTTGACGGTGGCCGCAAGCCGCTGGCGCGAGGCCGAGATGGCCGCACCGGCGACGCGGCCGGACAGCGTCTCGCTGGCGTAGAAGGCGGCATCGCGGAACCAGGCGTCGGTGCGCTCGATCAGCGTCGGCGCCAGCCGGCTCGGAAACACCACGCTGCCGACAATGCTCGCCACCACGATGCCAAGCAGAATCTCTTCCGTGCGGGTAATGGCCAGATCGAAGATGGTGGTCGGATTGGTGACGGCGGGCAGCGCGATCAGCGGCAGCGTGTAGCCGGCCAGCAGGAACACATAGCTGCGCGCGGTCCGGTCGTTCATCGACAGAAACAGCAGCGAGCCCGTCCACACCGCGACGATCACGCTGAACAGGAACGGCGACTCGACGAACGGCGGCACGATCAGCACGGCGCCCGCCGCGCCGAGCGCCGTGCCGAGCGCGCGGTACAGCGCCTTCGAGCGGGTCGCGCCGACGAACGGATTCGAGACGATGTAGACAGTCGCCATCGCCCAGTAAGGGCGCGGCAGTTCGAGCGCAAGGGCGATGTAAAGCGCGATCATCGCGGCCGCGAACGTCTTGGCGGAAAACAGCCAGTCGCGGACTGAGGGATAGACCATGACGGTTATGTCTTGCGTTGGCTGCCGGATCGGGAGGCGGCGGCCGGCTCGCCGGATGCGCCTCTGTCGGGAGTGACTGTAGCATCCAGAGACGCATTGAACGCATTCAGCACCCGCAGCGTGGTTTCCAGATCCTCGCGGCTTACGCCCTTGAGCACGCGCGCGCGCAGCGCCATCAGGCGTTCTTCCATGCGCGCCGTGACGGCGCGGCCTTCGTCGGTAAGGGTGATGGTCTTGGCGCGTTTGTCGTCGGGATCTTCGTCGCGGCGCACGAGGCCGGCGGCGCACAACTGGTCGAGCAGGCGCACCAGCGACGGACCTTCGATCCCCACATGTTCGGCAAGCGTCACCTGACGCACGGCTTCGCCAAGACGGTTAGCCGTGAGCAGCGGACCGGCGCACGCTTCGGAGACGTTGTACGCCGACAGCACGCTATGACTCGTGCGGCGCCAGCGGCGCGCGGCGACGACCAGCGTGCTGCTGACGGAGCGGCGCAAAAGGTGGAGATTGACCATGGGCCGGGATTGTATGTCGAATTTTATTCGTTAGCATCCTATCGACCTACATTTTTTAAGGGAATGCTACAAAGTTCACTTACCGTGTGTTTCGGGGAGAGGGCGCTGCCTGTCTTTTGCGCGCCCGTAGCTTTCAGTCGTCGTTCAAACCCTTGCCTTCGAAGATCAGCGGCATGCATTTTTCGATCCGCGACTCGCGGGTTTTCGACTGCTTCGCCGACGAAAAATGCAGCAGATAGGCGCGTTGCCGTCCAGGCGTCAGCGCTTCGAAAGCCTTCTTGAGCTTCGGCAGCTTGTCGAGCTTCGCCTGAAACTCCTCGGCGACTTCGAAATCTTCCGTCGATTTACGCTGCACTTTCAGGCCGGCTTTTTCAACCTCGATGGCCGCGCGAATGTAGGTCTTCAGCGTGGCTTGCAGCTTGACGATTTCCTGAAGGCTCGTGAAGCGCACCTGACGCGCAGACTGCACGTTCTCCGTCTGCTGGATCAGGATGCCTTTCGGATCTTTCAGCAGCGCGCCCTTGGTGAACAGCAGCGCGCAGTAGTCCTTGAAGCTGTGGATGAGCACGACGTTCTTGTCATCGACGGTGTAGCAGGGCACGCCCCACTTCAGTTCTTCCGTGACGGGGCAATCGAGCACGATCGCGCGGAGCTTTTCCGTTTCTTCACGCCATTTTTCGAGTTTGCTGATGTAGGCGTCGACTTTGGGATTCATGGGTGTCCCTTGGGAATCAGGCGAGCCTATGGTACAGCCCGCCAGCCCCGCGCGGCAAACCCGTTCAGGAACGCGGTCTTATCAGAAACGGTCTGCGCGAAACGGATAAGGATTGGCGACCGTCGGCGTGCCCGTCATCATTTCCGCGAGCAGTCGCCCGGTAACGGGCCCGAGCGTGAGCCCATGATGCGCGTGGCCGAAGGCGAACCACAAATCCTTATGACGCGGCGCCGGTCCGATGATGGGCATCATGTCCGGCGTGCACGGACGGCGGCCCAGCCACGGACGCTCATCGAGCCGCGCGCCTAGCGGGAAGGTCTCGCGCGCAATCGGCTCGATGCCGTCCAGTTGCACGGGCGGGGCGGGCGCGTCGCAGGCGGCGAGTTCCGCGCCCGTCGTCAGACGGATGCCGCGCGCCATCGGCGTGATCATGTAGCCGATTTCCGTGTCGAGCACGGGCTGATTCAGCCGCGCGCCATCCTGCGCCGCGTAATGCATGTGATACCCGCGCTTGACGGCAAGCGGCAGCCGGTAGCCGAAGCGGGCGCTCGCCGTATCCGACCACGGGCCGAGCGAGATCACCGCTGACTTTGCGTCGATGCGTCCTGCATCGGTGTCGACGCTCCAGTGCGGTTGCAGCGTCGCGGCATCGCCGATGAAAATGCGCCCGCCAAGTTGCTCGAAGTAACGCGCGTAGGCCGTGACGAGCGCGTTGGGATCGCTGACGGTATCGGCATCGGTGTAACGCAGCGCGCCGAGCAGCACGTGGCTCAGCGAAGGCTCGTCGCGGCGCAGTTGCGCGGCGTCGAGTGCGTCGAACGTCACGCCGTACTCGGCTTTCCAGCGTTCGGCGTCACGCAGCGCGGCGTCCTGCTTGCGCGCGCTGCGGAACACCTTCAGCCAGCCGCCCGTGCGCAGCAACGCCTGCGCACCCGATGCCTCGATCAACGCGCGATGCTCATCGACGCAATGTTCGATCAGCGTCGCATAAGAACGCGCAATCGCGGCGTGACGGTCCGCACGCGAGTGATGCCAGTAGCGATACAGAAACGGCAGCAGCTTCGGCATCGCGCTGACGTGATAGCGGACATCGAGCGAACGGTTGCGCGCGTAGCGCAGCAGCGTGCCGGCATCGCGTGGAAACGCATACGGATAGACGCCTTCACGCTGGATCAGCCCCGCGTTGCCAAACGAGGTCTCGTTGCCGGGCGCCTTGCGATCGACCAGCGCCACGGCCAGCCCGCGCTGTTGCAGATGCACGGCGACCGACACGCCCACCATGCCGCCACCGAGTACGACGGTATCGAACTTCATTGCCGCGTTTCCTCGCGCGATGACATCAGGCCAGCGCCGTCACGGCGATTTCGACATCGAGTCCCGGCTTCATCAGCAGGGCCTGCACGCAGGCGCGCGTCGGTGCGTGGCCCGCAGGCACCCATGCGTCCCAGACGGCGTTGAATTCGTCGAAGTGCTTCGGGTCGCTCAGCCACACGTTCGCGGTCAGCACGCGCGTCTTGTCGCCATTCGCCGAAGCGAGCAGCGTGTCGATGCGCGCGAGGATTTCCGTGGCTTGCACGGTGATCGATGCGCCCGCCGTGTCGGGCACCTGGCCCGACAGATAGACGGTCCCGTTGGCAATCACCACCTGGCTCATGCGGGCGTTGGTTTGCAGTCGTTTGATTTCGTTGGACATGGTTGTGTTCGGTGAGTTAGACGGATGACATGCCGGCTTCGGCTTCGCCCGTCGAATCGAAAATAGGCGGCGCGGTGACGATCGATTTCAAGGCTGGATTCGGCTGCGTGAGCTTCGACAGATCGGGGCGCGGACGGCGTAACGCAGGATGCCGTTCGAACGCCAGTTCCATCGCGCGTGCAACGGCGAGCGTCTTGAGATCGCCATGATACGGCCCGACGATCTGCACGCCGAACGGCATGCCGGCCGCATCGACGCCGCATGGCAGCGACAGCGCGGGATGTGTCGTCAGCGTCACCACGTAGGTCAGCGCGAGCCAGCGGTAATAGTTTTCCTGCGCGCGTCCGTTAATCTGCGCGGCGTATAGCTCGCGCCACGGAAACGGCGAGACGGGCGTGGTCGGCGACAGGATCACGTCGTAACGCTCGAACGCAGACTGGAAGCGTTTGAAGATGCGCGTCTGCTCGGCTTGCGCCCACGCGCTGTCGGCCAGCGACATTGCGGCGCCCATCTCGTAGTTGGCGCGCGTGTTCGGACCGAGCGCGCCAGGGTCGCGCGCGTACGCGTCGCGCAGACCCGCGACGAAGCTCTCGGCGCGGATCACGTCGAACGCGCGGTGCGCGTCGCCGAGATCGAATGGAACCGGCTCGCAGGTCCGCACCATCGGCGCGAGCGCGGCCATGCGTGCGCGGAACAGGTCGCGGATGCCGTCATCGACATCGCAGCAGCCGAAGTCTTCCGTATAACCGACCCGCAAGGTCGAGAGATCGAAGGCGGGCAGGTTGGTGAAGCCGTGCGCATCGACTTCATAGCTGAGGGGATCGCCGGTGGAAAGGCCCGCAGTCGCCGCGAGTTGCAGCGCCGTCTCTTCGACGTCGCGGCCCATCGGGCCGACCACGGAGATGGGCGTCCAGCCGAGCAGACGGCGCGAATTCGGCACCAGTCCCGCCGATGGCCGGAACCCGACCACCCCGCATTTCGATGCCGGAATGCGCAGCGAGCCGCCTGTGTCGGAGCCCGTGCACACGGGCAGCATGTCGCACGCGAGCGCCGCCGCCGAGCCGCCCGATGAGCCGCCCGCGTTCAGTTCCGTGTTGAACGGATTGCCCGTCGCGCCCCACACCGGATTGCGCGTGTTCGCGCCCGCGCCCAGTTCAGGCACGTTGGTCTTCGCGACCAGAATCGCGCCCGCCGAACGCAAGCGCTCGACCAGCACGACATCGCGTGACGGCACGTGGCCGCGCGACATCGGCGAGCCGTAGGTGGTGAGCAGTCCCGCCGTGTCTTCCAGATCCTTCACGCCGAGCGGCAGGCCATGCAGCAAGCCGAGCGGCTCGCCGTCGAGCACCTTGCGCTCGGCAGCATGCGCGGCCTTGCGGGCGTCGTCGTAACAGGTGGCCGTGATCGCATTCACGGCGGGGTTGATGGCTTCGATCCGTTCGATGCAGGCGTCGAGCAGTTCGACAGGGGAAATCTCTTTCGCGCCGATCATCCGGCGCAACTCGACGGCATTGAGCGCGACGAGCTTGTCGCTATCAGACATGGTCCACGTTCCTGGTTGATGCTGCGTGTTCGTGCTTTCGAATGAAGTCAGTTGAGCGCTTCGCCCGTGCGGTCGCGCAGCCAGATGACGGGCACCAGCGACACCGCGCAGGCCGCCGCGACGTACCATGCGGGCGCGAGCGGATTGCCGGTCAGCGCAACCAGCCAGCTGGCGACGAACGGCGAAAACCCGCCGAAGAACGACGCGCTCACCACATAGGTTAGCGCGATGCCCGTGGCGCGCACATGTTTGGGGAAAAGTTCGGGGATCATCACCAGCACCGGCACGATCTGCCCGGCGACGAAGACCGCGAGAAACGCGGACACCGCGCACAGCATGATCGCCGACGGTTGCGCGGACAGCCACGCGAAGGCGGGATAGACCGTGAGCAGCAGGATCACGCGCGAAACGACCAGCACGCGCTTGCGGCTGAAGCGATCCGCGAGCTTGCCCGCGATGGGCGCCGCAACGAACAGCACCAGCGAACTGATCACGCCCGACACGACGGAAGCCGTCGATGAAAGATGCAGCGTGCGCACCGCATGGCTCGGCAGAAAAAACGCGGTGATGTAGACGGACACCGAGCCGCCGAGTTCGGCGAACGTGCCGAGTATCGTCAGCTTCAGATGCGTGGTGAGCGCGGCCTTCAGCGCGCCGCGACGATGCGTGCCTGTGTGAGAAGCATCGCTGAGCGTTTCTTCGAGCCTTCGGCGGATCAGCATGCCGACAGGCGCCGCGACGATGCCCAGCACGAACGGAATGCGCCAGCCCCACGCCAGCACGGCGTCCTTCGGCAGCGCGACGTTGACGAGCGTCGCGACGGCTGCGCCCAGTGCAAGACCGAGTGCCGTCGCCGCGAAGTTCCAGCTGGCGAAAAACGCACGCGTCGAGTCCGATGCGTATTCGACCAGCAGCGTCGTGCCGGGACCGAATTCGCCGCCCGCGGCAAAGCCCTGAATCAGGCGCGCGGCGAGCACGATGAAGGGCGCGGCCATGCCCGCCACTGCATAGGGCGGTGCGCACGCGATCAGCGCGCAACTGAGCGCCATCAGCATGATGGTCAGCACCATCGCTTTCTTGCGGCCCACGCGGTCGGCATACGCGCCGATCACGATGCCACCCAGCGGCCGCACCACGAATCCGACACCGAACACGCCGATCGACAGCAGAAACTGGTTCACGGGCGACGCCGACGGGAAAAACAGCTGCCCGATCTGGATCGCGAAGAAGCTGTAGATGGTGAAGTCGTAGAACTCCAGCGCCGTGCCGAGCGTGGTCGCGGCGATCACCTGGGTCTTCGACAGACCGGCTTTTTCCAATGCAAGCGTTGACACGGGCTGCGCTCCTGAAAGGACTGCATGGGACTGGCATCGATGCGAGTTATCATATACGAGAAAAAATAAATTCTCGTATACGACAAAACCCTTTGTCCCTTTGTCGTTCGTGAGACTTACGTAAGACCTACCGAGCATCGTCATGGCTACCCGATCCACTGCGCGTAAAACAACCGAAGCCGAAGCCGCCGACGCTTCGTCCCAGATCGATCACAAGGCGGTCGGCGCGCGGCTGCGCGACGCGCGCAAGGCACGCGGGTTGACGCTGATGCAGTTGTCGGAGCAGTCGGGTATCGCGGTATCGACGATTTCGAAGGCCGAGCGCGGCGACATCGCGCTGACCTACGACAAGTTCGCGGCGCTCGCGCATGCGCTACAACTCGACTTCGACGCGATCTTCGGGCGCGCGAAGCGTGCTGCCGCCAGTCCGATCGAGCCGACCTTCACCGCGTCCGGCCAGCAGATGATTTACGACACGCCCAATTACGAATACGGGATGCTCGCGAACGATCTGACAGGCAAGCGGATGGTGCCGATGCGCGCGCATGTCAGGGCGCGCAAGTTGACGGATTTTCCCGACTACATCCGTCACAGCGGCGAGGAGTTCGTGTTCCTGCTCGATGGCGCGCTCGAATTGCGCTTCGAGACAGGCGCGGTGTTCCATCTGAAACCGGGCGACAGCCTGTACTTCGATAGCGCCGTGGGCCATGTGTATCTGAGCACGGGAAAGAAGCCCGCCGAAGTCCTCGTCTGTTGCGTCGACACCGACGCGCACCGTCCCGCCGACGCCATCTGAGCGCAACACACGACGCGGGTAACATGGCGGCTTGTGCCATCGGAGGCGAGGGCGGCATGAGCGGGATTGGGCTGGCAGAGGTTTATCGCGGTTATATCGACTGCCTGAACCGGCAGGACTGGGCGATGCTGGGACAGTTCGTCGGTGACGATGTGATCTACAACGGCGAGCGGATCGGCGTGTCAGGCTATCGGGCAATGCTGGAACGCGACTTTCGCGAGATTCCCGATCTTCGCTTCGAGATTGCATTGATCGTCGCGGAGCCGTCGATGATCGCGAGCCGCTTGCAGTTCGACTGCTCGCCTAAGGGCACGTTTCTCGGGCTTGCCGTCAACGGAAAGAAGGTCGCATTTTCGGAGAACGTGTTCTACGCGTTTCGTGATGGAAAGATTGCTCAGGTGTGGTCGGTGATCGACAAGGCAGCAATCGAGGCTCAACTCGCGCAGCGCTGACGTTGACGCTCAATTTCAAGGAGATCTCATGTTGCGGCTACCGGTAGCCCTGTCGACACGTTGTGCGCGCGGGCTTCTGCAGATTCTGATTGCGGGCGCGCTGGCGCAGACGTACGGCTGTGCATCGGGCGGTGCGGCAGCGGATATGACGCCCGTCGCACTGAACGGCGTGCGGCCCAACGGCATCGCCGTCAATGCCGGCGACGGCGCCGTCTATCTGACCGACGATGCAAAGAGCAGCATATTGCGATCCGCCGATGGCCGCGCGTTCGCGCCGTACACGTCGATTCCTCAGGCGCCGGGGCAGGGCATCAGCCTGAGCCAGTTGAGCTTCGACCGTGAAGGCAATCTGCTGGCCGTGCGCTTCGGATTCGGCAGCGCGAGCGCGGTGTTCGCCGTCAAGGGCGCAGATAGCGCGACGCTGCTTTCCGGGCCGAATCCCGCGCGACGCAGGCTCGGCATTGCGGCTGTCGGTGCCAATCAGGCGCTATCGACGTGGTTCGTCAAGGAGAGCAGTGCGCCCGCCGCTGGCGGCGTGAGCCTGCTGACCTACGATACGGCCACGGGCCACGCGACCGAACGCGATCTGATCACGGGTCTCGGCAAGCCGGTTGGCGTCGCCGTATCGGGCGACATGGTGTATGTGTCGGATCAGGCGCGCAACGTGATCGTGCGCGTGCCGCTGGCTAGCCTGTTGCAGGCTGCGCAACCTGTGAGCGTTACCGATACGTTCGCGAAGATCGACAATCCGGATCTGATGGCGGCAGATGCGCAGGGCGCGTTGTACACACACTGCAAGAGCGCATCGGTGTGCAAGATCGCAACCGATGGCACGGTCAGCGAGATCGCCAGTGACTTTCACGACGCACGGGGTGTTGCCGTGGATGCGACGCGTCACCGGCTGTATGTAGTCGATCGCGCAGCGGCGGGTGGAACCAGCTACGTGCGGATTCTGCCGCTGCGCTGAATGAAGTTCGTAGCGCGAGGCTTACGCGTCGACGCCGATGATCACGCTCGACGCCTTGAAGATCGCCGAAGCGGCCGAGCCGTTTGCAAGGCCGAGGCGCTCGACGCTTTCATTGGTGATGATGGCCGCGATCTGCGCACCGCTTGCGGACGCAACGATCACTTCGCTGTTCACAGCGCCCTTCGTGACGGCCGTGACCGTGCCTGCGACGCGGTTTCGCGCCGACACCTTGTCGGTCGAATCGACCATCAGGATCACCGACGATGCCTTCACCAGTGCAAACGCCGGCTTGCCGGCTGCGAGTCCGAGCGAGGTCGCGCTGCCGTGCGTGATGACGGCGACGATGTCGAGTCCGTCCTGCGTGCGCAGCGTGACTTCGTCGTTGACGGCGCCATGCTTGACTTCGGTGATCTGCCCCGTGAAATGATTGCGTGCGCTTGTTCGCATGATGTGGTTCTCCGTGATTGGGCTTCGCGTGTTTGCGATAGCAGCCCGCTGTGTTAACTCAACCCGCAGTTTAGCGTTTACACCTATAGCCTGACTTCCCGTGTTTACGCGGTATGTAAGCCGCTATATCGCGGCATGCCAGAATCGACGTAACGCATTCGCAACGGGGCTATCAACAAACACGATATATTTACGGCTATATATCGAATGCAGATTTGACATTGGCATGTCACCACATCGAGGAGCAGTACGTTGAATTCGACACGCAAGGAAGCCGTCGGGGAGCTTTATTCGCTGGACGCCATGCAGCACGCCAGAACGATGACATGGCAAGCCGTCGACGCCATCGCCGCTGGAGTGCAACCCGGCATGCTGGAATCGCAGGCGAATGCGCTCGCGCTGCGGATCCTGAAAGATCTCGGCATGGACCGGATCTGGCATCCCGTGCTGGTGCGCTTCGGCGAGAACACGTTGCGAACCTTCAAGCAGCGCTCGAATGGCGATCCCGTGCTGGCGGCCAACGACATCTTCTTCATCGATCTCGGCG
Organism: Paraburkholderia sp. C35; assembly: GCF_003121405.1. Taxonomy (GTDB): domain Bacteria; phylum Pseudomonadota; class Gammaproteobacteria; order Burkholderiales; family Burkholderiaceae; genus Paraburkholderia. Next base: position 155,831 of record NZ_QBUY01000007.1, on the reverse strand, counting down.
CGGTGTGGGACAAGCACGAAGGCGATGCGGGCGCGACCTTCGTATGCGGCGACGATGCCGACATGCGCGCGTGCGCGCAAGCGGCACGCACGATCTATGACGAAGTCGAGCATCACTGGCGCACGACAGGTTGCGCGGGCATCGATCTGTACGAGTACGCCGCGCAACGCGCCGATGCGCACGGCTTTCGGCTCAATGTCGATATCAAGGGTCATCGCGTGAGCGACTTTCCGCACGCCATCTACAAGGCGGGCGATCTCGGCGATTTCGATGCGGCGCCCGCAGCGGGACTGTGGATTCTCGAAATCCAGATCGCGCATCCGACGCGCCCTTTCGGCGCATTCCACGAAGACCTGCTCGTCTGACCGCGCATGTTCATCCGGCAGCTCGATTATCTCGTCACGCTGGCGCGTGAAAAGCACTTCGCGCGCGCCGCCGATGCATGCCATGTGTCGCAACCGGCCTTGTCGTCGGCGATACGCGCGCTCGAATCGGAACTGGGGCTGACCATCGTCAACCGCGGGCGGCGCTTCGTCGGCTTCACGGAAGACGGCGAGCGCGTGCTCGGCTGGGCGCGGCAAACGCTGGCGACGCTGCAGAACATGCGTCAGGATGCATCTGCCGCGCAAGATCGTCTCGTCGGCAAGCTGCGCGTCGGTGCCATTCCGACCGTGATTCCCGTGGCGTCGCGTGTACTTGCGCCATGCTTGCTGGAGCATCCGGATATCCGCTACGACGTGCACTCGCTCAGTTCGGAAGCGATACACCGGCAACTCGACGAACTCGAACTCGATATCGGCCTCACGTATCTGGACTCCGGCGTGCAGGCGGGCTTTGCCGTGTTGCCGCTGTACCGCGAACGCTCGATTCTGCTTTCGCCGCCGGGCGATCATGCCAGTCTCGTCGAAGGTGCGTGCAGCTGGCGTGAACTGGCCGGCTTGCCGCTCGGCCTGCTGCCGCTCGCGATGCAGAACCGGCAGGTGATCAATGCCGCCTTCCGTCGCGAACAGGTGCAGCCCGAAGTGCGGATCGAATGCGACTCGCTGCTCGCGCTTTACGGACATGTGCTGCACGCCGGTATGTCCAGTATCTTTCCGCACAGCCTGCTGAGCGTGCTGCCCGCTGGCGACGGCGTGCGCCGCGCCTTGCTGATGCCCGAACTCACGCGCGAGATCGGGCTGGTCGCGCGCAACCGCGAGGCCATGCAGCCACTCGTCGCTGCTTTCTGGCGCTGTGCCGAAGGCCTGCGTTTGCAGGACGATTTCGACGCCTTGCTTCCCGTTTGCTGAAACGCTTTCGCGCTCACTCTACATAAAGTCACGCACGGCCTGATAAGCGACGCTTATCACTTCATACGTCCAAACGATTGGACGCACCTGCACGCGCCATAGACACTGCTTCATATCGTATGTGATGTTTCACGTCGATATGTCGATAGAGCGCCGGCACAACAATGCGCTCGACCAGACTGGAGCGAGACGAATGGCCAAGGTTCTTTGTGTGCTGTATGACGACCCCGTCAAGGGAATGCCGAAACAGTACGCCCGCGACGATGTACCTGAAATCACGCACTATCATGATGGTCAGACGGCGCCCACGCCGAAGGCCATCGACTTCACGCCGGGCGAACTGCTGGGCAGCGTGTCCGGCGAACTGGGCCTGCGCAAGTATCTGGAATCACAAGGGCATACGCTGGTTGTCACATCCGACAAGGACGGTCCGAACTCGACCTTCGAACGCGAACTGGCCGATGCCGAAGTGGTGATCTCGCAACCGTTCTGGCCGGCGTATCTGACGGCCGAACGTATCGCGAAGGCGCCGAAGCTCAAGCTCGCGTTGACGGCAGGCATTGGCTCGGATCACGTCGATCTGCAGGCAGCAATCGAGCGCAAGATCACCGTGGCGGAAGTGACGTATTGCAACAGCATCAGCGTGGCCGAGCACGTCGTGATGATGATTCTCGGGCTGGTGCGCAATTACCTGCCGTCGCATGAATGGGTGAAGAAGGGCGGCTGGAATATCGCCGATTGCGTCGAGCGTGCGTACGATCTCGAAGCGATGAATGTCGGCACGGTGGCCGCGGGCCGCATCGGTGCAGCTGTGTTGCGCCGCCTCAAGCCGTTCGATGTGAAGCTGCACTACACGGACCGTCACCGTCTGCCGCTCGATGTCGAAAAGGAACTCGGCGCGACGTGGCATCCGACTGTCGAATCGATGGTGAAGGCCTGCGATGTGGTGACGATCAACTGTCCGCTGCATCCGGAAACAGAACACCTGTTCAACGAGCAGCTGATCGCAAAGATGAAGCGCGGCGCGTACATCGTCAACACGGCGCGTGGCAAGATCGTCGATCGCGATGCCATCGTGCGTGCGCTCGAATCGGGGCAACTGGCAGGTTATGCAGGCGACGTGTGGTTCCCGCAGCCCGCACCGCGCGATCATCCGTGGCGCACCATGCCGCACAACGGCATGACGCCGCATATCTCGGGTACGACGCTGTCTGCACAGGCACGCTATGCAGCGGGTACGCGCGAAATTCTCGAATGCTGGTTCGAGAAGCGGGCGATTCGCGACGAGTATCTGATCGTCGATGGCGGCAAGCTGGCGGGTGTCGGCGCGCACTCGTATAGCGCGGGCAATGCGACGTCGGGTTCGGAAGAAGCTGCGCGCTTCAAGGCAGCGTAACGGCAATAAGGTCAAAGGCCATCACTGTGATGGCCTTTGACGCTTTCGGTTTCTTCGAGGCGAGAATCGTTTTATCCCGCAGCCGGCACCACCGACACGGAAGCCTCGCTCGTCAGCATCAGGAACGTCAGCGTCTCACGCAGATAGAGGCGCACGGCCGAATCCGTGTGGCTCTGATAACCGATCGATACGTCCTGCCCGAGATGCAGTTCATAGTCGCCGCCGCGCATCGACAGCACGCTGCCGCCTTCGATCGCCGGTGCCCAGATGATGTCGGTATTGACGATGCGCTTGATGTGCCCGAGCACGGGATAGCCCTGATCGCTCGCTTCGGTGAGCGCGGTGTACGCGTCGGCGCCGAGCAGCACGGAATAGGGGCCATCGACGCCTGCGAGCCGCAACTGCGCCAGTGCGCCTGCAATTGCGTCCGGATAGTCGGCCACGTTCGCAGGCAACGTCAGCGACGTATTCGACGAACCCTCGCGTATGCCGACGATGCCCGCCGCCTGGTAGCCGTCGAATATCGCGCGATCTTCGGCGTAGGCCAGTTCTTTCGCTGCGTCCTTGGCGGGCTGCCAGTCCGAGTCGTTGGCGCCGCGCTCCACGGCATCGATGGCATCGCGCGACAGTTCGAACGGCACGGTCAGTTGCACGAGCGCCTTGACCTCGGACAGCTTCGCCACCACGCCCTGATGCGGCGCGGCGATGGTCGACTGATGACCCGTGCCGACACCCGACAGATCGACACCGCCCGGACCCTTCACGTCGACCACACGCCGACCGGCGACCGAGCGCTTGAACGTGCGCGCCACTTCTTCTTCGATTTGCTCCCAGGCGGCGCTGGAGATCGGGGCAAGCTCGCGATGCAGGTTATTCATATTGCGTGGTTCCTTTCAATGAGCCGATATTCAGCGAGCCGTCATGGCGTGGCTCGACGGATGGGGAATCGGATGGAGCGGCAAGCGTGGCCGGTGCTGCGTCGGCATCGACGTCGGCGTCCGCGCTCGCGTCGGTTGGCGGCGTGCGATCCGCGAGTTCTTCTAGCAGAGGCTCGGAAGGCACGAAAAACAGGCCGCCCGTCGCGGCACGGCTGTAGTCGAGCAGCCGGTCGTAATTGCCGGGAGGTCGGCCAACGAACATGTTTTCGAGCATCTTCTCGATGGGATCGGGCGAGCGCGCATAGCCGATGAAGTAGGTGCCAAACTCGCCCGAGCCGGGGCGGCCGAACGGCATGTTGTCGCGCAGAATCTTCACTTCCTGCCCGTTCTCGACCAGCGTCGTCAGCGAGCTATGCGACCGGCTCGGCTTGACGGCTTCATCGAGTTCGATGTCGGAGAGCTTCGTGCGTCCGATGATGCGTTCCTGCGTTTCGACGGACAGCGCATTCCAGCCCGACATATCGTGCAGATACTTCTGCACGAGCACGTAACTGCCGGACGTGAAATCGGGATCTTCGTCGCCGATCATGGTGAAATCGGTGGCTTCGCGGCCAGCCGGATTCTCCGTGCCATCGACGAAACCCACCATGCTGCGCAGATCGAAATAGCGGAAGCCGTGCACTTCGTCGACGACCTGAACGGACTCGCCGAGTCGTGTCATCAGTTGCGTCGCCAGTTCGAAGCACAGGTCCATCTGGTCGGCACGGATATGCAGCAGCAGGTCTCCGGGCGTCGCAATCGCGCGGCGCTCGCTCGGACCGAACTCGCGAAACGGATGAAGCAGTGCAGGACGGGGCGCGCCGAACAGCGTGTCCCACGCATCGGAACTGAAACCCGTCACGCACGACAGGTTGCCCGACGGCACACGCTTGCCGACTGAGCGCACGAGGGCGGCGACATCTGCGCACCACGCGCGCACGGTGGCGGCGTGTTCTTCGCCGTGAGCGAGGGTTGCGACGATAAAGATCGCGCTGCGGGTAATGGGGGAATAGACGGCTTGTGGTTCTGGAATGTCGTTGGCGTTGGGCATGGGACCATGTCCTGTTGAGACCATTGCGGATTGCATCGAGGCAGAAAAGGTGCCGGATAGGAGAGTACCGCGAACATGGGATGTTTGTCGTATGAGAGGTCGACTGATGATCAGGTTAGCGCGGCTGATCGTAGCGAACGTGACGACGTAAGTTGATGGTGCCGAACGTTGCGTCAACGCGCTTTCGTTCGGTTGGTTTTGTTGTGTGAATGCACGGCAGGCTGCGTGCAATATGTGCGGCGCGGGGATGATGTCGAGCGTGTATGCCCTCGGCAATTTTGGAACGTTCAACAATCATATAAGTAGTTGATTATTAAAGTAATTTAAATCTTTCCGTGCCACAAATGCCTGCTATATAAGTATTGCAATGTTGTTCGGCGGATGCCCGTTTTAAGCAATAGTGGTTGAGCGCTGTCATTGACGGACATTCTTGGTTGAACGGTGTCGACGAGACGTAAGTTTTAGTTTTAGGACCATTGCGCGGATCAATGGTGGCACCGGGGGGCGCACCAATTTCCTTTGGGATGGTCGCGTCTGCGTCACGTCTATTAGAGGTAGTATTGGATTTTCTCCGTTGAATCCGGAAGCGAAATTGCGGGAAACCGGTCGCTGGTCGCGGTGGGATACCAGCGTTCGAGATGCAAGATTTCCAGCCCCACTGACTTTGCTATACGCAGATGAATTCCATACGGACCTAGCGACGTAGACAACGATGTGGCTAGCTCACGACGGGTACCGTGCGAAGTCATGCTAACCTCCAACGTCCGGAACCATCGGTTCGCGTGTGCGAGCGTTTCAATCCACAACGCCGCGACGACGCATTCCTCAAACGGAAGTATTGCGAACTGGTTAAACAAGGCCTCGTAGGTGACAATGTACTGAGCCAAATTCCATGTCGCTTCGGCAACGTTGAGGCAATGGATTCCCATATGTAGCATATTCCATTCATCGTGATACCCAGCAGGGAAGAGTTCACTGACGTATCGAGCTACGTCGGAGATGTCCGGTCGCGGAGGGGCGGGCGGTTCATATCCACAGTCCTCGGCGAGATCCTCCGCGCGCCTCGCAAGCTCCCAATTTCCTAGCGTCGGCTCCAGGTATTCCCACAATGACCACGACAGCATGTGCCTAGTGGCATCCTCGAGCCCCCGCACAGCCCTGAGACTGGCCAGAAATCGCTTTTCTCTACGTTCGAGCGCTTTGGCAACGCGAAATTCGCCTTTCTCCAACCGCTCGAAGAACCTGAATCGATTCAGCGAATCAGCAGAGTCGCCTGCGGCAGCCTTATCAAGAATGCCGTGATGTGCAATGCCGACACGCTCTGCAGCCATGGCAAACAGCATTCTCGATTGCATGTGTTCGATGTTCTTCGAAGCTGTGCGGCCACCATCCGATGCGCTGGGAATCAGCGGTAACCGAACGACGGTAAACGGTGGGTCATCGTAGGGTAGATCACGAATTATTCGGCGAAATGCGATTTGCATATGCTGGTGGTGAAGTTTCGGTAGCCAAAACTTTACCAGCGGGTCGAAACAGGCTGCGATATCTTCGTGACGAAGAGGGAATTTGCGTGACCTTGTAACACTTGGGATACGTTATGAAACTATCGGACGCGCGCAATGATGCTGTGGAAAACTATTTGATAGAACGATATGGCTTGCTGCTGAGCGGGTGTTCGCTCTGGAAGGCCATTGGTTTTCTGTCGTCGTCGGCGTTTCGAAAGGCGGCGTCTCGAGGAGCGTTGCCAGTTAAAACCTTTCGGATAGAAGGCAGGAAGGGGCTATTCGCTTATACGTCAGACGTCGCGACGTGGATCAGCGGCGTTGGCGGCTCGACTGGGCAGATTGAAGAAATGAAGGATGTCGCAGCGGAGGCTATTCCGAAACACAAGATTACCGACACTCAACCGTAACATTTTTCTTCGGCATAACACCCTATTAGGGGGTGTCGTGCGATTGAGCGGAGAGCAGCTCAAAAGAGCAAAGGAGTAACTATCGAAAAAACTTGTGAACAGCAAAATGCATCCGTTTGCGCCAACAAACGGATGCATCGGAACTGCAAGTAAGTCAGTTACCCCGACTCCCTTCCAGTCTCCCTCTGTTCGCGCCGGCTGTCAAGCCTGCGTGCTTCCGCACGCCCATTCTCCATTGAAGTAACTCTTGCTAGCCCTTCCTGGATAGCCGGCGTTACCGTCCCCGAAGAGAAAACCATGAGACTGCAAGCGTCGGCGAGGAACTGCGTCCTCGCCACATACGATTGTTACACGACGATTTTGATCCGCACGCCCGCAAATGCGCTTCGCCAAAAGTGGAGGCGCTATGTGGACCGGACGTGATCACAAGTTCGGCGGCCTGAAGTACCGGTATGTAAAGCGCCCTCGAGGGGATTCGCGCGCGTTTGATCCGCTCCGGAAAGAGCCTGTCAGCTTCTCTACCGAATTGAAGTACGAAAACTGGTTGCTGCACTGGGCTGAGCCAGCGGTAAGTGGGCTCATCACCAGCCCCGAACGCCTTCGCTGCCTTGACCGTGGACGAGCGGTATCGATCACGCCGGACCTCCTGGTTATCCGTGCGCATGTTGAGATCCAGTGTGTAGTCCGTTCGATGCATGGAAACGCAATCGAAACAGAAAAATCACTCGAGCGTGTCGCGCAAGCTCACGGATGTTCGTGGGCGTTGCGCACACGGGAGCAGATCAGGGCGAATCCATTGTTACTCGACAACCTTGAACGGTTTAGGCAGTCAGCAATGATTTACGTGGATGAGTCCCTCGATGAGTTGCGCGAGAAGGTTAGAGCCGCGCTACCCAATAATTCAACGATGTCGATTGGCGATTTGCGCGAAGCCGTCAAATGTGAGAGTGGAGACTCCAGGCTGGATGCAGTGCTTATCCGTATGTATTGGAACAAACACGTTCATATCAATTTTAAGGAGTTCCGTTATGACGATGCGACCGTCTCGACAAGCGCATTCTGTGCTTGATGACATCCCGGAGTGTTATCGCGATATCAAGAACTGGCCCAATGTTGATGAATCTCTTATCGAAGAAGAAACAAAGAAAGCGAGATATAAGCGGTTAAGTACAGCCATGGATGCATATCTGCAGGGCACCACGCTTTCGGATGTAGCGGCGATAGCAAAACTGTCCAGTAACCGCTTCTTGAAATTGTTAAAGCGATGCCTGGCACCTGCACCAGACGGCCGGATCTGGGGGTGTCGCGCTCTTATTCAAGGCATGCGCGTGAAGCAACTGCAGCGAACAAAAATCTTCAAGAAACAGGAAAATTAGTAGGCTGGATATCAAGGAATGTTTGGCCGTCTTATGGCGATGCATCCTGAGATCGGAGAGGCGTTGCGCGATTTTGTGAAAAAGAAAAATGGACGGTTGCGTTTGAACAAGGTGACCTTTCGGGCGATACACAAAGAGTTTGTCGCAGCGTGTATGGCAGCGGGAGTAAAGCTAGAAGAGTATCCGCTCAACACCGTTCGACAGGCGAGGGAACCCTTGCGCAATTGGCTCGTGAGCAATTTATTCGTAGAGCAGGGGGAGGCATGGACGAAATCGGTTCATGGAGAAGACGCGGCACAGGCATTCGGATATCAGGATGGAGACGGTCAGGCGATGCGGGCGTACGGACCTTACCTCGTGTGGATCATCGACGAAACACCGATCGATTGTGAGGCGATTTATGAATTGCCAAATGCGCGTGGGGACTGGGAAGAAATCGAGCTTCGGAGAGCCTCTGCCATCAGGGTTCGAGATGCAGGAACTGGCGCTAATCTGGCGAGTTGCATTGTCCTTGGTCCGCAGCCGACGGCAGAAGACATAAGCCTAGCTATACAACGGGCAATCTTGGGCTCAGAAACTGCAAGCTCGACCCGAAAAGCGTATGTCGAAGGTGCTGGATATCCGGTAGACGTGATTCCTGAACTCAAATACGCAGTCCCCCAATTGGTCATGCTCGACAACGCTTTGAGCCACCTCGCGGATCACGTCCAGTTCGTATGTCTTTTTCTCTTTGGCGGACGGACAAGACTAGGCGTTGCATATACCCCCCAAGAACGTGCACCTGTAGAAACAGCCTTCGCTTTGGCTGCTCGGAGACTGATACATCAGATCCCAGGTACCACGGGTAGCGGTCCTCACGACCCAGTGCGTCGCACGGCCGCGGTCGCTCCAAAAGACCGGATAAGGGTGGACAAGCTCGCCGAGGCGATCGACGCATACTGCGCGAACGAGAATGCCCTTCCTGCGGCCGCTTCGCACTATATCTCGCCGCTCGAGAGATTGCGCCGGCAGTTGGCCAGCGGGGCGTTGAAACCTGTCTATCTTCCTTCGACGAAACGACATCCGCATTATTTCTGCAAACCCGCGCGCGCTATCGTCCGCTCAAACGCCAAATCTGGGAGGCGGCCGCACGTGAACTATTTGGGCGCTCGCTATTCCAGTCCATTACTTCAATCCAGCTTCGCAAGAGTCGGCTCTCCGGTCTGGATCAGAACCGACTTCGATGATTTGAGAATTGTATTGCTCTTTGACGAGCAGGGTAATGAGATTGGTCCATTGCAAGCGCAAGGACAATGGGGAAAGTTTCCACATGACATCCGAATCCGAAAGCTGTACCTCAGGCTCAAGAAGAAAAATGAGTTCGGACCGAGAGCTGACGATGACCCGCTTGCATGTCTGTTCAATTTTCTCCGTCTAAAAGCTAGCAAAGACAGAACCGCGGCACTTCAGCTTACTCATATTGTTGAATATCTTCGCCGTCAAGCGGATGCAGCAGGTGTCCAGCTCCCCGAGGAGTATGGGTCATGGGAGGACGCATGCAATGCGGTAGATACGGTTAGTCTGTTACCACAGATCGATCCGTCCAAGCCTAGCCCGATTCCCCTGCTGCCCGCACCCGGGTCGGCATCTTCGGGCAGCTCGGCGATTGAAAAATCGGAGGAGCAACAGGTTTCCGATCGAGACAGCACCAAGATAGAAGACATCATGACGGTTCAGCCGATCACATATTCTAGAAAGCTCATTCGTCGTGTCATATATAAGTAGGAATACAAATTATGGAAAATAGTAACGTCGCCAATGTTAGACCTGATCAAGACCCATTGCCAGATGGAATTTTTTGGACACCGGAGATCGAGAGACTCGGAAGACAGGTAGCGCATTGGGTAAGAATTGATGTTCCTGGAGCAACTGCATACGGGAAGATGCGAGTTGGTAAAAGTTCTGCGCTGACCTACCTCAGTGAAACGCTTCCGTCACTGATAGGTTATCCGGTCGAGGTGGTCGTTTGGGAAATACCGCAAAACGCAGGCGAAAGTCCACGCGAATTTCTGCAAAGCCGCATGAATGATAGCGGCTACCCCGCCATCTCTCATAGAGACATCGAAGTATTAAAAAATCGGTTTTTTCAGCACCTTGAGCAACGCTGCCAAGAAAAGGGGGCTCGCCGTCTGGTTGTGATTGTTGATGAGGCTCAGCACGCGAAGAAACATCATCTTGGGTGTTTAGTCGAATACTTCAATAAGCTTACCAAAAAAGGTATCAAACCGTTTTTTCTGCTTATGGGACAGCCAGAACTCGGTGGCGCCATCAAATGGGAGGGAGTCGGACGCGATATGCAAATTATTGGAAGGTTTCGTGTGAGTCAATATCATTTTCGAGGGATTGCGCTTGGTGACCTCGAAGAGGTGCTGTATGAGTTCGACCGCCCTGGACCTGACGGCCCTCCGGCAAGCTTGACGGCTTACCTTCCTCAGGCGTATGCGAACGGATGGCGCATCGCGGATCTGGCACCCTCCTTGCGAGAAGCGCTCGAGCTGGTAATGAAGCAACATAACGTGCAAGAGGATATACGCGTCCCGATGCAGTACCTCCGTTCAACAGTCGGAGCGTACCTCCACCACGCCGCAGACACCGGGGAGAATCCGGGATTTCCTTCGTCGGCCGCGCTCATTAAATGCCTGAAGGAAAGCGGATTCCTGTCTGTTTTATCGTACTACACCGAGCCGAAAGACGACGAAGGGGGTACCGATGAACACAAACAATGAGTCGATCCATCTGCCCGCTATACGCTTTCGCAAACCAGCATCGCAGGAGTCTTGGTATTCACTATGGTGCTCGCTATGTCTGATTGAGCCGTTAAGCACAAAAGAGATTCGTCAATTACTTTTTAGTCTCAGTACCAGGAATATGCTTGACCCAACTTCTTTCCGTACTGAAAGGCCTGAGTTGAAAGTCCTGAATACCGCTTTTGGCGTAACCAGTGAGACAGTTGCAGTGCTTGGCGGAGCAGATATGGATAACGAACCGAGAAGTACTGGACATATGCACGTTGGTCTGCGTCACTGTCCGGTGTGCTTGTCGAATGGTTACCACTCGCCAGTATTTCAACACCTGTCCATCCACACGTGTCCATTGCACGAAGTTCCCTTGCGCACAGCATGTCAGAACTGTAACGCTGAACTCAATCCAACATGGCTTGTTGCTGGGACGAACCCGTTTGGCTGTCCACGGTGTGATGCAATGTTTGTCAGAAGTGTCGAAAGACCTCAGCAAACGAGTGAAATATTGTTGGTCGACATGCTTCTGGCGACGAGACGGGAGGTGATCGTTCACGATCGCCAGACAGCGTCACGAGTTCGCCCATGCACGCTTCCAACTGTGCGCTCATCTAAGGATGATCAGAGCACGACGACACGATATGTGCAGCGCCAGGCAATATGGATGAACATGCCGAGGGAAGGCTGGTTACAGTTTAAAGGAACGACCCTCCAACTTCGTGAAAATGAAAATGTCAAAATAACTGGTCTTGAGGGCGTGGGTTCGGTTGAAATTGCGATTCGGAAGACTTTGACGCGAATTCGGGACTTATTTGAGGACGACGAGGCAGAGTTACATGAATTACAGGCCATCCTAGGAAGGTTCGAAGGGGGGCGCCGTCTTATCGACACCGCTGGAGTCGTGACTTGCGCGATTCTTAAGACAGAGTACCTGTTGGGAGTTGCGGCGAGAGTAGCAGTGCAGCCGGTATTGAGTCCGCTAGATCTCGTGAAGACCCGTGACCCACGCTGCCAAGCGGAACAGTCCGGTGCGCCATTAGTCAAGTTTGTCGAAGCCAACGCTCTATTGGTTGAGTATGAGGTTCTTGGTCTTTTCTGTCTGCACGTTTGGCGTATCGCGAGGCTGAAACGACTGACCGATATCGCCTGGAACGAATTTTCTCATGCAGCTCATTTCCGTCCTGAGTGGTGCCTGGATGAACATCACACAGTGCCTCTTCTATATATACGTCCACGTGCGACCTGGAAAACAGTGCAGTTTCTGATCAAGCGATATTCGAAGCGGCTCTTGAGATAGATGGCGTCTGCCCGAATCTCGTCTGATACGCACAGATCGCAATCTTCACAGTGTGTGCGAAAAGATCAATTTTCCATGGGTTGAAAATGGCGTGTTCAATAGGGGACGAATGATGATCAAAAAATTGCACGATTCCAAGAGGCTCTCCGTATGCTCTAGCCTATCAAACCGACCCATCCTCATAAAGCGCATTGCGAAAGAGGATCTAGAATTCTTCACGGCTTGTATGAGAGGAACTCCGTTAAGCTGGGCGGCTGAGGTCTCTCTCTGCTTGCCGAGGTGGCGGGCCGCCGATGCATATCAAAGGACGTTGGACGTGCTTGAGGAGCATGCCCGATCCAAGGGGTGGTTCAGTGCTCCCCGGCTTCTTCGCATCGTCCTGTCCAGAGATCGGCATGAGGCTCGGTTGAAGAAAGTTGGCGCAAGGTCTGTAACTGGGGGGACGGTCAATGGCGGTGAACACGAAATCACGCTAGATGAACGCGTTGACGGACTGTCGCGCGTAGCCCGTGAAATCAGAATCATCCGACGTCAAGAGGCGTTACTCGCGAGCCTGTCGACGGAGATCGTGGAGACCCCCCGACTCGATGACCCAATCTGTGAATGGCTTGACGGTGTAGTCGCAGCACAGCTTGAAAAAGCCGGCATCGTCACGATTGGCGCATTGTTCGGCTTCCTGGACGGGGCACCCATCTTATGGCACAAAAGGATCGCCCGGTTGGGGCGGCCATGCGCAAGGTATGTAACGCGATGGGTTGGCGAATATGCACCTACCCTCGCGGAGACGCAGATAGTGCTGCCGCCACTAGATCGATCGAACTCGCCGCAAAGCCCAAAGCAGAGAGAAACCGATGTTGTCCCGCTTGAGACGTTCCTGGTGCCAGAAGCGCTCGACGGAAGCAATGGGGAAAACAGAGGGTGGCGCCAAGCTTGCCATTTGCCCGCGGCTAACGACATGGAGGCCATAACGCAGTGGCTCGGTCTTTTTGAAGGAAGGCCTGCATATAAGCGCTATCGCATCGAAGTTGAACGTGTGCTTCTTTGGGCCGTTCTAGTGAAAAAGAAGGAATTTTCAAGCTTGACGCATGCTGACTGTGACGAATATCTAAACAGCTTTCTTTCAGACGTGCAGCCTGTTGGGCAATGGATCGGGCCGCGAGCACCGCGGCACAGTCGGGACTGGAGGCCATTCACTGGCCAACCGACCGACAATGCACGTATTAACGCGCGTACGGTATTGTTTACGTTGGCTCAATATTTGAGCCAACACTACTATCTGAGAGTTAATCCTTTTTACACTGTTTCGTTGCGAGAGGCGGGCGTCCCGGCACCAGATGAGATTAGCTTTCGGCGCGGAACGGTTGATCTGAGCGTGAAGAACGTCCGTCCTCGGCCCCGCATACTCTCTGAAGGGCAATGGAATGCTGTACTTGCAGTCGCCGATCGCATGTCGACCAGCGTTCCGGCAAATGCAAGATTGCAGTTCGCATTGCGGTTTTCTTTGTTGACTGGACTTTCACGCGCGGAATTAGCCAAAGCTACAACGTCTGATCTATACCTTTCACGTACGGACCGAAGTGCGATGTGGCTACTGGTACAGGGAGACAGCCGAAAACCGGTACGCTGTGTTCAGCTTGACGAAGCGGCCCAGGGTGCACTCAAAGATTACTTTGAATTACGCGGGCATGGGCGGCTCGTGCATCAGTGGTCTTCTGGTTTGCCTTTGGTGCCTGTGATCGCGGGTGGTCGCTTTATCGCGCTCGACCGCGCGTTGGGGGCAGAGGGCATATCTACAATGTTCAAGAAGTTTCTGGTCGACGCCGCCCGGCAGATTCAGCAAGAGAACCCAGAACTCGCGACAATGCTCGAATCTGTTAGCAGCACATGGATGCGCGAGTCGTTTGCGGTCAATTCCGTCAAGGCTGGTATGCCGGTTCATGAAGTCGCATATCGAATTGGCGATCGAGCGAATCAGCATCCATTTCGAAACGAAAATGAGCTTGGGCGGCGTGATCTGGAACGCGCGGTGTTTTTGAACGCTGGGATACCGCCGGCAGAGTGATGGACGGGCCGGGGCTCGACTATGTGCGACAAACATTGATAGGCGGACTCCAATATGGGGTGAAGCAAGCCGGTCGGCGGGTCGCTGACCGGCACCGTATCCCGTAGTCGAGCGCTTTTGGGTGGAAAAAATATGGCCTGTAGACGTACTGCGTGTGGCACTGTCGTCCACCGGTCCCCACGAAAATGATCGACAGCCCCCCAGTTTTTTGACAACAGCGGGACAGGGAAGAGACGATGATGGGCGTTTGCCGGCGACCGGGAGGCGCTAGCGAGGAGGTTCGCGAGTGCGGTTCTGGTGGCGTGGCCAAGGTGATCCAATGACCCCTGGAAGGCAAGCAGGTTGCCAAAAGTGAGGCCAGACGGGGGCAAGCCAGTGCGCCTCGCAGCAACTGACCAGGTGGCGCAGTTTAAAGCGCCACGCGCGCGAAAATTGCGTTACAGGAAAGGCGTGGTCGTGCAGGAGAGGTACCAGCGACTGCGAGTCGTCAACGTCGGGGAAATTGTCGGTCGACGCGTTCATGAAGTGGCCGGCACGGGTGGGCCGCGACCGCAGCGCGAGAGGGCACCCATGGCCGGTGGCTATCAGCGCAACCGCATCTACCGGATCCTTTACGATCTGACCGGCGTTTGTGTTACCGGGCGGCCTGTCTGGGTCGCCGCTGACACTCGGTGGATCACCAACTGTTGCTCCAGGTAAATGATGGAACCGGCATCGGTGGGCATGCGGCATGGACGCAAGTACCACGCCGGCGGCGGTGCCGAGAATGCCGCCGCTCAGCGCGGCCACTCGCGGATCGCATATTCGATCGAGCTGCGGCGCAAAGACGGCGTGACGTGTGCGCTTCGCGCTGGTAAGCGATGGCGCAACCTGTTTGATATTGGCCAGCGCCCAGCGCCGGTACATCGCTTCACCCCGAGGCTTGCCGAGAAAGGCCAGCGCGGCGTCGATACCGGATGGAAGTCGCTGCACCAGCAGGGCGCCTATGTCGATCCAGTCTGCGGGCTTCTGGGCGAAGGGGGTTAGGGCGAACCGAAAGAGCAGGAATGTGGGCGCGTTGGCCGTTGCGGCGGGGCCAGGGCGCACGCTCCGCTTCGGAGTGGTGCCGGCGGCGGTACGGCTCGGCAGGCTGCGCGTAGAGTGCTGTATGTCCGAGGTGACATCAGGACGATGGTCACCGGTGCCGCCGCTTCGCGACCGTCACCTGCAGGGGGGATTCGTCGCTGGTGGCCACCTCGCGTCCGGCAGGCGCTCACGCAGTCTATCGAGCGCCGCGATGCGAGTCCGTGTGTTGGCCTGTTGCGTGGTGATGTGCACGCGCACGGTGACGGGCGCGTGACGCTGGTGTTTGGCCTCCTGCCAGAGCCGTTTCAACTGGCCGTCACAGCAGGCGCAAACGTCGATGAGTTCAGCGGCGTAAGTTGCGGCACCTCTTCGAGCGTGGTGTGAGTCGACAGAATCCGCAGGCCTGCTGAGGCCCTGCTGAGCGCCGCGAAGGGTTCGATGGCGCATGGAGCCGGGCACGTAGGTCAGTCAGCTCCGCATCACAGGGGGCGGGATAGCGAATCAGCGCGGCGTTATGGCGTTCGCCCTTAACACAAAACGTCTCAGCCCGGCACGTGCGCTTACTTAGAGCGCTTTGGGTCCGTTCGGGCCCGAAGACGCGTCGGCTTAAGGTCGGACTTTTTTTTCGTGTGGGCGCTCGCAAGGCGCTGCTCGACTTCTGCAATGAGGTCGCTGGCAGCGCAATCGAGCGCCTTGGCCAGCGTAAGCAGCATTGTGAGTGTCGGTTGCGCCTGTCCCAATTCCAGCTTGCTCACGTGCACGCGTTGAATCTCAGCCTCAAACGCCAATTGCTCCTGGGTGAGGTTCGCCTCAAGGCGGCGTGCACGCAATACAGCCCCAAAAGCTTCTGCTGCTTCCAAATTTGCTCCCGCGAAATGGGAGCAATGTCCGTTTAACGTTATAATTTGTCTTCATACTAGACTATGAATTAACCAAATCATTGTCGTATTCCCTTCGAGCGCTATGAGGGGGCGGCGGCGCGTCATAGGCGAAATGCTAGTAAAGCTTCGCAAGCCAATGGGCATTGGCCTGCGTGCCAACAGGCAGTAAAAGGTGTGTATAGGAACTTGGATCTATGTTTTTGACTTCTGATCAGAACCGTCTGCCCATGGGGGCCTCGCTAGGCGGACCCGGCGCAGCGATGTGGGCCATCGTCGAGATGTGGAGCGGCGCGGATGTTTTGATCGTGCAGTTTGCTGCCACGAAGCGAGCACTAACGCGAGTCGCCATGGTGGACCTGTCTTCGGGGGCTGTGACTCTCGAAAAGCTGACGTCGGACGGGCATGTAGTGCGCGGCGCGGCCGTGCTAAGCGCCAAGCCGCAACACGAGTGCGGTCAATGGGTATTAGAGCCGCTCAGCGAGATACACCTCGGAGCGACGCGAGCGTACGACGACAAGCATCCACTCGTCTCGTTTGTCCGTTACACGACCATCGAGGGACGGGAGTTTTCAATGCCCATCGCTATCGCCCAGAAGCACTCTCGCGGCAAGCTCGTGTACGGAACCAAGCCCGTGCGCTCCGCGAAAACTGCTCGTCCACTCAAGTCCGGAAACGTCGCGGGCTCGACCTAAGGTTTTCGATTCCGGACTGCGTTGGACCTGAGCCTCGCAATTCCGGGCCAGAGCACTGCAGGCGTGAGGCCAATGCAACCTTTTGGCGCGTGTCCGGTGACATCAAGGTCATGATGGAACGTGCGCGGGTAGAGGACTGACGGAGTCGGGATGAACGGAGCGAAGCGGGAAAAAGCGCGAGTTGTCAACGATTTGCCAGCAGAAACGTCAGAACAGCTACGGGCACGGCTGCGTGCGTTTGCCTTGCTCACACGCGAGCAAGCCATGCGCCAATCGACGATCCCCTTTCCGGAGGACGTGACGGTATTGGCCGGACCCTTACGGAAAGTGCGGAGACGCGGATGACCCGAAAGGCTGGAACGCGAGAGAAATCGGGCGTAAGCGCGCGTCGCGTGGTCGACGATTCGCCGCGGGCGGTCCAGGAACGTCTTGACAGGTTTGTCGAGCGTACGCGTGGATGGGGGATGCAGGCCGCACACGCAGCTCTGCCCGACGGCATTGTCGTACTTGCCGGGCCTACGCGGAAAACACGCGGTCGATGACCGTCGGATGAAAGTTTTCCTATTCCTCTTTGGCGGCCATCGTATCGCGGGCGTAGTGTTTTGTAGGAGCCGCGACACGAACCGATCAACGTATGAAAAGCAAAATCGATGTGGAGCATCTTGCAGCAACGGCGTCGGACTGACTGAAGATGCACGTTCGAATCGCGGGATCGAGATTCGAAATGCGAACCACGGAGGAGTGGAGTCGTGACGGCAATCCAGCAAAAAAGCAATCCGCAGTTGGACGCTGCAGGTGAGTCCTCAGCTCCAAGTCTTGAGGCGAATGTGTTTGATGGATTATTCGACTTCCGCGAAAGGCTGCTCGCGAACAACTGGCCGGACGCGTCACAATTGCTTGGCCTGTTGAAAAGCAGTGATAGTGCCGACGCACAATATGTTTTTTCCTTGATGCGTAGCAACGGTGTGTTGCTGGGCGTGTGGTCTACGCCGCGCGAGCGCTTTCTCTACCCGGACTTCCAGTTCAACAATGACGGACAGATGATCTCTGAAGTATCCCTGCTGCTGCGGATACTACCCGCTGAGGGCGACGATGCAGGATGGAGAAGGGCGTTCTGGCTGTATTCGCCGCACGCGTTGCTTGACGGGTGTTCACCGTCATTGATCTTCGCCGCTGATCCGCGGAAGATTCTGGAGGTCGCAAAGGCGGAATTCAATGCGTCGTCGGATGAAGGATGGTGACGGGTATCGGCTGCGCGTCCCGGATCTGCGTGGCATAAACAGACACAGTCGTGTTAGTGACGAACGGACATTCAACTCGGCGTCTCTTGCATCATGCCGTGATCCGATGCGAGTTTGGGTCGTGAGCGATTTCAGGAACGTCGTAGGGGTTCACATGCGCGCGGACGCCCGCCACGACGTCTTTCATGGGAAGGTAAAAAGGACCATGCGTGCAATTGATAGCGCAGTCGTCTTTCTCGACTTTGATGGTGTGCTGCATCCCGTTGGTGTCCCTGCCGTAGATGAGGACTTTCGCCTTATCGAAAATGCTGACCTGTTTGTGTGGCGCCCGATTCTCGGACGTTTGCTCGCACCGTATCCAATGATCGGGATCATCGTCAGCTCGGACTGGCGTCGGCTCTTTGACGACGCGACGCTGGTCCGGTTACTGGGCCCGCTGGCTACGCGGTTTGTCGGTGTGGTGGAATGCTATGGGTCGTCCCGATCTGAGGAGATACTCACCGAAGTGAGGCGAAGGGGACTCAAGGAATGGGTGGCGCTGGATGATCACCCCAGTGTTATCGCCGCACAGGCCACGGACTCACGTTTCGTCGCATGTGAGCCCACAACGGGCCTGAGCTCGATTGACGTGCAACGGACTTTCAGTGCACGGCTCGCCGGCCTGTCGATTGACGAGGTTTGATTTTTTACGCGTGCACAACTGGTTGCCTAAGGCAGTGGCGCCGCATCAGGCTCGGGCGCGGTCCCATCGAGCTTCATTGCCGTGCCAGCGAGCCGTTGTTAGGGAGATCCATCTCCAGGCACGAGCGCGCGGATCCAATTGACGCTATCTGAACACTTGATCTTGAGATTTCTACCTAAAAGGCGACGCGCACGATGCTGACAGGACTGCCGGGTCCCGCTTATGCCGTTCCACCACCGCGACGGATGGGCGGTCGTGTTCTTTATCTGGATCTGGACGGGTGCCTGCATCCCGACGCTGTATATGAGATACCTGGCTCGGGAGGGGGACCGATTATTTTCGGCTATCCAGATCACAGGCTTTTCGAGCACGCTCGGCTGCTTGAGGACGCGCTCGCCCCGTACCCGCGTGTCGCATGGACTGAGTCCGGCGTTGCGGGAAAGAGTTGTGGGCGCCACCTTTCATAGTCGCATGGACCTGAGCGCGTTCAATGACGCACCGCGAAGTATTCAGGTGTGGTCCGATGTGCTTCGCCATAAGCCGGAGGCATGGCTTGCGCTGGACGATGACGTCGAGAACTGGCCGAGTTGGTGTGAAGACCGTCTGATGCGCACAGACCCGATCCTCGGGATCAGTGCGCCGCGAGCGCTGGTCCAGCTAAAAGAGAAACTGTATGAGATGGACGGATGGGAGTGATTCGATGGACGCTCCCGCAAATATACGAACCTGACCAACCCATCAATAGCACTAACGCAAATCCCAGATGATAAAACACGTACCCGAAGATTTTCCTCGGAACGTCACCCCAGCGTCGCTGGCGGGCGCTCATCCGAAGCTCGCCGGGCGGCTTATTGACGGCAAGTTCGTCGTTGGATTGACGGAAGAGGAACGGTTCGAACGGTGGGATATATGTGAAGATCTCGCACAGCAACTGGTTGGCGTTGCACAAAAAGACGCATCGAAGTATCCAGAGCGTTCTCGCGAGATGACACTGGAGTGTATTCGGCGTGGAATTTCGGGCAAGCAGTGGACAAGCGTTGTGGAGACGGACTGGCTAATGGGGCGACTGCGGTCTTTGCTGGAATGGTGACGGACGTTTACTCACGAGTTACGACGTAAGAGAAATGCCAGGCGGTGGCTAGTGTTCCCGAATTTGTAGCCATCCGTGTTGTTTGTGAATGCCTTGGGAATCGCATCCGTCGTGAGGATGCAGCGTATCGCCGCCGCCATCGTCAGCGTGTTTGGTGTTTGGCATGCGCTAATCCACGCGCTACAACGATCACACTACTGGAGCGTTCAGGGAGAAGGGCTCGTGAAAGTTCGGCAACGCGTTCGCAGGGCCGCGCGAGCGCATTATGACAATAGCGATACCGCTCGTCTTCTGCGCTCGCGTGCCAATCGCGCACATCTGAAGCGCTCAGTCACGCAATTGCATCAGACTTATGACCTGTCCGAATTCTGTGCGGGCGAAGGGTGGGCCGCAGCTCAACCGGTATGGAAAGACAACGGTCGTTGTCCCTCGTGACCGACCATCGCATGCGTTATTGACGATCATCCACAGCGAGTCGATTTGGCGCGCTCGCCGTCGGCCCAAATCGGCCAGAAAGAGTCGTTTACGAGGCATAGGAAGCCGCCGTTCCGATGTCCGATGTACCTTGAAGGCGGCCAGACATAGGACGGGGATCCTTCGGCTTGCTACGAGGCAGATACTGCCTCGTAGCACCACGGAACTTTCTCTAACAGCTGCAAATGGCCGATGTCACTCGGTCCATAGCAGAAATACGAATCTGACGGTTATTCGCCGACAGCGAACGGGCTTTGTGACTTCCATGCGCGTTCGGGGAGTGCCAAGACGGTTGCTTCAACAGCGATGCAAGTTCCTCGACTAGCGCCGCGCAAGAGTAGGGCCTTCACCCTCGACCAGATCGCGGAGGTTCGCGAATCGTAGCGCTTCGTTTTCCTGTAGCCAGGCACGTATCCTCTCATTCTTGAGCAGCGAGCCGACGTAGCCAACTGACACGGCCAGATGAAGGTGCTCGACACCGTAATCTTCTTCCAGATTCGTCCGCTTTGACTGCAGGGAAGCAATCTCTCGTTCGAGCCGATCGATCTGCTCTTTGGACTCGTCAGGAGATGCGCTATGTGGTTTCTCATCAGGAAGCAGTTGTGCCTCTGGTGTGGCAGCTCGTATTGCCCGCGCGAATGCGGAGGTAAAATTGGTCTGATCACACATCAATTCTGCAGCTTCAAGCTGGCGTAAAGGACGCAAGGTTTTCAGAATCTCGAAAGTTGCCGCCGGGCAGTTCTTGTCGGCAAGCAACGCAGTCGCGTCGGGACAAATTCCATTGAGAAGCTTGACCCTCCTTTTGACAGTTCGCTCGTTCACCCCAAGCACTGCAGCAATGCGGTCATGCGGGACGCCCCGTTTGACGGCCAGCGCGATCATCCGGGCATCCTGACCTGCGGTGAGGCGGTTGACATGCCTGTTGTAAGTATAAGACTCGTCTTCGGTCGCAAACATGCACGTTGCCATTGTTTTGCCGAGCCGCTTAAGGGCTTCGAGTCGTAGTCGGCCATCTAGGACGATATATTCGTCATCACGCCCCGGCACCCGGACAACGATAATGGGTTCAACCAGACCAACTGTCGCGACGGATGCGAGGACCTGAAGGAACTTCTTGCAATGAGTCGCCACGCCGACCAACGGACAACGGATTCGAATCTGGCCAACAGGAAGGTCTACTACTTTCCGCGCGAAGGCCGACCGTACGTTCTTGGACGCTGGATGCTCACAGGGGATCATGGCTGACTCCGTTTAGACGATCGCTCAGAACGCGGGGCATACTGACGATGTTTTCTTCCCGCAGCAGCGCGACGAACTCGGGGTTGCCGGCGAGCGCCTTCATCGACGTGACCAGAACGTTAAGTTTCGCATGCACCATGTCTGCCTTCATGGACAGCAGGTACTGTTTCTCGCTTTCCCGGATATAAAGTTTGCGCAGCTTTTCTGGGGTCAGCGAGGAAGAATTCGGTGCACTATTCGTCCCAGAAGGACGGGTGCCACGATTTTTTTGCCTTTGCTCAATGATTCGTCGAACCACGGCGAGCTGGCGGTGTTTGAGCGTTCCATCGGCGTATGCGTCGGATAGGGCGAGTTGCAGTTCCGTATCGGTTGAGCGGGCTATTGAGATAGCCAGTCCGATCGGTAACGAACCTTGCTCGACTGCCGCGACCAGACGCTCTTCACCCTGCTCAAGAAGGGTAAGCAGGCTCTGCAGATAGGACAGAGATAGTCCGACCCGCGCTGCTACGTCCTTCGGAGCCTGGCCGTCGCTGACGAGGAATTTTATGTCGCGAATAAGCTCGATCGCTGAGTGATTACGGCGAGCCACATTTTCGACAAGGCTCATCTCGAGACAGCCAACTTCATCTTTTTCTATGACGCGTGCCGGAATGGTGTCATAGCCCAGAGACCTGACAGCCTCGATACGGCCTTGTCCACACACGAGGTTGTAGGTCGCGCCGTTGCTACTGTTACCGCATCTGCTTACCGTTACCGGTCGCTTGAGACCGACGGCGGCAATGTTCTCGACAATCGCCCTGTGCTGCTTTCTGGCGCGAGCGCGTGGATTGATAATCCGGATCTGGTCCAGCGGAATATCCATAATCTCGTGATTTTCCTGATCGTTCATGGCAAACCTCCGAGCGGCGCATGAGCGCACAAGGTTAGAACAGCGGACAGGTCGGACATCCTGAACCCTTCGACTCCAGGTATCTGAGATTCACAAAGCGTAGTCATTCCCTTGTTAGCGATGACTGACCCAGGTAGCAGGTAGAAGCCAAGGAGGTGGCCGCCAGGGCGCGGGTAGTAGCCCACGCGGCACAGGTCGGCCGTCTTCACGCTAGACTTGACCACTTGGGCGTAGGGCCTGAAGGTATTGTCCTTTTCGCCAAGTGACACGGCCACCTTGATCCGGAGATATCGATCGATAACCAGAGACGGGCGGATCTCGTTATATTCGACCAGGTGTCCTTGCGCCCTCAGGCGCTCAATGAGATCGCTTATGTGGGCGGCCATGGATTTTTTCGCGATTACACGCTCGTCCACATATGCGATGTCACGAGGGGAGTTGTATCCGGCAAGGCGATACCCTTCCTCCAGGGATGTCATGCGCCGTCGGACGGTCGATTTTCCCGGTATATCCAGTTCGCTTTTGATGGATCGGACAGAGAGCGTTCCGTTCGACCTGAGAAGCCGTGCCATGCTAGCCGCAATTGCTTCAGTATCCGGCTTTATCCTGAACCGGCCTAACCGTTTTTGTGCCGCCTCGAAAAGTTCACGGTCGACAATGGGCGAGAACGCGCCGACGTGTCGGTACCACCTGGAGGGATCATTCCGGACCACTGGCGTGTGAAGTTTCATTGACGTCCGGTTCCACACCAGATCGCCGACATATTTCTCGTTTCGAATGAGATGATTGATCGTGCACGAACGCCACGGGTTTCCGTAGGAGTTGTATAGTCCAAAGTCATTGAGCCGTTCAGCGATGCGGCCTGTTCCTAATTTATCGTGCACATACCACGAGAATATTGTTCTTACGAGCGCGATCTCGTTCGGCGGACCGGGAACGAGAATCGTGTGGTCGGCGCGGATGGATTTGTGCTCAGACCGCTTCAGATAGCTTTTTGAGGTGCCGTTCGCGTCTACAAGCATGCGGCGCAGACCATAGCCTGGCGCCGCTCCCAGCCAGAATCCGCGTTCAACATGTCGTGACTGGCCGAGAAAGACCTTTTCGGATAGTTCACGACTATATTCACCCGCCATGGCGCGCTTTACTGTCTTGATAATATTGGAAGCAGGCGTGCCGTCGTTCGTGAAAGGCTCAGCGCAGTAGATGACACTGACGCCTGCCTGGCGGCAGATATATTCGTGGTGGGCGCTCTCGTCCACGTCCTGAAATCGTCCCCATCGGCTGACGTCATAAACCAGTACGGTTTCGAATCCTCTGCCGGGATCGAGTACGTCCTTGAGCAACTTCAGAAGAGCGGGGCGATGGCGAAGGGTGACACCCGACCGGCCGTCGTCCTCATAAGTCTCGACGATGTCAATTTCGTGCGCGCGGGCGTAGTCTGCGAGCGCTGTCTTCTGGTTTTCAGGGGAGTATTGCTGATGGTCCGTCGACATACGGACATACTGCGCGGCACGAACACGAGAATCGGAGGCGGATGCCCCCTTGATGGATTGCATTGGGGGATGCGACAAGAGAACACGTTATCTATTGATAGGCCGCTCCAGATACAAGTCAATGCGCGAAACCGAAGCTTGCCGCCTGCGAAAGCGACCACTATCACTACCGGCAGATACCCAAACGGACAATTCCGACGGGATCGTGATGATCGTTGAGGCGTCTGCAGCCGACCGAAGAGGCGCGGGTGCTCGCCAGCAATGCGTCCGTCTTTGACAGACGGCGGGTAGTGGATGTGAAATTCCAGATAGGAGCAACGATGGAGCGCCGTTTCATGGCGCTCGGTGTGCCGATACCGATGGAAGCATTCGCGAGTGGCTGCGCGCGCCAGAGTGTTCTACACGCGGTGCAGTCGGGCGACGCATCGGTCATGAATCTGACAGACCACAGGCAGACGGTAGTCAAGGCGCCAGCCGTCCGCGAAAAGCGCCGTCAACGCTTTTTCCGTGTCGAGCCCGAACGCCGCCAGAATATCGGGCGCCAAATCGGCTGCCATCCGTGCGATCCCGATGCGCTCCTGCCAGTCGCAAATCGCGCCGTTGGCATTCATCCAGATCCGGGACAGCTCAACAAGGTGCCCGGTGTTGAGCCAGTCCTGTGTCCGAGCCATCGAAACAAGCTCGCCGACAACCAGATAGCACAGCATTTCGGCGCGTGCTTCATCATCGAGGCTCAAAGGGTTGGGCATTTTGGCACTGGCACAAGAGTGGTCGGCATCCAGCCTGTTTTCGCTGATGCCTATCAGTGTAAGCGGTGCATCGGGCCCGATCCAGACCCGGATGCCCGACTTGCGGGCGCTTTCGGTCATCTCTTGTTATTCGGCAAACCGCGCAGCGTCGGCGTGCAGTGTTGTGGGTCCGAAAGGTTGCCCGGCGACAATGAGCCGAGCTGCTCACTCGCCAAGCAAAATGTTGCAGCCGCCTTGTTTAAATTGGTCTTCCCACCGCCGCGATCTCTGGAGCATTTGTCATGGACATGCAGCAACTGGTTTCTGAATTTCTCGCGTCGGAACATGGGAATCAGGCAACGCAGGCGCTAGCCGATCAAGGCATCAATGCTGACGACGCCCGGCAGATGCTTGGCCAGGTGGCCGAGACGGCGCACGCGCACGTTGAGGAGCAGGGTGCCGGCCTGCTGGGCGAGCATCCGGGCAAGAGCTTCTTTGTGGCGTTTGCCGCCGGGCTGGTCAAGGGCGATGGCGTTTTCAAATCGCTCGAAGAGGGTGGAGAAGGCGTTCTGACCGGTCGCGTGGCCGAATCGTTGGCGGCACGTGCGATCATCGATCCATCGACTGCATCGATGATCGCGGCCGCCGCGACGCCTTACGTGGTTGCGTTTCTCAAGGCACGGCTGGGCTCAATCGTTGCACTTCAAGCCCTGATTTCCGTCGACCGGCTTCATCGCGGGGCGCTGTTTGCGTCCGCTCTACAGTGAGCAGACGTTCGCGTGACATGAGACGCCGGAATCGGACGCGCGGTTGCGTCTAGACGTTCAGAGCACGCGCGATGTACGCATGGCCGACCACTCCGCCGGTTGCCGGTTTCAACAGCATGCGAGCCTGCAACAGGAAACGCGCTCCCGCCAACGCCGATTGCTTGCCGCCCAGGATTATTGCCCATTGCGCACGTGCATGTGGACTGCAGATCATCAGCGAAAAGAAGTCTCCATGACCGATACTCACTCTATTGCTGTCTTTGACTATGCAGTCTTCAACGACAGCAAAGACTCGATGAACGAAACCGCTCGCGCGGTAGAGGGCTTCGGCCAACGTGGCAGGTTCCGGAGAGGTCCGCTGCGCAGTTCCGTATGTTGAGGGTCGAGGCAATCCGCCTCGTTCTTCAAACGGAGCTGCATCATGACCTCCACCCAACCGGGCGTCAGCCCATTGCGCCAGCGCATGACTGATGACATGCGCATGCGCCAGCTTTCTCCCAAGACCCAGACGGCCTATCTGCGCAGCGTTCGCGCGTTTGCCCGATACCTCGGACGCTCGCCCGATACCGCGACTGTCGAAGACCTACGAAGCTACCAGTTGCATCTGGTCGACCATGGAGCCTCGCCCATCTCGCTCAATGCCGCCATCACCGGACTGAAGTTCTTCTTCGAGATCACGCTTCAGAAGCCGGAACTGATGGCCCGGATGCAGCCGGTGCGCGTGCCGCGCATCCTGCCGGTCATCCTTAGCCCCGACGAGGTCCGTCGACTGATCGCGGCAACAGGTAATTTAAAGCATCAGACGGCGTTGTCGCTGGCTTACGGCACGGGGTTGCGTGCCAGCGAAGTGGTCGCACTCAAGGTGGGCGACATCGATAGCCAGCGCATGACACTGCGCGTCGAACAGGGCAAGGGCCGCAAGGACCGCTATGCGATGCTCTCGCCAGTACTGCTCGAACGCCTGCGGGTCTGGTGGCGTGTGGCTCGCGCCCAGGGCAAGATGCCCGATGGCGGCTGGCTGTTCCCGGGACTTGATCCTGTTGACCCGCTGACGCCACGGCAACTCAATCGCGCCATTCGCGCCGCAGCCGAAGCTGCACAGATCGACAAGCGCGTATCGATGCATACGCTGCGCCACAGTTTCGCCACGCACCTGCTCGAGCAGAAGGTGGATATCCGTGTGATTCAGGTCCTGCTTGGCCATAAGAAGCTTGAAACGACAGCGCTTTACGCCCAGGTCGCCACCGACTTGCTGCACGAAGTCGTCAGTCCGCTGGAGCGCCTGCATAGCGAATAGCTGACGCGCGGTCGGAGCCGATGCTGGAGGTCGCGGACATCTTCCGCGCCTGCGGGGCCACGTGGCGACGCTCGGTAGCACTGAGCCTCGGGCAGCTGAAGGTGATGTCGGCCATCGAACAGTGCCGCAGCGCGGCGCTGGGCGGCCATGTGCTGCGCTGTTCGGGCTGCACACGAACCGAGATTGCCTATAACTCATGCCGGAATCGCCATTGCCCGAAGTGTCAGGCAGGTGCTGCACGACGTTGGCTCGAAGCGCGCGAGGCTGACCTGCTGCCCGTCGAGTACTACCACGTCGTCTTCACGCTTCCCGCACCGATCAGTGCGATCGCCTGGTATAACAAGCGCGTCATCTACGGATTGCTGTTCGACATTGCCGCCGAAACGCTGCGCACCATCGCAGCCGATCCCCGGCACCTCGGTGCCGACATTGGCGCCACGCTCGTGCTGCACACCTGGGGCTCGGCGCTCACGCATCACCCGCATGTGCACGGCATTGTTCCTGGCGGTGGCCTGTCAGCCAATGGCGAGCGCTGGATCGCCTGTCGTTCTGGCTTCTTCCTGCCCGTGCGCGTGCTCTCGCGCCTGTTTCGCAGACGCTTCCTCGAAGCGCTCACTGATGCCCATCAGTGCGGCAGGCTTCAGTTCTTTGGCGAGTACGCGCAGCTCGCTGACCTGGCGGCCTTCGCCCGGTGGCTCGCGCTGCTGCGCGCCTCCGAATGGTTCGTCTACGCCAAGCGTCCGTTCGCAGGACCTGAAGCAGTGCTCGCTTACCTCTCACGCTATACACATCGCGTCGCCATCTCCAACCAGCGGCTGCTCGCCTTCGATGGGCGCAGCGTGAGCTTCCGCTGGAAAGACTACCGGGCAAAGGGCCGCACCCGCTACAAGGTCATGACGCTCGATGCCAGCGAATTCATGCGCCGCTTCCTGCTCCACGTGTTGCCTGCTGGCTTCCACCGCATCCGTCACTACGGGCTGCTTGCCAACCCGGTGCGCCGCGCGAACCTGGCGAAGGCCCGCACGCTGCTCGATGTCCCGCACGAACCCGGCTCATCGCAGCACGACGCGGTCATGGCCAATCGACCGGTCTTCATCTGTCGGCACTGCGGTGCGCCCATGATCGTCATCGACATTCTGACGCGCACCGTACCGATTCGTGCACCACCCGAGGCGAGCCGGCGATGAGCGCCTTGCTCCGATCTACATCCCAACTGCCGGCTTCGCGTCAGCGCGCCCGGCAAGCGGACGGTTGTGCCGCTGGCATCATGCACCGTTCCACAGCCGTGCTCCAAACTCAGAACCGCACGCGCGATCGTACAGATTGCTGCTTCCGTACTCGTCTTCGCGCCCGTATCATCCGCCGTTGCCCCAGAACTTATACCGGGCACATTCATCAATCGCCATAGCGAAAACGCCGGTCGTATCGGACCACTCCGCGGTTTCCTCCCTCGAGGTTTATCCAACGCCTGCCCGCGCGCGCCGTCGTTCGCTCACCAGCCTGTGCTTGAGGGCAGGCGTCGAATAAACCTAAACGATATCGGTCCATCAACCACTACGGCTGATCGCTGCCACAATTTTGCCCAGATTCCGTAGCATAAGTCCCATCGAAAATCCAACCTCGTGTCGATCGTTATCAAACGCCCCGAGGTGCCGGCAAGCTGAATTGGACAACGGCTCCCCGTGGTGTATTTGTGCTGGCCCACATCCGCCCACCAAAAGCATCGATGATTGATGAACAGATCGACAATCCCATACCCAGGCCGGCTGATTTCGTCGTGTAGAAGGGGGTAAAAATCTTCTCGACACTTCCAGGAGCGAATCCCGGCCCCGTGTCACGCACGGTCACCACGATGTTGCTGGTTTCGG
Organism: Paraburkholderia sp. C35; assembly: GCF_003121405.1. Taxonomy (GTDB): domain Bacteria; phylum Pseudomonadota; class Gammaproteobacteria; order Burkholderiales; family Burkholderiaceae; genus Paraburkholderia. Next base: position 127,348 of record NZ_QBUY01000007.1, on the reverse strand, counting down.
AATCGACACGCTCAGTGCTGATTTGCAAATGTCGTTCGCCATCGTCGACATCCGTCATCGCCTCAAGCGCGTTGATCACAAGATTCAGAAGCACCTGTTGAAGTTGTACATGGTCTGCCTCGATGAGCGGCAAGTCAGCCGCGAGCTGGCTCTTTACCGACGCGTTGCTCCTTGATGCCTCCGCTCGCGTCAGCTCTATGACCTCACAAATCGTCGAGTTAACATCCACCAGTTCCTTGCTCGGTGGCGCCTTTTTGATGAGTTGACGAATTTTACCGACGACACTGACCGCCCGATTGCCATCGTTGACGATACGCTCGAAAGCCTGTCGTATTTCCTCCACTTCGAGCGGTTCGGCCCGAAGCCATCGCAGACCGACTCGCGCATTCATCACCGCGGCAGAGACCGGTTGGTTCACTTCGTGGGCGATGGAAGCAGCAAGTTGACCGACAGTCGCGACCCGGTTTGCATGTGCCAGTTCGGACTGCACTTCCCGGTAACGACGCTCACTCTGACGAGCTTCCTCCTCGGCAAGCTTGCGCTCCGTCAGATCTAGCACGAAGGCAACACCTTCTTTACGGCTCGCTTCGAACGTTGCAAGACCGACGATGACAGGCACGCGGCTACCATCCTTTCTGAAATATTCCTTTTCGTACGGCTGCGCTCGCCCCGTCTGCGCGGTCTGTTCCAGAGCTTCCATGCTGATTGGTCGCCACTCTGGTGGTGTCAGATCGCGCCAGCGTACGAGACCCGAGGCGAAATCCTCTCGTTGATATCCGACCATGCGAAGGAACGCGTCGTTGGCCTCGAGAATGACCCCATCGGCGTTCCAGACGATTATTCCAATGATATTCGCATCCACGAGACGCCTGATCTTTGCTTCGCGCTCGGCAAGGTCGCGGTAGAGGCGTGCGTTCTCTAACGAGATCGCCGCCTGCGACGCCACCAGTTTCAGCACGGCAATCCGGGCAGGACTAAAGACGCAAGCAGTCAGATTGTTTTCGAGGTAGAGCGCGCCGACCAGCTTCACCGGGTTCATCAAAGGCAAGCAAAGAATCGAGCGGGCGCGAAACTGGCGGACGTACGAATCTGTTTCGAAGCGAGGGTCGATTGTCGCATCGTCGAGGATGACGTTTTCTCGCGCGCGCATAACGTGATACAGAATCGATTCCGGTAGCAGTGTTGAGCTCACTGGCAAGTCTCGAAGTTGCAGATGTGCGGCGTCGGCACCTGTCGTTACCTCTGCTGCGACACGCAGTTCGCCACCATGGGACAGGATCAGGAGGCCTCGCTCGGCACCCGCCTGCTCGATGGCCGTGCGCATGACCATGTCAATGAGTTTTTCCAGCACGATGTCGCTGGATGCAGCCTGTGACACCTTGAGCACCGTCGCAAGATCGAGCTGCTCGACGGGCGTTGCAATCGTACTCGTTGAATCGGACATGGGATCGTTGGTCCCAAGGTACGGATGCATCTGCTCAAGTTGCCGAACCTTGCCATCGGCGCGCCAACGCTGATACCCATAACGGGCGTCGCGCATATAAAGGCGCGCAATCTTCTCCAGACCACGCGCCGAATAGAAGCCGGATGCGAGTTCATTCGCGAGCGCCTCATTGTGAACGAATCCACTTTGCTGCGCCGCGCGTATCGCCTGTTCGTAGCTTTGCTCGGCATCTCGATCGCGCCCTTCGATGCGGGCAATTTCCGCACTAACCAGTGCCGCGCGGTCCGCGAAATTCTCCGGGCAGTTTGCGGCCCAGGTCTGCAAGTTCACGAGGTGGCTCTTCATCGCCGGAAGACACTGGGACCGCTCGTCAAACGCGGCGGCGTCCGAGCATGCCGACAGGGCTAGAGCGGTATAAAAATGGAAGTCGGATTCCTCGTAAAACGAGGAAGAAGTCCATAGAAGTGGCTGAGCTTTGGCAGCAGCGTTGAGCGCTCCCGCAAAATCGCACGCTAGATAGCGTGCTTGCAGTTTTCGGATCCAGTAACAGCAGGCGGGAACGGCGAGCGCGGGATTCTCGGACAAGCGGTGTTCGATTTGACGTTCATTAAAGTACGCATCGTCGAATGACCCGAATGTCGGCGTCAGGCCGCGGAGCGTCCGGATCAGCGCGAGTTGCGTGGCGATAAAGTCGATCACAAGCCCAAAGTGCATCCGCTCGACATACGCCAATCCGCGTTCGGCTTCCGCTTGTGCTTCAGGCAGAGGCTCTCCGGCGAACAGCAGATCTGAGTTCATGCTGTTGCACGAATAGGCGGCGTAAGGGATGTCGCCGAGCCGGTTCGCAGCGGCGAAGGCTCGGCGCAGCAGATCGCGGCAAGCCTGCACCGGCTTCATCCAGCGAACGGAAAAAATAGAAAAGCACAGGTAAGTCTTCGCCTCGAAGCGCTTAAGGCCACGTTGTTCGACGAGATCGTAGCCAAGCTGGCCGAATCGGAAGCCAAATTGATAGTCGCCGAAGCGCGGCCCTGCCACCCGGCTAAGCAGGACATAGGCGAAACATGACGCGTCACAGTTGCCGCGCGAAAGGCTCAGATTGATGGCTTTGCAACTCATCAGCGCAACGAGGTTGCCATCTGTCTGCAGGGCAGGAGCGAAGAGCTTCGTCAGCACTTCTGCCGTAGCCAGCGACGCTGCATCCTCCATTAGCGGCAAATCAATCAGCTCTTCTATTGTCCTCCGCCCCAGGAGTGAACCAATCAGGTCAAATTCGTTCCGGACCTCTTCATCGGACGGATGGGGGGACCAATCGATCCCGACGTGGCGCAGATAATCAAGGCAAACCGCGACTGCACGGCTGCTCTTGTCGAGCGTCGTGCAGACGTCCGTGTGCAGACATGCGACGCTTGCCTGCTCCACAGTCGTCACGGCGCGCATCGAAAGCGCGCTGAGGCGTTCGTCCGCAAGTGATGACTGACCAGTCAGAAATTCGCACGCGGCCCGATTCAACTCCAGGTCGAAAATCAGCTCATGTTGGCGGCTCCATCTGTCGTCGCCAAGCAGTTCCGCACCCGTCGCGAGATAGGTGAGTGCCGACGCATAGGCGGTCGACGCCTTTGCGCGCTGTCCCGCGAGTAGATTGAAACCCGCAAGCTGCTCCCGCTCGCCGCTGGAAGTCATCAACGCCGCACCGCGATTGAGTTGGCCGACGATCTCGAAGATCGCCTCCTCTCGCCTGTCTGGTGCTGTTTGCTCAGCGAGTAACCGGCCGATCCGCAAATGTGCTTCGGCACGTGAGGCCTCCGGGATAAGCGAATACGAGGCTTCGTGAATGCGGTCGTGGCCAAACCGATAAGAGCCTCCGAGCCGTTCCACCAGTTCCTGACGGCAGGCATCCCATAGTTCCGTATGGACCTGTTTTACGGGAACCCCAAGCACTGTCGATAGCGCTGCCGTGCTCGCTGTGTTCCCCAGACATGCGAGTTGCTGCAACGCACGCTGCGTCTCAATTGGCAAGCGGCTCAATTTGCCGATCATCAGATCCACGACATTATCGGTGTAGCCCTTGGCGTGGATAAGATCGAGATCCCAGCACCATTTCCCCACGTCATGATCGAAAGTCAGCAAGTCGCCTTCGACGAGTGTCTGGAGAAACTGGATCACGAAGAACGGATTGCCAGCTGTTTTGTCGTGCACGAGTCGAGCTAGTGGTTGTACTGAGTCGGAATCGCAGTGAAGCGCCTCCTCGGTCAACTGTCTGACGTGCGAGATAGCCAACGGCGCGAGTGTGATCTCACTGACTGCAACGCCCGCCTCGCGAATAGCGCGAAGCTTACTCATCAATGGATGCAAGGCATCCACCTCGTTGTCGCGATAAGCGCCGATCAGCATCAGATGTCGAAGGTCTGGACGCGCCAACAGGTCTTCGAGCAGGTCGAGCGTTGCTGCGTCGAGCCATTGAAGATCGTCTACAAAGAGGGCGAGTGGATGCTCCTCGCGTGCGAATACGCCGATAAAACGCTGAAAAACCTGCATGAACCTGCGTTGTGCCTGTTGCGGCTCGAGCTCTGGAGCTGGCGGCGGTTCTCCAATGATGAGCTTCAAATCCGGAATCAGGTCGGTCATGAGCCCCGCGTTGACGTCCAATGCCTCCAGCAGCGCTATGCGCCAACGCGAGAGTTCCGCGTCGGGCTTGCCGAGCAGCGGGCGAACCAGGCTCTGGAACGCCTGTATCAGCGTGGCGTAGGGGATATCTCGCTTGTATTGGTCGAACTTGCCCGATGCGAAGATTCCCCGAGGCGGTACCAGCAGCTTGTGCAGTTCATTGACGACAGATGATTTGCCGATCCCGGAATAGCCGGAAACCAGCAATAGCTCCGGCGTGCCAGTCTTGACGATCCGATCGAAAGCAGCCACCAGCGTGTCAACTTCGCGCTCCCGTCCGTACAGCTTTTCGGGAATCAGAAGTTTGTCGGATGCGTCGCGTTCACCGAGCGGAAACGCTTCGATAAATCGCTGATGCTGCCAGTGAGCAAGACAATGGCGCAGATCGTGCTCCACTCCAGCCGCCGTCTGATAGCGTTCTTCCGCTGTTTTGGCGAGCAGCTTCATGACGATGCGCGATACAGCGGCTGGCACGTGTTGTACTCGCTCACCGGGCGGAATCGGCTTTCTGGCGATGTGGCAATGCACCCATTCCATCGGGTCGACGGCATTGAACGGTAGCGCGCCCGTCAGCATCTGATATAGCGTCACGCCGAATGCGTAGAGGTCGCTCCGCGAGTCGATGGACCGATTCATCCGTCCCGTCTGCTCGGGTGCCATATAGGCAAGCGTGCCGGCGATGGTCTCTGGCGGCTCGGGCGACTGTCGCTCACGAGGCAATCGTGAGGCGAGGCCAAACCCCGTGAGACGGGCCTGCCCGCCGATGCAGTTCACGAGAATATGCGTAGGCTTGAGATCTTTGTGGACGAGTCCACGCTGGTGCAACTGCCCCAGCACCGATGCGATCCCGACGGCGTGGTGAAAGAAGTGCTCAATTTCCATGGGCGCGCCTAGCAGTCGAGCGAGAGGCTCGCCCCCGGGATCCTCGAGCACCAGCATGGTCTGGCCGTTTTCCCGCACCAGATCTAGCGGCCGTACGGCCCACGTTCCATCGAGCTCGTCTTTCAGGCTGAATTCATGTGCGAACCGATCGAGGCTGGCTGGCCGTGGATGATCGGCAACAGGTCGGGCAAGCAGAACGTCGGGACCGTCGGTGTGGCTCGGTCTTCTCCCGCGCCAGAACACGCGTTCGCCATCGTCCCATGACATCTGGAGTCTGTTGTCCATTGCAGTGAACCTTGACGGTTTTCGTCTCGTGGGTTCTGCTGTGGCGGTATTGCCCTTCGTCGGGCCGAGCAAATTAACTGGTTGAGTTAAGCACTGCGGGTTAGCGAATAACGTACGGTAGCCATTTCCAGAATCTGGAAGTATGCAACGCGGCCTCACGCGCATCCCGGTGAAAAACGAGCGCCGCCTGAGAGTATGGCAAGGACCATGCTAGCACTGATGGATCTTCGTCAGCAGCCATAGAGCAGTAACGAAAAGCATCTTTTCCAGATTGCTGCTGCCTGATCGGCGTCAGCGACGTAGCATTGGAAACCAGACGGCTCGCTCTCGATAGGTCAGACGGTTCGATTTCTATCTGCTGATGACAATCTCATGAACGAGTGTGCATCCGTAGACGCTCGCGAAACGCTCGAAACACAGCGTCGAGAGCCCTATTGTGGCATCGGGGGACGGGATTGCGTACCATATTAAACGCTGACAAGTGATCTCTGTCCGTACACATTCCGGTCTTCGATGATGAAACACGATGCCATTCGAGCTGGCCACGAAGCGGTACCCGGCTCGCTCGTCTATGTGGTCGATGACGATCCTTCAATTCGGGGGTCATTAACCACGCTGCTTGCTTCGGTAGGGCTTCAGGTTCGAGCGTTTGAATCTACGGATGAGTTCCTTGCTGCGAAAAAGCCCGAGGTGCCGAGTTGTCTTATCCTGGATATTCGCCTGCGGGGAGGAAGCGGGTTGGCTCTGCAGGAGGAATCGGTCAGGAAAAAGATACGCTTTCCGATTGTGTTTTTGACGGGCTACGGTGACATCGAGATGGCCACGAAGGCGATGAAAGCGGGTGCCTTCGATTTTATGACCAAGCCGTTCAAAGATCAGACGCTTATCGACACGGTCACGGCAGCCCTGCGACGCGATGGTGACGCGCTCCAGAAAGAGCAGGTCACCGCTGACATCCGGGACGCTTACGAGTCGCTCACCGCACGGGAGCGGGAAGTCATCGTTCTGGTCACTGATGGGCTTCTGAACAAACAGATTGCGGACCAGCTTGGGCTGAGCGAGGTGACGGTCAAGATTCATCGGGGCCGCGCGATGCACAAGCTTCAGGTTCGCTCCGTAGCCGACCTGGTCAAAATGCTGCAACGTGTATTGCCGTCCCAGCAGGAATCAGAGTAGCTTTTCTCCTGCACATAGGTGCTGTGCGCAATTGTCAGCCTCAAGTGAGTCTTCCTAGGATACCGTCACTGAATCTGCATCATTCGAAGGTCTTATTGCCGTTTCAACTGCTGGACTGTAACTTGCCATAGGTTCAGCTCCCAGAATCCATCCAACGGTGTCCGGACCAGAGATGAAAGCAAAACGCTCTTCCGCAGTCATCGGCGTGGTCGACGACGACGAATCTGTCCGGATGGGCCTGTCAAGCATGCTTCGTGCAGAGGGCTGGCATTCCGCGGCCTATTCTTCGGCGGAGCAACTTCTGGGCGATACCCGTCGCTCGACGCTCCAGCTGGTCATCACGGATATCCAGATGCCCGGTATCGACGGTTTTGCGTTGCTTAGCTCCATCAAGCTTTGGAGGCCGCCCGTGCCGGTGATCTGCATTACGGCGTACGCAACGGAAGCCGTATTGGCACGCGCAACTGCTGATGGTGCGGCTGGATTCTTTCCAAAGCCGGTAGACGATGAGCAACTGCTTGCACTGATCGCCGAACTATTGGGAAAGAACGTTTGATAGCGACTCGTACAGGCGTGGCTCAAAAGTGAACGTTGAGTCCTACGCGCACGGCACTCTGCCTTGAGTTGGACGACCGGCCGATAAAATTATTGGCAGCGACGGCACTTTGTCCCGTGGAATCGACTCCGGACGCTCTCTGCGTCATCGCCTCAGCGTAGACGAAAGTCGTTTTCTGAAGGAAATACTGAATACCAATCGTCGCCTGAATGTAGCGCGCAGAACCGAGACCGTTTGGATCATTAACGGTTGATACGCTGTTTCTGGTGGTGATGTTGTATGCAGACCCGATGATCATCGACGGTGAAATCGAGTACCTAACGTTAAATTCGACATTCTGGAATGTCGCGTTCCCGGTGTATTGAAGAGGGTTGGGGCCGGAATTGAGGTCGCCGAGGCCGCGAAACTGGGTATTTGTGTAGAGCACGCCCAATATGGCTGAGCCGATATTGTAGGACGCGCCGCCCGAAAATACCTGATACGTATGAGCAGATACGAATCCGCTATCAACGGGAGACAAAAAATAGACGCCAGCCGGTGTAACTGGGGTGTTGACGTTTGCTGTTCCGGCGGCCAGTCCCTGATTGGGCGATTGCGCATTGTTATAGCTGGCCCCCACGACCACTGGCCCGACTTCATATGTCGCAGCGATCGACGCGACTTGTCCCTGCGTGATATGCCCCGCAACGCCCCCCGGCGCATACAGCAACTGAACACTGACGCCCCGGATTTTCGGCGCGATGTACTTCAGCGCGCCCGGTACCCGGAATGTGTCGTAAAAGTTGTCGACGTCTCCCGGGTGGGAGCCAAGGATGCCGGCCCATTGCGACGCCGCAGCAAAGTCCGGTGCAATCAGCGCGACGTCTGTATTCAATTGCCGTCCGGCGAGCAATGAGCCAAAGTTACCGGCAAGGCCGACATAAGCCTGACCGCCAAACAGTCGAGCGCCTTGTCCCATTACGCCAGTCGACGCATTGAATCCGTTCTCCAGTCTGAAAATTGCACTGAGTCCGCTGCCGAGGCGTTCTGTTCCGAACAGCCCAACCCGGTTGCCTTGTATGCCGTTATCGCTGAGGCTGATAGTGCGGCCCCCGTTGTTATTCGTGTTCAGCAGCAGGCTCGTATCGATCGATCCATACAATGTGACAGCGCTCTGTGCGAGCACCCCGCTGGTTATCGCCATCATTGAAGCGCCGGCGAGCCACGATTTATTCACCGTGCTCCCCATGGCTGCAAACTTGCAGACGTCATGAGACTTCCGATGTGCTCTGTCTGGAACGGCGCTAGAGTTGTGCATTTGCAATACTATCCCGGCGTATTGCAATCACATTGCACAATGCCAGTTTTCAGGCGGCGCCGCGAAGGAGGTGGCTCGTGTTGCATGTTCAATGGCGGCCAGTGCCTTCCGGAGACCCCACTTCGACCCGTTCGAGCGAGCCGGATCAAGTCTTTAGGAAAATAGTCTGGCGAACCATGCCGGTGCTGTTCCTGATTTTCGTGCTGTCCTATATGGATCGCGTCAACATTGGGTACGCAAAGCTTCAGTTTGCGCATGAACTGGGACTGACCGACGCGATGTACGGGATGGGTGCGGGGATATTCTTTATCGGTTATCTGGTGTCGGGCATTCCCAGCAATCTTCTTCTCGCACGCATCGGGGCTCGGGCGACGATTTCGCGCATCATGATTTCCTGGGGAATCGTCTCGTCGCTGATGATGTGCATTTCCTCGCCAATGCAGATTTATCTGCTCAGATTCCTGCTGGGTGTTGCGGAAGGCGGACTTGCGCCAGGCGTTTACCTGTATTTGACGTACTGGTTTCCCGATGTGCTTCGCGCAAGGATGATCGCTGTTTTCCTTGCCGCTGTTCCTGTCGCGGGCGTTTTATGTGCGCCATTGTCGGGCTATCTGCTCGAGACCATGCACAATGTAAATGGCCTTGCAGGTTGGCAATGGATGTTTTTGATCGAAGGTATTCCTTCGATTGTTGTCGGCATACTGGTCTACTTTCTGATTGAGAACACACCGCAATCCGCGACGTGGCTCACTGCAGCCGAGAAGGAACGGGTAGCGACGTCTCTCGCATCGGATTCCGATGGGCAACCGGTGGTTGGGCGTCGATCCGACATACGGCAAGCGCTGAGATCGAAGACGTTTCTGATCCTCGCCTTCATCGAAGTCATCGGGGGTGTCGCTGTCGCCGGCTTCGCGTATTGGCTGCCCCAGATTGTTCACGACCTCGGCGTGCGAACGTTTAGCCGGAATGGGTTGGTCACCGCCATTCCCTACCTGTGCGCAAGTATCGGAATGATCGTATGGGGATATTCGTCCGACTGGTTTCGCGAGCGCCGTTGGCACTACGCGATCGCTGCCTGCGTGAGTGGTTTCGCTTTACTCGTGGCTTCCCGTGACGGGATCAGTTTTTACGTGGCAATAGGCGGGTTGTCGCTGGCATACACGGGAATCATGTCGTGTGTCAGCGTGTTTTGGGCTTACACGACGACTTATCTAAACAGCCGGGCAGCCGTGGTCGGTATCGGTGCGCTCAATGCCGTAGCGTCCCTTGCCACCTACGCGAGCCAATATGCTTTTGGTGCGGCAAGTATGGCTACCCACAATTCGCGCTCTGGCCTGTACGGGATTTCAATCGCGTTGTTTATCGCCGCCGGCCTGGTGCTATTTGTACCGAAGAATTTGCGGCACGCTACGTAATCTCCAGGATGCGTTGCTCTCACCATGACAGCAACGCGTCCTGTTCCTGACTGACAGGTATTCTCCATGGCAGAGGATTCCGGGTACACGCTGGAGCCGCTTCGCGAAGAGGGTGGGCTCACGCTCTACCGTGGCAGGGAGTCCCGCACTTCGGCGCCCGTCGTCGCGCTCGCTGCCGCCGTCGCTCAGCCAGCGTCACACATTCTGCAGCGGCTCGAACACGAATGGTCGCTCGCGCCCGAACTCGATGGAGCATGGGCGGCCCGCCCGATTGCGCTGACCAGCTATCGGGAGCGGGTGACACTCATTCTTGAAGATCCAGGTGGTGAGCCACTAGATCAGATCATTGCACGGAAAAAAGACGATGCGCCCGGTCTGACGCGCTGCCTGCGCATCGCAATCGGGCTGCTGGCGGCATTGGGCCAGGTTCACCGGCGGGGTCTTATACACCGCGACGTCAAGCCAGCAAATACGCTGATCGACAGTTCCGGGCGCGCATGGCTGATGGGCTTTGGTATCGCATCACGGCTGCCGCGCGAGCGTATGGCGCCTGTGCCGCCTGAAATCGTTGCGGGCACGCTTGCCTACATGTCGCCCGAACAGACGGGGCGGATGAATCGCTCCGTCGATTCCCGCAGCGATCTGTATTCTCTCGGCGTCACGCTGTACGAGCTATTCACTGGCGTTCTGCCATTCGCTGCTTCCGACCCGATGGAGTGGGTGCATTGTCACGTTGCAAGGCAACCGCGCATGCCCGATGGAGAGGGGGCAGTCATGCCTTCCGCTGTCTCGGCCATCATCATGCGACTGCTCGCTAAAACGGCCGAAGACCGCTATCAGACAGCCATAGGTGTCGAGCGGGACTTCAGGCGGTGTCTGGAGCAGTGGGAGGCGCACGGACGCATCGATGCGTTCCCAACCGGTGAAAGCGACATACCCGACCGGCTGCTAATTCCAGAAAAGCTGTACGGGCGTGAATCGGAAATCGAAGCCCTTCTCGGAGCATTCGAGCGGACGACCGCCGGAGGCAGGCCAGAACTCGTCCTTGTATCCGGCTATTCTGGCGTCGGCAAATCTTCCGTGGTCAATGAGCTTCATAAATCGCTCGTGCCGCCGCGCGGCTTTTTCACATCAGGAAAATTCGACCAATATAAGCGCGACATTCCCTATGCGACGCTCGCAGAGGCGTTTCAGAGCCTGATCCGCCAGATCCTTTCGAAAGAGGAAGAAGAACTCAACCAGTGGCGTGTGGCATTCCGCGAGGCGCTCGGTCCGAATGGTCAGCTGATGGTCGATCTCGTTCCAGAACTAAAACTCGTCATTGGCGAGCAGTTGCCTGTTCCAGCGCTTGCGGCCAGAGACGCACAAAGCCGTTTTCAACTGGCTTTTCGGCGATTCATCAGCGTCTTTACGCGGAACCATCCGTTAGCGCTTTTTCTTGACGATCTGCAATGGGTTGACATGGCAACGCTCGATGTAATCGAAGACCTCATCACGCAATCCGATGTGGAGCGGCTTCTTTTAATCGGCGCTTACCGCGATAACGAGGTGCAGCCGGAGCATCCACTCAAGCGGAAACTGGATGCGATCCGCAGATCGGGTGTGACTGCGCACGACATCGTGCTTGCGCCGTTGGCGCATCATGATCTCGAAGCGTTGCTGGCGGACTCGCTACATGGCGAGAGGGTGCGTGTAGGTCCACTAGCGGAACTCGTGGAGGCGAAGACGCGCGGCAATCCGTTCTTTGTCGTCCAGTTCATTTACGCAATGTTCGAGGAAGAACTGCTCGTCTTCGACCACGGTCAAGCTCAATGGGATTGGGATCTGAATCGCATTCACGCCAAGGGTTATACCGACAACGTTGTCGACTTGATGGTGGCGAAGCTGAATCTGTTGCCGACGCAGACGCAGAAGGCACTTCGGCAGCTTGCCTGCCTTGGAATTGGCGCCGACTTCGCGACGCTACGAGCGGTATACAACGAATCAATTGATGACCTGCATGGCCAGCTTTGGCAGGCTGTTCGAATGGGTCTTATTCTGCAGCATGAAGACGCTTATCGCTTTGTTCACGATCGCGTGCAGGAAGCAGCTTACTCGTTGATTCCTCAAAGCATGCGAGCGGAGGCGCATCTGCGGATCGGCATGTTAATGGCGTCGCGCGTTTCGCAAGAAGCGCTGGATGAGCATATCTTCGAGATCGTCAACCAGCTCAATCGCGGTGCCCATCTGGTTGCGTCGATTGAGGAGCGCGAGCGCATTGCACAATTGAATCTCATCGCTGCGCGACGTGCGAGGATGTCGACCACATATGGATCGGCGATCGGATACCTCAAAGCAGGGCGCGAACTATTGACGGACGAAACGTGGAGCCGAAACGACGGGGTTATCTTTGCAATCGAAAGTCTTCTTGCGGAGTGTGATGTACAGAAGGCCGATCTGGCATCAGCTGAAGCGCGGCTCTCGATGCTTGCAGGACGGGCAAGGAGTACACGCGACATAGCGCTAATCACGCGTTTGCGCCTGACGCTCTACAACCTCCTGGATCGCAGTCATAGCGGCGTCGACGTATTCATTGGCTATCTGCGACGTCGCGGTGAGCAATGGTCACCGCATCCATCTGGCGACGAGGTGTCAGCGGAGTTCAACCGGATCTGGGCGTTGGTGAATGCAAGGCGGATCGAAAACCTGGTCGACTTACCCCTGGTGGACAACGCGGATTTGCTCGACATTCTGGATGTGTTCACCGAAGCAGTCACAACGGCGCAGTTCACGGATGAGAACCTGCACGCCCTCATCCTTTGCCGGATGGTTGGAATGAGTCTGGACTACGGCAACAGTGACGCGTCGTCGTTCGCGTACGTCACGTTAGGTCATCTCGCTGGTCCCCGGTTTGGCAACTATGAGGCGGGGTTCCAGCTCGGGAAACTCAGTTATGAGCTGGTCGAAAAATACAACCTGCGCAGGTTTCGAGCGCGCGTTTACATGCGGCTCGGAAATCTGATCATGCCTTGGCGATGCCATATGAAGGCAGGACGGGAGCTGATTCGTCGCGCATTTGACGCCGCGATCGAATCGGGCGATCTGACGTTTGCAGCATATAGCTGCAATAACCTGTATACCAATATGCTTGCAGCGGGAGACGCCTTGTCCGAGGTTCAGCGGGAAGCGGAAACGGGCCTGGCATTCGCGGAAAAGCTGAAGTTTGGTCGTGTCGTCAGCATGATCACGACACAGATCATGTTTATCCGCACACTTCGCGGCCTTACCAGCAGGTTTGGAACCTTTAACACCGGTAGTTTTGATGAACTTCGATTCGAGCGTCATTTGTCTGGAAACGCGACGTTAGCGAGACCCGAGTGCTGGTATTGGATTCGCAAGTCGCAAGCGCGCTTCTTTGCCGGCGACTATGTAGGTGCAATCAATGCATCCGACAATGCGGCGCGACTCTTTGAAAAGTCTCATTCTTACTTTGAGGTGGTGGAATATCACTTTTATGGCGCGCTAGCGAGAGCCTGTGCCATCGACGACGCGACCGAAGATTTGCAACAGGAGCACGCGAAGGCACTCGCCCGACATCATCGTCAGCTCGAGATATGGGAAAGGAATTGCCCCGAGAATTTCGAGAACTGCACGGAACTGGTGAAGGCGGAAATTGCCCGTATCGAGGGGCGTTTTCTCGATGCCGAGCACGCTTATGAAAAAGCCATTCGCTCGGCCGGTGCGAATGGTTTTGTGCATAACGAGGCAACAGCGAACGAGCTTGCAGGGCGCTTCTATGCGGCACGGGGATTTGACAAGATTGCACGTACGTATCTACGCGATGCTCGCCGATGCTATCTGAGTTGGGGCGCGACTGGCAAGGTCGAGCAACTGGAAAAGTTATACCCGTGGATCAATGACGACGTGACGACTCCCGCCTTCAGTGGCAGGATCATGGCGCCTTACTCGCTTCTCGATCTGGCCACGGTCATCAAGGTTTCGCAAACACTGTCGAGCGAAATGGTTCTACCGAGCCTGATCGAAAAACTGGTCCGGCTCGCGGTGGAAAATGCGGGCGCAGCGCGCGGCTTGCTCATCTTGCTTCGTAGCGCCGGGCAGGGCAGTGAGCCGCGGATCGAGGCCGAAGCGACGAGTCAGGCGGGAGGTATTGATGTGGTGGTGCGTCAAGCCATCGTCACGTCGTCAGATCTGCCGCAATCAGCGCTGGACTATGTCATTCGCACTCAGCAGCGTGTTCTGCTCGATGATGCGTCAAGCGACATTTACTACTCAGAAAACGACTATGTGCGGCAGAGGCGCTCGCGATCCGTATTGTGCTTGCCGATTGTGAAGCAGGGGAAACTGATCGGCGCTCTCTACCTGGAAAACAGCCTGGCGGCGGGCGTTTTCACATCGGACCGTGTCGAACTATTGCAACTGCTTGCGTCTCAAGCGGCGATTTCATTGGAGAACGCGACACTTTATTCTGACCTGCAACGTAGTGAAGCCTTTCTGGCGCAAGGACAGAAGATCAGTCACACAGGAAGCTTTGGCTGGAATGTGACAGGTGGCGAGTATTACTGGTCCGAAGAGGGCTATAACATCATCGAGTACGATCGACACGTTCAACCTTCCGTCGAACTCGTATTGCAGCGCGTTCATCCTGAAGATCGGGATGCGGTTCGTCTTGCGCTCGAAGCTTCAAGGACGGAAAAGAAGAACTTCGACAGCGAACATCGCTTTCTGATGCCGGATGGACGAATCAAATATATCCCCGCATCGGGTCAGGCGGTGAGCATTGGCAACCTCGAGTTTGTCGGCGCAGTTCGTGATGTGACGGAACGCAAGCGGGCAGAAGAAAGCTTACGCCAGGCGATGGTGGATCTCGCGCGCATCAATCGCGCGACGACCATGGGAGAAATGGCTGCGTCGTTAGCCCATGATGTCAGTCAACCGATTTCGGGCGCGGTTGCCTACGCGAGCGCCTGTTTGCGTTGGCTTTCGCGAGACAGGCCGCATACGAAAGAGGCGCGTGCGGCAGCCGCCAATATGGTGGAAGACGCACGTAGGGCCGCGGATATTGTCATCAGGATCCGCAAACAGTTCGAAAAGGGGGCTTTGAATCGTGAAGTCTTCGAAGTCGGTGAGATCATTTACGACACCGTTGGCTTGTTACGCGGTGAGATTCAGCGCTACGACATCACGGTGCGAGTCGATCTGGAGTCGGGTCTCCCTCGCGTAGTCGGCGATCGCGTGCAGTTGCAGCAGGTTGCGATGAATCTGATCCTCAACGGCATAGAAGCGATGAAGGATATCGATGGCTCAAGAGAGATCGCTGTCACAGCCGAGCGTACCGGCGAAGACATCCTCGTATCAGTCAGGGACACCGGAACGGGCGTGCCGCCTCAACTGGCGGAACAGATTTTCGACCCATTTTTCACGACGAAGCCGCATGGCACGGGTATGGGCCTTCGGATCAGTCGTTCGATCGTCGAGTCACATGGCGGGCGGTTGTGGATTTCCACCGATGCCGGAGCAGGGGCGACGTTTCAATTCACTTTGCCCGTCCACGAGGATTGATAGCTCGACCTCAAAACAACAACAGCGCCGTTGCTCTTGCAGCGACGCTGTCGCATTCTTCGAAGATATCCAACGAAAGCTCTGTTCAGGCGGGAAAGTCGGTGGAAGCCGACAGCGTTTCCCACGTCTTCGTTTCGGTCACCACGCAGGTGTTCTTCTCCTCGATAGCTTTCAGCGTGTCTGTGCCGAGCGGTAACCGCAACGGCCGCGTCAGCGCATCAACGATGCTTCACGGCCGCTGTTGCCAGTCTTTCCGGGTCGCCCGACTGTCTAGCTTCCGAGCTTGTTGGCCAGATCGACGAGGTCGTCGGCGATGATGTCGATGAAGTTCTCCGGTTTTCGGTCCGCCGCATGGCCAGGTCCCAGTTCGAGTGGTCGTGGCACATACGCCGTGTGAAAGCCGGCCTGTTTCGATGCATGGAGATCCCACTTGTGCGCGGAAACCATCAACAGCTGATCGGGCTGGAAGCCGGTGTAGTCGACGGCCGATTGATAGACCTTGGGGTCAGGTTTGAAAGCGTGGCTCAGTTCTCCCGTCAGAACCTCATCAAAGGGGAGCTTGCTGTCTTTGACCAGCGCGGTCATTTGCGACATCGACGCGTTAGTCAGCGTGGACAGCGTGTATTTGCGGCGAAGCTGGGTAATACCCGCCACAGAGTCTGGCCACGGGACCATCTTTCCCCATTCGCCGAGTAGCTGATCCCGGTCTGTGTCCGATAGACGATCACCGACGCCGCGCTTCGCGAGCAGCGGCAGCAACGCTTCCCGGTAGACCTCGGTGTTCGAGGTCCAGGGACGCCGGCCGGCCGAGATGTCGACGATGATGTCGTGCGCGCCACCGCTCCAGTCGCCGGGCAACGTTGCCGCCCAGTCGTCGGGGAGTCCGTACTTGCGGCCAATTGCCTGCGCTCTTTGCACCACGGGATCATAGAAATCGAACACGGTCCCCTGCATGTCGAAGGTCAGTGCCTTGATCCCCGCCAGACTGGCATTGGAGGCTGCCCAGGTCCGCATTGGCGCCATCGCAAGCAGTGCAGTCCCTGCCAGCGCGCCGAACAATAGCGTGCGTCGGGTTGAGTTCACCTTGTCGGTGTGGATTGGATGTACGCTCATATCGCACCTCGTCTGCCTGGACCTCAGATCGTTCGTGTCAACATCGCCTGCTCTGCGGCGACGGCCCAGTCGGCCGTGTCTTTCGGGTAGATCGTCCGGAACGGGCCCGTGTCGGCGGGGATCAGTTCGACCATCTTGCCGATCATGTCGTCGGGGTCGAGGCGCATCTCCGGTTTGTCGAGCAGTGCGTCTGTTTGTGCCTTGTACGAAGCGCGACTCGTGAAGTTGATGTCGTCATCGAGCCAACGATAAGCCGCCTCCACGCCTCGCTCATTGAAGCCAGTAAAGAACGGACCAGGGTTGATGGTCTGCACCTGAATGCCGAATTCCTTCAGCTCGTCCTGCATCGATTCGGCGATCGACTGAACTGCGTGCTTGGTCGCGGAGTAGGTGCCGATCATGCCGGGGCTGACGAGCCCGACAATCGACGAGATGAACACGACTTTGCCCTTGACCTGAGATCGGACCCATCGACGCACCACACGCTGAGTCAGATCCAGTAGAGCAAACACGTTCACTTCGAAATTCTGTTTGACGAGCGGCATGGGAATTTCCGCAACCGGACCACCTTCAGCAATGCCGGCGTTGTTCACCAGGACATCGAATTCGAGCTTCGCCGCGTGCCCGATGTCATACGGATCGAGCATGTTGAGCTTGGTGACCGTCAGGTTCGGCAGGTCCATCGCGGCAGCCTTGTCGCGAAGCGCCGTGACTTGCGGCCAGGACTCTGCAGTCGCGATGACGGTATGCCCGTTTTTCGCGAGCCCAATGGCTGCGCCTTCGCCGAGACCCGAACCTGCGCCCGTGATAAGAATGGTTTTACTCACTTGAATCGCTCCTTTCTGGAAGACGGGAAAAAAGGTGGCCCGTCAGCCACCGTAGGTGTAGGACCATGCGATCGCTACCGCCAAAGTGAGCGCGGAAAACAGGGTACTGGCGATGATGGTCGAGTTCGCTTCGCCCGAGATACGGTCGTAGCTATTACCGAAAAGAATGCCGAAGAAGCCGGAAGGAAGGGCCGCCATAATGACCGCGAGGCGCGTGATGTCGGCAGATGCGTTGACGGCACGGCAGATCAGGAAGGCGAGCAGTGCCTGCGCGATGTTCGAAACGCCGACCCCGAAGGCTGTATTGAGCGTCAGCCTGAATCTGCTTTGCGACAGCACGACGCCTGTGACCAGCAGCCCCATGCCGCCCGCCGCAA
Organism: Paraburkholderia sp. C35; assembly: GCF_003121405.1. Taxonomy (GTDB): domain Bacteria; phylum Pseudomonadota; class Gammaproteobacteria; order Burkholderiales; family Burkholderiaceae; genus Paraburkholderia. The sequence continues at coordinate 109,753 of NZ_QBUY01000007.1, read as the reverse complement.
CACCGATCTCTCGCAACGATGCAGCCGCGACGTCGGGCAAGTGCCATCCGCTCAGCGATACGAGCATGCCGAACACAGGGGCGAGCACGATCGGCTTGGAAAGCGCGTGGCGGGCGGCTGTGACGATCTGTGTCAGCGCGGCCGCCCTGGGGCTGGCGCCGACAACGTACTTCTCAGCTGTCGCGTTGATGCCGTGCGGCTTTTCCGGAGGTCTGTCCAGTTCGAGCAGCGCCAGCGTCAAAGGTGACGGCAACAACGATCCGACAGCGATGCCGACTGCTACCGTAGAAAGATGCTCTGCGCCGAACAAGGCAGTAATGACGGGAAACGCCGCGGCGGCATAGTTTGGCTGTCCGACGGCCAATGCCTGAAGCGCTGCTTCGCTCGAGTTCTGTCGACGTGCCCAGCGCTGATAAACGTACCAGAGAAGATAGACCCCCATCATGGTGATGCTCAGCGACAGCAGGATCGGCCACTGCGAAATCAGGTCCGACCACTTCGACGTTGCAGTTGCGACGAACAAAGAGGCCGGGAGGCAATAGCTCATCACCACGGTGTTGAGTTCCTTCACGTGTGAGTTATTGATGTGACCGGTTTTACCGGCGCCATAACCCAATGCCATGACGAAGAACGTCGGTGCAAGGGCGAGGGCGAGGACTGAAAACATGGGGTTCACTGAAGCGCAGATCTTGTCGCGACAATTCATCGGCGCGCGGTGTCGGCGCGCCATTCGCCGGACAGATGCGCAAAGATTTCTGCTGCGAACAGTTGGGGTGCCTCTGTCGGCGAAAAATGCCCGACACCCGGCATGAACTTGAGCGAGAAATTGCTCATGAACCGGTCGATCTGATCAGACCATGCAACGGGGAAAAGCGGATCACATTCAGGCCACAGAATCGATACGGGTTTGTCGAAGCGATCGCCGATGTCCGGCACGATTTCGGCTGCGTAGCCCGAGACGGGATTGCTTTCCAGGTGACGGAACCAGGACACGCTCGCGGTGAAAGCGCCTGGCGCTGAGCAGCCTTTCACCATGTTGTCGAGCAGTTCGTCGGTGACCGTCGAACCGGGACCCGACCAGCCGTCGAGGTGAATCTTCAGCAGAGCGCGGATAGCGTCCGGGTTGCCATCGAAGACCTGTTCGACAAGCGTGGTCCGAAAGAACGTCGCGTGCCAGAATTCATTCACGGGCGATACTTCGAGGATGCGTCTTCCAACGCCCGGAATCGGCGGGGCGAGCACGAGCGCCGCAACCAGATCAGGCCGCTTATGTGCGACGCCCTGCACAGTGAAGCCGCCGATGTCATAGCCGACGAGGATAGCGTCGGTGAGTTCGAGTTCATCCATCAACGCGATGACGGCTTTGACCTGGCCGTCTCGCGAGAAGACATCGCTGCCGTTATCGAGTTGTTTGTCGGACAGTCCAAAGCCACGCAGATCGGGGACGATCGTCATCGCGCGGGCGGACACCAGCGCAGCGAGCCTGTCATATTCATGGCTGTCGCCCGGTGACCCGTGGATCATGACGACTGGCCTGCCTGAGCCATTCTTGTGATATGCGAGGCGATAGCCGTCGGTGGGGTTGGTGTAGAACATCGAAACCTCCGGGCGTGGGGATGTGTGCACAGAGCATCTACCCATGCGAAGTCGCGCTCAATGACGCGATGGGTTCGGTATCGCATACCTTGGTGTTACACCTGCCCGGCAGCGCCAACCTCAACTTCCCCGAACGGTTCACATCCGTCCTGCGATCACACCAACGTATGACAGCCAATACGAAGGCGTGATCGACCGCGCGCGGCAATTCGGCTGTCATGCGGATTGAAAAGAAGATGTCTCATTCGCCGCGACCTGGTGACGTACCTCATGGCCACGCTTCGCTGGACCTGACGCGCGATAGATAAAGCCATCACACCGCAACGTGAGGTTCCAAATGAAACGAATAGCTGTTCTCGCACTATCTGCGGTTGCAACGACTGTGGCCTATGGGCAAAGCGCTGTCACGCTTTACGGCCTGATAGACGCCGGTTTCATGTACACCAACAACGTGACGAAGGGCACATCGCACGGCTCCTTATTTCAGGCGACCAGCGGTGAGATTAGCGGAAGCCGCTTCGGGCTTCGCGGATCCGAAGACCTTGGTGGTGGCTTGCACGCCATCTTCGTGCTGGAAAACGGCTTCAACCTGCAGAATGGCAAGTTGTCACAGAACAGCAGGTTATTCGGCCGGCAAGCGTTTGTGGGTATCAAGAGCGACATGTTCGGCACCTTGACGGTAGGACGCCAGTACGACTTCATCACCGACTTTATCGAACCGCTGTCTGGCGTATCGGGTACCTTGGGTGACGTGGGTTTCGCGCATCCGTTTGATAACGACAACTTCGATCACTCGGTTCGCATCAACAACGCCGTGAAATACACCAGCGACGACTTTCGCGGCTTCCGGTTTGGCGGCATGTACGCCTTCTCTAACAACCAGAGCTTCGCCAACAACCGTGCTTACAGCCTGGGTGCTTTCTACAGCAAAGGGCCGGTGAACATCGCAGCCGCTTACCTGCAGATAAACGGAGCCAATTCGACCAGTGCCTCTGCGGGCGCAATAGACGTAGCGGAATCTGGCTCAAACGGAGTCGGCGGATTTCCACTCGGATCGGATGTGCAACGCACGGCGTCTGCAGCCGTCAACTACGCGTATGGGCCAGTCATTGCGGGCTTCACGTATTCGCACAGTCAGTTTCAGAACACGCTCTCGTTTGGCTCCAGGAACGGCATGGTTCGCTTCGACAACTATGAGATAAACGTCAAATACGCGCTCACGCATTCGGTCTCGCTGGGCGGGTCTTACACCTACACGGCCGGACACGTAACTCAAAGTACAACGTTCGACGCCGATCCGAAATGGAATCAGGTCAATGTGCAGGCAGATTATTCGTTCTCGAAGCGTACCGACGTTTACGTAGAAGCGATGTATCAGCATGTATCAGGGCATGGTTTCCTCGCGTATATCAACGGTTCTGGCGGCGCGTCGTCCAGCAGCAATCAGGTGGTGGGGACGGTCGGCATGCGTACGAGATTCTGATCGTTCTTTATCCCGTTGTCCGTTTCATTCCGTTCTGAATGTTCCCGTTCAAAATTTCCTGTGTGTCGTCTGATTGGATCATCCGGTTGCGTTTCCGGCCAGATCGGCACCGTGCACGAGGTTTGATCATGAAATTCGCCGTTCCTCTTCTGGCTGCCGCAGCCTTCGCGATGCTGACCAACGAGTTCAATATCATCGGCGTCCTTCCGCTTATTGCTCACGACCTCAACGTGCCCGTTTCGCAAGTCGGGTTGCTGGTCAGCGCATTCGCTTTCACGGTCGCGATCACGGGCCCCTTTCTCACGCTCGCATTACGGCACGTCGAACGGCGACTGCTGTTCACGAGCGTATTGGGGGTTACTGTGGTTGGCGCGGCTATCGCTGCTCTTGCGCCCAACTATGCTTTTCTTGCCGTTGGGCGAGTGCTCTCTGCATTGGCGCTGCCAGTGTACTGGAGCATGGCTACATCGACTGCGGCGAAAATTGCTGGTCCCGCCAAGGCGGGGAGCGCAATTGCGACGGTGTTTTCAGGCGTCGCCGTGGCGAGCGTAGTGGGCTCGCCAATCACCACGATACTGGCGGACGAGTTCGGATGGCGAATGGCATTCGCTGCAGGAGGCGCAGTCTGTGCATGCATAGCGTTGCTGATCTGGTTTTTCTTTCCCCGGATAACCGTCGATCCTGACGAGACGCGAGTCTCCGCACTCAAGATCCTGACCTGTCCGCTTATTTTGACCAATCTTGCGATGTCCCTGCTCGCATTGACGGCGATGTTCACGTCTTACACCTATCTCGCCGATATGCTGACCAGGCTTGGACACTTCACAGTCACATCGACCGGCTGGATTCTGATGGGGTTCGGCGTCGCAGGTATCGTCGGGAACGCGATTGCAGGGCGGTTTGTCGATTCCAACCCTTTGCGTTCGGCGGTCGTTGCTATCGTCGTCGCGGCTGTTTCCATGGCCGCCTTTCCAGGCCTGCTCACTCACCGCGTCGTAGCGATGGTGACGCTTGCCATCTGGGGCGCAGCGCACGCGGCTGGCTTTGTGACGAATCACGTTCGAACGATTCGCTCAGCCCCCACGGCATTGCAGGACCTGACGGCATCACTCAATGTCTCGATCTTCAACGCCGGTATTGGTTTGGGGGCTGTCGTCGGCGGCAAGGTGATCGATGGGGCAGGGTTGCGCGAGGTTGGCGTTGCGGGAGCATTGAGCGGAGTGCTGGCGCTTGTTGTCGCGGGATTTATTGTGTTGTCGGCTAAACGCTTTGAGGCTGCTTATCCGGCACAAGGTGATCAACGGAATCGCCCGACCCCTAAGGGGTGCGGTCTCTGAGTACGCCACGCTGCCGATGATAAGCATTGGCGTCCGTTGGCTTTGATGTAGAAGCGTTGAGAGTCGCGGTACGTAGTACCTTCGTATGCCGCATCGAGTCCATGGCGTTATTGAGTATGTGATCCGATGGGCGGACTATGAAGACTCAGGTTATGGATTCCGTCGAGGAGCATGGAATGCAAAGAGTCCACCACAGCATGTTCGAGCGCGAAGATGTTCGAATCCACTATGTCACCGCAGGCTTACCTCCGGGCAACAGCGACAGCCATCGCACGATGGTGTTGCTTCACGGATGGCCTCAGACATGGTGGGAATGGCGTCACGTCATGGAGCCTTTGTGTAACGATGGCTGGTTCGTCGTTGCTCCGGACTATCGCGGAGCGGGAGGGTCTTCGAAACCCGCAAGCGGTTATGACAAGCAGACGATGGCGGCAGACATCCGTGCGTTGCTCCTTCATCTCGGCGTAACGAATCCGATCACCCTCGTCAGTCACGATCTGGGAATGCTGGTCGGATACGCGTTCGCAACCCTCTATCCAGAGGATGTCGAGCGCCTTGTACTGATGGAAGCGCCGATCCCCGGCACCAAAGCATTTCAGAGCGTCGCAACGACCCGTTTCAGCGAGGCAAAGCTCTGGCATTTTCATCTTCACGGCGCTGCAGACAACGTCGCTGAATTGCTGATCTCAGGCAGCGAGTTTCCCTATCTTCGCTCGTTCTATGTTCGGCTGAGTTCAAATCCCGATGCCATTTCACTAGCCGACGCACAGAGATATGTTGCCGACTACACCGCGCCGGGTGCAATGCGAGCGGGACTCGAACTCTATCGCGCGTTCGGGAAGGACGAGGATGACAACCGGCGGATGCTGTCGGCGAAGGGGAAACTGAAGATGCCGGTACTCGGTCTGGGTGGGACGGCAAGTTTCTTCCTGCCACTCGCGGAAGAGATGCTGTTGGAAGTTGCCGAAAATGTGACGGTTAGAGCCATCCAGGACTCTGGCCACTGGATCGCAGAAGAACAGCCGGACACATTCTTACGCGAGCTACGCAGATTCATCCAGGAAACTGACGGGAAATAACCGACCTCGGGCTCACGCCTGGGGCCACGCGGCGGCGTCCCGTCGATGTCGGTTTGCCGGGAACGTGTTCACCGATGTAATTCGCCGCCGATTCTTATCGAAAGGCATTCAGCCTTGCTTCATTCACCATGCTTCATGAAAGGAGTCTGACATGATCATCCTCAACGTGTTCTTCAAGGTAAAAGAAGATTCAAAGCGGAATTTTCTAGGTCTGCTCGAAAATATGGTTGTCGAATCGAATAAAGAAGATGGGTGCATCTACTACGAGCTCTGGATCGACGCGAAAAATCCAAATCATTATTCCCTGATCGAACACTGGAGAGATCAGGCGACGCTGACCGCTCACGGAAAAACATCGCATTGGATCCATTTTAACGATACGGTGAATAACTATCTGGAAGAAAAATACGATGAACATCACTACACGGAAATCCCCTTCTGAGTATGCCGTTCTGGCGTGAGCTACCACCGGGGCACGGCCAGTCAACGAACGGTTTTCATGTAACCGCACCTTCCGTGTTTCTGGTGAACTGTCATGCAAAGTCCCGCCTCCGAGCCATTAAGTCCCAAGGCGTTGGTGTGTCTGCACATGGTTCCCGCGTTGATGGCGGTGGGTTATCCGTGGTACCTCGCGATGTTTTATCAATTCCGGCAATCGGAGCGTATCGCGGAGGCACTGCTGTCGTTGGGACTGGTCTTTGCAGTTCCTTGCAGTGCCTTCGTCAGTCTCTATGCGCTTGGACGCACGCCAGCGATGACTTCAGAAGGAGTCGTCCTTCGCAGGGTGGCATATCTCTCTTTCGTTTCGCCTTCGCTATTCGTGATTGTTGGCGTGTTTCTGTACCTGATGAAGATTGACGGGAAGGACGATCAGGTCTGGGTCGGCTTATGGCTGGCGATTCTATGCGCGGCGTCACTGGTCTTGCTGGGCCGTCGGGGTTCCGTTTCGCCCGCGCCATCGTCCACGCATATGAGGACTGTACGTGCAATGCATGGCATAGCGGCGCTTGTCATTCTGCTAGTTTTTCTTGTTGCGCATCTGATCAACCACACGGTTGGTGTGCTGGGGGCGGACGCGCATCGGCAAGTGATGCTGGTACTAAGAACTGTCTACCGATCACCAATGATCGAGCCCGTCCTTCTGACACTGTTGTGCTTTCAGGTCGTCAGCGGACTCGTTCTCGCTGAATCGAAGATCAGATCGGAGCAAGGCATTCTGGACATTCTCCAGACTGCGTCAGGCGCTTATCTGGCCGTATTCATCGCGTCGCATATCAACGCGGTCTTCGTGCTCGCCCGTTACTTTGGTACAGAGACGGATTACACCTGGGCGACCGCGTTACCTAAAGGTCTGCTTGCCGACCCATGGAATGTGCGGCTAATTCCGCACTACATGCTTGGTGTATGGCTGGTACTCGCTCATATCGCCTGTGGATTGCGTGTGGTCCTGGTCGCTCATCATGTGGAGCGTCGCAGGGCGAGTGCGGTTTGTTGGGCGCTCATTGTCGCATCGACGCTGTGGGCGGCTGTAATTGTCGCGGGAATTGTCGGCGTTCGTGTTTAACGGTCACATGCGGAGATTCAAAAATGGCAGAAGACAACCCCAAAGCCCTTGCCAGCGTGCGCGGTCATCCTGTTCACGCATTGCTGGTTCCATTTCCCTACGTATGTTTCGTGGGGACGCTGCTGACTGACCTTGCTTACTGGAAAACAGCCGACGTGCAGTGGGAAATTTTCTCGGACTGGCTGTTGTTAGCCGGCCTTGTGATGGCCGCATTCGCAGTGCTTGCGGGACTGATTGACTTTCTCGGCAATCGGCGGGTTCGGACCGTGAACGTCGCCTGGCTGCACGTTATCGGAAATGTTCTCGCGATCGTTCTGGCAATCGTCAACGCGTTCGTGCACAGCCGGGACGGATATACGGCCATCGTTCCCGCCGGCTTGACGCTTTCGCTCATCGTCGTGTGTCTGCTGTCGTTTACCGGATGGATCGGAAAGACGATGATTTATCGTCATCGAGTGGGAGTATCCAACTGATGAAAACAACTCAATCACTGACCCGACGCGCGGCGGTTATGTCGCTGTCGAGTGTTGCCATGGCACTCACGCTTGCGCTTTCGTTAGCGGGTTGCGACGACTACACGGCAGCCGACCCAAAATTGCAGATTGGTGCCAATCCCGTGTTGCCAGCATTGCGGCAATATCTGTTTCCACCAATGCGGATCGCGACCCCGAGAACCTGGAAGCAGGACGAGACGCCCACGGTCCCAGAAGGACTGCAAGTCAGTGCACTGGCAAAGGGGCTGAAGCGACCGAGATCGCTTTACGTGCTGCCGAACGGGGATGTGCTGGTGATCGAATCGAGTGGGCCTGATGCGCCTGTGATGCGTCCCAAAGATCTTATCGTCGGCGTTGTGCTGGGCGCAGCGGGCGAGTTCAATCAGGCGGGGAACCGCATTACGCTCCTGCGTGGCGGCACGAACGGCCAACCGCTGTCGCAGACGGTGTTCCTCGATCATCTGACTTCGCCTTTTGGCGTGGCGCTCGTCGGACACGATCTGTACGTCGCCAACACGGATGCGATCGTCCGCTACCCCTATCACGACGGCGACACACGAATCAGTGCGCCCGGCACGAAGCTCACCGACTTGCCGGCGGGACCCATCAATCACCATTGGACCAAGAGTCTGATTGCAAGTGCCGATGGATCGAAACTGTACGTAGGCATTGGGTCGAATAGCAACATCGCCGAGAACGGCATGCAGGCGGAGATCGATCGTGCGGACATCTGGGAGGTCGATCGGGCCACGGGCGCGCATCGCATCTTCGCAAGCGGCCTGCGCAATCCCAATGGTTTCCAATGGGAGCCGCAGACGGGCAAGTTATGGACGGTGGTCAACGAGCGGGACGAACTCGGCCCGGATCTTGTCCCGGACTACATGACGTCCGTCAAAGACGGCGGGTTCTATGGGTGGCCGTATAGCTACTACGGGAACCACGTGGACCCGCGCGTCATGCCGCAGCGACCAGACCTCGTTGCGAGAGCGATTGCGCCCGACTATGCACTGAGTTCGCACGTTGCCCCGCTCGGAATGGCCTTTTACCAGGGGACGAATCTTCCCGCGGCATACCGTGGCGGCGCTTTCGTCGGAGAGCACGGGAGTTGGGATCGAAGCCCGTTGAACGGCTATAAGGTCGTCTACATTCCCTTCCAGGACGGGATGCCGAGCGGTCCGGCGCAAGACGTCGTGACAGGTTTCCTGAGTCCCGACAACCACGCTCGGGGTCGGCCCGTGGGGCTTGCGGTTGACAGGAGCGGAGCGCTGCTGATCGCCGACGATCTTGGGAATACGGTGTGGCGGGTCGCCGCCAGCGGCAAATGAACGGTGTTGCAGCGCTCTACCGCATCGGAAGCCACAGCGGTCCTTCCCACGCCTTGAGCGCTTCAAGGAATGCGCTGAGCTTTGAAGGCATGAAGCGACGCGTCGGATAAACAGCGTGAACGAAGATCTCCGGTGATGACCATTCAGGCAGCACGCGACGAAGTTTCCCGCGAGCAATCTGTGCATCGGAATAGCTCGACGGAAGAAGGGCGATGCCATGCCCGCGAAGCGCGAACGCGCTGACGATGTGAAAGTCGCGCGCGGCAACTGGCCCCGTTACGCGGACCTTGGCTGATTTTCTTCCATTGACCAGATGCCATTCTGCCTCGTTGTTTCTCGCGTTGCTCAGCACGCAAAGATGCTCGGTGAGTTCTTCGGGGCGGGAAGGGAGCGGGTGATTCTTCAGATATTCAGGAGAAGCGGCGAGATGGCGAACACTTTTGCCGATCCGTTGGGCGACCAGACTTGAGTCCTGCAAATCGCCAAAGCGGATCGCCAGGTCGACGTTTTCTGCAATCAGGTCCACGAACACGTTGGTGAAGTACAGGTCCACCTGGATGTGCGGGTAACGCTTCAGGAACGAGGACAGGAAGTCGTAAAACGCCTCCTGTTGCAGCATGACGGGCCCCGATACACGTAACAGACCGTCAGGCTTCTTCTGCGTGTGCGTGATCTCGCGCTCCGCATCATACAGATGATTCAGCGGCTCACTGCATTCGTCGAAGTAGGCGCGCCCTTGCGTGGTCAAGCTGAGCTTGCGGGTCGTGCGCTGCAGAAGCGTTACACCAAGCCGTTCCTCGAGCGCAGACACCTTGCGGCTCACCGTGGAGACGGGCATCCCGAGTGCTCGCGCTGCGCGGCTGAAACTCTCGAACTGCGCCACGCGGACAAAGACGGCAATGTCGTTCAGATCAGCGGGTTCGGTCATGGATAATTTTTGCATGGATGGAAAAGTGATTCCATGAATTCCAGTCTAATCAAAAATCCTTTGAAGGGCGAGACTTGATTCCACGCAATTCAACAGCCCTCGGAGAGATACCATGGCTAACCAGGTAGTCGTTGTTACAGGTGCTTCCAGCGGAATCGGAGAAGCCACCGCCAAACTTCTCGCGTCGAAAGGCGCCACAGTGGCCCTCGCCGCGCGCCGGCTCGACAAGCTGGAACGCATCGCCGCTGAAATCGCCGCGAAGGGCGGGAAGGCGTCCGTTCACCCGCTCGACGTGACGGATCAGGCGCAGGTCAATCGCCTGATCGACGACGTCGTATCGCAACACGGCCGGATTGATGTGATGGTCAATAACGCTGGCCTGATGGCGATCGCGCCGCTCTCGCTGCGCAAGACCGACGAGTGGGATCGCATGATCGACATCAACATCAAAGGTCTGCTCTACGGCGTCGCGGCAGCATTGCCCGTGTTTGAAAAGCAGCAGTCGGGGCATTTCATCAACATTGCGTCCGTGGGGGGCCTGAAAGTGTTTAGCCCCGGCGGCACGGTGTATTCGGGTACCAAGTTCGCTGTTGGCGCCATTTCGGAAGGCCTGCGTCACGAAGTGGGCGGCAAGATCCGCACGACAGTGATCTCACCGGGTGCGGTCGATACCGAACTCAAATTCGGGTCGGGCCACGAGGACAGCCGCAACTTCGTCGTTGATTTCTACAAGATGGCCATTCCGGCCGATGCCATCGCGCAGGCTATCGCCTATGCGATCGAGCAGCCTCATTCGGTTGATGTAAACGAGATCGTGATCCGCCCGACCGTGCAGGATTTTTAAGGATCGCGGCAGGCTTGACGGGCCGCGAGTGATCAATGGCGATTGCTCGCGGCGTACTTCAAAGACATGTGTAGGAGCAGGACATGAGCAACGTAACGAAGCAGCAGTTCAAACGCGTCTGGTTTATCACGGGCGCAACGCGCGGTCTCGGCGCACTGATCGCACAGGCAGCACTTGCTGATGGCAACGCCGTCGTCGCCACGGGGCGCAATACGGCAGCGATCGTCGAGCGTCTCGGCGAATCCCCCGCGTTGCTGGCTATCGAACTCGATGTGACCAGCGAGGCGCAAGCGAAAGCCGCCGTTGAAGCAGCCGTCGAGAAGTTCGGCCGCATCGATGTGCTGATCAACAACGCGGGCTTTGGCCTGCTGGCCGCCGTCGAGGAATCGAGCGACGCGGACGTGCGGCGCATGTACGACACCAACGTCTTCGGCCTGTTGAACGTGACGCGCGCCGTGCTGCCCGTCATGCGCAGCCAGCGCTCGGGGCATGTGATCAACACATCGTCGATCGTCGGCTATCGCGCAGCTGCCGGGGTAGGCGTGTACAGTTCCACGAAGTTCGCCGTCGAAGGCATCACAGAAGCCTTGCATGACGAACTGAAGCCGCTCGGCATCCACGCGACGACGATTGAACCGGGCTTCTTTCGCACGGATTTTCTCGACACATCGTCGCTGCTCGTGGGCAAGGAGATCATCGACGACTACGCGCACACGTCAGGCAAGCTGCGCGAACTCGCCGGCAGCATCAACCACAATCAGCCGGGCGATCCGGAAAGACTGGCAACGGCGCTCGTGAAGCTCGTCGACGCGCCGGCACCGCCCCTGCGGCTACCGCTCGGCACGGACACGCTGAAGGCCATCGAGGAAAAGAACACCTACGTGGTGACCGAAACGAAGACGTGGGAAACTCTGTCGGCTTCCACCGATTTCCCGGTCTGAACGCAGCGCCGTTGCATGTGTGCAGCGGAATGCAACGGCGTTACTGAGAAAGAAACGGACGCTGTTGCAACCTGGATGAACGCTGTGCGCTGCTCTCGATGAGGCGTTGGGGTACCTGACTCTTGCGAATGGCCGTGTCGGGAACTTGCATCTATATCTGCAAATGGGGTGTATTAAGTGAAGAAGATCGGTTTTCTGTCATTCGGTCATTGGGCGACTTCTCCATATTCGCAAGCCCGATCGGCATCTGATGTTCTTCTGCAATCGATCGAACTCGCAGTCGCGGCAGAGCAGCTCGGTGCCGATGGTGCATTTTTTCGCGTTCATCATTTTGCGCGACAACTCGCATCGCCTTTCCCACTTCTTGCTGCTGTCGGCGCTAAAACCAGCAGGATCGAAATAGGAACTGGCGTTATCGATATGCGATATGAAAACCCGCTATACATGGCGGAGGATGCCGGTGCAGCAGATTTGATCGCGGGTGGACGGTTGCAGCTTGGCATCAGTCGAGGCTCCGGGGAACAGGTTATCGATGGCTGGCGTTACTTTGGTTACGCACCGGGCGAAGGCGAGAGTCACGTCGATCTGGCACGACGCCATACCGAAGTGTTTTACGAGGTGCTTCGCGGTGAGGGCGTCGCGCAACCGAATCCGCGCCCGATGTTTCCGATCCCACCCGGGCTGCTTCGCGTCGAGCCTCACTCCGAAGGCCTTCGCGACCGGATCTGGTGGGGTTCAGGCTCCGATGCGACTGCGATCTGGGCGGCGGGGATGGGAATGAATCTTCAGTGTTCAACCCTCAAGAACGATGAGTCCGGGCGTCCGCTTCACGTCCAGCAGGCGGAGCAGATTCGGGCGTATCGGCAGGCATGGAAAGAGGCCGGGCACACGCGGGAACCGCGCGTATCGGTGAGCCGGAGTATTTTTGCGTTGGTGAACGATCGCGACCGGTTGTACTTCGGGGGTGACAGGCAGAGTGCGGATACAGTCGGCATGCTCGAAGATAGTATTCGGACCATCTTCGGGCGCAATTACGCGGCTGAGCCTGATGTGTTGGTGGCGCAACTTGCCGCGGACGAAGCAATCGCCGAGGCTGATACTTTACTTCTGACGGTGCCGAATCAATTGGGCGTGGAGTATTGCGCGCATGTGATCGAATCGATTTTGACTCATGTCGCGCCGGGGCTTGGCTGGCGATAGAAGCTCATTGGAAACGCACACAGACCCACGAGGATGGTGCATAGGCGGACTTTTGCCAAAAATACGCTGTTGGTAGAGATCCTTCACGGTCGATTGCAGTGTGTGGTCGGAAGACTTCGCGACTTAAGCTACCTCACAAGCTTCATTTTTGTCGCGGGAGCGGTGGTACAAATTTCCCTCAATTCTTGCCTGATCTTGAATGCCATCGAGCCGACATGGTTATCACGAGATGGGCTGTCTCAAGTTGCAGTGCGAAAAAATGGGCAGTGACAAGCTCAAACAATCCGGGCGAACAATCAAATCTCAAATCTGGTCAAGCGCCACCACGCTAAACACTTTTCTCACGCCCGATTCTCCCTTGTGGACAGAGGCTCCGCGCCTCGCACAATCACCTGATGCGCGCCCTGCGCTTCGTTAACTATCACAGTCATCCACTAGTTCCGCTTCTCGTAGGCGAGTTGAGTTCTTGCCGCATCGTCTGGTGGCCCGCAAGGCGAGAGCATACGAATGTATTAGGCGATGACGCATTGGTGTGAAGCGCGTCACGCAATCGTACGCTGGCATGTCGGATGTTCAGTCGCTACGCTTTTATCAAATGACGATGTGCACCTCGGTTCATCTTGTTTCACAGGATGTGAGATATGGACGTTACAGACCTCAGGATATTTGATGCGGTGGCTCGACTCGGAAGTATGAGTCGCGCGGCAATTGAACTTCACACGGTTCAGTCGAATGTCACGGGACGCATTCGTACGCTCGAACGTGAGGTGGGTATCGCGCTTTTCCAGAGGCACGTACGCGGTGTGAGCATAACGCCTGCAGGCCAGCGTATGCTCCCGTTTGCAGCTCGCATCGCCAGCCTCATTACTGATGCACGGCAGGCAGCGCTTGATGAAGGACCTCCCAAAGGCGCGCTTTCGATTGGTGCTCTCTGGTCGACCGGGACGCATCATCTTCCCGGGATAGTCAGTGACTTTTCACGACAGTATCCGCAAGTCACGTTATCGATGACGGCTGGAACATGCGCTGCTCTCATGGATGCAGTCGCCAGTGACGAGCTGGACGGCGCGTTCGTGTCTGCACCAGGAGCACATCCGGATATCGATGCGATCGCTGCCTTCAGTGAGGAGCTGGTGCTCGTCACACCTGCTTCAATTCGCTCGCTAGAAGAAGTTCAAGCTGCCACTCACCTCAAAGCAGTCGTGTTCGCTCAGGGATGTACTTACCGTCAACGGCTGGAATCTCTCCTGATGGATCTGGATGTGAAATCGACCGCGCTTCTGGAACTGGAGTCGGTAGAAACGATTATCTCGTGCGTTTCGTCTGGCGTTGGCATATCGCTCCTGCCGAGAAGCGTCGTTGCCAGAGCAGCATTGGAAAAACGGGTGATCGTTCACGCCGTTCCTTCAAGCATCTCGAGCATGGAAGTGTCATTTATTCGGCGTCGCGATTCCTATTTTTCAAGTGCTATGCGAGCGTTTGTCGAACTGGCCTGTTTGAGGGATGGTGGCTCATCCCATCTTTGTTTCGATCGCGCGGCATAGCAAAACCAGGAGGTGGTTGTCATGAAGTCTTTCGTTTGCACACTTGCAGTGGGCATGACGTTTTCGTTTCCGGCAATAGTTGTTGCACAGCAAAGTGGCGGGCCAGATCAAGGGAAGGTCGATGTGCAGCAACAATCCGCAGGTGAAGCGAATGCTTCAAGCTACGGTGGTGCGCCGAATGCGACAAGTTCCGGTGAGCCACAGCATCGCATGTTCGGATTCCTGCAGCATAAAGGTGCCAACGCGTCGCGCAGCGACAACTGCGTCGGCCCTGTGAGTTATTGCAATATTTTCTTTGGCAGCTGATTGCGTTCAGGAGTTGACATGCGAGACGAAAACCGTCCACCCGATCGCCCCCGACGTCGTTTTATCGAATCGGCGATCTTGACAACGATGGTGGGATCATTGAGTCGAGTAGCATTTGCAGAGACGGACACGCTCGGCATACAGATTGTGCAAAGTGAGACTACCGACAAAACTGCAATCCGTACGCTTCGTGTGCACGCATCCGACGCGCAGCTGGCGGATATGCGACGACGAATCAATGTGAGTAACTGGCCCGAGCGGGAAACTGTGCGAGACGCATCCCAGGGCGTCCAGCTCGCAACCATGCGAAACCTCGCGCAGTACTGGGGGAGGGGATACGATTGGCGCAAGATGGAAGCCCGACTGAATGCGTTGCCGCAATTCATCACAGAGATCGACGGACTGGATATTCATTTCATTCACGTCCGTTCGAAGGAGGCCAATGCATTGCCGATCATCATTACACATGGATGGCCCGGTTCGATCATCGAGCAACTGAAGATCATCGAACCTCTGACCAATCCAGTCGCATATGGGGCGAGTGCAGCCGATGCTTTCGATGTGGTGATCCCATCTTTGCCTGGCTATGGCTTCTCAGGAAAGCCGACTACGACGGGTTGGGATCCTATGCGTATCGCTCGTGCGTGGACGGTGCTGATGGCACGCCTGGGCTATAAGCGATACGCAGCACAAGGAGGCGATTGGGGAAATGCTGTGACAGAACAGATGGCGCTCCTCGCGCCTCCGGAGTTAGTCGGCATTCACACCAATATGCCTGCGACGGTGCCCGAGGAAATCGGGAATCTACTCAAATATGGCGAACCCGCTCCGCCAGGGCTGTCTGCCGACGAAAAGCACGCGTATGACCAACTCGATTTCTTCTATAAGCATGGCCTGGGCTATGCTCAAGAGATGGCAAACCGTCCACAAACGCTCTATGGAGTCGTCGACTCGCCAATAGGCCTTGCGGCGTGGATGCTCGATCACGACGCGGCCAGTCAAGCACTTATTGCGCGTGTTTTCGACGGTGCATCAGAGGGCTTGACGAGAAATGATGTTCTCGACAATGTCAGTTTGTACTGGCTGACTAAAACGGGGATTTCGTCGGCGCGTCTGTATTGGGAAAACAAACTCAACTTTTTTGCGCCAAAGCATGTTGCGATTCCGGTCGCCGTCAGCGTATTTCCCGACGAAATATATGCTGCACCGAGGAGTTGGGCGGAAAATGCCTATCCCAAGCTGATTCACTATAACCGGCTGGCGAAAGGAGGGCATTTCGCGGCGTGGGAACAGCCCGATACGTTCGCTGAAGAAGTGCGGATCAGTTTTCGGACATTGCGCTGAATCGGCAGGAAAATTACATCATGCGAAGTTGGCAATTCGTCTCACGATCAGGTCAAAAAAGATCATCCGAAAGATGACTTGGTGTGAGACGATAGCCGCGCCCAGGGATTGTCTGGATCATCCTGCGTTCATCATCACCTAGAGCTTTGCGCAACGCGCAAACGTGTACACGAATATTAGATTCTTCGACAACCGTATCGGGCCACACCTGACGGAGAATGTCCGCGATGGACACGACCTTTCCGCCAGCGCCCATCAGCAGAACCAGGATGTCGAACGCGCGGCTTCCCACCGGAATATACCTTCCGCTCACAAGTATTTGTCTGGTTGACTGATCGACGTCGATGTTGGTGATGCTCATCGTTATGGTCTGTAGTGTTGAAATGCGCGGCCTGATGAGCTGGCTGCAGTCAGGATTGCCACTGACGCTCCCGCCTGTTCAATCGCTGCGTCGTGCAAATGCCACTCCATAAACTGCGCTTCGGATGAGGGGCATCCTGTCGTCTGAGAGCTCGATTCCATCGGTCAGGTTTGTCGGCAGAAACAGCAAGTTCTTTTGAACTGCATGGCTATCGACGAGAACCTTGCTGACTGTGAGCACGCCGAGGTCGACCACGCGACGATCGTCAGGCCACGACTGGCTAGGGTCCTTGGTCTGATCGCCAGACTCAGCAATCTGTGCCCTGAGATGAAATACAACCGGCTCCTTTGCGACGCGCTGCGGAAGATCGTCGATTAGAAAGTCAAGCGGCTTTCGCGCAGCCTCGTCGGCATCCAGATATACGATCTTCTCAGGCGTCGTGATGTAACGCACGGCCTGCCGGTGTCCTGCCTTGTTGACAAAAATAAACGCGTTGAGCCCACGGTACTCCTCGTGTGCAAAACTGTCTGGCGTGCCAGCGGTGTTAAAGGACGCGGGAACTGTCGGATTGCTGGCTGCGAACTCATCGAGCGCGGTTGGTTTCGCCGCGCTATCAGGACTGTTGCTTATGGCCATCAGCAGGTCGCGGAATCCCTCCCCAGTCGGCATCGGGAAGGTCTTTACCGCCAGCATCGGGATGTCCACTTCGGAGCCGTCGTGCATGTGGAATTTGATTGCCATGCCCTTGATGTTGCCAGGAGCGCCATCCGGAATAGCGGGAAATCCGCCATCGTTAGAAAATCGCACAGTGAAAGGGATGCTGCTGCCGTCGAAGAGCGCAGCGCGACTCAATGTCGCTGCTTCGGATGAGGCAACGAAACTGCCTTGCGCGACGATGCCTTTCGCGTGGTTGACGCGGAATCCGGCATGAGTCCCATAGATCTTATAAAAAATGTCGACGATTTCGTTCGCAAGCGCGGTGTAACTGTCGTCAGGTTCTATCGGGGTTGAAAGATTTTGCGCCGGTGCATCGCTCATGTCTAACCTCCAGATCACATTAACGGCTGCCGCCGCATACAGGCGGCACCAAGACATCGATGGGAAATCTATCAATGTGACGCACCAATAGATCGGGGATCTTCGGGAACTTCTGGTCCGAGCCAGAGTTGGGGTTACGTCATTCGCGCTTTCTGGCAAAGATAACCTGTAGGCGGACTTAGCACGGCGTGCAAAAGAGAGTCAGGTCTGGATTAGCTTAAGCAGTTCTTTGGCGGTCGGTCCGGAGGAGGCGGGATTTTGGCCGGTGATCAGGCATCCATCAGCAATGGTGAGCACGGCCCAGTTTTCTACTTTTTCAAAGTGGCCGCCCAATCGCCTGATTTCATCTTCGAGTAGGAAGGGCATGACCCTGGTTAGTCCGACGGCTTCTTCTTCATCGTTGGTGAAGCTGGTGACACGCTTTCCCTTGACGAGAGGCTGTCCCTGGTAGGTTGCCTTTAGAAGCACACATGGACCATGACAGACGGCCGCAACGGGCTTGCCTGCGTTGTAAAAGCTCTCGATTAACGCGATCGAATTCTTGTCATCGGTGAGATCCCACATTGGACCATGACCACCGGCATAGAAGATCGCATCAATGTCTTCTTGCTTCATGTCAGCGAGCTTGACGCTATTTGCAAGTACCTTTTGTGTGGCGGCATCTTCCTTGAAGCGCAGAATTGAATCGGTCTGATTGTCGGGATTGTCGCTTTTGGGATCGATGGGTGGGTGATTGCCCTTGGGCGAGGCCACAGTGACCTCTACACCAGCATCGATGAATGCATAGTAGGGCGCGGTGAACTCTTCGAGCCAGAAGCCCGTCGGCCTCCCGGTTTCACCGAGCACATCGTGCGAAGTCAGAACCAGCAGGACTTTCATATCTAATCTCCGTTAATCGAGAGAAAACCGTCAATGCAGCAGTTTGAGTAGTTTCGAAGTGGATCGGGCAAGTTCGTGTGTCCATGCATAGATGAACATTCAACGAACATCTGCATTCAAGTCCCGCTTCTCTGTCGGCACCATAGACCGATGGTATTGCCTCCCTACCTCCTCGTATGACCGGGGATCCTTCAGTCACTCCGCAACCTCCCCAGAATAATCGTCCCGGTCGGTAACTTGCTTTCGGCGGACCTTACCGTGGGGCGACGCGGTTGCCGGTCTTCGATTGCACGTGAATTGAGAGGTGAATCAAAAGAGCGAGCTTGATGCTGTGCAGAGGATCGCGACGTATTCTGGCTGGCATCAATGCAATCGATTGTGTCGCCGTTTTCCGTTTTGTTTCGTTGCGCTTTCTCCTATCTTTTTCACATGCACGAAGCGATATCTGAGAAATCAGTCATGCAAGCATGAGAGGAGTGGGAAATGGAAAATGCATTGATGCAACAGGGTCACGAAGCCGACATTCCGGCTGCCGGCGTTTTCGACATGAAGATCGAGATTGTGGTGATTCCCGTCACGGACGCCGATCGCGCCAAGCGTTTTTATAGCGCGTTGGGATGGCAGCTCGATCTCGACTACAGCGCAGGGGACGACTACCGGGTTATTCAGTTCACGCCACCTGGTTCTGGATGCTCAGTCATGTTCGGCAAGAACATGACTGTGGCAGCACCAGGTTCGCTCCAGGCGGTTCATCTCGTTGTGTCGGACATCGAGGTTGCGCGCAATGAACTCACTCGACGCGGCATCGTGATCAGCGAGCCATTTCATGACACGGGCGGCGTATTCCATCATTCAGATGGAAAGGAAGTCGTAGATGGGTTGAACCCGCATCGACAAAGCTATGCGTCGTATGCATCGTTCACCGATCCGGATGGTAACGGATGGGTGCTGCAGGAAGTTGGTGCGCGCTTGTCCGCAGACATTGAAATGAATGATCCCAGATTCACCCGTGAGATTGTGAAGGCCATCCATGCGTCATTGCCGGTATGACTATGGTCTGGGCGGCAAGTTCGATGATGGCAAGCTGGAGGCGTTTCCGCCTAGGAGCGTCATTGTGTTACTGCGGGATAAGGACGGCCCCGTAGCGACTGGTGTCAAGCGGAAAAGGTCTCTCATCGGTTTCAAAACATTGACGTTTCGATAACTGAGTCAGGAGTCTAAATGAATTCGAGCAGCGAGCATCAGCAAATCAGGGTTGAACGCCACACGCCGGCTTACTGGAAAGTATTGCTCGAAAATCCACCCTTTAATATTTTCGGACCGGACACGATTCCTCAACTAGAGGCGGTCATCGCTGCGCTTGAGACGGAGCCAGCGTTGAAAGTAGTGGTATTCGAGAGCGCGGTGCCGGGATTCTTTCTGAACCACTATGACTTCACGCACCCCCTGGAAGAGAGTACGAGCCTTCCATCCGGCCCAACGGGCATGCATCCTCTGCCTGACATGCTGGTACGCCTGACCCGCGCACCAGTTGTGTCGATAGCAGCAATACGAGGGCGCGCTACCGGGGTCGGCAGCGAACTCGCGCTTGCGTGCGATATGCGCTTCGCGAGTCAAGAGCAGGCATTCCTGTCGCAATGGGAAGTGGGGGCAGCGCTGGTCACGGGTGGCGGGCCGTTGGCGAGACTTTCCCGTCTCGTTGGGCGGGGACGCACGATGGAAATTGCGCTTGGCGGCACTGACATCGACGCCAAAACAGCCGAGCTATACGGATACGTGAATCGCGCGCTTCCGGATTCAGAATTGGACAGGTTCGTTGACCAACTGGCGTCGCGAATCGCGACCTTCGACAAGTCGGTATTGACGGCCTACAAGCGACTCATCAATCATGCGACGCTGCCCAGTGATACGGATGTAAATGCCGAGTGGACCGCGTTTATTGACTCACTGCAGCGGCCCGAGGCGCAGCGGAGAATCAAACAACTCATGGATATGGGCTTACAAAGTTCGCCTGACGTCGAGCGACGTCTAAACGACTTCACGGGAACGCTTGGAAGCTGAATCGTAAGCAAATAAGGCATCGATATAGTCGTTAGGCGAGGTCGGGCTGTCTGCTAGTGTTGTGATCGATCTGATACTAAGCGTAGTGACTACGAGACATCCGGCATCAGGTAAGTTGCAGCGCTGTATCGCTCGAAACGTCTGATGTTGGTTTGCGCTCAAATGTGATTAGCGTTGCGCATCGATCGGCGGGGCTTTCAGTTAACTGCTGGGGCGGAGGAAGGCTGTGAATCTCCCGGTGAATGTGAATCCGTACCGTACGAGGTCGATCTTCGGGATCCCGATCCGTGGTTGCAGTCGGTCAAATTTTTCGTCGCCGATTCGCGCTCCGTCATTAACGTCAAATACCTTCAAAAGAACGAGATGTCGTAGCCGAATCGGGAAGCCGCAGCCACGATATGTTGTCCCATCACGGCGCGCGCGGCGACCGGGTCTTTGTCTTTCAACGCCTGCAATAGCGTTTCATGTTCGCCACGCGCCGCGTTCGGAATATTTCCGAACAAAGGTCCCTGTCTGGCGAAGTTGGCGGCGATCAGTGTTCGCAGGGGCTCGAGTACCAGACGGATCATGGCTTCGAGGTAATCGTTGCCCGCAGCAGATGCTATCGCGCGATGGAACTCGAGATCTGCGTTGACGGTGACTGCACTTGGCTTGTCTTTGAAGCGCATCCGTTCGATGGCCTCTTCGATTGGCTGCAGTCGCCTGGCCGTCATGCGTGTGGCCGCCAACGCGGCAGCCTGACTCTCGAGGACGGCTCGGACCTCAAACATATTGCGGATCGTGTCGTCGCCTTCCAGGAGCGTGGTGTTCATGTTCGGAAGCGGCTCAACGGCTTCATGCGTTGAAGCGACGAATGCCCCAATGCCTTGCCGCGTTTCAATCAGCCCCTGCGTCCGCAGGCTCGCGATGGCCTCTCGCACCACGTTGCGGCTGACGCCGAAGTTCTGTGAAAGAAACTGCTCTGTAGGCAGGCGGTCGCCCGGGCGTAACCGGCCGGACTGGATTTCCTCGCTCAGCGAGCGGGTGATGTGTTCCGCGAGGTGGGGGCGACGCTCGACACGTTGGACATTGAGCTCTTTCATGGTCAATCGTATGTGGTCACTTGTACTCATATTCTACATCTAGTCGAACCGGTCACCCAGCCAGTTCGCGCACGTGTAAGCCAGCCTGGACGGGGTTCTCATACTTCATATGATAAAAAGAACAAGTATGTTCTGTTGCAGGACAACGAGATGTGAACTATTATTCATTCCGTTGTAGGACAAGTTGTTGCGTCGATCAGGTACCACCCCGTCCAACGGAGGAACGTTCACAAATGAAAATTGCAAGCATCGAAACCATTCCCCTGCGCATTCCGTTTACGACGGGCGGGCCGTCGGCAGGCGGGGTATGGGGGCCGAAAGACCTGCAGGTGGTCGATTCGCTCGTCGTGAAGGTCACGACTGACGATGGCACCGTTGGCTGGGGTGAAACCTTCGGCTTCACTGCGATTCCAGCCGTCAGGCTAGTGATCGACAACATCCTCGCGCCTGAACTGATCGGCCGCGATGTCGCGCTGCGCGAAAAGTCGATGTTCGAATTGCAGAAGAAATTTCATGTGTTCGGCCGCAGCGGAGCGTTTATCTACGGCTTGTCGGCGATCGATATCGCGCTATGGGACATCGCAGGCAAGGCGGCGAATCAACCGGTTCATACGTTGCTCGGCGGCGCGGAGGCGACCTCGCTCGCGTGCTATGCGAGCCTGATCCGCTATGCCGACCCGGAACTGGTCGCACGCAATGTGCGGCGGGCGGTGGAGAGCGGCTATCGGCATCTGAAGCTGCATGAGGTCACGTTGGAAACCGTGCGCGCCGCGCGCGAAGCGGCCGGCCCCGACATCGAAATCACGCTCGACGTCAATTGCCCGTGGACGGTCCGCGAAGCGCTCGATATGACGGAGCAGTTTCGACCTTTTAATCTGCGCTGGATCGAAGAGCCCGTGTGGCCGCCAGAAAACTACGCGGGCCTCGCGACAGTGCGCAAACAAGGCGGCATCCCTGTCGCAGCTGGCGAAAACGCGTCGACCTTGATGGACTTCCAGCATCTGCTGGAGGCTGGTTCCGTCGATTTCATCCAGCCGAGCCCCGCCAAGATGGGCGGCATCACGGAACTGCAGAAGGTCTTCGCGCTGGCGAACGCACACAACGTGACGGTTATGGTTCACACGTTCTACGACGGCCCCGGCCTGCTTGCCAGTGTGCACGCCAGCGCGGCGCTCGGCGGTCCGAAGTCGCTGATCGAATGGCGCTACTTCGATCTCGAAGCGCAGCTCTACGGCGACGCGATCATTCCGCGCAACGGACGGATAACGGTGCCGCAAGGTGCAGGCCTGGGCATCGAGCCAGATCCAGACGTGATACGCGACTACCGCATCAAGTAGCCACGGCTTACCAGGTCGGTGCAGGACGTCCTGAACCCGGTGCCGCGCTGGCGTCGAATCATTCACAAACCATAAAACAATGAAGGAGCAAGGAGAATCATGCTGGACAGGATCGTTGGACCTTTAGTACCTGTTGCTATCGTCATCGCGCTTGGCTACATCGCGGGAAAGCGTGGGCGCCTGAATCACTCGGACAGTCTGCTCATCAGCCGGCTGGTATTAGGCTGGATATTTCCCGCACTCCTGCTCGTGGGAATGGCGAGCACGCCTCGCTCGCAACTGTTCGACTTCAGGTTCGTATTGGCGACCTTCATCGGCATCATGGGTATGTACCTGATCGCGTTGCTGATTGGATGGTGGCGTCTGCGTGAGCTAAAGGCCGCGACGCTCAAAGGCTTCGTGGTGGGCTATCCCGATGCTGCATTCATGGGGATTCCAATTCTTCAGGCAATGTATGGCACAGGCAGTATCTACTCGGTGCTGGTTCTTAACCTCATCGCCAGTCTTGTCATGATTCCGCTGACTGCCACCTTGCTGACCGTGGCAAGCGGACAGGGCAGTGGTGCTCAAGCTTTTCTTTCCAGCGTGAAGGGCGCTGTGCGCCGCCCGCTGCTGTGGGCGCCTGCGATTGGCATCGTCTGCTCGCTGCTTCAGATCAAACTTCCGCCGCTTCTCGCCGATGGGTTCAATCTTCTCGGCAAGGCGACGCCAGGTGTTTCGCTGTTGTGCCTGGGGCTGATCATGTCGTCTCACAAGCTCAAGCTCTCGAATGAAGTTTGGGGAAATCTCGGATTGAAGCTCCTCGTCCATCCCGTCTTGATGTTCGCCGCAACGATACTTCTTGGCGTGCGCGGGCTGTACGCACAGCAAATGATTCTGCTATGCGCGTTACCTTCCGCGACGATTCCCGCCATGTTTGCCAATGAGGCCGGTACTTACCAAAGCGAGGCGGCCACTTCGATTCTGGTCAGCACAGTACTGTCGATCGTTACGTTTGCCGCTGCGATCTACCTCATCGACAACGGGCTTGCAGCTGCCTGAAGCCGGGTAACGACTCCTCGAAAGCATCCGGTCTCTCCTATCAACTGAAGCATTTGCGTGGTGCAACGCATGCGCCACACGGAGTCAACATGAAAATGAAACTTCTGGGTCTGCTCGCTGCGTCCTGCATGGCATCGATGTCTGGCGGCACCGCTCATGCTGAAACACCAGCACCTCAGATCGGCTACCGCATACCGCTGGATCTCGCCTATGACGCGGCCAGAGAAGCAATGCGCGTGTGTGAAGCGAAGCACTATTGGGTTACTGCAACCGTCGTCGATATGGATGGCGTGCCGCAATTGCAGTTACGTGGAGACAAGGCAACGGTTCATACGGGTGAGTCGAGCTTCCGCAAGGCTTTTACTGTCGTAACGTTGGGGCCGGAATTCAATTTCGATCGGTCGAGTGGCTTTTTCGAGCTGATGAAAACGAGTCCCTATGCGCCTCAACTGGCGACGGTCCACAACGTCATGGCGTTGCCTGGCGCAGTGGCAATCAAGGTGAACGGTGAAATCGTGGGTGCGCTCGGAATCGGTGGCGCGCCGGGCGGCGACAAGGATGAAGTTTGCGCCGCAGCCGGCGTCATGGCGATTGCAGACCGTCTGCCGCACTGAACATTGAAGAGTCGAGTCGCCATCTCGACAGTCCCATCGCTTCCCATGCCTCACTTCCGCTCGATTCTTCAGAGACAGTGTTCGATGTCAAGGCTGATCAGCACGGCGCTGCTTTTCATCGAACCGTCGATTCCAGTTTCTGACCGGCTAGTACACAGCACCGACGACGCATTGCTGCGATCAGATACTGTTTCCCAATATGCAACGCCGCGTTGACCGAAACGTTATTGCGTTAAAGGTTGGATAAATGTCTAATCCTCGACCGTAAGACGCAGTGTGGGCTCATTGAAAGATTGCGCTAAATGGCATTTGACGAGAGGAAATGTCCTCTAAAGAAAGTCTTAAACGGCGGCTTAAAATTTGAAATAGTTCGTAACATCGCCGTCACATAAGTAAAGAAGAATGCTGCGCCAACGACCAGATTCAGGCGTTGTGTAGAACGGTAAGCGGGCCGAAACCAGGCACGAGTCAGAGAAGAAATACAAGGTATTCCGCACGCAATCGGCTATTGGGTGCAGGGATACATCAATACATAAAGGCCATGAAAATTTAAATAGTGGGATTGGGGCGTCTTTAAGCAAGCGTATTCAAATTGAAGAGCAAACGTTTGCTTATCATTTGGGATGTTCTGTAATCAGAAAAGTGGCGGAGTCGTACTCTCCGATGCAAAAGGTGCGCGTGTTGCGCCTCAGCGTCGGCGAGCGTGTCTGCTCGTGCATCTGATCGCGCGGGCGGCGTGAACATCGAGCCACATCGATTCAAAGAAAGACCGGAAAGAACGACAAGGAAACCATAATGCGCTTCAGCGTACGGTTGTTTACGGGGCAGCTCATAAGCTGTTTAGTTGTACTTTGGATGATGTTGCTTTGCATTGCGACTCACGCTGTCGCCAGCGAAGCGCTTCCGCCCTCCAATCACATCAGGATCAATCTCGGCGCGACGCCGTGGAAGTACATCAAAGACTCAGACGATCCCAACTCGATGCAGCCGGGCTTCAACGACTCTGCATGGCAGCAGGTTGGTGTTCCACAGACACCATCCGAAAACGATACCTTCCTTAACTGGCATTCGGGTGGCGATCAGGCATATCTGACGGGCAATATCAACTGGTACAGAAAACACTTCACGCTCGATCCGTCCTTTGCGACGCGCAAGATCTATATCGAGTTCGAAGGCGCACACACGGGCGCGCAGGTCTTTATCAACGGGACATTCATTCCCGGCAACAGCCAGATCAATCCAAACGCGACGCACGTGCTCGGCTTTATACCGTTCATCGTCGACATCACGAACTATGTGAAATTCGACGGCACGGATAACGTGCTGGCCGTGAAGGTTGCCCGCGGCGACAAGTTCTTCGAATCGCCGAATTTCGCAGGCGCATTCCGTTTTGGTCAGGACGACACCGGGCTGTTCCGTCCCGTGTGGATGCACATCACGGATCGTGTGCACATTCCCGAGAACATCTATGCCGTGCTCAACACATGGGGCACGTATGTCGCAACGGTGGCCGCGAGCCCGTCGTCCGCGACAGTACGCGTGCAGACCAACGTCCTAAACGAGTACTCGACGGACCAGAAGGTGACGCTGACGACTCAGATCGTCGACGCGGGCGGCACCGTCGTGGCTACCGCACAGGACACGCGCAACGTGGCCGCCAACGCGCAACCCGGCTTGCAGCCCACGCTGTTCGATCAGGTAATGACGGTGAGCAATCCGACACTCTGGTACCCGAATAACAGCATTTACGGCAAGCCATACCTGTATCGTGTGATCCACTCCGTCAGTATCGACGGCGTCGTGGTCGATACGGCCGAAACCCCGCTCGGCATCCGCACGATCACGTGGGACCAGAACTTTCCGATCATCAACGGGCACCCGCACTATCTGTGGGGTGCGTCGGGGCGCTACGACTATCCGGCGCTCGGTTCGGCCGTGCCGCCGGAGTTGCAGTGGAAAGACCTGAGCCTGCTCACGCAGGCGGGCGGCAGTCTCTACCGCCCGGGTCATTCGAGCCAGGGCCGGGAATTCCTCGATGCCGCCGATGCCTATGGCGTGATGACGGTGCAGCCAAGCGGCGAGGGCGAAGGTGGGTTCGCCGTGATCTGTACGGACAAGACCGTTGCAGGCGATCAATGCATGACGCAGAACAACATCACGCTGAAGACGGAACTGCATCGCGACATGATCGTGCACGATCGCAATCACCCTTCCGTGCTCGCCTGGGAAGCCGATAACGGCGCAACGGATACGGCGTTCGCGCAATCGCTAAAGGCGCTTTCGCAGGTGTGGGATCCGATCAATACGCGCGCGCAGGCCGATCGCACACCCAACCCTAACAACGGCGATATTCTCGGCTGCAGTGGCGACGGCTGCGACATCAACATAAAGAAGACTTTCCCGAATTCACCCGTTTGGGGCTCGGAGTACTGGGGCGATGGAATCGGCCGATGGAAGTACGATTTCGAACTGGCGTTCGCCGCGCCGTATCTGAAGAACTGGGTGGAGAGCGTGGCTGGCAAGTCGTTCGGCATTGCGCACTGGTATCTCGCCGATACGCCGGGTGAAATAACCACACAGACAGATGGCGTCCCGAATGACTCTGTGCGTAGTAATGGCGCGTCGATGATGGACGCAAACCGTCTGCCGCGCCTGATCTACTACATCTATCAGGCCGCGTGGACGCCGTTCGAGATCAAGCCTGTCGTGAAGCTCGCGCATACGTGGAATCGCGCGGGTTCGGTGACGGTCAATGCATTCAGCAACTGTCCCGCCGTGCGGCTGCGCCTCAATGGCGAACTGATCGGCGCGGACCAGACGCCGAATTCGCCGTCGACTGAACCGACGGATATCACGCAGAACACGACGATGCTGCCCACGCAGGTTCACTGGGACAACATCCAGTGGGCACCGGGCACGCTGACGGCGGAATGTCTCGACAACAACCGCCAGGTCGCCGCGTACGATACGCTGGCGACGGCCGGCCCTGCCGATCATATCCAGTTGACCGTCGAGCCGGAGCTGGTCAAGCCGAACGGCGAATCCTTCGCGGTCACTGCCAATGGCACGGATGCCGCGGTCATCACGGCAACCGTGGTCGACGCAAACAATGTGCGCGTGCCGGATGCCTCGCAAACCCTGACGTTCAGCGTCAGCGGCCCCGGCACGTATCGCGGGGGCTCGGATCATGACGTGACGCCGAATCAACCGCTGTCGTACCACGCGCCGGGCGACCCGAATCTGTCGGTCGAAGGCGGCATGACGCGTATCGCGGTGAAGTCGCAGTTCACGCCGGGAGCGGTCACGGTGACGGCAACCGCTCCCGGTCTCGGCAGCGGCACGGCCACGTTCAACGTAGTACCGACGAACGCGCAGCAAGCCTTCAACGGCAACGCGCTGGTGGTCGGCCCGCAGCAGCCGAGCCCGCTGCGCATCATCACGCAACCGGCCGATCAGACCGTTACGCAAGGGCAGAGCGGGCAATATTCTGTGCTATCGGCAGGCACTGCGCCCATCGGCTATCAATGGATGAAGAACGGCGCGCCGATTCCCGGTGCGACCGGCTACACGTACACGACGCCTGCCGTTCAGACGGGAGACGACGGCACGACGTACAGCGTCGCGGTGCACAACGCGAACAGCAGCGTGACCTCGCGTGTCGCAGGCATGAGGGTGGTGCAGCCCGCTGCGCCCGTCATCGATACTCAACCGGTGCCGCTCAGCATCACGGCCGGGCAGAGCGCGGAGTTCATCGTCGCGGCACACGGCTCGCCCGTGCTGTCGTATCAGTGGCGCAAAAACGGCAACCCCATTCCCGGCGCGAACCAGCCCGTGTATGACACGCCTGCCCCGCAGCCCTCGGATAGCGGTTCGGTGTTTAGTGCCGTGGTGACGAACAGCGCCGGTACGGCCACCTCGTCGGATGCAACACTAACAGTGAGCGTCGCGACGCCGCCCGTCATCGTGTCGCAACCGCGCAGCGTCAGCGTGCCGTTTGGCCAGAGCGTGAGCTTCAACGTGCTCGCCAGCGGTTCCGCGCCGTTGAAGTATCAATGGACCAAGGACGGCAAGCCGTACGGCACGAACTCGGCGAGCATCGCGATTGCGTCGGCACAAGGCGGCGACGGCGGCAACTACGCTGTCACGGTCACGAACAGCGCAGGCAGCGCGCAGAGCGACCTCGCCACGTTGACGGTGAGCGGCGCGGACAACAGCAACCTCGCACTCAACGCGAAGGCGATGTCGAGCAGCGACCAGAACGGCGGTCTTGCCGCGCAGTACGCAGTGGACGGTTCGGTTGCATCGCGCTGGTCGTCGGCGCCGGAGATCGATCCTTCGTGGATCACGGTCGATCTCGGCTCGATCCAGACCTTCAACAAGGTTGTGCTGATGTGGGAGAACGCGGCAGCATCGGCGTACAAGATCCAGGTGTCGAACGACAACAGCGCGTGGACCAACGTATTGCCGAACGATCAGATCATCGCAGGTCACGGCGGCACGGAAACGACGATCTTCCCGAGCACGTCGGCACGCTATGTACGCATGCTCGGCCTGCAACGCATGACGCAGTATGGTTACTCGCTGTTCGAGTTTCAGGTGTTCGACTCGCCGCAATGCGGCGGCGCGACCGAGCGCTTCACCTTGCTGGGCGCGAAGCCGGGCACGTGGAATTCGACCATTGCCGGTCTGCCGTCGGGCCCGTATGTGCCGAACGTGAAGGACAACGTCAGCGGTCTGGTGTGGCAGCAGTACTACACGACGTTCCCGAATCAGGGTGCGCAATTCACGCAGACGGTCGCGAAGCAGTATTGCGCGGCAGTCGGCATGCGTCTGCCGACGCAGAACGAAGCGTTGACGGTGGCGCGCGCGAACTTTGCAACCTGCGCGTTCCCGGCACCGTGGGGCACATGGACGTCGACAGGCGTGCAGGATGCGCCGACGCAGGCTTATCTCGTGTTCTCGTCGGGACAGTCGACGCCTGGCATCATCGACAACACGCCGGGCTGGTCGCTGTGCGTGCAGGGTAATGCGGCGGATGCGCCTGTGATTTCGACGAAACTGGCGGACGTGGCGGTCAGCGAAGGGCAGGCCGCGCAGTTCTCGGTGGGCGTCACGGGTACGGGGCCGTTCTCGTTCCAGTGGCTGCGCAACGGCGCAGTGGTGGCGATCACGAGCAATCCGGGCTACACGACGCCGCCCACCACGATCGCAGCCGACAACGGTGCGACGTACAGCGTCGTCGTGACCAACGGTGGCGGCAGCGCGACGAGCGGGACAGCAAAGTTGATCGTGACGGCCGCAACGGGCGGTAACGACGGCAACAACGGCGGTAATGGCGACAACGGTGGCAATGGTGGTGACGGTGGCAACGGAGGCGTGCCGAGCGCCAACCTCGCACGCGGCAAGGTCGTGACATCGAGCGGTGCGCAGGACGACGGCTATGCGGCCAGCAACGCAGTCGACGGCGACCTTGGCTCGCGCTGGTCGTCGGACTTCAACGACAACGCGTGGATCACGGTGGATCTCGGTCAGTCGACGCAGTTCGACCGCGTCGTGCTGAACTGGGAGAACGCATACGGCAAGGCGTATCTGCTGCAGGCGTCGAACGACAACCAGAAGTGGACCAACATCATCCCGCAACGCACGGGCGCAGGCGGCGTCGAGGACATCTCGCTGCCCGTCACGAACGCACGCTATGTGCGCATGCAAGGTGTTCAGCGCGCGACGCAGTACGGTTACTCGTTGTTCGAGTTCGAAGTCTATAACTCGGCGGCGACGCCGAAGCTGATCGTCACGGCGACAGCGGGCGCGAACGGCGCAATCAACCCGTCGGGTGAGGTGAACGTGATTCAGGGCGGCTCGCAGACGTTCACGGCGCAGCCGGCGGCGGGTTACGGCGTGGGTTCGATGACGGTCGATGGTCAGAACCTCGGCGTGCAGTCCACGTACACGTTCACCAACGTCATCGCGACGCACAGCATCAGCGTGAGCTTTGTGCCGTTGTCGGCGAGCGTGAATCTGGCGCTGAACCGGCCGGCCACATCGAGCGGTGACGAGAACGGCAACACGCCGCCCACGGCAGCCGTAGACGGCAACACGGGCACGCGCTGGTCGTCGCAGTTCGTCGATCCGTCGTGGATCGCCATCGATCTCGGCTCGGAGCAGACCTTCAACCGTGTGGTGCTGAACTGGGAGAACGCGCACGCGATTGCGTACCAGATCCAGACGTCGCATGACAACGTGGACTGGTCGAACACCGTCTACACGGCGACGGACAGCAAGGGTGGGGTCGAAGACGTGTCGTTCCCGAACACGACGGCGCGCTATGTGCGCCTGTACGGCACGAAGCGTTCGACGGCCTACGGCTACTCGCTGTTCGAGTTCGGTGTGTACAACAACGTGACGTCGACGCAGCAGGCGCGTCAGTGATGCTGTCCTAACGTCGTATGGACGTCCGCCTTGCGGGCGTCCAACTTTTGAAGGAAGTACCGATGCAGTCCGTAACACATAACTACGCGAGCGGTGTCTCGCACACGCGGCGCATGCGGCGTGCGCGCATATCGAAACAGGGCGGATTTACGCTGCTCGAACTGCTGGTGGTGCTGGTGATCATCGGCATGCTGGCGGCGCTCGTCGGGCCGCGCTATTTCGCGCAGCTCGGCAAGTCGCAGGCAACCATCGCGCGTGCGCAGATCGATGTCTTCACGAAGTCCATCGATAACTTCCGGCTCGATGTCGGCCGCTATCCCACCGCCGACGAAAACCTCTCCGCGCTCGTCGTCAAGCCCGCCAACGCGGACAAATGGGCAGGACCTTATCTGAAGAAGGAAGTGCCGCTCGATCCGTGGGGCCATCCGTACGTGTATCAGGTGCCGGGCGCGAAGGGCGACTATGCGGTGATCTCGTACGGACGCGACGGCCAGCCGGGCGGGTCGGGCGAAGACGCCGACATCAGCAGCGAGTGACGCAATACAGGTAGTGCGACACGTGCCGACATGGCACGCGTCGCAACGGGGAAGCAGACCATAACAGGCCAGTAGCACAGCACCATGCCGTATGAAGTCAGGGCGCTCTCGCCCGATAACCAGATTGTCGCGCTCGTCATCGATGCGCAGAACGAAGACGATGCGCGACGCCAGGTTGAGGCGCGCGGGCTGCACGCGACGCAATTGCGCGCATTGCGCACATTGCGTTCAGCAAAGGCTTCGCGCGGTGGCATCTCGCTCGTGCTGTTCAGCCAGGAACTGCTTGCGCTGCTGACGGCGGGTTTATCGATTGTCGAAGGTCTGGAAGCGCTGGTGGAGCGCGAAGGCAACGCAAGGCTGCGCGGCATTCTGCAGCGGCTCCTTGCGGGTCTGCGCGAAGGCAAGCGCTTTTCGAGTCTGCTTGCCGAGCAGCCGGACGTGTTTCCGCCGCTGTACGTCGGCATCGTGCGCGCGGCCGAGGGCACCAGCGACTTGCCACGTTCGCTCCAGCGCTATGTCGACTATCAGGCGCGTATCGATACAGTGCGCAACAAGCTGATCAGTTCCGCGATCTACCCGAGCATCCTGTTCGTGGTGGGTGGCGGCGTATCGACGTTTCTGATCGCCTTCGTGGTGCCACGTTTCGCGACGATCTATGAAGGCACGGGCAGAAGTTTGCCGTGGATGTCGCAGATGTTGCTCGATTGGGGCAAGTTCGCGTCGGCGCATGGACTGCCGTTGCTTGCCGCAGCCGTGGCGATCGCCACGGCTGGCGGGGCGGCCGTGCGGGTCACGATTGCGCGAATTGGGCTCGTCAGTCTGTTGGGCCGCATTCCGCTGCTTGGTCCGCATCTGCGCATCTATCAGCTGTCGCGGCTCTATCTGACGCTTGGCATGCTGCTCGAAGGCGGTATTCCGATCGTGACAGCCATGGAAACGGCGGGCGGAACGATATCGCCCGCACTGCGCGAAGGAGTGCTGCGCGCGCGGGCCGCCGTTCAGGCAGGCGCGCCGTTGTCCAGTTCCTTCCATGCGGAAGACCTCACCACACCGATTTCGTTGCGCATGCTGCGCGTCGGCGCGCGTTCGGGTGAACTCGGCACCATGCTTACGCGATCGGCGGCGTTTTACGACGGTGAAATCAGCCGCTGGATCGACCGTTTCACGCGCATGTTCGAACCGCTGCTGATGTCGGCGATCGGACTCGTGGTCGGCACCATCGTCGTGCTGCTCTATATGCCGATCTTCGATCTCGCGGAAGGTTTGTCATGACCGCGCGCGACCACATCGAGCCGTTGTTGGACGCCGCCCTGCTGGCGCGCGCACGCGCCGCAGCCGCCGCGACGCAGCGGCATCTCGTCGTCGAACTGGAAGCGCTCACGGGCATCGAGCCGCGTCAATTGTTGCAGGCGCTCGCACAACTGCTCGACATGCGCGTGATCGAGACGGCCGACATGCTGACGTTGCAACCCGCATTCGACCGCGTGCCTTTGTCGCGTGCGATGCAACGCCGCTGAGTGTTGCTGCGCGACGCGGGTGAATCGTACGTCGGCGTCGTAACGAGCCCGTTCGATCTCGATCTGCAAACCTGGCTTGCCGCGCAAGCGGGTACTGCAATCGATATCCGGCTCGCGCTGCCATCCGAGCTTCAGGCTTATCACGCGCGCATGGAGGAATCGACGCGGGCGATCGACAGCCTGGTGACTCATGGCGATGCAGCACAGGCCGAAGGCCGCACGGCGCAGGTGCTGTCATTCGAGACGGTCAGCGCGGCTGCCAGCCCCGCCGTGAAGCTGGTGAATTCGACGCTTTACGACGCATTGAAAGCAGGCGCATCCGACATCCACCTCGAAAGCACCGCCAGCGGCCTTGCGCTGAAGTATCGCGTGGACGGTGTGCTCGACGCGGCGGCAACGCTGAACGGCGTCGAAACTGCCGAGCAGGTTATCTCGCGGCTCAAGGTTCTGGCGGAACTCGATATTGCCGAGCGGCGCGTGCCACAGGACGGCAGCTTCCGTGTGGCGGCGGGCGGGCGCGACATCGATTTGCGCGTGTCGATCATGCCGAGCATTCATGGCGAAGACGCCGTGATCCGGATTCTCGACAAGCGCGCAATGATCGAAGCGTATGGTTCGCTGACACTTGAAGCGCTGGGGTACGACAGTGAATCGCTGGTGGCGCTGCGTGCGCTGGCCGAAGAACCATACGGCATGCTGCTCGTCACAGGGCCGACCGGCTCGGGCAAGACCACGACGCTCTACGCCGCGCTCACGGAGATCCACAACGGGCGCGACAAGATCATCACGATCGAAGACCCCGTCGAATACCAGTTGCCGGGCATTTTGCAGATTCCCGTCAACGAGAAAAAAGGGCTGACGTTCGCACGCGGTCTGCGTTCGATCCTGCGTCACGATCCGGATAAGATCATGGTCGGCGAGATTCGCGATCGCGAGACGGCGGAAATCGCCGTCCAGTCCGCGCTGACGGGTCACCTTGTGCTGACGACCGTTCACGCGAACAACGTGTTCGACGTGTTCGGCCGCTTCAGCCATATGGGCATCGATCCGTATGCGTTCGTGTCGGCGCTCAACGGCATCTGGGCGCAGCGTCTGATGCGCGTGAACTGCACGCACTGTGCCGCGCCGTACGTGCAGACCGATGCCGAACTCGCGCGCCTTTCGCTGAGCCGCGCGGATGTCGCGGGTTTCGATTTTCGCCAGGGGATCGGATGCGGCGACTGTCGAGGCACCGGTTATCGCGGGCGCCGCGCGATTGCGGAAATCCTGATTCTCGACGACGAGATCCGCGACATGGTGGTCGAAAAGCAGCCGATCCGCGCGATCAAGGACGTGGCGCGCAAGAACGGCACGCGGCGCTTGCGCGATGTCGCGTTGAATCTGGTGAGACGTGGCGAGACCACGCTCGCGGAAGTCAAACGGGTGACGCTCAATGCGTGATCGACTGAAACGATTCTGGCCGCGCGGACATTGCTGTCTGCGACTGTCGCGCGACGCAGTGTCGGTGCTGCGCGTGAGCGGCTCGCGAAATTCGACGCCCGTGCGCGTCGCTCATCCGATGCCAGCGTTGGTGGATGCAACGCCCGATGTGCTGGCCGTGCCAATCACTGCGGTGCTGGATACGGCGGGCGTCGCTCGCTCGCCCATTCACGTAACGATCGACGACGATCTGGCGCGCTATTTCATCGTTACGCCTCCCGCCAACAGTACACGCATGCAAGACTTGCGAGCCGCCGCGGGTGTGCGTTTCCAGCTGCTTTACGGCGAGTCGCTCGCGCACTGGCAACTGGCAGCCGACTGGCATGCGGTGTCGCCGTTTCTGGCCTGCGCCGTTCCGCAGCGACTGCACGCAGCGTTGCAACTGGCAGTCGATGCGCAGCGCAGCTGTCTCGCTTCCGTCATGCCGGACTTCGTGACTGCGTGGAATCGCTTGCGGCGTCGGCTCGGTGCCGATGCGTGGGTCGCGACACTCGGCGACAACGCGCTGACACTGGGTCTTGTCGCCGGCACGAAGACCGCTCGTCTCGCCGCAGTACGCACGATCACGCTTCCCGAAAGCACTGCGACTGCTACCTGGCTACGCGATCAACTGACGCGCGCGGCGCTGCTCGACAACGTGTCGCCGCCTTCCGCGCTCCATATCCATGGTGTTCCACGCGATGGCTGGCAGGCAGATGCGGTAGGCCTGAATGTGCAATGGCATCACGCCGGTAAGCGCGACCCGAAACAATGAAACGTCTCCATATCGATCTCGCGCCGTTCGGCTGGCGTCGTGCGCTGTACCGTCCGCATCCTGCCGCGCGTCTGCTGACGGTGATGGCGCTGCTGATGTGCGTGATGGCGGGACATCGCGCGTACCGGCTGTTTCTCCACCTCGATTCACTTCAGTTCGAAGCGGCGCGCCTGGCGTCACGTGCGGACCGCTCGGCCCACGCTGCGCATGGCGCCAGCAACATGCCCATCGACGCGAAGCAGGCAGCTGCCGTCAATGCCGCAGTGGCAAGGCTCAACCTGCCGTGGGGCCGCATTCTCGATGCTGTCGAAGCCGCGACGCCCGCACCCATCGCATTGCTGTCGATCGCGCCCGAACCGGCGCGCGCGCTGCTGAAGATCGAAGCGGAATGCGCCAGCAGCAAGGACATGATCGACTATCTGACGCAACTGGAGCAGCAACCGCTGTTCGAACGCGTGACGCTGGTCCGGCACGAACGGATGCGCGATGGCATGGACAGCGTGATCCGTTTTCAGGTCGAAGCGCAGTGGCGAAGGGTGGAATCGTGAGCTTGCCGAATCTTGCGCGCGTGCTGTTGCAGCTGCGTCTCACGTTTCGCCGATGCGGCGTGGACGCGCTGCTGGCGGGCGTGCTCTTACTCGCGGCGGCCTCGCTATGGCTCGCGCTGTTGCCGTCGCTCGCGGCGCGGATCGAGCAGCAGACGCGTGCAGTGACGCTCGCTCGCACTGCGCCGCCGCCGAAGCCGGTCGTGACCGCACCTGCGATGGCCGCAGCGCGTCTGGCGGCGTTCTACTCGGCATTGGGCGACGCGGCGCACAGCGAGCAGATCGTCGAGCGCCTGTTCGACGCTGCCGAAGAATCGGGCGTCACACTGGACAAAGCCGAATACAAACCGGCGCGTGATACGGCGGGGCGCTTCGAGACCTACACGATCGTCTTGCCGGTGAAGGGCGACTATGCACGTCTGCGGCGCTTTTGCGAACGGGTATTGCTAAGTGTGCCGTATGCCGCGCTCGACGACATGCGTTTCAAGCGTAGTTCCGCCAATGACGCCACCGTCGAAGCAAGTCTGCGCCTGACGGTTTTTCTGCGTCCCGTTGCATCACCGGATACAGGCGAGGTGCGACGATGAAACGCAAGCACCTGATGCTCGCCTTGGCGTTTTTGCTCTGCGCAGGACTGCTCGCATTCGGCCAAAGGAATCCGGCGGAACAGGTTGTCGAGGCGATGCCGCGCACTGGCGCGCATGCCGCGACGCCTCCCTCGCGCGCTGCGAGTAACGATGTGGTTGGCATCGCGGCGTTGCGCGCGCGTGCCGAACTGATCGGCGCGACGAATGGGGAAACACATGCGCTGTTCGGCAGTCGCGCGATGGCGTCGCCGTTGCCGTCCGCCGCACCCGCCGGCGCGGAGATTCCACCGTTGCCGCCCGAGCCCGCCGTCCCCAGCATGCCGTTTACGTATCTCGGCAAACAGGGCGCCGAGGGCAACTGGGAGGTGTATCTGACGCGCGGCGACGAAACGCTGATCGTGCACGACCAGACGGTGATCGACGGAACGTATCGCGTTGATGCCATCCGGCCGCCGACCATGACGCTCGTCTACTTGCCCCTGAAACTGGTTCAGACCATGGATATCGGCAGTGCCGACTGATGAACGCAACCAAAGGAAGTGAATCGTTGGCTACGCCATTTGCAATATCGATTGCTATACGGAACTCGCGTAACACGCTGCGCGCGCTTGCGCTGCTGGTCGCCGTGCCTGTCTTGTTGACCGGTTGCGCGGCGGAACGCGCGTATCGCGACGGCAAGGATCTTGTCGCCCAGGGCAAGGTCGATGAAGGTCTGGCGAAGCTGCAACAGGCCGTCACACAAGATCCGCGCGACGCGCATTACCGCGCGGCATGGCTCGCGGAACGCGAGAACGCCGTCGCGCATCTCGATGAAGAAGGCGACCGTCTTGCCGCGAGCGGTGCGCGTGGGGCGGCGCGTAAATCGTACCAGCATGCGCTGACCATCGATCCCGCCAACGAACGCGCGCAGGCAGGCATCGCATCGCTCGACAACGCGGCGCGTATCGACGGTCTCGTCGAGCGCGCTGAGGCACTGGCCGCGAAGCAGGACACCGACAATGCGCGCGGTCTCGTCGCCAGGGTGTTGACGGAAGCGCCCGCGCATCCGCGCGCGCTCGCGTTGCAACGCAGGCTCGCCGCCGATACGGGCTTTCTGCGCGTCGAAGCCGCGCTGGCGAGCGCATATCGCAAGCCAGTGCGGATCGACTTCAAGGACGCACCGCTACGGCAGGTGTTCGACGTGATCTCGCGCAGCGCCGGGCTGAACTTCCTGTTCGACAAGGACGTGAAGACCGATCAGCGCACCTCGATCTATCTGCGCAACAGCACGATCGAAGCCGCCGTGCGCTATGTGCTCGCCACCAATCAGCTCGCGCAACAGGTGCTCGACGAGAACACGGTGCTGATCTATCCGAACACGCCAGCCAAGCTGAAGGACTATCAGGAACTGGCAGTGCGCACCTTCTTTCTGTCGAATGCCGATGCGAAGACGGTCGCCAATACGTTGAAGACGATCGTCAAATCACACGATGTCGTTGCCGACGAAAAGCTCAACCTCGTGATCGTGCGCGACACGCCCGCCGCGATAAGCATGGCCGAAAAGCTCGTCGCGCTCGAAGATGTGCCCGAGCCGGAAGTGATGCTCGAAGTCGAAGTGCTGGAAGTGCAGCGCAACAGCCTGCAGGATCTCGGCATTGCGTGGCCGTCGTCGGTCACCTTTACGCCAACGGCTGCGGGCAGCGCATTGGGCGCGATCGGATCGGGCAGTGGCGCGTCGGGTGCGTCGTACGGGTCGTCGTATTCGTCCGGCAGTTCGGGCGCGTCCCCCGCGCTATCGCTGCATGATCTGCTGCATCAGACATCGCGCAGCTTGGGTGTCTCGTCGATACAGGCGACCGTCAATGCGAACCGTCAGGATTCGAACGCGAAGCTGCTGACCAATCCGCGTATCCGCGTGCGCAATCACGAGAAGGCGAAGATCCTGATAGGCGAGCGCGTGCCGAACATCACCTCGACGGCGACTTCCACTGGCTTTGTTTCGCAGTCGATCAACTATCTCGACATCGGTCTGACGCTGAACGTCGAGCCGACCATCTATCTCGACGACACCGTCGGCATCAAGGTATCGCTTGAAGTCAGCAGCCTGCTGAACCAGATCACAGGTTCATCGGGCACGACTGCGTACGAGATCGGTACGCGCACGGCCAGCACGGTGCTGCAGCTGAAGAACGGCGAAACGGACGTGCTGGCGGGATTGATCGACAGCCAGGAGCGCACGTCGGGCAACAAGCTGCCGGGCCTCGGCCAGTTGCCCGTGCTCGGCCGCCTGTTCGGCGCGACGACCGACGACGACAAGAACACGGAGATCGTTCTGTCGATCACGCCGCATCTGGTGCGCAATATCCGCCATCCGGAAGCATCGCTCGCGTACTTCACGTCAGGCACCGAGACGAACATGCAGAGCATGATCAAGTCGAATGGGATCGTGGCGCCTGTGCCAGTCAACGGCTCGCCCGCGACGATGCAGGCTGCGGACTTCGGCGCGTCCGGGCCGCGTAACGGCTCGAGCATATCGCCGACGGGCGCGAACGGCGCGAGCACGGGTTCGTATGGCGCTGGTGCGGGAACCGGCGCCTATCTGGGCGGCGACGCGACACCGCTGGTCGGAGGAGGCGGCGTGCCGGGCACAGCGGAAATGTCGATTCAGGGGCCGCCACAGGTGAAGACGGGCGACTCCGTCACCGTCGCATTGCTGATGCAGGCGGACCAGCCTGTCACGAGCGCATCCGCGACCGTGAGCTACGACGTGTCGAAACTGCAATTCACCGGCGCGACAGAAGGCGATTTTCTCAAGCAGGGTGGCGCACCGACGAGCTTCTCGAACCGCGTGGCGCAGGGCGGCCAGTTGATTCTCGCCGACTCTGCGCCTGGAGGCTCCGGCGGATACGCGCAAGCGACGTTTGCCGTCCTGAGCTTCAAGGCGCTCGCGCCTGCCGCGCAAACGTCGATCCAGGTCCAGCCCGGTTCGGTGCTCGGCGCGGGTGGCATGTCGGTGACGATGCCGCCGCCGTCGGCGTACACCTTGAGCGTGGGCGCGCGATGATGGCCGCCATTGTGCGATCCCCCGCCGGGCGCGGGGCGGCCGGCTTCACGCTGATCGAACTGCTCGTCACGCTGGCGATTCTCGGCGTGCTTGCCTGCATGACCGTGCCCGTCGCGCAGGTCATGCGGCAACGCGAACGCGAGCAGGAACTGCGCAACGCGTTGCACGAGATCCGCGGCGCGATCGATGCCTACAAGGCCGCGAGCAAGGACGGACGCATTGCGAAAGAAGCGGGCGCGACGGGCTATCCGCCCGCGCTCGAAGTGCTGGTCGACGGCGTGAAGGACCAGACCGATCCGAAAGGGCACAAGCTGTATTTTCTGCGGCGTATTCCGCGCGATCCAATGAACCCTGACTCGCAGTCAGGCGATGCGACGACCTGGGGCAAGCGCAGCTACGCCAGCGAACCCGACGATCCGCAGGAAGGCGATGACGTATACGACGTATATTCGACGTCCACGGGCATCGGACTCAATGGCATTGCCTACCGCAGATGGTGAACCCGATGATGCGGCGCACGCGTGTTGCAAAAGGCTTTACGCTGATCGAACTGCTGATCGTGTTGTCGGTGATCGCGCTGATGCTCACGATCGCTTTGCCGAACTACTTCCATTCGATCGATACATCGAAGGAAAAGGTACTTGCGGAGAATCTGCTCGCAACGCGCGATGCAATCGACAGGTTTTTCGGCGATGCGGGCCGTTATCCGGACTCACTCGATGAACTCGTCGAGAAGCGCTATCTGCGCACGCTGCCAGTCGATCCCATCACCGAGAGCACGACGACATGGCATATCGTGCCACCCGACGAACCACTGCCCGGCAAGGTCTACGACATCCGAAGCGGCGCGCAGGGCGTGGACGGCAACGGTAAGCCTTACGAGGCACTGTAGCCATGCGCAAAACAAAAGCACGCGGGACGCAACGGGGCTACGCGTATCTCGCGCTGCTGATCCTGATTTCGATCATCGGCGTGGCGGCTGCCGCGACGGTACAGCTTGGCGCCGTCTATCAGCGGCGCGCGGCCGAACGGGAACTACTGTTCATCGGCGGCGAGTTTCAGCGCGCATTGCTCAGTTATGCGCTGGCGACGCCCGTCGGTCAGCCGAATCAGCCACCCACGCTTGAAGAACTCGTCCGTGATCCACGTTATCCGAATGTCATGCGGCATTTGCGCAAGCTCTATGCTGACCCGATGACGGGCAAGGCGGATTGGGAATTCGTTCGCTCGCCCGATGGACAGACGATCGTCGGCGTGCACAGCGCATCGCATGCACGCCCCATTCAGATCGCACATTTTTCTGGCGAATTTCGCGGCTTTGATGATGCAAAAAGATATAGCGACTGGGTGTTTGTCGCCCGGCCTTCTGAAGGGGTGCGAGGCAGCGTGCAATCAGTGGGGCCGCCATAGCGGTTCGCACCCGAATTCAGTCGGAAAATTTGACGCGAGCCTGATTGGCAATTGAGTCAAATGTCGCATTACGCCGTAGATTGTCGAAGCGGGCGTCGAAGTGCAGTGTGAGCACGATCGGGCTACGTTTTTTTCGCGCAAGACTCAGCGCAGCGACGCTCATTGGATAATCCCCGATCGCCACTGTGAGAAACGCGCGAGCGGCGCACGAAATCTGTTGGCTCTTTAGCACGAGCGTCGCATCGGCGGGGCGCCCTAACCACGCTGCTAACTCGGCAGTAACGATCCGATGCGCCTCGGACCCGGGCACGTGATTCAATATGTGCGTTTCGAGAAGTTCGGCCTTATCTAGTGCTCCGGAGAATACATATGCAAGGCCAAGATATCTGAGAACGTCAAGATTCGACTCGCGTTCCAGATCACTTTCGACCATCGCCGTCAAAGCATCATATTTGCGCGCGAGAAACAGCGTGCGGGCAATGTCTGCCTTGACAGACTGGGAGAAGGAGTCGAGGGAATATGCCTGATATAACTGACCGAGCGCTTCTTCGAAGCGTCCGTCGTATGAAAGCAGAAGGCCATGCAGATGGTGTGCACGCGCTATGTCTGCCGTGCCGAGTGCGATGCGAAGATGTGTCGACGCCTTCGTCCAGTTCCAGCGCAGCCAGCCATGAACGCCTGCGGCGGCGCAGTGGCCTTCGGAAGAAAGGGGATCAAGCGCCAGCACACGGTCAACGATGGGTTTGCCGACATCCCAAGCGGGTTCGTGCTCGAGCGCGTCAAGTCTGAAAAGCTCGATATGGCCATCCGCAATCGTCGACCAGAGCCGCGTGCAAGTTTGCACCTTGACGGCGGATGCCGTCATTAAGCGTATCGCGTCGCCTATTGCCGCTGGTCCCTGCCCGTCGATAGCTTGTCGTCCGCGCATAGAGAGGCCGAGGGAGCGCACCGCCGTTCGGCTGGGCGATACGTGCATTGCGCGTAGTGGCGAGTAGTCGAGTCGCAAACGTGCCGCAATACTGGTCGCGATCCGCTCTTGCTCAGATTCGACGTTTTCAGCGTCAACGTCGAATCGGGTTGACCAGACGACGAAGCCAGTGGAATCATGCATTTCGGCGGTAACCCGGTAACGCTCGCGAGAGCGACGTACGGCACCATGAAGGAAAACGTGAATGCCGCGTTCGCGCGCAATTGACGTGGACCAGGTCGCATCGTTACATGCGCGGGGAACGGCGTCGTGACCAAGGACACGAAATCCACGCGAAATACTTATCAGATATGCGAGTTCGTCAGTAAGCCCAGCAGCGAATTCAGCGGTTTGCGCACACGTCGTCACGCACCTGAAAGGAAGCACTGCGACTCCTGTACCTTCGCCATCGGTATAAAGATCTGTTGGCCTCTGTTGCGAACGCGATTCGGGGTGTCGCGATACTTGATCTGTGTTGTCGATGGAAACGAATGTCGGGGCGTACGATCCCGTCTGAAACATGATGCGAAAATTCGACGCAACGCCAGCCGTTTCATAATATTGCTTGAGTTTCGAACGCAAACGACGGGCTTCTACGCGAACGACAGAGTCAATACGAGGATCGTAACCGTGCGGTCGGTCGTAGACTTTTGTACCGATCAAGTATTCCTTGAGAAGATGCCCCCGTTCATTCAGTGCTTCATCAACAGCGAATCGAAGGAAACGCACTAGACGGGCGGAATTCGTGAAAAGCCTGTTTTGGGCAATCCGTTCGAGTTCTTCGGTGATGTATTGTGCTTTTTCTTCTGTTGCTAAACTCATCGAGCTACCTGTGGGGCACGGTGACTGTCCCAATATGTGCATATGCAGTCGCACGGGCTTCTGTCTGATGGATGTGCGTTGCGGACTTCCATGTTCGCTGGGGATTGCGGGCTACAAAGCACACAAGTGCATGTAACCCGCACGCGATCACGATTGCGCATCGATCGGTATCATCAGCCATTTCGGCTTACAGATTAATAAGCGTTTGGTCAACAGT
Organism: Paraburkholderia sp. C35; assembly: GCF_003121405.1. GTDB lineage: Bacteria > Pseudomonadota > Gammaproteobacteria > Burkholderiales > Burkholderiaceae > Paraburkholderia. The sequence continues at coordinate 67,049 of NZ_QBUY01000007.1, read as the reverse complement.
CTGCTGAGTCTTGATCGATTGGGAATTAGCCTGATAATCGCGTTGCGCCGTAATGAGGTTGACCAGTTCACTTGTCAGGTCGACATTCGAGTTTTCTACGGCGCCACCCTGCAGTTGACCGTGATCGGTCGTACCTGGTGCAGCAACGGCGGGATTGCCAGATGCTGCCGTCTGTCCATAGATGTTACCGCCCAGATTTACCAGCCCGTTGGGGTTGGTGAAGTTCGCGAGCACTACTTGCCCAAGCGCCCGATTTTGTCCATTCGTGTACGTCCCGGTAATAACACCGTCTGATCCAATCGAGTAACGGCTAAGTTCTCCAGCAGCCCAACCATCATTCGTTGGCGGACTCGTCGGCCCCGATGCCTGGCCGAACTGTGTAGTACCGGTAAGGTCGAGAGTCAAAGGCTGCGTTGTCGCACCACCGTCCGCGCCGTTGGGAATGCTGAGTGAAAAGCTCGCCGGGCTGGGCGATGTGATATTGCCGCTATTGTCGAAGGTGACTGTGCCGAGATTGCCGTTGGCATTCGGGCCGACGGGAGCGGGCGGTGAACCCGTCGTGCCATACGCGGTCCACGAACCGACCGAGTTCTTGACGAAGTAAAGGTTGACGTCGTGATCTCCGCCGAGCGAATCGTAGACAGGCACAGTAGTCGTGGTCGTCCAGCTCGTTCCGTCGGTGGCAGAGAAGGGCGCGGTTGTCGGCACGGACGCTTGCGAGTTGAGATTGAATTGCACGCCGATTTTGGTCGTCGCCGCTGGCGGCATATCGCTTGTTGGAATAAAGAGCGGGACGACACTGCCCGTGTTGATCGTACCGTTAGCGTTTGCCGCGTAGCCCATCAGTTGGAGGCCGTCAGCGTTTGTGATCGCACCGTTCTTCGCCATAAAGAACTGGCCGTTGCGCGAATACACAGTTGTTCCGTTTTGCGACAGTTCGAAGAAGCCATTGCCGTTGATCGCAACGTCCAGATCCCGATCTGTCGAGGTGATCGTTCCTTGACTAAAATCCTGAGCGACTGTCGATACGCGTACACCGATACCCACCTGGTTCGTCACCGCCGTGGTCAGCGCGTTTGCATACATGTCGGCGAATTGCGCCTGACCTGATTTGAATCCGACCGTGCTGGCATTGGCTATGTTGTTGGAAACAACATCCAGATCTTTGGATGCACCCGCCAATCCGCTTAATGCCGTTGCGTAACTCATTGTTTTATCCTTTGGGGTGAGGTAAAGGGAACGCGTCCGCGCAATGGCGCCGATTCGTCGTGGCCTTCACTGGTTGCATACTTCTATGAAGACGCTGCTGATAAGAGGGGGAAAAGGAACTGTTGGCGAACCGCCGCCACCGACCTGGAAGCGCACCTGAATCGTGGTCGACATTGGTAAAGCAAAATGTTCGACGTCGAAATCCATTGTCTTCGCCATGCGTTCGCTGAAATACCTGAATTCGATCAACCCGATGAAATTCAGTCGCTTGTCGAAGAGATATCCGGTTGCCTGGATCGGACGTTTTGCTCTATCCGTACAGGTTACGCCTACGGTTATTCGTTTGATCAGGCTTAGCTCCTCTCCAGCGATACCTTTGAACGTTGGTCCTGGGTAATCGTGGTTCCAATCCACGATCGACACACTGCACGTAGCGAAGGACTTCCAGCCGTGTTCGAACGTGTGTGCATGAACGAGGTTATTGGGTGAAGGCAGCGTGTCCCGCTTCCCTTGACGCGAGGGATGAATGCAGTCCCAGTAAATGGCAGCGGGAAAGAAAAGTGGCTTGTAGCCGCGTCGGACCTCTTCCATGTAGCTCTCGTCGAACTTGATCGTGATTTCGGTTCGTTAATTATTGTTCTAGGAACATGGCTCGTATTTGGTCGAGGTCTACGCGCTTTATTGGCTATTTCCAGGCTTGTTGGATTTGGTGGCCATGCTTGCGGGAAGTGCGCCGCGTTTATCTCACGGTTAGTCGAAAGTGGCTAACGTTAGTCACGGTAGCGAAAACGGTTATTTGATGACGGTGGCCGATCTTCGGATCTAATGCGTTTCTGCTGCCGTCCGCTATGGCGTTTCCATTGTCTGTCGGACCCGCGCGAATATGCGACGAGGGCTGTGAGAATTAGATAACGGTTATATGTTTTATGCGGCGTGTCGCACGTGTCATTATGTTAAACATGACACGCGTGTCGCGTGCGGGCGTTATTAGACATTTTCTCGAAAGTTTCGCGAATCCGCGGGCACTATAGAAAACTTGGTGTTTCTGCAGCAGATTGATCCTGCCAGACCTAATTTTTCGATTGCATGGATCGTGATTGCGTCGGGGTTGAGAGCTAGGAGATGTGCGACGGATCAAGTACGACGCGCTTGGTCGCACAGCGGTGTAACAAGTGCTTGTGCGCTGATGAAGACGCCAAGTATCACCACCCTCGACTTTGTTGCTTGCCAAGCAAATCAACGTGAGCATTGTTGCCCAAAAGTTACGCCGTTCCCGATCAGACCCGATGCGGATAAAACAATGTCCACAACAAGGCTACTGGTCCTTTCCTCCGCGAAACAGTCAAACTGCGTAACCTTCGGAGACACGATTCGGCCGTCGCGATAAAGTTCGAAAGAAGCTTCGGAAAATTGGAAAAGACCGCTCAAGCACTTTGCTTCGGGTGCGGAGCCATATCTGCAGTTGCTTAATATTTTCATTTGATCGTTCAACCGTGAGGGAAGCATCATGAGCAATCAACAATCGCCCGGCGAAGCGGAGATCGGGGCCGAAGGCGGGCGCAAGTTCGACATGCGGCTCGAAGTGATCGTCATTCCTGTGTCGGACGTCGATAGAGCCAAGGAGTTTTACCAGAGCTTAGGCTGGAGGATGGATGTCGATATTGCGAAAGATGAGCAGTTCAGGGTTGTGCACTTCACCCCTCCAGGCTCGCACTGCTCGTTGCTCTTTGGCACAGGGGTAACCACAGCAGTGCCGGGCTCGGTACAGGGTCTCCATCTCATCGTGTCCGATGTGCAAGTCGCCCGTGCGTCGCTCGTGGATCGCGGCATCAATGTAAGCGAAGTCTTCCACGATGCTGGTGGTTTATTCCATCATGCAGGTGAGTATGGGCGCGTTCTGGGTCCGCAACCGGCGCGCAAGAGCTATGGGTCTTTTGCCGCGTTTAAAGATCCGGACGGAAATGAGTGGGTTTTCCAGGAGGTGACCACGCGGCTTCCTGGTAGAGTCGAGTCTGGGCCAGCGTTCTCGTCGGCAAGCGAACTCGAGGGTGCGCTTCGCCGGGCAGCGGCGGCGCACGGTGAGCACGAGAAAAAGACCGGCAAACACGACGAAAACTGGCCCGAGTGGTACGCAGAATTTATTTTCAAAGAGCAGACTGGGGTCTGAGACGTGCGGTATGGCGTTGCTCCGACGCGCAGCATGCATGCCTATACGCCGATCGCACGTTGACATCACGAGAATGCCTAGAGGCGCCCCCTGCGGCGAGCGCCTGTCCCGCTTACCGGATTGGAGTGTCTCCGCGTTTGCACCACGGATCTTACTGTCGAAAAGTGTTTGCTTGTTACGCTATTAAGATAACGTGAACTATCAAAGTGCGCCTGTCGACGTGATTTCCGATCTCACAGGGTCGTGGTCGGGTACGCTATACAGGCGGACTTACAAACGCGGAATAGCTGGCCTTATCTGTTCCTTACGCGGCATCAGTTCCTGATCAGACCGAGCACGACGCTTCGCGCTCTTTTCACACAGCTTGCCGATGACCAGTGGTATGCGGTCATTGCCAACGTTGTCGGCTTGCTGAATGCAGATGAAGCTGGCCACAAGATCCATTTATTGCTCAGCGAGACGAAGCGCGATACAGACGTTTATTGACTTGCTCGCTCGCCCACTGCTCAGGATGCGATACCAAACAACCCGTGCATCGACAGAAAACCCTCGGGGTCGGCTCGCTGGAATACTGCCTGCAGCGAGCCTTGCTCGCCGCTTGGCAGCACTTGCTTTCTGCCGCTCCCGCATTTGCCTGGTCCATCTGCCGTAATCGCTCTGGTGATTTGGCGTTTTGCATCTAGCGAATGTGGCCTCCCTCACACATGGGCCTACGACGCACGGGACCAGATACCTTGCGCTTTATAAAATACCCTTTGGCGGCCCCGTGTTTCTGACCGGCATGATCCCGTGGTCTGTTCGAGGGGCTCCCGCATTCCGGCCGTGAATGCGTTACGCTAAGAAGAGGTTAAAAAATGTCGCGAGCTCACATCGCCCGGACGGGCACACTACTGCCCTTAAGCGGACGTCTCACAATCGCGGCAATCTGTGTCAGTGCGCTACTCGTAGCCTGCGGGATTCCAACCGGCCCGAAACCAATCGTCACTGCTGACTGGACACCCGCGGTCTTATCTGCGGCCGCTGCGTCGGACCCGCCCACGAATCCTGGTCAACCTACAACGCCAGCAGCTGTATCAGCGAGTGCGACGGCTTCAGCACCGGCAACTGCTTCGGCAGCAGAAGCTGCCTCGACGCCCCTAGCGGTAGAAGGCATGGGCGTGCTCGCCGCCCGGTTCAACAGAATGGCTGCCATTTCGCTCCGCAACCCCAAAGATGGCGAAGCAGCAGCGGATATGCTTGACGCGGGATTCGCCCTGATTTACGCGTCGTGCTGGGACTATTTCCGCAATGCCGGGCAAAGACAGCATTGGATCATCGTTGCGAACGACTACGTCACCGCGGCTGGAACCTTGGCGACGTCCATACTGGCGCTAACGCACGCGGGTCCGGCAGCGGTTACCGCGACGGCGCTCGTAACGTCGACGTTTGTAGCCGGCACAAGTATTTACACGAAAGACTTTCTCTTTGCTGCGGAGAATATCGATTCGGTACGCACATTAACGCTCAACGCCATCGTCACGCACCAGAGCAGGGTGAAAACCGACCCGGGGGCGCTAACGGGATATTCCGCGCTCGTGGCCATTATGGATCACCAGGAAATCTGCACGATTCCGCAGATTACGACGTTGGTCAGAAAAGCAATCATCGTTGCGAGGCCCGACGCTACCGACAAGAGCGGCAACCAGGTAAGTACGATCGGTTCCACGCTGAATCTGAATTCAGCCGTCGACAAGGGTGCTCTCGCGGCGGTGAGCAGCGTGGTTAGCCCCGCTCAGGCCTTGACGGACACTCAGATCGTGGCGTTGTACTGGTACCTGTTCGGCAACCCTGTGCAGCAGGAGAAAGACGGTCTCCTATGCCAGCAACTCGGAACCTTGCCCAGAAACTTTGGCCCCGTACAGGCAGTGAATACCACGCCGGCCGGGTGTACTTACAGCAAGCCGTGGCCGCAGGAAACAGTTGTCCGTCAACTGTTTAATAATCTGAGTCCCGCCGCGATTGCTAACATCAACCAGGCGATAGCGAAACTTAAACAGGGCCGGCCGGCGACGGTCGAGCTACCCGACGCTCACGCACCCCTCAATGCTCTGGGTGCGACCACGGCGCCGCTCAAACACATCAATATTGATATTCTGAAATAGCGGACGCCATCGTTCTGTCTGTCAGCGATGCAACGCGCGTCGCATGCTCGATGACGCAGGGAGACAGCGCCCTCAATACAAGATAAGCGGAATGTGCAGCGACACGCTTGTGATGGTTACCGCACACAGCATTTCAATGAGCTCTTTGAGTCGGCAGTGCGAAGACCGATACTCAACTAGCGCCAGGCAAGATGCAAAGCATATCCTTGGCCTCATCCGGATTGCCATCGACATCTTCTAGCAGACAGTCTCGCAGAGGCGGATCCTCTGGCGTCACGTCTTGACCGATTTATTCAAGGCAGTGGTATCTAGTCGTACCCAACAAACACAATTCCATTTCGGGCCCAGTCCATCAGTTTCTCCGTCGCCTCGTCACCTGGGCAGTTATGGCTCGGACCGTAGGAGGTCGTGTGAACTACTCGACATCACGCTTGATCGCCCTGTTGCTGCCACTGTGTCCGCTCGTGCTGCCAATGGCCAGCGCTGCGCCAACGGTATGGAAAAACACGATAGACGATTACTCTCGCGGCGCTCTCTTTGAAGCCTTCATCGTCAAGCCAGGGCCTGCAGCAGGTACTGAGGGAAAATCAAAGGCACTCAACGGTCCTTTCGTATTTCCCACCAATGCTGCCATTGATGGAGGAAAGATACGGGAGAACTCTATATTCGGCATTGATCTCAGCCACTGGTCATCGGCCGATCCGCAGTGCAAAAGACCCATGAATCCTGCTAAAGAGATCGACTTCACGACGATGGCGGGACAAAAGGTACGTTTCGTATACGTGAAGGCAACGCAGGATGTGAACTATCGGGATTGCAGGTTTGCGGAGTACTGGAAGATGCTAGGCGAGCTCAAATCCCCATCGGCACCAAGCCGGGGCGCCTATCATTTCCTCACCGCTACCTCGCCTGGCCTCCAGCAGGCGCAGAGCTATGTCCGGCTCCGGACCCAGACGGGCGGCTTTGTCAAAAATGAGTTGCCGTCGGTACTCGACCTTGAGTGGGATAAGACGTCCACGTCGCGCGATCGCTGGGTCGGTACGTCGCCGGATGTAATCATCGACAGTGCGATCGCATGGCTGGACCATGTGGCGAAAGCTTCGGGCAAATTACCGATCCTCTACACATCCAATGCCTGGCTCCACGAGCACAAGTTCACGTCACATCAGTTGGAGCGCCTGAAACCGTATCCCCTCTGGATCGCTGACTATTCTCAGACTCGCCGCGCGATAGAGCAGCCGTCACAACCAGCGAGCTTTACCTGGACGCTCTGGCAGTTCACCGCCGGCTCGCAACTATCGATCGGTCCGCAAAAGCCGCTAGATGCCACGATTTTCAAGGGAACGGAAGCCGAGTTTGCGAAGGTGATGCAACTGCCTGGGGAATGACGACCATGAGAGTCCATCAAGGAAAATTTCGGGTAACCCGTTCGCTTCACCGTGCTCTTGTTCTCGCGATGGCGCTCGCATTCCCCGCAGTCGCGGTCTATGCGAACCCGTCCGTAAAGTGCGATAAAGGAGTGAAAGGCGCTTACGTGGATAAGGTCGAGCGCTGCGCGTTCTTCAGGAAGTTTGCGCCGAGAGACGGGCAGGTGACCGACCCGCGAATTCTCTCCGCGTATGGCGACGACACGCAGCCGGTTCGCAGCATCGCGATCGTCGCTGGCGTTAGCAAGTATAGAAGCACATTCGTCGACGGCGATTTGCCGGCCGCGCATGCTGATGTTGATCGACTCCAAAAATTCCTCACTGGGAACCAGGGTTTTGATGAAGTCATCGTGCTCGAAAACGATGCCGCGACGCAGGAAGCAATCCATTATTTCCTGACTGGTTATGTCGTCTCGGAGGCGAATGCATACAGCGGAAGGGTTCGCGTCCTCTTCGCATTTTCTGGTCACGGTGTCCAGGACACTGCCGGCAGCGCGCTTGCGCTCGCCAGTGCGACGACGGCCAGCGACGAGAGCGGTCTGTACCGCCTCACGAATCTCCAGAGCGATCTGCAGATTGCCGCCGGGGCTAGCTGGCAAATTCTCGGATTGGTCGATGCGTGCTATGGCGGAGACATATTTGGCACTGGGTACGAGGGAGGCAATCCGGACGCGTATTGGGAGCCGGGTGCGCACGTTGTTACCGCCGGTAGCGCGGGCAGTCTGACATGGACCGTCGGAGACAAGCAAGGCAGCGTGTTTTTCAAGGCGTTGATGGACGGCATTGAGAACGGATCTGCCAATTCATTTCCCGTTCAGGCGCGTGACCCGACAAATCCGGCTGTCGTACACGACTATGGCAGTGTTATTACCCAGAATCAGGCTGTCGGCGAGGCGACGCGAGTCATCCACAACGTACAACTCGGTCTGATCCCTACCAACTTCGATAAAACGAAAATATCCGCGCCTTGGGTCGGATCGATATACCCGCACAAGGCGTCGCCCGGGGCCTTCTTCTTCCTTGGAAAGGCCGCGGCACCCAGTCCGACCCGGCTGGCCGCCACCACGCCAACCAGAGAATTCGCGGCTGTGTTGTCATCATCGAATAGCACCGCGCGATCCTTGAATGAGTTCCCGGTGCGAGGGATCGATGTCAGCCATAACAACGGGGAAATTGACTGGAAGAAGGTGAAGGGCAGCGGGATCGGATTTGCTTATGTTAAGGCAGTCCAAGGTGCGACGCTGGCCGATCCGCGGTTACGAGCGAACCTGGAGGAGTTGCATCTCATGGAGATACCCCACGGAGTCTATCTTACCTATGATTTTTGCAAAAAACCCGATGAGCAGGTCGATAACCTGCTCCGCGTATTGCCGTCGGGCGAAGACATTCTACCCACCGCCCTTGATCTTGAATGGTACGAAGGCGGGGGTTCATCCTGGATTGGCACCCAGTCGGCGTGCGCGACCACCAATCTGGCGATCACGCAGGACAAGATACTGAGAGTCCTGCAACGACTGACGGCGGCATACGGCAAGCCTCCCGTCATCTACCTGCCGTCGCGCGCACAGAAGTATCTGGATAAGCGCTTCGACACCTACCCGAAATGGGTTTCCGACGTTTCTCCCGCATCTAGGAAGGGCGCGAAGCCCAATGCAGGGAACTGGACGATCTGGCAGTACGATTACCAGGGCAAGGTCGACGGCATTCGTGGCCCCGTCGATCTGAATGTGTTTTCTGGCGACGCGAAGGCTTTTGCCATCTTCAAGGCAGGTGGGTTGGACAAGAGCAATTGAGATCGTGCGTCGTTGAGTATAGCTGCGGCGCCTCTGACGATGTCCCGGCGACAGGCAACGAGAGATCCATTGCAGGTCCGGACACGACAGGAGAAGTCGTCCGGTGGGGAACCGGGGGAATTTCCCAGATCACGCCCGAATAACCGTCGGGCGAAGACCATTCCTGTTCAACGGGAGGAATTCGGTGCCAATCCCCGCAACTATCCAGGAGCTGGCTAGGACGGTGGCCAGGCGCTTTCCGACCCATCGACCGCTGATTCTTACGATGGGCGCGCGTGTGGCCGGCTGGCTGACGTCTCTTGCCGTTCTGTCCGCCGCCGTGTCATACGCGATCAACGGAACGGAATTCTTCACCGAGAAATTTCCACGCGCCATTTCCTTCGTAGCAAAGACAGTTTTGCTTGGCGCGACGCTCAGACCGATCTTGATCAGGCATGTCATCGAAAACGATCTTGGCTATTCCGACATGTGCGTCGATCAGAGCGGCACCCTCGACCTCGACAATGACGGCGACGCCTCGGAGCTGATCCTGTCACTCTATCCGAAAGCCAAAGACGGCAGTTGCGCCGATCCGATGTCGCTCGGCTCGATCTACGTAATTCTCAAGCTCGGCACCTGGGACCGGGTCTGGCCGAAATACCAGAGCGTCGCAACACTGGCGAGAAGTGCAGTGGGCGAATGGGAGCAAGGCACTGGTCTTCCGCTGACGTTCGAAAGTTACGGGCCATTTTTGCTAGGGCGCACCGGTGGTACCGATTTTCCAAGCTATGAAGTGTTCGGCTACGCTGCCGGGGTGCTGCATTCATATGGGCGCTTCAACGCGATTGGGAGCCGGCTTGAACTCCAGGATGATGATTCTGCGCCGGTGGTGCAGATTGGAAACCGCATGTTGCTGAACGCGGAGGAAGATGTTGTCGGTTTCCGGATCACCGATCAAGGGCAGTTTCTGAAAGAACCGCTTTCATCGCTAGAGATCGTGAAGCGTAATAACGCCGCTCTCGTCCTTGAACTGTTTGACAATATGCCGAAGGGTGCGGCAACGACCGATGACACATCATCCCAACAGGTCTATGAGCCTGCCGAATCAGAGGCAGAGTCCCGGTGCGACCTCTTTCTTTTCGCCAACGGAGCGCGAGTAAGCTTGACCCCGGGCAAAGGCGCCGAAAACGGCCTTTGCGTCGGCACGTTGAAGGTCGCGCGCACGACCGTAATCACGCCGAGAATGCCGTGTGCCGTTGAAGGGCTTCGTCGGAGCGGTCAATTTCCATGGGGGTATGTGTTCAAACCGTCGAGTTCCCCACACATCATGCGTTGTCCGCTCGATGGCGATCACGAATCGTTCAGGTTCAAGCTCCAGATAGAGCCTAGCGAGGAGCAGGTGCCGTCGTAAGATGCTCGTCTCGGCAATGCCGAAACAACGGCTCATCGGCGGCCGTCACGATCCCGATAAGCGCATCAAAGGCTTCGCCCGTGCTGGCCTTTCTGTCGCCCGCACGGGAAGCGACCGCGTCGATGAGTTCCTGCTTTTCGCGTTCAACGCGTTTCGTACCGACGCCTTGTGGCTGGATCACGCGCAGACGTGTCCATCCAGCGCATGAGTTGCCCCCACGCACAGCCGAAGACCATGTCCACGTCGCAAGACATGGCGCAATGCCACGAATTGCCGGCCTTCCAGCAAGCCTTTCGGGGTTGCCTCGCACGGCGCAGGTGGGTTAGGGTTAGCGTCCTGTCCGCACTGTACGGACCTCTTGACAATGAATCTCCATGAAAGCGTAGCGGGCGAAACCCGCCGACAGGTGAGACCATTACCATCCCGGCGGCAACGACAGTCATGTTCACTGCAGGCAAGGTATTCAATGATGCTGTGAACGCTGCCTGAACCTAACGTTCACGTGGTGCAGCAGGCAACGTCTGGCTTGCGGGAGAGAAATCCTTCGTTCGCTGACAGTTGCCGGTTCTGGCCTGCCAACTATACGCTGCCCGGTCAAACGAGCGCGGAACCGTCTGAATACTCAACCTCGATATCGGGTGCTGGCCCAAAAGGGCGGCCTAGCGAGCCGGATAGAATGCCCGGCATTCTGAGCCCAAAGGTCCGTCAGCGAGGGTGACGCCGCTGCAACAATCAAGACCGTCCCGACCCACATACGTCCCTGGGCGGCAGGCGCCAGGGAGAAGTCTGCGCCACTTCGTGCCATGCGAGTTTGGGCCTCCGGTCGGGATACGTTCGTAGGCGCAGTCATTTGAGCGCTGTTGACCCGGTGCGTGAATCGCATTGAATCTGCTCTCGCCGACCTGCACGCATTGCCTGTATAGTGGTTCGTCCTCGATGGACTTCCGTTGTGCATCGGTCATGACGACGCCGCACGCGACGTTTCCCGCGTCGCGAATACAGTTCACCCTCCCTTCAAGTCGCTTTGCGTCGTTGTGAAGAGAAGTGCACCTGTCGCGTAGGAGTGCCGGGATAGACGCCCTAGCGCAATACTCCACATAGAACGCAGGTGTGAAATCGAACGTCTCCTTGCCAGGGCCGGCTCCCCTGTATGGCACAGTCAGACATTGCTGCCTGCCATCAGTCAGGCAAACTTCGCAGGAAGCCCCGTTCTGACATTTCGAAAAATGAATGCCATCATCCGGCCGGTGAGCATACTGGGTTCCATTCAGTGCATTGTCGAATACGACGTGTGCGTCGCAGTTGGCCGGGCATGAACGGCCGTCGTCGTACATGGTCATTCTGATTGTGACCGCTTGTGAACTGCTAGAGAAAAACAACAGGAGGAACATGCTTATGAGTAACCAGCGGTGTTTCATGTCTGAACTCCTCTGTCAATGTCCTAGGCAGTATCTCAAAAACGCCTGCCTTCCTCACTTGCGTAGGCGCTTCACAGAAAGTGTGCTTCATGGCTACACGGTGGTACTCCCACACAGACGTTCGAGTGATGCGCGACAATCCAGCGCAACGAGGCCAGTTGATGGATGATCTGGACGCCACTCGTCTTGCCCTCTCTGGCAACGCTGAGAACGTACTGAGGCACACTACGTTGCCGAAGGGTGGCCTGTTCGGGATCGATACGCGCCAAAAGCACCATACCTGATCGAAAACAATCCTAAGTTCACAAACCAGCAGCTACCCGTCGGGCAGCACTCTCGTCTGCTGCCAGATTCTTCCACGCGGAAAGCCGCAGGGTAGGCACCACGCTAGAACGTCGTAGATTCGAGGCGACAAATCCAGGTTACCTGTTACTTTATTCGCATCCTCATTGCAAACTAGTCCGGATCCTTGAAGAGCAGGCGTCGAATCGCAGCAAGCTCACTAAGGCCGTCCAACTGCACGCCATTGAACTGCAGGGCTCGTTGTCTCAGGTTTGCAATATCTTCTAGGATATCGATAAGTGCCTCGATCGAAGATAGTCGCTCAGGATCATAATGGGTGACCTTTCCTGTCTCCGAGCTCCGTGCAATCAGACTTCCCCAGTCATTCACCTTATCATATTTTTTTATCCTCTCGAGACGCACGTCGTTGACCCCGGAGCGCGCCGCATTTCCCTCGATGCTCCGGTAGCACATTTGATAGATATCGCCTTCGTTGCCCATTTCGTACATCACGAAATTTAGCGCCTCAACAAGCGTTTTTTCAAGAGCATCCAGGTTGTCGAAATAATTAAAAAGTATCTTTCTGTCGTAACACATCGAAATGATATTGATCTTATTCAATATCTGAAGAAATGAATATGCGAAGAAATTTGCCTGATGATCGGTAAAGCTTTCGAATTTTCGGCGCGTAATGATGGGCGGCCGCAGATACGTTCCATGTTTATACTCTTGATATGTCTCTGTGGCTCGATGGTGATAGACGGTAGTACTGTCAATATAGTCTTGCACGTAGCTACCCAGATGCGACGCCAAGAGTGTGGCTGATTCTAGGCCCGAACTGAACGCGTCCGATTGACTAATGAGTGAACTCCCGTTTAACAGGACCTGAAAAGTTGCATCGAATTTGGCAACCGCCGCTACCAGGTCGTTCTTTTGATTCTCGAGCACCCGATTGATCTTCAGCGTATTCGACAGGAATTCTTTCCTTTGGGCATCAAGTGCGTCTTGCAGGCTAGGGGCGATGAGCGCGCCAGAAATAAAGGCGCAGTTTTCGAAGTTAACAGTTATGTTGGGTGAGAATGACAGACCTTGAGGTCGCTCTAGGGATGTGAGATTGCAAACGATTCGCCCGCGTGCATCCCGTACCTGCGTGCCAATGAGTTTAAGCTCATTTTTGTCTATCCTTTCCTGGATCTCAGCGGGGATATTTACCTGGATGATTTTCTCTGTATCTGACATATTGATGTAGTTCAGACGTGTTGAGGCGGGTCCGCCAAAGATCCCTAACTTGTAGGGATTCACTGTTATTTCTATGAAGCCTCGTGCCTCGCTTTTACCCGAAGGTCGCTTGCAGTGCCGGCGGCGAAGTGACAAAGCTGCAATCGAGTGGCCTTCGAGCACGCACGCGTAAGGTCACCAGTCTATCCGGTGTTTTTTGTCAGTCTCGCGATGCCTTCGATCATCATCGACGTGAAGATAGAGGCTGGTCGTACTCAGCGACGCATGCCCGAGGTTGTCCCGCACGAGCCGCAGATCCACCTGCCGATCTGCCATGTGAGAACCTGCAGTATGCCGCAGCCAGTGCGCCGAAGCCTTCTGGAGCAGGTCGGCGCGTGCCACGCCTTCTTCGCCACGTTTGCGCAAACGATCGGCCGCGCCGGCAAACGCGTTCTTGACGATCGTGTGCAGCGCCGCGCGCGTCAGCGGCGCGTGTGATCGGTGTTGCGCGTCCCTGCGGTTCTGTTCGTTTGTGCTGTCTGTAGTATTGTCCGCCCTGCTCCCTGCGATCTGCCCGATCGGGAGCACTAGCGGCGTCGCCTCACTGGATGAGGGCAGGGCGGTCATCCCGAGCGATTGACGGTAGCGTGAGAGTTCCGTCATCAGTTCGCGCGTGGCCGGAACCAGCCGTTCTCTGCCACCCTTGCCATGTATGGTCAGCCACCAAGGCATCGTGCCGTCCGAATCGCGCCGCACGAAAAACTGTCCCATCGTATTGCCGCTAACCTCGGCGATGCGCAGTCCGCCCAGATACAGCAGCGTGAAAAGCCATCGAACGCGGTGGTAGTGCGCACGCGCCCGGACGGTGTCTTGCGGCATAGACGCGATGAAATCCTTCACATCCTGCCAGAGCCCGGGCTCGAGATAGCGGGTGATGCGCGGTGCAGCCTTGCGCACGCGCTGCCGTGAAAGTGCGAGCGGGTTACCGGCAAGGTATCCGGCCTGCACCAACCACGAGAACAACACATTGAGAATCACTGTCGCCTGACGGATGCTGGCATTCGAGAGGGGGCCATAGAACGGTCGCCAGCGCGCATCGCCGCGTGGGTGTTTGCGGCCGCCGCCTGCGCCTGCGTTCGCCACCCAGATGGCAGCAGGTTGTGGATCAACAAGGAAGTGTTGATAGCGCAGGCAGTCCTCGTGCGTGAGCGAGGAGAGCGGTTTGCCCAGTTCCACCAGTGACCATAGCAGCAGTCGCTCGGCTTCCTTGCGATAGCTTTCAAAGGTCGTCTGTGTGTCGGCCACGCGCGCAAGCCAGGCGCGAATCGCATCGAGATCGTTGTCTGCGGCGATCTGCCCGCGACCACCTGCGGCGCGGTTCGTGCCTGTGCGCCCATCGAGCGCCGGGGGAATCGCGATCGTTTCGAGGGGAGCAGGGTGTAGCGCGACGACGCGGCCGTGTTCTGAATTGGACATGAGGTGAGGGTTTTCAGGAGCGGGATTGATGCCGCACGTGCATATTCGTTGCATCGTGCTAATTTTCAACATTATAGAAATAATGTCAAATTTATGCACCCATGGCGTAGCATATATTCCGTTTTACGTTGTATTATTAATGAAAATTCCTGAATTACCATCATGTCCGACCTTCTGTCCGAAGAAACCCAGTTGGCCGCCGAGATCGAGCGCCTTAAGATCGCGTTCCCGAAGACACGGGAGCTGTACCGCGAGGTCTGTGCATTGCTGTTCTTCCGCTTTGGGCAGACGCCGACCGCGAACCGCCTGTACCAGCTGGTCAAGCGCGGCAGCATGGGCACGCCCGCGGCGGTGCTCGGCGAGTTCTGGGCCGACCTGCGCGACAAGAGCCGCGTGCGCATCGAGCGTCCGGACTTGCCAGCCGATCTCAGCGCCGCGGCCGGCGAACTGGTCGCGACGCTATGGACGCGCGCCACCGTGTCCGCGAAGGCGGAGCTGGACGCACTGCGGGCGGAGGTGGAGGCGCAGCGGGGTGAAGCCGAACAGCGTGTCGCGGCCACGCGGGGCGAACTGGCGCGGACGGAAACCGCGCTCGAGCAGCGCACGGCCGCGCTGCTCGCTGCCCAGGTTGAGGTCCGTGAGCTGGAGAAGGCGCAGGCGGAGGGCCACGCGGCGCGGCAGGCGCTCGAAGCCGAGATCAGCCGGCTGAAGGCTGAGGCAGCAGCACGCGACAGCGAACTTGAGAAGGTGCGTGAGGGGTTTTCGCGAGACCTGGAGAAGCTGCGCGAGACGGCTGAGCGGGCCGAGGAGCGTCTGCGCGCCGCGGAGAAGCGCGCGCTACTGGAGATCGACCGCGAGCGCAGCGCGGTGGTGAAGATGCAGAAGGAAGCCGACGACGTCACGAAGCGGGCTGACAGGCGCGAGGCGGAGCATCGCCGCGCCGCTGAGGCGATGCAGGCGCAACTCGGTGACGCACGCCATCAGGCGGGCGTGCTGCAGGGGCGGTTTGATGCTGTACAGGCGACGAACGTGGCATTGCAGGAGCAACTCGCAGCTCTGCGCGACCCCGGTGCCGACCATGCCCATCCCGGTCGCACGAAGACCGTTCCCACACGCCCGACCGTGGTCCGTTCAGCCCGAACGTCGGGGCCGGCACGCAAGGTTTCGGTCGCATCCGTGCCATCCGGCAAGACCGCGGCGCGGCGCAAGAAGCGGACTCAGACGTGATGGAATCAACGCATCGCCCGAGGAAAATGCGTACAGAGGACGCGGGGCGCAAGGCTGCGAACTGTGCACCTATCGGCACGTTGCTGCACTATGCGAGCCCACTCTGCCCGTGATCGGCTAAGCGAGCGGCGAGCCCGTGATATCGAGTCGGTCAATGGAGGTCGGACGCTTCTTCTGCGGCACCGCCAAGTGGGCTAATCCGGCCCGCTTCTACGGGTAACTTTCTGTGTCTGACGACGGCACCGATTCGCCCCTGGTCGTTCTGCCACCTATCATCCGACTGCTGGGCATTGATGGCAAAATGTGGCTGGCACCAGCACACATACCGTGCGAATGGAATACGGAAGACTATGACCACGCGAAATGACCTCCCCTCCGATCTGGCCGTGCTCGTCGAAAGGCCGCCAATTTACCGGTTACTGGGTGTCGGTGAAAAAGTCTATGGCGATCATCTCAATCACGTCTGGAAGGGGCTCGCAGGCGTGCCCGGGCTGGATGAGCCAGGTATCCCAGTATTCGCAAAGTATCTTCCACGCCAATCCCAGATCGACATTGAACTAGCTTGTGGTCTTGCCTCGCAGGTCCTGCGATTGCCCGTACCGCACCCGGCGCTTGTGATCGCGGATCTGGATGAATTGCCGAACCACCCCAATGGCCTCAAAGATGGCCCTGTCCTGCTGTTTGGCAGTCTGTTTCAACCACCGGATCCATTCACGGTGCAACGGACCAAGGAAGGTGAACTAGGAACGGAATACATCTGGCAAAAGGTATGTGAAAATGAAGTTGCCCCTCAAGGGGCGGCTTGGGACGAACTGGTGGCGAACCCGGATCGTCACGCCCAGAACCTCTTGTTTGATGGAGTCAAGTGGTGGCTATTCGATCATAACCTCGCTCTGCAGCCGCTTTCCGATCTGTATGCCTCTATCAGTGAAGCGAGTGCCCAGCGCAAGATCGTCGACCACATCGCCCGGGTAAATCAGATTCTGTCACAGCTGAAAAGCAGGCACTCGGGCGATGAGGACATCCTCAACGAAGCCGACAGGTTAGTCAAACAGACGAAAAAGCTTACGTTACTAGCCATTGAAATGCGAAAGTGGAAACTGGACGCCAGGATCGCCCCCATCGTAATGGTAGCGGCCACCATCGTTGACCTGATAGCTCTCCGCCTGAAGCCGCTGGCAATGTATCTTGAGCAACGACTCGATACACCTACTGCTAAAACTCTTTGGTCTTCGTCATGAATATCTGGGAAAGCCCACCATTTGCTGCGCGCGCCGCTCCTGTACTATGGACGCCGACAGCAACGACCGGAGAGCGCTTCGTCTCCGTGATACTTGTTCAGTTTCAGTCGCCCAATCGCGGCGAGATCGCAACACCTATCGCTTTCCACCCCAAACAGCTTCGCGCGATGATTGGTGCGAAGCGGGCTGAGTCCGCCCTCGGAATCATGCAGCATGTCGCAGAATTCATGCAGCAACAGATGATCGCTGGTGCCGATTTCGACCAGGTTGTCGCGCCTTATGACGGGTTTGATGTTGGTACCGCAACGAGCATCAAGGGATACTCCGCCAAGCAGGTTGTAGACACCGCAATCCGAACGCTGTCAGCGTTTGGTACGCGATCTTACTTTGAAGACGACGAAGAGCAGATTCAGCGGAATTCGGTGCCGACCAGACAATTCCTCAGATCGCTTCGATCAGTGTTTGCGCAGAACGATGAAGAGCGCAGGGCGCGCTTCAATCGGACCATCGAAGTGGCTGGCGTGGCAGGCATGACAATCGACTATGCGCACGACAAACATCTGATACAGGTGACAAGCCTTCCGCAAACGGCACCGCATCTCTTAGCCTTACAAAAGGAAGCGGAAAGCAAGATTCTCGAACTGGACATCACCGCATCCATCCTTCGATCGAATGCACCGGCGCAATCCGCGTTATTGATCAATGCAGCGGCATTGAACACGGCAAAGACAAAGGAAGCCAGTCAGATCGCGAACGAACTGCTGGCTCGCTTGCGATTCATGAGTGGACAGAAAGGCATCGACCTTCGGCTGGTACGAGATCCATTTCAAGCTGCTCAAATCCTCGAAGAGTTGGAAGTAGGTCAGAGCCTGACGAATGCCTAGCTTCGATTCGGATTAACTGGAGGCTTTCCCGTTCGGAAATGTGCGATAACAGCGGGAGGAATAGCCGAAAACTTCCCCGTATATCGGTTTCTGAGGTGTGCATTCATCTGCCCGTGTAGCCACGGACAGGCCTATCGTCGAGGCAGCGCAAAAAGATTTGCAGGCCTGCGACCGTCGGCCATGGTCTGTCCATGCCTGACGCGCCCGTTGCCGTCCCCGCGGCGCGCGGGTAGCCGCGTGATGGAGGATGCGCCGCACGGTTTGCTTTCAATCAAAGCCCGGCAGATCAAGGCGGAGCGTGGAATATCAGCCTTTGAGCGCGTCCCGGAAACAGTCATTGATGACGTACGTTCAAACTGACTCCGACGGTCTGGCTACAGCGCACGACAGAAGTTACCAATGACGGCGTTGGGATGCCATTTCGCGTCAACAATATAGCGATGCAGCCGTCACAGGCGACGTATTCTGCCGCCGTCGGGTTTAGCGCATCGCGCAATGAGAGTTGCGGCTATCACGGTCAACGTTCCGGCGGATAATACTTAAGGTCAAGGCAGCCTATTTGTGTGTGTCATGCCCGGGTCTTTCTCCGGATATGGTTCGGTCTGGTTCGTCGGCGACCCGCGAATTGTGTAAGTTCCACATTTCCTTCAACCGATCGATTATCGCGTCTCGGTCAACAGTCGTCTTCATGAGATCAAGTTTAATGTTTTCTAGCGTACCTCTCGTAGCCCGGTTCGCGCGCCACTTTGTGGCAAAAGCGCCCGCGACTGAGATGATTCCGAGCACCGAACCCAGCGATGCCAACACAGTAGCGACGTCACTTCGATTAGTCTCGTTGATGGAATTGTAGAGGGTGATGTGTTTTACCTGGAGGACAAGTGCCGCAGCTGCGCTGAGAACAGCTCCCCCGAAAAGAGAGCCGTGATGGAGGAAGCTCCAGAGCTTTATCCAAATAGTCTCCATGAAAAGATTGCGCCTGACATATTTTCTCAGGTCTGCCAAAGTCGCGAGGTCGTCAACGTTATCCGCCATTGAAAAATCTCCTTGGGAGCCCGCCACGCAACGCCGCCTGTACTGGGAAATAGCGCCAATGCAGCATAGTTCAGTCGGCGAGTCAGTCGATCAGAGTTAACCCTGTCTCATTTGAGCGCAATGCGCTGACCATGTTCGCCGGCCGGCAACCTGATTCAGGAGGCAGCCGGAAGTGGTGGCCGACTCCTATCCCGGTCGAAAGGTAAACTGTCATTGTATGAACAGCCACCATCGACTCTGATGACTGAACTGCGTGGCCTGCGATTCATTTCATACTGACCGCAGTTAGCCTCAAGGGATGGCGTCAACCCGTGAGCGATCTTCGACTGTTCGTTTGCTCGAAGTCTGTCCACCTCGCCGCCTTTACGTTCGATCGTAATGCTCGCGCAGTAGCTCCAGCATGCTATCCAGATGAACCCGTATCGATGACGGGCTCCAGCGATTCAGCCTCATCGGCGCAAAAATGTGCGCGAGTTTCAGTGAGTCGTACACCGGCTTCGCGTCGAAGTCGATCAGTTTCTTTCCCGGATCCTGGTTGCTGTATGACGAGTTTTCGCCGGGGCTGAGCAGCGCAAGATTGCCGAAACTGTCCAGCATACGGCGGTCAAGCCGCTCGTTATGATGCTCATGTTGCTGCGGATAAACGTGCTCCACCGAATTTTTCGACGTGATCCGGAATGAAATCCAACGTTCCTGCTGCAGCTCAGGCAGTTCGGTCCGACGCTTCCACAATACGTATTCCAGCTTCAGGAACCAGTAGTGCTCAAAACCCGTCCCGAGCGGCTCACGGAGGTGCCCATCGAGCACGCTGAAATCGTCACAAACAGGAGACTGTCCGCGAAGCAGCGCAAAGCTGGCCTCCTTCTGTGTATTGCGTGCTGCAGAGAGCACGTTGTCGATCCGCTCCAGATCCCGCAAGGCAGTCGCCATTGCTTCTGGTCCATTCAGTTTCCGGAATCCGGTGTCCCGCATCATCCGGATCATCATGCCAAGGAAGGGACTGAGCCAGTACTGGGCTGTCCGCTCGCCAGTGAAATAACGCACTGCCTGTAGTTGCACAAGGTCGGGCGTCGACTCAGGATAGTAACGGCTGAAGCGTTTCCGGCCGCGGCTCGTGTTGGCCGTCACGCTGCCCAGGTAGAGGTGCTCGGTATCGTCGTTCTCGCGTTTTACCCACTTGGCCACCCAGCGATCGAACTGATAGCGTACGAGCCATAGGCATTCGATAAAGGCAACTGCCTCGTGTTCGGTCGCGCGACGCGCGAAGTCGCCAAAACACTCGCCAAACCGCGCAGCATGAAGCCGGCAGTCAATATCATCATCTTCGCCCTTTTCGGAGAGGAAGATGCGGTAGGTATGCATCAGCAGCAGGGGAAAGCCGATGATGGACCGGCGCCATCCGGTGTCTTCGCTGTCATCTTCGTCATCGCTGTCAGCGGCATCATCTCCGTGACTGCGACCATTGATCGCGACTGACAGGGGCGCCTTCACATCATCGGTGCCTTGGCCGCTATCCGACGCCAGTTGCCCCAGCGTCAGTCCCCCACCTTCCGTGCTGTGCTCCCCGGGGAGTGTGAAGCGCTCAGCATCAAATTGCGCCAGATCGTCGTAGCCTGTGTTCTCCCAGTCTGTCAGCGGGAAGAGCTGCCGTACGTTACGCTCGAAGTAGTTATTCATGTCTTCACAGGCCTGCCAGATCGCGTCGTAGCGAGGCTTGTGTCGTGTGATCTTTCGCAGCAGCTGTGCCTTGAGGATGTCGCTTTGTTCGAGTTGCACGCCACCCGTATTGATGCGGGCGAACAGGTGGTTCAGGTTCATCGCTGCCGGCACGACGTTGTTGACCCACTCAACGCTTTTGTACAGATAGTCGGCCAGTTGTCGCAGGTCCGTTTTTGCACGCGCCAGCTGATCAAGCCGCTGACGCGCGGCGTTTAGCCCCTGTTGCAGGTGAATGAGGTACAAGGACGTCAGTGCGGCATCGTCGAAATCAATACTGGGTGCCAGTTCGGCCTCTCGCGCCAGAAACGCTTGCGCCTGTTCGCGGATCATAAAGGTGAGCCGGGGTCGCGTGCCAAGGCGTGTCATCTGAGCCAGGTCATGATCAGGCAGGCGTTTGCGGAACGCTAGCGCAAGCAGGCAGAGCGTTGTCATACGTTGCTGGCCATCGATGAGTTCGTGGCTGCATGCTGCCTCACCGACCGTAGGAGGGCGGCGGGCGCTGATCAGCGTACCAATATAGTAGCGAGGCTGTCCGTCCGATAACGCCGCGGCCACGTCGTCCAGCAGTTTGACCACGTCCTCGGCCGGCCAGACGTAAGGCCGCTGGTAACTCGGGATGTTGAGTGCGACGTTTTTTGTGCACAGCGCTTCGATGGTCTCGGTTTGGGAAATAACACGGGTCATGACGTCGACACCTGCTGGATACAGCACTCGTCAATGGCGCGGCACAGCGCGTCGTCAAACTGATCGACTATCTGTGCGGCAGTCGGCTTCGCGTGGGACAAAGCGAAGTTCAGGGCCTTGCATACGGCCTGTACATGTCGGGGCTTCGCGCGGTGACCAACTTCAAGGTTTTCAGGCTTGATCGTATAGCGGAAGGCGCGCAGACGCCCGATCACCTGAGCATGCGTGTAACTGTGCGCCACCCAGTCCAGCACTGGGTTGAGGCGAACGAATCGCTGTACCGAACTCTCGCGCACGGCCATTTCATTGCTCAGCCGCAGTGAATAAATCGAACGGAACAGCCACAGACCTGCCTCAACGATCCTGCCGTCGCCAAAGCGGCTGACGTAAAGAACCAGCGCCGCATCAAACAGCTGGCGCAGGAACGATGACGCCTTTGATTGGGCAACCAGCTTGACGTAAAGCGCGGGCCACGCCCCGTCATGTGGCGTTTTGCCATCTGCGTCCGGACAATACTGGTGAAGCAGGGTGTGAAACTGCTCGAGATAGTGGATGCTGTTGGCCCCTGCCTGCAATGGCTGACGCATATCATATCGCCATGGCATCGGCGCAGTCTGCCAGTCCTGCTGCACGCGATCGTGAAGGGTGAGCTGATACGCACGGTCCGCGCCTTCGTCGCCCGTGGCAACGGCCAGTTCATGCACGACCTGGTTGCGCCACACAATCGGCCGTTTTGTCGCGCTAGCCAGTTCCCGCCAGTCCAGGCTTTGCCAATGGCGCACGCGCATCACACACTCAACCACCGGCCCCAGTTTCTCGAGTTTTTCCCACTGCCGGGCGTAGCCGTTCTGCAGTTCCCGGTCAACAACGCGCAGGTGATGAGCCTTGGCGATGTCGATGCCAGACAGGCGGACGCCGCCGCTGTTCTGCGTTTCGAAGAATCGGTACGCATCGTCTTCGCGGGACGTGATCACCAGCGTAACGTTGATTCTGGCGAGGTCCAGACGCGGCCGAAGATTCGAGCGCCGCAGTATCGCAAGATTGTCCCGGATCCGGCGCATGCTTTCCGGGGCGCTGTAGCAGAGATCCGGAAGCATCGTCTCCTGTGCGAGCACGCACAGAATCCCAACACTCGTTAGCCGCTGCTGCCCATCGATGATGTTGAGCCAGCCGTTATCGACGTGATGCAGGATCAGACTGCCGAGATAGTAGTCATGCCCCGCTGATCCCTCGAAATGGTGGGCCAGGTCACTCGCCAGTTGCGCCACCTGTTCGCTGCTCCAGCGGTAAGGGCGCTGGTACTCCGGCAGTCGCAACCGGCCGTTCGGGATGTCGTCGTCGATCTCGCCTGCGAACAGTTCCAGCAGGGACACGCTAGCGACCTTGAGTGGAGATAAGGGTGTATTCATGCAAACGGATTTGCGAACGGCACGCCGCGGACACCGATGGTATGACGGAGTGAACGCGCTGCGTGTAGGTATAGGAAGTAGCGATGTACGTGTATTCGAGCGGAACAGTAGCGGTGCTTCGCGAACAGCGGTGCCTAGCGAGCAGCGGATCATGCGTGTTTTTTACTGCGGAATCAACACTACGCAGGTGGAGCCCCATTCGAGGAGTCATCGGGCGATTTCTGGGCGCGCTGCAAGGGCCTGGTCGGGTTGCCTTCCCGGTGCCCTCTGGAGAGCAGAAATGCATTTGCGATGCTTCGCTGATTTCTTCAGCGTCGCACCCGACAATCACTGCCTGATCGCGAGCGCGAATGGCCGAAGAACTGATGACGTCAGGGCAATTCGCTTGTGGCGAGAAATGTACGCAGTTTCGCGCGAAGTTCCTCCGGCTTCGTCAATTCGCATTCCCAGACCGTCAGCACGTCCCATCCGGACGCAGTCAGTTTCGACTCGTTCGACGCATCCCTGGCAACGTTGCGCGCGATTTTTTCTTTCCAGTAGTCGACGTTGGTTTTTGGACGGCGGGCTCCCCGCTTGCAGGTGTGTCCGTGCCAAAAGCAGCCATGCACGAAAATGACCTTGCGTAGGCCAATAAATGCGAGATCCGGGCGCCCCGGTAAATCCTTGCGATGTAGCCGATATCGATATCCAAGCTCGAAGACCATTCGCCGAACGGCCAGTTCAGGCTGCGTATCGGTCGACCTGACAGATCGCATGATTTGCGAGCGATCCATATCCCGTCCCAAAAACCACAAAAACAAGCATGCGCCATGCACTTTCGAATACAATCGCTGGCAGATTAAAAAATCTGCCGAGAATAAAGAGACCCGGGGCCCAGTTCGTGATATCCG
Organism: Paraburkholderia sp. C35; assembly: GCF_003121405.1. Taxonomy (GTDB): domain Bacteria; phylum Pseudomonadota; class Gammaproteobacteria; order Burkholderiales; family Burkholderiaceae; genus Paraburkholderia. The sequence continues at coordinate 43,442 of NZ_QBUY01000007.1, read as the reverse complement.
ATAAATACACCTTCTACGAGTTCTTCGCTGGTGGAGGGATGGCGCGCGCTGGATTGGGGAAAGACTGGGAATGTCTTTTCGCCAATGATATTGACGAACTGAAGGCCGCCACTTATATCTCGAATTGGGGGCGCGATCATTTCGACGATCGCGATGTCCGGAAGGTCTCCGTTGACGATCTGGAAGGCAGCGTCGATCTCGCCTGGGCGTCGTTTCCTTGTCAGGACCTTTCGCTTGCGGGCAATGGGCTCGGAATCGGGCGAGCAGATGACGGGTCCGAGACCCGATCGGGCGCGCTCTGGCCGTTCCTGACACTCATGGAGAAGCTGCGTCGCGCCCGACGTCAACCGACTACTCACACAATTCGCCGCCATGCAAGGCAAAGACAAACCCGTCGATGGCGGCAGATGCGTGAAGCTCGACCAGCTACTTCAGTACGTTGGCGCGGACGGCACCACGGGCGCCATTGTCAGCGAGCTGGTGCGCATGGGCATTCATCCCTTTGATGAGGCAGGGCGAAAGACTTTCAAGGGAGACCCCTGGCATCGGCTGTTCGAAGTCGACGCGGGCAAGGTGCGATATCGCTCGTCGCTTGCCCAGGCCGCGAAGGACGAACTCAACGCACGGATACTCGAGAGGCAGTATGAGCTTATCGATGACGTCATTTTCGCCAACACCTTCTTTGCGTTGGAGGAAACGGGTCTTGCGTACCCTTCGATTTCCGACAGGACGGGCGAAGAGGAAGACAGGCTGGACGCATGGCTTCGGGTTTTTGCGAGCGCTACCAGGGTGCGGAACAATCGCTATGCGGACGAGGAACGGATGACCGAATGGGTCAGCGGCGATAACGTCAAAAACCGGCGGACCCTGCGTTTCGCCCAGCGCATTTTCGGCGATGCCAACCACATTGACGGTTTGACCCGCGTACTCGACAGCTTTGCCAGCCGCGGACACAAAAGCGGCATGTTCGAGATTGGCAATCTGTATTTGAGGCTGGCGAAGGAAACAGATGATTACTGGCGCTGTACGAACTGCAAGCGGGTACATCTTCATCGCGGGGTCAATCTTTGCACGAGATGTGCATTACCCCTCGACGCGGCGCCCACGGGTGTGGTCAGCGATCTATGGCGGCAGAATTTTCTCGGTTTGCGGATCCTGCGCGGCGAACAGCAGGGCGTCAACCGGTTCAGGCTCCGTGTTGAAGAGCTCACAGGACAAACGGACGATTTTCCTGAAAGGTTGCGGCGCTTCAAGGGGATATTTGTCGACGGCGAAAGCGCTATCCAGAAGCTCGCTTCGGAGATCGATATGCTGTCAGTCACGACGACGATGGAGGTCGGGATTGACATTGGCGCACTGCAAAGCGTGTATCAGGCAAACATGCCGCCCCAACGATTCAACTACCAGCAGCGTGTCGGGCGCGCCGGTCGGCGAGGGCAGGCCTTTTCATTCGTTGTGACCTTTTGCCGCGGCCGTAGTCACGACGCATATTATTTCGCGCATCCGAAAGCGATTACGGGGGATCCGCCTCCACCGCCGTTTCTGGCCGTCAGCCACGATCCAATCCCTCTCAGACTGCTCAAGAAAGCATGGCTGAGAGAAGCGTTCGCCCTGCTCAGGCGCGAATGCCAAGCCAACGGCTGGGAGTACCCCGGCGACCGTCTCGTCCCCCCTGACGTGCATGGCGAATATGTGACGACGAAAGACTACTATGATCACGCTGCAGCGAACTGGCCAGAACGTCTGCGGGTGGCGCTAGAAGGGTCGATTGCGGTTCGCGACAACTTTGTCAACGCCGCGACGTTCAGCCCTGACCAGCGCCAGCGCTTGCGCCTTGAAGCGACCGTCGAAAATCTGATTGGCGAGATCAACCAGCTGCGTACCCAGGCGCCGCAGATCAGTATCGGTCTGGCGCGTTTCCTGGCCGAAGCGGGGATCCTCCCCATGTACGGGATGCCCACACGGGTTCGAGAACTGTATCTGGGCTTGAGGGCGGAAGAGGACAAACCATCGACAGACTATCAGTGGTCAACGATGGATCGCGACCTTGACCTTGCGGTGTTTGAGTTCGCTCCAGGAGCGGTCCTTGTCAAGGACAAGCAAAAACACAAAGTCATTGGCTTTACCGGGGACCTTGCCGAGCCTCGACGGCGAGGGCCGGAGGTCGAACTGCGCACTGTGTCCGAGTGGATAGAATCGACCAGCTACGTCGCGCTTTGTCCGAACTGTGGATCGGCAAGGCATGAAGAACAGGAACCCACCGATCCACGGACCTGCGACGACTGTCACGAGACCATCGACGCAGAAGTGTTCAAGCGGTATGTCACGCCGACCGCGTTCCGCACGGATTTTCATCCCAACAGCGATTCCGAAGAGAGCGGCCGGATGGCAACACGAACCGTCGCTACGGTGTTGCGGGAAGGCGAAGGTCTAGCCTGCGGGCACGTTGTTGTCCGACGCGGAGCCGATGTCACCATCATGCAACTCAACGACGGTGTGTCGGACGACGAGGGCGAAGGCGAAAGATTCGCGGTGGACCTGGTGGAAGAGCGCGCGGTGCCTGTTCCTCTGACGTCGCGCTCGGCGAAGATTGATGGACCGCAGGCGATCGACTCTTCAATACGGGAGAAGCAGCGTGGCTCACGCTGGGCCGCGCAGGGGCCGCGTCACCGCTTTGGATTGATCGCCCGCAAAAAGACTGAGGCGCTTTATCTTCAGCTCGATGAATTTGACTCGCGCCTCTCGCTTCGTAGCGTCGCACGTCGTGGTCAGTATTCGCATTTACCGACCCGGGCTGCCGCGATAAGCGCAACCCAGATTCTCGTCCATCGAGCAGCTCTTGAACTGGACGTTTCCCCCGACGAGTTCGAGGCCCTAGAGCCGAGACTGAGGGCGGGCAAGCCGATGCTTCAGATTGCCGATGCGTTGATCAACGGCTCCGGCCTTTGCAGAAGGCTGGGGGAAGTAGAAAAGGCTTCCGGCGCTCCACGTATCATCGAGATTATTGATTCGATTCTTCGTGATCCGCAGACGTGGCCACTGCAGGACTTTCTCGGCACTGATCAGGATGGCGATCATGCGAGCCAATGCCAGACGTCCTGCTATCGTTGCATTCAACGCTATGGCAATCGTCGATACCACGGGCTGCTGGACTGGCGGCTTGGTTTGTCATATCTGCGCGCCATGGCGTCCCGCACATATAGTTGTGGCCTTGACAGGAGCGACCTCGCGCTCCCCGAAATCAGCGGCTGGATGGAACGGGCCCACGAGTTGACTAGAGCAGTCGCAGAAATGAGGCGCGGCACGCTGTCGTACGAGCGTCTTGATGCATCCGGGTTGCCATCGCTCGTTACAAGGACCGTGGATGGAGCGGTTACGGGTCACGTAGTAGTCCTTCATCCGCTTTGGCGGAAAACGGACGACGTTACAAGGATGTTGCTGGGTTCTGACTGGCAGCCCGACACCCAGTATGTCGACACCTTTAACCTCGAGCGTCGGCCGCTTCGTGCACTCGCAGATGTGCAATCGTCGACAGGCTGGAGCAATCAGTTAGCATCGACTGTCACGTGAAAGGGACGCTTGCCGCTGCGGAGAAGCTTCTCAGAAACAGCGACCCGGTGAACGGACAGGCACTAGCAGCGATCCACGCCGCGGCCCGGAAGGTCCGTCTTACACCCGCCGGGCAACGGCATACTGCCAATGGCGCTCAGTAGCGAGAGGATTTACGTTTCGGTGCCACTGAGCACAAAGGGCAAGTCTTGTCGAAAAATCAGATTTCAATGTGCCGCCTGCAAGCCCGACCGTTGGCCCAGCGATGCGCTTGATATCGAAATCCGGATCGTTACGACCGATGAGGCAGTGGCGCTCGATTTCTCTATGATCGACCCATGCCCTCATTGTCGCCTCCAGAAGCGCAAAACGGAAGGATTCGTCTTCTGGGATGGCCAGCTTCCCTTGCCAGTCGAATGGAGTTGGGCAATCATTTTTACGGGCAAATGCGACGTCTGCCACAGCTTTGCATTCTGGTGCTGGGACTGCGGATCAAAAGTCGTCGTTCCCGATGACGAGTCGTACGAATGCGGCCGTGAACACACATGGTTCGTTGAAAAGAGCGATGACGAGGCGGTTTTCGTCATTCGCATGGCGGATGGCGAAGTACCTATGGACCGACGCGCGTTGCGGTGAAGCATGGCTGCCGAGCTCCCGGTTCAAGGGCGATCCGAAGTTGGCCGCTACTGCAGTGTCCTGATCATCGTTTCGTTCGCTGCGAGGCTACACGACCCGTAACGACAAAACGCGTCAATCTGTAAGCACTATTCATCAGGTAGAACATGATGTTTGACGTCGGCACACAACTCGGCTCCCTAGTAGGAGCGATCAAGGCGCATCGTGCCACCATTGACTGTGAAGCGCGCCGCCTTCGAACGGACGAAATCTTGGAGCGTTTTGACAAGCGAAGCCAGGGCTCCTGGTGCATTGCTGTTATGGGCGACAGTCTCATACGCGTACGTCTGTTTTTGGAACAAAATTTCCACTTCATCGAGACAATTGGGACCGTCGCTGTATCCAGATACCTCTTTGAGCTAAGTGTCTGGCTACATCTTTTCGAACGGGATGAGCGGTACGGTCTTGTGTACTATGGACAACTTCTGGACACGCAGCAGAAATACTTCACAGACTACCTGCAACAGCTTCATCGTGAAGTCGGGATGCTTCGGGCGTTTGATAAGAAAGAACAGCAGGCAATGAGATCGGCGATGGATGAAGCTGAGTCGCTTGATTTTGGCAATCGGATGAGATCGGTCGCATCGATGATCGACGAAGAAGCAGCGCGCGGTTTCTCTCTCTATGCGGAACAGGCGAAGGAAAACGGATATGGGTTTCAGGCAAGTCTGGTGGAGAAGAAAGCAATAACCCAGGTCGAGGAGGCGCTGACAGCATTGCGAGCGGAGCGGGCCGATTACGACGCGAAAGTACTTCCGTCAATCCGAGATCTTGTGTTGGCGAAGAATGGCAAGAAAAAGCGATGGGAGTGGAAAGAAATGGCTGATCGCGCCGACCTGCTTCCTGAATATGACTTCCTGTACACGTTCGCAAGCAAGCTGCTCCATGCTACTCCTGCCAGTATCACGACCGATCAAAAGAATCTGGAGCCTCAGGAGTTCGTGGTGTTTCTCAAGTACATAAACGTTAAGACACTCGAGCTTATCGATCTCGCACGCAGATATCCGCGTGACGCTGCCTGACGTGTAAATCGGCACGGATCGTTCTATTGGCGGCCCGTTCCAGCTTGCTCTTCGCAGGTCGTTTGTGACATCGGTCCTTAATTGACCATCTCGGATTCAGAGGCGACCACTGCAGTGCGGCGCTGAGGGGCATCTCCGGACCAAAGGGAAGGCCTTGTACTGCAATGGTCGTGAACCTCAGGAGCGCGACGACGACGCGTCGTTGTTAACGTGCGGCCAGCCGGCGTGATCATCGACATTTTAGACGTAAACCAGTTTTCGTCGTCCATAAGGTGAGGGCTTTTCGGTCAGGCAGGGTAGCCCGACGTCGGTTGAAGGGAGGCGGGCGGTTCGAACGCGATACGTGCAGCGTGGAGACGCGCGAACCGGTCACCCGCCTCAAAATCCCAGTTCGCTGGCATGATGTCCTTCAATCCCAAGCCACCAAACGCAGGACTGTTATCAAGCTTGCTCCGCTCCGTATCGGTGATCATCACGATGGCGAGGAACGGCCGGATCTCGTTCGCAATGTCTTCAACCGAGGCGCCTTCGCCAAGTCTGGCGATGCATCGGTCCCGTAGGAACGCACAAGGCACGACGTGCTCGGGGTGCGTGCCGCCGTTCTTTCCGTAGCCTGTCGGAACGTACGCGGCGGCGATGAAATACTCGAAGCATCGCGAATGCGCACCTTTCCCGTCCAGGCGTGTCTGCTGCAGATACCGCACGAGACGAACGAAAGAGCGCTGGACGATCGTCTCAACGTCGCTGACCGGCTGAATTGACCGCGCTGACACTCTGCAAAGGATCGCCAGATCGGCGTTCATGGCCGCGTCGAACACGGTTCCTCTGTCGTTTCGTTCCAGCCATCGTGCCAGCGCGGTTGCAGCCTCATACAGAGATAATCGGCGTTGCTTGTTGAAATCACGCAGTACGAGGTCACGGAAGGCCATATTCGATAGGCTTGTGGTATTGTGAAATGCGATGGCGCGCGTGTCGCCCGCCGAGCCTTCTTCCCACATTTCCCAGAAGAACCGCGCTGCCTCGAAAACACGCCGGAGGTGGGTGGCTCGCTGTGAGGTTTCCGGCGTTTCATAGCGCGAAGTGAGCCTCTGGAGCCCGTCATACCTCGGCGTAACAACCTCGCGCGCCTCAAGAGCCTCCATCAACCCCTCGGCCGTACCATATTCGATCCGCAACCGCCTCTGAAGGAGTGCAACGGATGGGCATTGTTCGTCGATAACGATCGTGTTGGCCTGGCTGATCAGATCCCGTTCGGGAGTGCTGGTGCTCGTATCTTGAATCCTCTTGAAGTCTGGGCGCGGGGCGCGCCCGGCTCTTAACATGTTTGAGGAGCTGGTAACCTTCCCGCCGTTACAAATTAGTTTGAACTGTGGGCGGGCTATTCCGACTCTTAATCCCGGCATTGCGGCGGAGTTGCCCAGCACGCGGAACGAGGGAAGCCGTCCGCTAGTCAAGCTCGCCAGCGTGACGCTAGCTGTGCCGATTTTGTACTCGCTATATGTCGCGCCAGTTCGAGAGGGATTTACCGAGAAGGCGAACCGCTTTGGAGCTTTCACTTTGAGGCTCGATAAGGTACTGCGGACCGTCGAGCGCATTCGGCGAGCGGAGAGTTGCAAAATCGATGCGGAAAGTGTGGTTAGAATCGCTCCGTTAAGCTATAAGGGTGAAAACTGCATGCAATCGCGATGATTCGCTGACGGAACTGGTCCGAAACAACTGCAAACCCGATTCGTCGGTGGCGAACGCAGGCAATTTTGATTCATGTGTGGCGAATACGGGGAATGTTAGTGAAAACGCGGTAGTTGGATAGCCGAGCCCGAGCAATCTTGGATGGAAGGCGGCGCATGCGGGCAGATGTGATCACGCGATGGCGAAACTGCGCTGGTAGCGGCGTCTGAGTCCACAATTGCATCGCAATCGTGATCGAAATTGTCGAGGGCGGCCAGAGCGGCAGTGGGCGGGTCGACTTTTAACTTCTATTGGTCTAAATGTGATTTGACATAAGATAAATTAGCGACGTTTTTGATGCGAGCTATTTCGAAATGTCGGGTTTTCAGCTTGGTTCAAATACCCGTTTCCCGAACCACCAGTGAGCCTTCCCGTTGAGTGCACACCCGCCCAAAACAAATCGGGTGCCTCAACACATCGCACCGATGTGTTGAGGCACCCGCATCGTAAAACCAATCCAGCCCAACCAGGCCGTCGAATCAATTGCCGAAATACACAGGCTTCATTCCATCGTTTGCATCCGGACGGATCGAGCCTTGAATCTTGTGGCCAACACGAGCGACAGCGCTGTCGAACGCATGCAGACGCGGATGAGCGCCCGAAGCGGACGAGCCATCAGCGACGCCGCCGACATCTGCCGAAGCGGCCTGAGCATTGGCAGTTGCAGGCGCCGGGTTCGATTGAGCGAACGACGACACAGCAGGAATAGCGAGAGCGGCAGCAATAACCAGCGATTGAACGATCTTCATGATTCTGACCTCCAGACTTGATTTCTGCGCAAACACCCGTTTGCGTTTCAGTGAAGACAGTCTAGGCCGGAGCCACCTCGTAATTAAGCCCTCACAGAACAATTGAATGTTGTCGATATAGGTACAAACCCTAGCCCATTTGCGCTGGCTGCTTTTTTACGCGCCGTTTATTCCCTTCGGTCTACGCTTGGTCCATCTCAACGACCCAGACCAGGGTACACATCGAAGACATGGAATACGCACAGGCACTACCCGAACCGACGCTCGGCACCATCGCACGCGCTCACGTCCACGAGGAGCACTGATATGTTTTCAGGCATCTGGATACCGCTCGTCACGCCGTTTCGATCCGGCGAAGTGGACATCGAGTCGCTGCAGGCGCTAACAGAGCACTACGCGCGTTCGGGCATCGCCGGGTTCGTTGCATTAGGCACCACAGGCGAAGCCGCCCTGCTCTCCGATATCGAGCGCGTAACGGTTTTGCAAGCGATCAGCGACGTCGTGGATGGCCGGCTGCCGATACTGGTCGGCATCGGCGGCTTCAATACCCATGAGTTCATCAGCGAAATCAGGCGCTTCGAACACTGGGACGTCGCCGGATTTCTCGTCTCGGCTCCCGCCTATGTCTGTCCGGACCAGGCCGGCATTACCGCGCATTTCGACCGCATTACGCGTGAGACGGAGCGTTCGATCGTGCTCTACGACGTCCCGCATCGAACGGGTGTATCGATCGAACCCGACACAGTGCGACGGCTTGCAGAGCATGACAATATCGTCGCCATCAAGGCATGCGTGAGCCGTCAGTTTGCTGCGCTGCGCGAACTGCCCATCAACCTGTTATGCGGCACAGACGCGGACTTTCTCGACTGCCTCGCCGCCGGCGGACATGGCGGCATTCTCGCGAGCGCGCATGTATGCCCCGATCTGTTCGTCGAGATGGATTCGCTGATGCAGGCCGGAAACGTCGATACCGCACGCGGGATTTTCGAGCGGCTCAGCCCTGTGCTCCGGCTGCTATTCGCCGCGCCCAATCCGTCGGCAATCAAGGCGATGCTGTCCATAGAGGGACGCCTGGCCGATGAAGTGCGTCTACCACTGATGCCAGCATCCGCCACGCTAGTCGAGCAACTGGCGCAATCGCGCACGGTGCTCGACGAACTACGCGCGGAGATTGCACTGGCCATGCAGTAGCAACGCGCTTCCGACGCGCCTGGCTAAGGCTTTTCCCATGCGCCTGATCGCGCCGAACGAAATACCGCGTCGATCACGCGCATGTTCGCGCGCGTGTCTTCCAGCGGAATCGCCTGCGGAGATCCATTCAATATCGCCTCTGCGAAGGTCGTCGCTGCGACGCCGTATTGGTCGCACGCGGGCAGTTCCACGTAGCGATCTTTCGCAATGCCGTCGCCCGATACATCATTGATCAACAGTCGCGTTGGCCGGTCGACGGGCGCATTGAATGGAATCTCGACCTCGATCCGCCCTTTCGTGCCGTGAAACTGCATCCGCTGATAGGGATGCGTCTGAGTCGAGTAAAAGAAACTCGCCTGCACGCCTTCGAAATCCATCAACACCGACCCGAGCCGATCCACCTTGAAAACGGGATCCTCCTCGATCAACGACACCACGCGCCGCGGTTCACGTCCAGTCACGAAGCGCGCGGTCGTGATGGGATAACAACCAATATCGAGCAGACCGCCACCGCCCAGATCCGCCTTGTTGCGGATATTGTTTTCGTTTGCGTTGTAGTAAGTAAAAGCGCCCGTTACCGAGCGCAATTCGCCAATCACGCCCTCTTCGATCAGGCTGCGCACCTTCAACCATTGCGGATGCGTGCGCACCATGAAGGCTTCCTGTATGTATCGATTGTTCTTGTCGCGCGCAGCAATGAGACGCTCGACCTGTTCAGCGTCCAGTCCAATCGGTTTCTCACACAGTACGTGCTTGCCCGCTTCGACAGATTTGATCGTCCATTCCACGTGGATATGATTGGGCAAGGGAATGTACACGGCGTCGATTTCCGGGTCCGCCAGCAGCGCTTCATAGCTGCCGTATGCGACAGCCAGACCATAGCGGGCAGCGGCTTCTTTGGCCTTCTCTTCCGAGCGCGACGCAATGCCCTTCACACGGCACTTCGCTGCCGCGTTCATCGGCATCACGACCTTGTCGTTGATCTTTGCGCTTCCGAGAATACCCCAGACGATTTCATCTTTTGCCATGACATTCCCTTGTTATCCGGATTGATATGTTCTGTCGTCCTGCTACTTCCTGAGACGGGTTTCTATTTCTTTTGCGCCCAGTTCCGTGATGTCTTCGCTGACCTGTTCGAATATCAAGCGGTGCGTTTCTTCGCTCAGATCCGCGCGAATCATACCGAGAAATCTCGATTCGGCGGCAAGAATCAACCGATGATACTTCTGCTGCGAGCGCCCCTGTTCCAGATACTCAGCAACACGCTTCGCAAACTTCGCTTCCAGTTTTTGCTTTCGCTCATCCCCGCTGAGCGCTTCTGCTTCTTTATCCGTCAGCCCCGTTCCGTGCCCGCCCGTATCGACCAGATCATCGATCTCCTGCAAGTTCAGCGCGATCCCTTCCGACTGGAAAACACGTGCACGTCCAGCGTTAGCCACGATTACCCACGTTATATCGCTCATCACACACCTCCTTCACGGTACACAGCACTCCACCACGCAATCAGGTAAAAAGCACCCTGCCCTCATCCCGTCTGCCCGGAAAAAATCTCACCGGACAGCGTCGCGACGGCACTCTCCATTTCTTCTGCGCACGCGCAATACCGATTCGCACTGCCGCAAACTGCAGCCTCCTCGTTTCGCCTTGGAGACTCGGTATCGATCGACTATATACACAGTACATGTCCGGTCACGCGACGTCGCTCTTGCCTCGCACCGTGACCTCGAATGCACGACCTGTACCCGTCGTGCGATTCGACAACCGAAAACTGTCCTGCAATATCCATGCGTATTACCGGATAGATGCACATGCTCCCTAAGACGGAGGCAACTTCACCATGCCCTTGCTCTGCGATATCTGTCATACCCGTCCCGCCGTTGCCCGTGTCAGCGTGGTGCAGAACGGTGAACGTAAGACCATGTCGATATGCGATTACGACTACCGTCAATTAATGCGCCATCAGAGCATGGTTAATCCATTCGATTCGCTGCTCGGTGGCGGCGGTGGACTATCGCGCTTTTTCGGCGGCATGGGCGATGATGCCGACGAAGAGTCGCCCCTTGCGGCCGAGGTGCCGCGCGAATCCGTCGATGCAACCGATGCCTTCAGCGAGCAGACACTGGAACTATTGCAGCGGGCCGCTGAAAAAGCACACGAACTGCATCGAAAGGAACTCGATACCGAGCATCTGCTTTATGTTCTCGCCGATACCGACGTCGTTGCCGCGCTATTCAAAGAACTGAAGCTATCGCCGCAAGACATCAAGGGATATATCGACGAGCACGCGCAGAAAGGCACTGCCGATCCCGACACGCCGCTCGACAAGATGACGGTTTCTCCGCGTTTAAAGAAAGCATTCCAGTACGCGTTTCAGGCTTCACGCGATCTGGGGCACTCGTACGTCGGTCCCGAGCATCTGCTCATCGGCCTCGCCGCCGTGCCGGACAGCATCGCCGGTACGCTGCTCAAGAAGTATGGCGTCACGCCGGAGGCATTGCGGCAGAAAGTCGTGAAGGTAGTCGGCAAAGGTGCCGAGGATGGCCGTGTCGATACGCCCACTGGCACACCCAATCTCGACAAATTCGGACGTGACCTGACGGCCATGGCGCGCCAGGGAAAGCTCGATCCCGTGCTGGGCCGTGCGCAGGAAATCGAAAGCACGATCGAGGTGCTGGCGCGCCGCAAGAAGAACAATCCTGTGCTGATCGGCGAGCCGGGTGTCGGCAAGACCGCGATTGTCGAAGGGCTTGCGCAGCGCATCGTCAATGGCGATGTGCCTGAGGTACTGCGCGGCAAGCGGCTCGTCGAAGTGAACATCAATTCGATGGTGGCGGGTGCCAAGTATCGCGGCGAATTCGAAGAGCGCGCCAAACAGTTGATCGATGAAGTCACTGCAAAACAGGACGAACTGATTCTGTTCATCGACGAGTTGCATACGATTGTCGGCGCAGGCCAGGGCGGCGGCGAAGGTGGACTCGATATTGCGAACGTGCTCAAGCCTGCGCTCGCACGAGGCGAACTGAGCCTGATCGGCGCCACCACACTGAACGAATACCAGAAGTACATCGAGAAAGACGCAGCACTCGAACGGCGCTTCCAGCCCGTGCTCGTCCCCGAACCGACCGTCGAGCAGACCATCGTCATTCTGCGTGGGCTGCGCGACAAGCTCGAAGCCCATCACCAGGTAACCTTTGCCGACGATGCCTTCGTGGCAGCGGCCGAATTGTCCGATCGCTACATCACGTCACGTTTCCTTCCCGACAAGGCCATCGATCTGATCGACCAGGCCGCCGCGCGCGTGCGCATCGGCGCGACCTCGCGCCCCGCCGATATTCAGGAGCTCGAAGCCGAAATGGCGCAACTCAGGCGCGAGCAGGATTACGCGTCATCGCGCAAGCGCTTCGATGAAGCCAAGGGCTTCGAGGAACGCATCAACGAAAAGCAGAAGGCGCTCGACGAACAAACGGAAGCATGGCAACGCAAAACCGGTTCCGAGACGCTGGAAGTGACAGTCGATGCCATCGCCGAAGTCGTCTCGCGGCTCACGGGGATTCCCGTATCCGATCTGACGCAGGAAGAGCGCCAGAAGCTGCTGAAGATGGAAGATACGCTGCGCGAAAGAGTCGTGGGACAGGACGATGCCGTCACGGCAGTCAGCGACGCAGTGCGGATGTCACGCGCGGGACTGGGTCAGACCGACAAGCCGATCGCGACCTTTCTGTTTCTCGGGCCGACCGGCGTCGGCAAGACCGAACTCGCGAAAGCCCTTGCTGAAACGGTATTCGGCGACGAACAGGCGGTGATCCGCATCGACATGTCCGAGTACATGGAGCGTCATGCCGTCGCGCGCCTGATCGGCGCCCCGCCCGGCTATGTCGGTTATGACGAAGGCGGTCAACTCACCGAGCGCGTGCGACGCCGTCCGTACAGCGTGATCCTGCTCGATGAAATCGAAAAGGCGCACCCCGATGTGAACAATGTACTGCTCCAGGTTTTCGACGATGGACGCCTGACGGACGGCAAAGGTCGCGTCGTCGACTTCAGCAACACGATCATCATCGCGACCAGCAATCTCGGCGCGTCGATCATCATGGAGAACCTCGAACGCCCCGAGGCCTCTCGTATGAATGAAAAGGCCTTGCGCGCGGAATTGATGACCGTGCTCAAGGGCCACTTCCGTCCCGAGTTCCTGAATCGGCTCGATGAGATCATCGTGTTTCACGCGCTGTCGCGCGAGAATATCCGCTCAATCGTTCAGATCCAGATCGACCGTGTGACACGCACTGCCGCCGCACAGGACATCACGCTCAAGTTCGACGATTCAGTGATAGAACATCTCGTCGAAGCGGGTTATCAGCCCGAATTCGGCGCGCGTGAACTGAAGCGACAGATCCGACAGGAGATAGAAAGAAAGCTTGCCAAAGAGATGCTCGGCAATACACTGAATTCCGGCGATACGGCAGAAGTCACATACGACAAGAAGAATGACGAGGTTGAATTCAAAAAGGTCGCATCGGCAGCAGCCAGGCCGGTGAAAGAAAAGAAAAGCGGCAACGGACACGATGCGGAGGCAGAGAGCCATGAAGCCCCGGCGCCCAAGGTTGCTGCCGCCGCGAAAAGCCGCAAGAAACGCGGATCGACCGAGTCTGGAAAAGATACCGGCTGAATGATTGACAGGTGTTCGCGCTTCGCCTTTGATGAATGAACAGTCGGCGCGGCCGGCTTACCAGTCAGGAACCCGGCCATGACGACGCCCATTCATACCGCACTACTGGAATCCGCCATCGATGCCATCGAACGCGCGGAGCGCATGCGTCGCCAGTTTTTCCGGCTGGCGGGGCAGCAATCCCGCACGCCCGTATGGGAGCCGCCCATCGAAGTGTTCGAGCACGAAGGGCAACTCGCGATCGTGGTCGCATTGCCCGGCGTGCCTCCCGATCTCGTCACCCTGACCTTCGAAGGTGACATGCTGATCGTCGCAGCCGAACGAAAGCTGCCGCAACGCTTTGCGGTGGGCGCGGTGCATTGCATGGAAATACCGTATGGGCATTTCGAGCGGCATATCCGTCTTCCGACGGGACGCTTCCGGCTGGTACAGCGCAGCGCCGAACACGGTTGTCTTTTGCTCGAACTCGAGCGGCTCGGCTAGCACACGCCACGAAACAAGGAACGAAAATGAGCACGGACAGCGAAAGCGAGGCGCCCGAATCCGGTTCGGTGGACCTGGAAACATCCGTCGATCAGTCACGTCTGCAGGACAGCCTGATTCTGTTACCCGTGCGCAATGCCGTGCTGTTTCCTGGCATGGTGTTGCCGCTCGCGGCGGGACGCGGTCAAAGCAAGGACGACGTGCAGGCCGCCATCAAGCGCCAGCAACCCCTCGGCATCGTGCTGCAACGTGACGCCCAGGCGCAGGACCCGCCCTTCGAGGGGCTCAATACGATTGGCACGGTAGCGAACGTGCTGCGTTACGTCACGAGTCCGGAAGATGGCGCGCATCACCTGATCTGCCAGGGCGTCGAACGCTTGCGCCTGATTGCGCCGGTAACGGGGTTGGGCTACCGGGCGGCCCGCGGGGAATTTCTGCCCGACAAGGAAGCCGATGCTCCCGCCGTCGCCGCGCGAGCGCTGGTGCTGAAGGAACGCGCCGGAGAAATGATCGGCTTGCTGCCCCACGCCGGCGGCGAACTGATCAAGGCACTCGATGCCATCGATTCCCCCGGTCTGCTGGCCGACACCGTGGCGGGTCTGATCGAAATAACGCTCGAAGCCAAGCAGGAGATCCTGCAAACCCTCGAGTTGTGCAAGCGGCTCGACAAGGTGCTCGATGCCGTCGCCGGACGCATCGAAGTGCTGCGCCTGTCGCGCGAAATCGGCGACCAGACGCGCAGCCGCATCGACAAGCGCCAGCGCGAGATGATGCTGCGCGAACAGTTGCGAACCATCCAGCACGAACTCGGCGATAACGTCGAAGGCCAGGAAGAAGCGCGCAAGCTCACCGAGGCGATTGCCAACGCCGATATGCCGCCCGACGTCGAGACACATGCACGCAAGGAACTCGCCCGACTGGAACGGATGCCCGAGGCCTCGTCCGAGTACTCGATCAGCGTGAGCTATCTGGAATGGCTGACTGAACTGCCCTGGCAGCTTCCGCCCGAAGCGCCCATCGACATCACGCAGTCGCGGCAGATTCTCGACGACGCGCATTTCGGCCTCGATAAGGTCAAGCGCCGCATCCTCGAATATCTCGGCGTCAGAAAGCTCAATCCGCAGGGCAAAGCGCCTATTCTGTGCTTTCTGGGGCCGCCGGGCGTCGGGAAGACGTCACTGGGCCAGAGCATCGCGCGGGCGCTGGAGCGGCCTTTCGTGCGCGTGAGTCTGGGTGGCGTGCATGATGAGGCGGAGATTCGCGGCCATCGGCGTACTTACATCGGCGCGATGCCGGGCAATATCATTCAGGCGATCCGCAAAGCAGGCGCGCGCAATTGCGTGATGCTGCTCGACGAACTCGACAAGCTCGGACAAGGCGCACATGGCGACCCCGCTGCCGCCATGCTGGAAGTGCTCGATCCCGAGCAGAATGCGACCTTCAGGGACAACTACCTTGGCGTGCCGTTCGATCTGTCGGCGGTCGTGTTCGTTGCCACTGCCAACCAGCCCGAAGGCATTCCCGGCCCGCTGCGAGACCGCATGGAAGTGCTCGATCTGCCGGGCTATACCGAGGCCGAGAAGTTCGAGATCGCGCGTCGCTACCTGGTGCCGCGTCAACTCGAAGCGTGCGGCCTGACCTCAGTGCAATGCGACCTCACCGACGACGCGCTGCGGTCGATCATCCGCGACTACACACGCGAAGCAGGCGTGCGCAGTCTCGAACGGCAAATCGGTGCCGTATTCCGGCATGTCGCGTTACGCGTCGCGGAAGATCCTGCTACCCACGAAAAGATCGAACCCGACAAGCTCCCCGCTGTGCTCGGCCATCGCCGCTTCGAGAGCGAGATGGCGATGCGCACCAGTATGCCGGGCGTAGTAACGGGACTGGCGTGGACACCCGTCGGCGGCGATCTGCTTTTTATCGAAGCGAGCAGCACACCGGGCGGCGGCAGACTGGTTCTGACAGGTCAGTTGGGCGATGTGATGAAAGAGAGCGCGCAGGCCGCGCTGACCCTGGTCAAATCGCATTGCGACGCGCTTCATATCGACTGCACGAGCTTCGACAAGCGCGACATCCATGTTCATGTGCCGGCGGGCGCAGTTCCGAAGGACGGACCGAGTGCCGGCGTCGCCATGTTTATCGCGATTGCGTCGCTGCTGATGGGCCGGTCCGTGCGCAGCGATTGCGCCGTGACGGGCGAGATCAGTTTGAGAGGCGTCGTGCTACCTGTAGGCGGGATCAAGGAGAAGGTGCTGGCGGCCTTGCGCGGCGGCATCAAGACTGTCTTGTTGCCCGCGCGCAATGCGGCCGACATCGAGGACATTGCCGCCGATGCGCGCAGCCAGTTGCGCTTCGTTCTGCTGGAAACCGTCGATGACGCCGTGCGCGAAATCATCGAACCAGCCGCGCCGAAGCCCGCGTAACATGCATTATCACGAGCAGGACAACATTCTGGAGAACGGCAGACCATGACCGAGGCCATCAGCGAAGACACGATCCATACCACCATCAACGCGTTCTACCGCGCTTTTGCCGGAAAAGACGTCGATTTGCTGCGACAGGTCGTGACGCCGGACTGGGAGTACCTTCCGGAACCGCCGGGCGCCAAACCGGGAGCCGATCAGATGAAAGGTCCGTTCGAGCGCATGGCCGTCGCGCTGCCCGACATGCAGATTACGATTCTCGATCTGCTGATCCACGGGGACAGGGTTGGCGTGCGCGCCGAAGTGACGGGCACGCAATCGGGAGAACTGCTTGGCGTGGCACCGAGTGCAAAGCAGATCAGGTTTGCGATCCATTCGTTTCATCAGTTGCGCGGACCGCTGGTTGTCAAAACCTGGCACCTGGAAGACTGGATGTCGGTGTTTAAACAGATCGGCCAGCTACCCGCGAATCTCGACGCGCATCCAATCTAGCCACGACATGTCGCGCCGCGCGCTCGCAACTCAGGAAGCGCGCGAAAGCTCACGCGCCCAGTTCCTGAAAAGCATGAGCGTTTTTATTGAGTTCGGCGAGAATCACGGGCGTCAGTTCACTTTCCCACACGTGTCCGTCGAACTGCCATTCCTGCGGCGTCGCGAGGTCGGGCAGACCGGCGCCTTTTCGCACATACAGACCGAGTGTCGGCTTCTTCAGGTTGAGGTAGAAATCGAATTCCTGCATGGTGAACACTCCATTGAATCGCTTTCGATAACGCACGCCACGGCATATCGTTGAAGCATAGGACATCCGCCCTCATTCCCTCTCTTCAGGCGAAATCAGACAATGGATACCAACACCGCTTTCCCCGACGGCTTTCTTATTTCAGTGCGGCCAGAGCACAATGCGTACGGTGCATGGGTCGCGCATGTGACCATCAGCCGGGGTGGCCAGACGGTGATCGATACCCGTCCGGAAACGATTCAACCCGAGTGGTCAACGGCAGAAGAAGCCATCCGTGACGCAACCGAATGGGGACGCAGATACATCGACCATCATTTCGGCGTGCAGCAACCTCGCTCGTGGGTCGTGGTCCGTGCGCGTGCCGAGCAGTGGTTCGATGGAATCGAGGAGAAACACAGCCACTGATGCGGTAACGACGATCTTTCGACCGCATTCGCCGGCCGCTAATTGCCCGCGTCCCGCTTTTCCTGTTCTGCGACGGTCAGGATAGCCTCCGGCACGGCTTTGAGTCTTTCGATCGGGATCGGATCACCGCTCAGATCGGAAAAGCCATACGTGCCATCGGCGATTTTCTGCAGCGCACGTTCGATGTCGCTGATCCTTTGATCGTTCGTATTGCGCAGCCCCTGATCGATTTCCTCTTGCGCGCTGGCCTGCGCTGCGTCTTCGAACTCTTCGGCTTCGCTGCCGTGCTCCTCCTCACTGGCGCGGTCATTTGCGATCGTATTCTCTTCCCCGCCGAGCAATGTGCCCTGCAACTCGTCGAGACGCTTGCGCTGCTGCTCAAGGAAATCTTTACTCAACGCCCCGGTTTGATCCGACATGGCATGTCTCCTGATTGACCTCACGCATTGAGCGGCATCGTGCGCCCAACCCACACTTCGATGATGAACGAACGCGGCGCAGGTGGCCAATAATTTTCCGCTAACCCTTGCGGCTCAACATGTCTGTCAGCACGCCGCCCATCGCGCCGGAAACAGCGCGATACGGGCGGCTCCCCTTCCCTCAGACATGAAGAGATGACATGGACATCAACACGATCCGTCAGTCCGCGTTTGCGATGCCGTTCCACAATCCGGCCTATCCGCGTCCGCCGTTCCGGTTCTGCCACCGCGAATATTTCATCATCTCCTACGAAACCGATATGGACGCGCTGCGCGCCGTCGTGCCGGCACCGCTGCAGCCCGAGAATGCGCTCGTCCACTACGAATTTATCCGCATGCCGGACTCGTCGGGTTTCGGCGACTACACCGAAAGCGGCCAGGTGATCTCGGTGCGCGACATGGAAGGACGTCTTGCGAACTACACGCATTCGATGTACCTCGACGACGAAGGCCCGATTGCCGGTGGCCGCGAAATCTGGGGCTTTCCGAAGAAACTCGCGCACCCGACGCTCAGCGTCGACGGCAACGACACGCTGCTCGGCACGCTCGACTACGGCACGCAACGCGTGGCGACGGGCACGATGGGCTACAAGCACCGCGTACTCGATATCGAAACCGAACGCGCCAAACTCGCCGATACGCCGAACTATCTGCTGAAAGTGATTCCGCACGTGGATGGCACGGCGCGCGTGTGTGAACTCGTGCGCTTCTTCCTGCGCGACGTCACCGTGCGCGGCGCATGGAGCGGCCCGGCCGCGCTCGACCTGCATCCTCATGCGCTCGCGCCCGTCGCCGAGCTGCCCGTCAAACGCGTCGCGGGTGCGCGCCACGTCATCGCCGATCTCACGCTCGACATCGGCGAAGTCGCCTTCGACTATCTCGCGCCTGCCAGTGCTGCGAAGCACGTGCGCGAATCCTCCCTTCACGCTGTCTGATCCGCTAGCAGGAGTCGTCATGTCATTGCAAAACAAGGTCGCGCTCGTCACGGGCGCTGCCAGCGGCATCGGTGAGCAGTGCGCGCGTAAGCTCGCGAGTCTCGGCGCCACCGTCGTAATCGCCGATCTGAATCTCGCGAATGCACAGAAGGTGGCCAGCAGCATCAACGAAAGCGGCGGCAAGGCGTTCCCGCTCGTCATGGACGTCACGCGTGAAGAAGCTGTCGATAGCGGTATCGAATGGACCGTGCAGCAACTCGGCCAGATCGACGTGCTGGGCTCGAACGCGGGCATCCAGATCGTCGCGCCGATCGAGAGCTACACGTATCCCGACTGGAAGAAGATGCTCGCGATCCATCTGGACGGCGCGTTCCTGACCACGCGGGCCGCGATCCGTCATATGTACGACAGCGGCCGCGGCGGCTCGATCATCTACATGGGTTCGGTGCACTCGCACGAGGCGTCGAAGCTGAAGTCGGCCTACGTCACGGCCAAGCATGGTTTGCTCGGACTTGCGCGCGTCGTCGCCAAGGAAGGCGGTCCGCGCGGCGTGCGTGCCAATGTCGTGTGCCCCGGCTTCGTGCGCACACCGCTCGTCGAAAAGCAGATTCCCGAACAGGCGAAAGAACTCGGCATCTCCGAACAGGATGTCGTGAAGAACGTGATGCTGAAGGAGACCGTCGATGGCGAATTCACCACGGTCGAAGACGTCGCGAACACGGTGGCCTTTCTCGCGGGATTCGAATCGTCAGCACTGACGGGCCAATCGATCATCGTCAGCCACGGCTGGGAGATGAAGTAAGGGTGGCCCATGCGCAACGAACTCAAGGAAATCAGCGGCCAGCACGGTGAGTTCACCTTGCCGCGCTACGCCGAAATCGCGCTCGTGCTTCAGGGCGGCGGCGCACTGGGCTCGTACCAGGCGGGCGTCGTCGAAGGACTCGCGCAGGCGCGTATCGAGCCGGGCTGGATCGCCGGCGTATCGATTGGCGCGCTGAATACGGCCATCATCGCGGGCAACGCGCCGGAGAACCGCGTCAAGGCGTTGCAAGGCTTCTGGAATGCGATCTGCCGCCCGCGCGACTGGGTCGCGAATGTCGGGGCGTGGAAGCTGCCGTATGCGGGCCTGAATGCGCTGTCGCGCAAATGGGCCAGCAACTGGGCGGCAGGACGCGCGCTGACGGAGGGCCAACCGGGCTTCTTCGTGCCGCGCTTGCCGCTGCCGCTGGCAGGCATCGAAAGACTCGATCCCGGCCGCGTCAGCTACTACGACACCAGCGCGCTCAAGGCGACCCTGCTGCACTACGCCGATTTCGACCGCATCAACGACGGCCCGATTCGCGTGTCCGTGGGTGCCGTCAATGTGCGCACAGGCAACCTCGTCTATTTCGACAATACGAAAATCCGCCTCGTGCCGGAGCATTTCATGGCCTCGGGCGCGCTGCCACCGGGTTTCCCCGCCATCGAGATAGACGGCGAGTACTACTGGGACGGCGGCCTCGTATCGAACACGCCGCTCACGGAAATTCTCGCCGAGGCCGAGCACAAGAATTCGCTAGTTTTTCAGGTCGATCTGTGGAGCGCGCGCGGCAGAACGCCGGTCGATTTCTTCGATATTTCGGAGCGCACCAAGGACATCCAGTATTCGAGCCGCACGCGCGCGATCACCGATCTGCTCGCCGACCGGCAGAAGCAGGCTCGGCTTCTCAAGGAAGTGCTCAAGCATGTGCCTGCCAGCGTCGCGAAGACCGACCCTATCTTCCGCATTGCCGAACAGGCCGCGGACGGCAGTTCGATCAACGTCGTGCATCTGATTTACCGGAACAAGTCGTACGAAGGCCACGCGAAGGACTACGAGTTCAGCGTGGACACGATGCGCGAACACTGGCAGACGGGACTCGACGATTGCCGCAACTCGCTCGCCCATCACGACTGGTTCGCAATTCCGAGCCGTGAGCATGGGTTCGTCACGCATGATGTGCATCGCGTGGAGGCGAAGCGTCCGGTGACCGGCCGTGAAGTCTGAACCCGTGGCGCTTTCGCGCGCGGCACTGGCGGTGCTTTTCGTCGGCGCGTTTCTCACCGCGCTCGACTTCTTCATCGTCAATCTTGCGTTGCCTGCCATTCATGCCGGCATCGGCGCGACCCACTCGCAACTGCAGTTCGTGATCTCGGCGTACGCATCGGCGTATGCGGTGCTGCTCATCACGGGCGGCCGGCTCGGCGATCTGTATGGCAGGCGCCGCATGTTCATGGCGGGCATGGCGGGCTTCATCCTCGCGTCCGCGCTGTGCGGTCTTGCGACAAGCGGGCAGATACTGGTGCTCGCGCGCATCGCACAAGGACTCGCGGCCGCGATCATGGGCCCGCAGGTGCTCGCCACCATTCGTGCGCTCGTGCCGGAGCGCAATCAAACGCGTGTGATGGGCGTATACGGATTCGTATTCGGCGTGGCCGCCATCGTCGGTCAACTGGGCGGCGGTGCGCTCATCACGTTCCATCCGTTCGGCCTCGACTGGCGGGGCATCTTCCTGCTCAACGTGCCGATCGGCCTGCTGGCCCTGCTCGGGGCGTGGCGCTTCCTGCCCGCGCATCGGCCCACCACGCGGCCCCGGAGCGACGTTGCGGGCGTGCTGCTGTTGTCGCTGATGCTGCTGCTCGTGATGTATCCCCTCACGCATGGCCGCGAAGCGGGCTGGCCTGTCTGGACCTTGATGATGTTCGCGCTGGCCGCGCCCGTGTGCGCTGGCTTCGTACTGGTCGAGCGTCACGCGCAGGCAAACGGACGGTTTCCTCTCGTCGATCTGCAGTTGTTCCGCACGCCGGCCTTTTCACTCGGGCTCCTGCTGTCGTTCCTGTTTTACTGCAACAGCGCGTTCTTCTTCACTTACGGCATGTATCTGCAAACTGGCCTGCACTGGACACCGCTCGCATCCGGCATCGCCGTCATGCCCTTCGCGCTCGGCTTCGCTGCAGGTCCGCTGACGTCGCCCGCTGTGGTGCGCCGGCTCGGCGCGCACGTTCTGACACTCGGATTCGCGTTGCTGGCGTGCGGTTTTACCGTGACGGGCTGGGCTGCCGCGCAATCCGCGCTGCCCGGTTGGCCGTTCTATGCGGGACTCGTGATCGCGGGCATCGGACAGGGCCTGATCCTGCCTTCGATCGTGCGCATCGTGCTGGCGGAAGCGGAACCGGAGAAAGCGGGCGTGGCGGCCGGCGTGGTGGCATCGACATTGCAGATCGGCGCGGCGCTCGGCACAGCGGCGATCAGCGGTGCCTTTTTCAGCGCCCTGGGCACATCAGGCGGTCATCCGACGCCTGCCGTCTATGCCCATGCGTTCGACCACGCGTTGAGCATCAACGCGCTGCTCATGGTGGTTTGCATCGTGTTGACCGTGCTGATGATCCGACGTCAACGGCTCGCGGGACAGCACACGGCTGCCGCTCCGCAGCCAGCCGCGCAAACAGTCGCGGCTTCTGGAGAATAGGGTTCAGACACGATGTCAGCGTTACACGATTCCTTCGGGCTATCGCCCGAAATCGCCCTGTTCATGTCGCTCGGGATTGGCTACTACATCGGTCAACGCAAGATTGGCGGCTTCCAGCTGGGCGGCGCGTGCGGCACCTTGCTGGCGGCCGTCTGCATCAGTCAGACGGGCGTCGTCATCGATAGCGGCGTCAAGTCGCTGATGCTGTGCGTGTTCATCTATACGATCGGCTATGAATCCGGTCCACAGTTCTTCAACTCGTTTCACAGAAAGACGCTGAGAGAGTTCGCGCTGGCGCTGTTCTTTGCGTTGTCCGCACTCGGCACCATTCTCGTATGCGCGAAACTCTTCGGCCTGAACAAGGGGCTCGCTGCCGGACTGGCAGCGGGCGCACTGACCCAGTCGGGCATCGTCGGCACCGCAGGGGACGCGATTTCCCGGCTGGGCCTGCCGCCTGCCGAGGTGCACTTCCTGCAGTCGCAGGTTGCAGTGGGCTTTGCCGTGACCTACATACCCGGTCTGCTGGGCGCGATTGTGGGTTGCGTCAACATCCTTCCGCGCTTCATGCGCACGACGTTACGCGATGCAGCAGGCCAGGTCGAACAGGCCGCGGGCAACAGCATGCCCGGCCGCGTGGAGGGACGCTCGGCCTCGATGCCGGTTCTGGTTGGCCGGGCCTACCGGGTCGGACAGGCGGCGGGTCTCACCGTCGCCGAGATCGAACTGCGCCACGACGATCTCATCAGCATCGAACGGGTGCGGCGCGCAGAGACCTTCATCGATATTCACGACGACCTGATGCTCGCCCGCGACGATGTCGTCCTGATCATCGGCGTGCGCGACTCGATGCTCACGGTCGCGCGCTCGCTCGGTGCCGAGGTCGCGGAGTCTCATGAGATGTCGGTTGAAATGCATTCGCGGCAAGCGGTATTCACGCGAAAAGGCCGGCATCGAATGAACCTGTTCGCGGGCAAGGCGGCTGCCGACCGCAAGCTGCGACGCGGCGTGTACATCCAGGCCGTGACGCGGGCAGGCCGTCCGCTGCCCGTGCTCGCGAACACCGAACTGCAGCACGGCGACGTGATCACGTTCTACGGTTCGCCCCACAACACGCTGCGCGCCGCCGAAGCAGCGGGCTATCATCTACCGCACTCCGACAAGACCGACTTCGTATTCATGAGCCTCGGTCTCGTGGCTGGGCTGGTGGTGGGCAAACTGGTCGTGTATATCGGCGGCTTTCCGCTCACGCTGGGCGCGGGCAGCGGCTGCCTGATTTCCGGCCTGCTGTTCGGCTGGCTGCGCGGACGGCATCCGATGTACGGCGCGCTGCCGCCCGCCGCGTCGCAGGCGTTCAAGGACTTCGGTCTGTCCGCATTTGTCGCAGCAGTTGGGCTGGATTCCGGCGTGCAGGCACTGCTGACCGTGAAAGAGAGCGGCATCACGCTCTTCGCGCTCGGGATCTTCGTCACGTTTTTCCCAATGCTGCTGTCGATGCTGTTCGCCCGCTATGTGCTGGGCTACCGCAACGCCGCGCTGCTGGCAGGCGCACTGGCGGGCTCGCGCGGGGCGACTCCCGCATTTGGACAGGTGCTCGACAAGTCGGAAAGCTCGGTGGCCACGGTGCCGTTCGCCGTCACCTATGCGTTGGGATCGGTATTGCTCGCGCTGCTCGGCCCGGTCCTGATCGAACTGGCCTGAACCAAGCGCGAGGCTCCCGTCAGCATTTTTGCGCTGTTATGCTTCAAGCTTCTGCCGACGCCATGCTGCTGCGCTGACAGCCGCGTGCCCCAAGGCACGCCGATCACGAAGCCAGCCAGGGCGTCGCGCCCGATATGCCCATCTGAAACCGCATGGAGCATCGCCATGCTGCGACCCTTCGACCAGCTCTGTCAGCCCGCCAACAAATCCCTGCTGGTCGCCGCCGATAGCGGACACGCCACCCTCACGGGCAGCGGCACCTACGCGATGCCCTGGCACTGGCACGACTGCCTGATGTTCATCCTGCCCAGCCACGGCGCCGTCGAGTTGCGCCACGAAGACCGGCGCGCAGGCACCTGGCTGTCGCAGGACCGCTTTGCCGTGGTGCCGCCAGGGCGCGCCCACCAGACCCGCGCCGGATGCGCGACGCACACGCACATGGCCGTCTACGTGACGGGCGACGCGCTGCAAAAGCTCGATACGGGCGTCGGCTCGCTCAGCGAATTCCGCCGGCGCACCCGCACCCCTATCCTCGTGCGCAGAACGGCTGCGATCCGCGCGCTGCAGGAGCTCTCGCAACGCACCGACATGAACAGCTACGGCAGCGCCGCGACCCGCCAGGCGTTGTCCTCGGCCTTGCTGATGCAGTGCATCGGCGAAGTCATCGCCGGGAAGACGGAACTGGGCACCTCGCCGCGCGAGCACGGCATGGCGCTGGTCGCCGATATCGAAGCCTTCGTGGCCGGTCATGCCGATCAGGACATCCCGCTCGACGCGCTCGAAGAGCGTTTCGGCGTGTCCCGTCGTCATATCACGCGCCTGTTCCGCGAAAGAACGGGATGCTCGATCGGCGAGTTCCAGCAGCGCGCCCGTTACGACACCGCCTGCCGTCTGCTGGCCGAAACCGCGCTGCCCGTCGGCGAAGTGGCGTTCCGCGTCGGCTTCGAAAGCGGCGCGGCGCTGGCCCGCGCGATGCGCCGCCTCGGCGGCCAGTCGCCGGCCGGGCTGCGCGCAGGGATGGCCCGTTCGGTCAAAACGTAAGGCCCGCCCGAACGCGCGGCGCAGCGCGGCTCCCCGTAATCTGACCGGACAGTCACACACACCCCGGTCAGCGGGGCTTGCGCCGCCATGTCCTTGCGCCATCAGGTCGAACTCGTCAGCGTGTTTGCCGCCCGTCCCGGCGGCGGCAATCCGGCTCCCATCGTGGTCGATGCCGCCGGCATGTCCGACGCGCAAATGCAGGCAGTGGCGCAGCGCTACGGCCACGAAAGCGGCTTTGTGCTGCCCGCGCCGCCCGGCTCGGACTGCGACTACGAATTCCGTTTCTGGGTGCCGAACCACGAGATGTCGATGTGCGGCCACGCCACCGTCGGCGCCGTCTGGCTGCTCCATCAGACAGGACACCTGCAGCGCGACCGTCTGACCATCCAGACGCGCAGCGGCCAGGTCGCCGCCCGCATCACGGGCGTCACGGACGAAGGCGCTGCCGTCGAATTCTCTCAACCGTTGGGCCGCGTCGAGCCGCTGCCGGAGCCGCAAGGCAGCGAGCAGGCGATCCTCGACGCGCTCGGCATCGACCGTGCGCAACTCGCGCCGCTGCCGATCCAGAACGCCTGCACGAGCCGCGTCAAGACGCTGATTCCGCTCGTCAGCACCGAGGTGCTCGACGCCCTTCAGCCGCGCTTCGAGCAGATCGAGGCGGTGTGCGAGCGCGTCGGCTCGACCGGCCTCTACCCTTACGCGGCCTTCGACGCCAGCCAGCAGATTGTCGACGCCCGGCAGTTTCCGCGCGCGTCGGGCTATCCGGAAGATGCCGCGACGGGCATTGCCGCCTCCGCGCTGTCGTTCGGCCTGCTCGCCAACGGCGCAGTGGAAGCGTCGACCCGGACCATCACGATCCGGCAGGGACGCGCGATGAACCGTCCGTCGCAGATCTCGGTGAGATTCAGCCTCGACGCGGGCCGCGTCGACGGATGCTGGCTTGGCGGGCCGGTGTGTTTCGAAGCGCGCGTCGGAGCCGAGTCATGACGATGTCGATCGCCGCGCGGCTTGCGCAACTGGGCATCGAACTGCCACCGACGCCGTCGCCACGCGGTGCCTATGCGGGTGTGGTGATCCACAACGGCATTGCCTACGTGAGCGGCCAGGTCAGCCGGATCGGCGACACCGTCATCGCGGGTCCCGTCGACGACACCACGCCGCCCGATGTCATCCGGCACGCGGCGCGAACCTGCGTGCTGCGCGCGTTGAGCGTGCTCGCGGCTGCGCTGCCCGCCACGCTGGCCGTCGAACGGATGCTGTTCCTGCGCGGCTTTGTGCACGCCGCACCGGGCTTCCAGCATCACAGCAAGGTACTGGACGAAGCATCGGCCCTGCTGCACGACATTTTCGGCGACTCCGGCGTGCATGCGCGCTCGGCTGTCGGCGTCGCCAGCCTGCCGGGCGGCGGCATGCTCGAAATCGAACTCACCGTTTCGCTGACGCAGGCCACCGATCCGGGCGCCCCGTAGCGCAACGCCATGACAAAACGCCGGATAGCCCTGCAACCAGCCCATCCGGCACGCTCACTCACCGTGGAGGAAACCATGAATCGCCGTCAACTGCTGCAACTCGGCCTCGCGGCCGGCCCGGCCATCCTGCTGTCCCGTACCGGCCGGGCAGCCGATGCGGAACTGGTGGTCGGCTCCAATGTGGGCGCCCCGCCGTTCGCCTTCAAACAGGGCGATAGCTATTCCGGCTTCGACGTCGAAGTCTGGGCGGAAGTCGCGAAGGGCCTGAACCGCAAGTGGCGACTGCAGCCGATGGAATTCGGCGCACTGATCCCCGCGCTGCAGACTCACAACCTCGACGTGATCGTCTCGCAGCTGTTTATCAAGCCCGAGCGCCAGCAGGTGATCGATTTCTCGACGCCGTACTACAAGAGCGGCCTGATCGCGCTGACCCGCATCGACAACACCAGCATCCACTCGCCTGCCGATCTGGCCGGCAAGCGCATCGGCACGGAAACAGGCACGGTTGCCGTCAACTACATCAAGGAGCACATCAAGGACGCCACGCTCGAACAGCTGCCCAGCATCAACAACGCGCTGCTGGCACTGGAAGCGGGCCGCACGGATGTGGTGGTCTACGACAAGCCGCAACTGCTGTACTACGCCAACACCGCGGGCAAGAACAAGGTCCGGGTGATCCAGCCCGCGCTGGAAGGGCTCGACGTCGGCATGGGCTTCCAGAAAGGCAGCCCGCTCGTCGCGGCGGCCAACGTTCAGCTCGCGGCGATGAAAGCCGATGGCCGTCTCGCGGCACTCACCCGCAAATGGTTCGGCGAGGCGTCGTCATGAGCTTCGACTGGGCGGCGCTCGTTGCCGCACTGCCGGACCTGCTGCAAGGCCTGCGGTTGACCTTGCTGATCGCGCTGACAGGGCTGGCGGGCGGCGTGGTGCTCGGCATCATCGCCGGGGTGACGCTGACCTACGGCAGCCAGCTTGCCGCGTTCCCGGCGCAGATGTATGTCGCGCTGATTCGCGGCACGCCCATCGTGGTGCAGGTGATGTTCGTCTACTTCGCGCTGCCGATCATGATGGACGTCCGCATCAGCGCGACCAGCGCCGCCATCATCACGCTGATCGTCAATTCCGGCGCCTATAACGCGGAGATTATCCGCGGTGCGCGCGACGGCGTGCCAGGCGGCCTGCGCGAAGCCGGCCTCGCGATGGGCTTGCCGTTTCATTCGACGCTCGCTCACGTCATTGCGCCCATCGCCTTCCGGCGCGCCTTGCCGGCGATGGGCAACCAGTTCGTCAACCTGGTGAAGGACACCTCGATCTTTCTCGTCATCGGCGTGGGCGAACTGACGCGCAGAGGACAGGAGATCATGGCCGAGAACTTCAGGGCAGTCGAAATCTGGACGGCCGTGGCCGTCATCTATCTGCTCGTCATCAGCCTGCTCGCGCTAGGTCTGCGCGTGCTCGAACGGAGAGTGCGTCTGCCATGAGCATGATCGAATTCCGGCAAACCTCGAAACGCTTCGGCCAGCACCTCGTGCTGCATCCGCTCGATCTCAACATCGAACGCGGCGAAGTCGCTGTTATCGTCGGCCCGTCCGGTTCCGGCAAGTCGACGATGCTGCGCTGTATCAATGGCCTCGAAACCATCAGTTCGGGCGATCTGCGCGTCGACAACATCAGCGTGCTGGGGTCGGCGCGCGATGTTCGTCGCATCCGGCTCGAAGCGGGCATGGTGTTTCAGCAGTTCAATCTGTTCCCGAACCTGACGGCGCTGCAGAACGTCATGTTCGGACCGATCCGCGCGCGTCACCAGTCGAAAGCCGAGGCACGCGACATCGCCGCCGCGCTGCTGCAGAAGGTCGGCCTGTCCGAGCGCATGAATCACTATCCGTCGCAGCTGTCGGGCGGCCAGCAGCAACGCGTGGCCATTGCACGGGCGCTGGCCGTGCAGCCCAAGCTGATGCTGTTCGACGAACCCACGTCGGCACTCGATCCCGAGTTGCGCCAGGAAGTCCTCAAGGTCATGCAGACGCTTGCCTGCGAAGGCATGACGATGGTGGTCGTCACGCATGAAATGGGCTTTGCGCAACGCGTCGGGTCGCGCCTGCTGTTCATGGAAGCAGGCCGCGTCGTGCACGACGGCAAGCCTGGGCAGATGCTGGCGACACCTCCCGGAGAGCGCTTCCGCGAGTTCCTGCAGCACGTCAATTGATCACATGTCACCCGATGGCCACTCTCTTCACGACCGCTCGTCCCAGGAGTCTGCAGTCAAGATGATCCCGTCACGCTTTGAAAACGACTACGGCTTTCGCCGCGACAGTGTCCGGCACGACAACTGGCGTGCAGCGCCATGGAATGTCTGGGCCTTTCGCCATGTCCACGAAATCATTCCGACTGCGCGGATTGCTGCCACGCCGGGTCTGATCGAAGAACCCCTCGCCGATAGCAGCGCACTCGCCGAACATGCGATGGTGATCGACGGCGAGCGCCGTCCGCTCGCAGCAGTGCTACGGCAAACCTCGACGGACGCCATCGCCGTGATGCGCGGCGGGCGCTTCATTGCCGACTTCCATGCGCCGCACTTCACGCTGCAAAGCCGACACATCATGTTCTCGGCAAGCAAGTCGGTTGCGGGCCTGCTCGCCGGCATGCTGGTCGGTGACGGCGCGCTGGACCCCGACGCGCCCGTCGCGCAGTATGTGCCCGAACTCGCGCGTTCTGCTTACGGCGATGCCCTTGTTAGGCACGTGCTGGACATGCGCGTGAGCCTCGATTTCAACGAAGACTATCTCGACCCGGATGGCCTCTACGCCCGCTATCGACGGGCTGGCTTGCTGGACCCGCGGCGCGACGGCGAGCCGCTGGAGACGGTCATCGATCTGCTCGCGTTGCTGCCCAAAGGCTCATGGGAACACGGTGGGCCGTTCCACTACTGCTCGCCCAATTCGGACGTGCTCGGCCTCGTGATCGAGCGCGCCTCGGGCATGCGCTACCCCGACTTCGCGGCCACGCGCCTCTGGCAGCCGCTGGGCCTGAAGCACGACGGTTGCATCACGGTGGACATCGCGGGAACCGCGCGCTCGGGCGGCGGCATGTGCATGACCGTGCGCGATCTGGCGCGGATCGGCGAACTGGTGCGGCTCGGCGGCGTGGTAGGCAACCGCAGGCTGATACCCGTCAGCTGGATCGACGCTACGATGACGGGCGGAAGCCGCGAGGCATGGCTGCAGGGCAGCTTCTCGGCGTGGCTGCCGAACGGCCAATACCGCAACAAGTGGTATCAGGTCGGCAATGCGAGCGGCGCCTGCTTTGCGATTGGCATACATGGCCAGTGGCTGTACGTCGATCCGTTGCGCGAGACGGTCATCGCCAAATTCTCGTCACAGCCAGACCCGACTAATGACGAGGTCAAGCACCTGAACCTCGCGATGTTCGAAGCAATCGCGACCATGCGGTGACGCCGGGGCCCGGCCTTCGCCCGCAAACATGACCGCCCCGCCCGCCCGTTGCTTTTGCTCGGATTGGGTATCTAAAATATTTATCGCCCAGAATTTTCACCAGACCGGCCGGGCGCCTTGCACACAGGGCTTAGCGCCCGCCCGGCGGCCTTCTCCGGCCAAGTCCAGGGGTTGAACTGCGGTTGACACGGCCATCCCGGCCGTTATCTCATGCGCTTATTCACTGCGATAAGTGCTTCGTCGATGCACCGTTTTCCGAAGCCACGCGTATCACTGGACTTCAGACTATGGCCAAGATCATCGGCGGCCTCGCCGCATCGCACACTCCCACCATCGGCTTCGCGTTCGACAAGAACAAGCGCGACGACCCCGTCTGGGCACCCATCTTCGAGAACTTCGCGCCGCTGTCCGACTGGATCGCCGAGAAGCGTCCCGATGTGCTGGTGACCATCTACAACGACCACGTCACGTCGTTTTTCTTCGACCACTATTCGGCCTTCGCGCTGGGCGTCGGCGAGCAATGGCAGGTCGCGGACGAAGGCGGTGGCGCGCGTGATCTGCCTGCCATCAAGGGCCATCCCGAGTTCGCCGCCCATCTCGGCAAGTCGCTGATGGCGGACGAATTCGACATGTCGTTCTTCCAGAACAAGGCGCTCGATCACGGCTGCTTCTCGCCGCTGTCGATGCTGTGCCCGCACAAGCCCGAGTGGCCGGTCAAACTGGTGCCGCTGCAGATGGGCGTGCTGCAGTTGCCCGTGCCAAGCGCGCGGCGCTTCTACAAGCTCGGTCAGGCGCTGCGTCGCGCGATCGAAAGCTATCCGGAAGATCTGAAGGTCGCCATTCTTGCGACGGGCGGTCTGTCGCATCAGGTGCATGGCGAACGTTCCGGCTTCAACAACACGCCGTGGGACCAGCGCTTCCTCGATCTGTTCGAACGCGACCCCGAGCAACTCGCGAACATGACCCTCGCCGAATATGCGGAACTCGGCGGCTACGAAGGCGCGGAAGTGATCATGTGGCTGACGATGCGCGGCGCGTTGTCGTCGAATGTGGTCTGCAAGCATCGCAGCTACTACCTGCCGTCGATGGCGGGCATCGCCACGGCTATTTACGAAGGCGAAGATAGCGAGCCGAACGAGGCCAGCGTCGAACGTCACCGTCAGAAGATGGCTGTCGAGTTGAAGAACGTCGAGAAGCTGGACGGCACCTACCCGTTCTCGATTGAAACAGCCGTGCGTGCGTATCGCATCAACGACTATCTGCATCGCATGGTCGAACCTGGGCATCGCGACGCCTTCAAGCGCGATGAAGAAGCCAGCTACGAGGCAGCAGGACTCAGCGAACAGGAACGCGACCTGCTGCGCCGCCGCGACTGGCGCGGGCTGCTGCATTACGGCGTGATCTTCTTCATGCTGGAAAAACTCGGTGCCGTCACGGGCATTTCGAATCTGCATATCTACGCCGCGATGCGTGGCGAAACGCTCGAAGCATTCCAGAAGACCCGCAATGCGCCGGGCGCGCTGTATTCCGTCGCCGGCAAGGGCAGCCAAAGCCTTGCATGGGACAAGTCCGCACCGGGCAAACAGTAACGGCACCGACAGAGACAGCAACGATGATCATCGATATTCACGGTCACTACACCACCGCGCCGAAAGCACTCGAAGCCTGGCGCAACCGTCAGATAGCGGGCATTAAAAGTCCGGCGGAGATGCCGCACGTATCGGAACTCCACATCACCGATGACGAATTGCGCGAATCGATCGAGAACAACCAGCTTCGGCTGATGCGCGAGCGTGGACTCGATCTCACCATTTTCAGTCCGCGCGCGAGCTTCATGGCGCATCACATCGGCGACTTCGACGTGTCGAGCACGTGGGCGGCGATCTGCAATGAACTGTGCTTTCGGGTGAGCCAGTTGTTCCCCGACAGCTTCATTCCCGCTGCGATGCTGCCGCAAAGTCCGGGCGTCGATGTGAAGACCTGCATTCCCGAACTGGTGAAGTGCGTCGAACAGTACGGCAATGTCGCGATCAACCTGAACCCGGACCCGTCGGGCGGTCACTGGACCAGCCCGCCGCTGTCGGACCGCTACTGGTATCCCATTTACGAGAAGATGGTCGAGTACGACATCCCGGCGATGATCCACGTCAGCACCAGTTGCAACGCGTGCTTTCACACCACAGGCGCGCACTATCTGAATGCCGATACAACCGCCTTCATGCAATGCCTGACCTCGGACCTGTTCCACGATTTCCCGACATTGCGTTTCGTGATTCCGCACGGCGGCGGTGCTGCGCCCTATCACTGGGGACGCTTTCGCGGTCTCGCGCAGGAACTGAAAAAACCCTTGCTCACGGAACATCTGCTGAACACCATCTTCTTCGACACCTGTGTCTATCATCAGCCGGGCATCGATCTGCTGACGCGCGTGATTCCCGTCGACAACATCCTGTTCGCCAGCGAGATGATCGGCGCGGTGCGCGGCATCGATCCTGAAACCGGCTTCAATTACGACGACACGAAGCGTTACGTCGAAGCAGCCAACATCGCGGCGGAAGATCGCTACAAGATTTACGAGGGCAATGCGCGGCGCGTCTATCCGCGTCTGGACGCAGCCCTCAAGGCAAAGGGAGTGTGAGCATGTACGAAATGGGCGTTGTCTATCGCAACATCAAACGCGCGGATCAGGGCGTTGCGCGCAAGCTGGGCGAATTGGGTTCCGCGACGGTTCATGAAGCCATGGGCCGTTCGGGTCTGCTCAAGCCGTACATGCGGCCGATCTATCCGCACGCGCAGGCCTGCGGCACAGCCGTCACCGTGTTGCTGCATCCCGGCGACAACTGGATGATGCACGTCGCCGCCGAACAGATTCAACCGGGCGATATGGTGGTCGCAGCCGTCACCGCGGATTGCACCGATGGCTACTTCGGCGATCTGCTCGCCACCAGTTTCAAGGCACGCGGCGCGACTGGCCTCATCATCGATGCCGGCGTGCGCGATGTGCGCGTGCTCGAAGACATGGGTTTCCCGGTCTGGAGCAAGGCGAGTTCGTCGAAAGGCACGATCTAGGCGACGCTGGGTTCGGTCAACATCCCCGTGATCTGCGCAGGCGCACTCGTGTCGCCCGGCGATGTCGGCGTCGCGGATTACGACGGCGGGGTTGCCGTGCCGGCGGCAGCGGCCGCGGCCGTGCTCGACAAGGCCAGCGCCCGCGAAGCGCTGGAAGCGGAAAAGCGCGCGAAGCTGGCGTCCGGCGTGCTCGGACTCGACATGTACAACATGCGCGAACCGCTGAAGCAGGCTGGCCTGCGTTATATCGACTGACAGAGACCGGCATGTCGATTGAGACTTCGAGCGGCACATTGACCGTCATATCGTCGATGGCCACGCGCCATGTGCTCGCGCAGCTATCGGCAGCGTACGAGGCCATGTCGGGACAACGCGTGTCGATCGTATCGGTCGGCGGTGTCGAAGCGGCGCGCCGCATTCAGGAAGGCGAGCGCTTCGATATCGTCGTGCTCGCCTCCGATGCGCTCGACCGGCTCGCGAAAGCCGGCCACGTCGTCGCTGCAGATCGCGTCGACGTCGCGCGCTCGGAAATCGCCATTGCGATCAGGCATGGCGCGCCGCGCCCCGATATCGGCTCCGAGTCCGCTCTGCGCGATGCCGTACTGCGCGCGCGGACCATCGGTTATTCGACTGGCCCGAGCGGCACACATATCCTCGATCTGCTGCGTCGGTGGGGCTTGGCTGAGGTCATCGCGAATCGTATTGTCGAGGCGCCGCCTGGCGTGCCTGTCGGCCGTCTCGTCGCCGAAGGCAAGGTCGAACTCGGCTTCCAGCAACTGAGCGAACTGGTGCATTTGCCGGGCATCGACGTGATCGGCATGCTGCCCACAGAGGTTCAGGCCGTGACCGTCTTTTCCGCGGCAATCTGCGCGACATCGGAGCGGCAACGAGCGGCCAAAGCGTTCCTCCGTTATCTCGCGTCCCCCGACGGCGACCGCGTGAAAATCGAACACGGCATGGCGCCTGCGCAACGTGAGGCTAGTTCTCGAACGTAGCGAGTTCGAACGAGCAGACCGTGTCACCCGGACACAGCAAACCCTGTTCGACGGCAACCGGCACCTGGTTCTTGCCGCGGCCATAGCGCCAGTACGTGAAATACAGCGACCCCGGATGGCTGACAGCCATCTTTTCGAGCGCCCGGAACGGCCCCGAGTTGATCTTGCCGAGTTGCGGGACGAGGTTGATATCCGTATGCCCGCCCAGCGTATGCGCGATGGCATGGCCACGGTGATACACATCACTGTTGGCAAGAGGATGGCCTTTCATCCTCGTGGCAATCACCGCGCGCGATTCCTGGTTCTTGCCGCGGCTCACGCCCCACGCTGCCACGAGGCGCTCGGTCTCGACATCGAACAGATACGAAAAACCCGAATCCGTGGTTTCGAGCAGATCGCAATCAGGCACGCCGCGCGAATAGTCGCGCGCCCATAGCCCGACGAGCAGCGGCCCGATCTTGTCCTCGAAACATGCAGGCGCCTTCTCGCGCGACAGGCGCGGCAGGATGCCGTTCAGCCGTTGCCGATAGTCGATCATCGTTCGCTCCCGTGCGTCACCGGCTGGCCTCGCTCACGGCCTTTTGCAGTTTGCCGCGTACCAGCGCGATATTGACGCCGCCTGGGCCGGGCACATCGACGAGCGGCATATAGCGCGCCGGTGTATGCAGCAGGTAAGCCTGCGTTTCGTCGATCACGATCCGGTCGCTCGGATCGTAGCCCATGCCTTCCAGTTGCCGCGTCAGTTCCGCACGTTCGCCGTAACTGAGTTCGTGCCACCAGAACGTGCGGCATGCGTGCGCATATGCATCGTTGGAAAAATACTGCCAGTGACCCAGTTCATGACTGAGGATGGCCGCCCGCACGGGCACATCGATCGTCTCGCCGCCGGGAGCCGGACCCAGCCCCGGAATCGTGATCAGAAAATCGTGCGTGCTGCGCGCCTGCCAGCCGCCGTCACGCTCGGCGATCAGCCCCGATTGCACGACGACACGCTGCAGCGTGCGCTCGCCCGCGGTCAATTCCAGACGCTGCTGACGCGCTACGTCGAAGAAATGCGCGAGTTCGACGGAACTGAAGTTGTTGCCCGCCGTCAGTCCTGCCGGATCGGCGCCGAAGCGCCGCGCGTGGGCCGCGATGGCCGCCATCGTCACGATATGGTCGTGCGGCATGTCACGGCGCTCGAACAGCGCCACGACGCGTGAAAACATCGCGCCCTGCTCGCCGAGACTCGGCGCATGCAGCACGTACAGTCCTGGGCGGTCGGCAATGGCAAACAGCGCGAGCCGCGCGTCAGCGGGCAACGAGGCATCGAGTTGCGCGAACGGAATGCGCCGGACTTCGAGAGGTTCGCTCTGCATGTCGAGCCGCGTCGCGCCTGCCTGCGCGCATGCATCGCCGCCCGGCCATGCCGCCGCCAACGACAGCGACAACGCGCAGGCCGCTGTCAAACCCATGCCGCGTAGACGAGACGCTCTCATCGCTGTCAGACCCGGCGCTCGCGGCTAGTTCGTCACCGTCACGATCGTCACGCGACGGTTTTCAGGCGCGGTCGGATTGCGCCGGTTCAACGGCTCGGTCGATCCCTTGCCGACCGACGTCAAGCGCTCGGCCGCAATGCCATCCTTCTGGGTCAGATACGCGACGACAGCCGCCGCGCGGTCTTCCGACAGCTTCATGTTCGCGTCGGCAGCACCGCGCGGGTCCGCGTGGCCTTCGACGCGGAATCGATACGCCGCGAGCCGGTCCGATTGCAGCGCATGGGCGACCTTGTCGAGTGCGGCCTGTGCCGTGTCGGTGAGCGTCGACGAGTTGGTTGTGAAGGTGATCAGCATATTCAGCGAGGCCGCTTTTGCAGGTGCCGCCGGTTTCGCCGCTGCCCCTGCCTTGTTCGACAGCACGAAGCCGCGCGTGACGATGTTGTCGCCGTTATCGTCCGGCGTGAGCGCCTTGGTCACCGAGTTTTCATCGATGTCCTGCTCCTTGACGACAGGGTCTTCAGCCCGGGCGATGCCCTGGCAAGCGAGCACACCTAGCGCGATCAGGCACGCCCCACGCGCGGCGCGTCCCGACAGAAAAGAATCGATTGAGCCTGACATACCCCGACCTCCATTCAATGTCTGCACTGTCTCCCGCTTCGCATCTTCGAGCGGTTCTCACATCCTCAACTCAACGACCGATGTCCAGCCGCTGCGCGTGCTGTCGAGCAGTCCGACGAAGCGCTCGCCATCCGGCAAGCCTGGACCCGCAAGCAGCGACGCCGGCACGGCTCCCGAACCTTGCGTCCACCACGCGCTTGAATGCGGCGCGGCGTAGCGGGCAAGCAAGGCGGAGAAGGACGCCGTCTCTCCGGTTTCAACGAGGCCGCCCGCTTCGTCCACTGCCGGCAGCGGTTGCGCCGGTTCCGCCGGATGGAAGCGCCACACGCGCTCAACAGATGATGCCGATGCCACGATCAACGGTCCCCAGCTATCGAGTTGAGCGTCGAAGCGCTCCAGCACGAAGCCTGGGTCGAGCGTCGAGAGCGCGCGGCGCATGGCCTCGTCATACCAGCCCTGCGCGCCGCCCAGCCAGTCGGCGACAACGTCGCGCGCCAGCGGCGCCGCGAGCGTGAACGGAAAATACCGCCCCACGCGATCGACGCCCGGCATCAGCACGCCCGCCCACGCCGACTCGCCGCACACCCCTGCGCCGAGCGCAAAACACCACACGGGCGCATTCAGATACACCGGCAGCCACTGCGCGCCGAACCAGCGCTGCGCGAACAGCATGCCCTGCTGCAGGCACGCATCCCACGGCGTGACGAACGCGGGCGGCAAGCGCCGCGTCACGAAGTCACCATGCGTGCGCACCTTGCCGAAAAAGCCGGGCGCTTCTGTCGCGACACCCTTCATAAGCGGTCAGGACAACGGAACTGATCGAATACGCCGCGGCGGAACGGATTCGTCACGCTGCTGGCATCGAGTTGCAGCACGAGCTGATGTCCATCCGATTCGAAGGTCGCCTTGAAGCGGGCTGCCTGCGAGGTCGGCTGCAACCGCGCGTTGTCCATCAGATGCAACGGCGCCCACGGCCCGTCCGCCCGCGCAGAGTCGCCCGACGGCTCGATATCGACGCGCGCCTGCCCGGTGCCTTTGCCGCTCGGCCACTGGAACACCATCGACTGATCCGTATGAGCGGCCACGAATTGCTGACCGTCGATATCGATCGTGGCGTGCTCGATGGCGGGATCGATGTCGAGCACCTTCAGCGTGAAGCGCACCGACACATCGCGCCCGCCCGCACGGAAAAATGCGTCGCGAATCTGCGCGGCGCGCTGGAACTGCACCAGTACGTCGGCGGGAATGCCGAGCGAATCGGCGCCCTGGCGCCAGCGCCATTGCGGTCCCGACATATCGACCAGCGTGGCGAGGTTCTTCTGGAAAAAATCGTCGATCAGGCCACCGGGCGCGAGTAACCGTCCGAAGTCGTCGGGCGCGGCATCGCGGGTGGAATTGCGCACCAACGGATAACGGCCATCGAGCGCCTGCCGGCAAAGCTGCGCGACATTGGCCTGCCACAACGCATTCAGACGCGCGCGTTCGCCGCCCACCATCAGCATCGCGCCGCCGTTCGCAATGTCGTCGGCGACAGCGGAAAGCGGCGCGGGCGCACTTTGCGCCACGAGCTTCAACTTGTTCAGTGCGTCGCCCGGTGGCGCGGGCAGTCCCTGCTTGCGCGCGGCATCGGACGCTTCGAGATACGCTGCTGCATCCTTGAGCGCGGCGAGCTGCGTATCGAGCGGCACCGGCCCTGGCGCGCCGGGCTTGCCCGCAAGATCGTGCAGCGCCTGGAAATGCGCATCGACGGGATTGACCTGCGCGGGCGGCGGCGCCGCATCGTCAGGCTGATTGCCGAGCGCGCTTTCGAGCCGCTTCTTCACGGCATCGAGCTTGTTGCTCAATGCGCCGACGCCCTGCTCTGCCAGCGAGCCGCCCGTCTTCACCGCGCCGAGCGTGGTTTCCTGCGAAGCTGCGAGCATGAACGACTTCAACGGCGAATCGGGCGCGGCGAGCAGATTCGCCACGCGCGCACCCTTGTCGACGCCATCGAACGGCACGACGGCGATATCGGCCAGCAGCGCGTCCCACTGTTTGATGTACTCGTCGTAATAGAGCTGCGTCATCGCCGACTTCAGATCGTCGATGCCGTTCGGCGTCAGTACTGATTCCTCGCGGCCGAGCACCCAGTTGTCGCGCGCGACGTCGATCACGGCCTCGTCACGCAACTGGCCGAACTTCTGATAACCCGCCCGCGTATAGGCGCCCGAGATACCGCGCGTCAGCGGCGCGCCGCTCTTGCGCACCAGCACGAGCGCTGCGTTACGGCCGGCTGCCGCTGCCACGGTAAAGGGCGGCAGCTTCGCCTGTTCGAGATCGCGCGCGACGCGGTTGAACATGCGCTGCGCAAGCGGCATCTTCTCGAGCGTCGTGCGCGCCTGCGCGATCAGGTCCTTGTCGAGCGGCAGCGATGCGTCGAACTGCGACGGCTGGAACAGCGCGGCGAGATGGCCATCGATGTCATTGCGCTGATCGTCGCTCGCGTCATGCAACGGCCCGCGACGCCAGTCGATATCGGCCCACAGCCGCACGGAATCGGCATCGAAATGCGCCTGATCGCCGAGCATCAGATACGCGCGCAGCACTTCGTACTGGAAGTCGGGATTGTTCGCGTCGCCGCGTCGCAACTCGTCTTCCATTCTGCGCACGACAAGCGGCAGCAAGGTCTGCTTCAGCAAGCGCCGGTAGCTCGCCTGCGCTTCGAGCCCGAGCTTATCGCCCTGATACAGCCCGAGCCGCGACAGCCACGGCACGCTCCTGTTGCGGTCCGCGTAACCGCCGGGCAGATCGCGCGCGGCGTTGAGCAAGGGCAACAGCGTCAGCGGATCGTCGCTGCCGCGCGTGTTCTGCGCGAGCTTCTGCAGCGCGGTCACATGCTGTTCCACATCGGCGATATACGCGCGATTACGCTGATAGCTGATGAAGAACAGCACCAGCGCCACCACGACGGCAATGCCGATCAACGCCATCGCGATGCGCTGCAGCCAGGTGCGGCGCAGTTCGAGTTTCGGATTGGTCCCTGCCAGTCCGGCTTCCTGAAAAATCACATCGCGCAGCAGCCGCGTGATGAAGTACGCACGACCGCTGGCCGGGTCCGGCAGCACGACCTGACGCTGCAAGCCGAGTGCCGCCGCCACCGCGCTCATCACGCGATCGATAGGCCGGCCTTCCTGCGTGCCGCTCGTGAAATAGACGCCGCGCAACAACGCGGCTTCATCGAAGCGCGACGTGCTGAACGTTTCCTGCAGGAACGCCGTCAACATGTTCTCCAGACCGGCGAACTGCTGCGGGAAACCGTACACGAGTGCGCGGCGGCGCGTGTCCGTCTCCTGTTGCATCCGATGCAGCACGCGCGCCTGCAACTGCTTTTCGAGCGCGGAGAACTCGCCGGGAAACGACGCCAGCGCATCGTCGGGGCCGCCCTGCGCGACATATGGAAACGTCACGCCCCACACCTGTTCGCGCTCGTCGCGGCCGAGGTCGTCGAAGAATTCCGCGAAGCCCGCGAGCAGATCGCACTTCGTCACGACGACATAGACGGGAAAGCGCATCCCCAGACGCGTGTACAACTCCTTGAGCCGTTCGCGCACGGCGCCTGCCTGCACGGCGCGCTGGGTATCGGAGAGTTGCAGCAGATCCTGCACCGACAGCGCGACGATCACGCCGTTCAGCGGCCTGCGTGGCCGGTACTTGCGCAGCAGCTGCAGGAAGCCGCCCCATGCCGCCTGATCCGCTTCGGCGAAGCTGTCCTGCGTGGTGAAGCGGCCTGCCGTGTCGAGCAGCACGGCGTCGTCGGTGAACCACCAGTCGCAGTTGCGCGTGCCGCCGACGCCACCCACCGCCTGCTTGCCGAGCTTGTCCGCGAGCGGAAACTTCAGGCCCGAATGCAGCAGCGCCGTGGTCTTGCCCGTGCCGGGCGCGCCGACGAACATGTACCACGGCAACTGGTACACGTACTGGCTGCCGAAGCGCCCCTTGACGCGCGCCTTGCGCAGAATCGTCATCGCCTCGTCGAAGCGTTGCTTGAGCGCGGCGACATCCGCTTCCGATTCCTTCTTGCCCGGTTGCGGCGCTTCCTCGGCGACCGTACGCGTGAACTTCACATTCGCAAGCCGCACGATCAGCCAGCGCACGAACCAGTAGAGCGCCCACAGCGCGAACAGCAGGATAATCACGATCCAGCGGCTCGTCGTGCTTTCGAGCGGCGCCTTGCCCGCGAACGCGAGCAGCGGCCCCTCTATCCACACGATCAGCGCCAGTGCCAGCACGCCGAGAAACGACAGGACGATGGGGCGTCTGAGCCAGCCAAGCAGTTTCATGAGCGGCCACCTTCAAGGTGCGGCTTACACAGGGCGAGCGGCTTCACGATGCCGCCCCAGGCGCAAGAATGGTGATGTCGACGCGGCGATTCTTCGCGCGGTTCGCGGGCGTATCGTTGGGCGCGATCGGTTCGGTGTCGCCACGGCCTTCGGCTTCGAAACGTCCGGGCGAGCCGGCACGCGCGGCAAGCATGTCCCTCACGACATCGGCGCGTGCCTGCGACAGATGCCAGTTCGACGGAAACCGCGCCGACAGCAGCCGCTGGTTGTCCGTATGCCCCGCAACCACGACATTGCCGGGTACGCCCTTGAGCGCATCGGCGATCCGCTGGATCAGCGGGATATAGGTCGATTCGAGTTCCGCGCTGCCCGCTGCGAACAGCCCGTCGCCCTTGATCTCGACGACAGTGCGCTCCGGCAGTTCGGCGACCGTCACCAGCCCCTGCGCGATCTCCGGTGCAAGGAATTGCGACAGCTTCGGCGCAAGCGCAGGCGGCGGCGGGGCTTTCTTCGCAGCGACCGGCTGCGGCGCGACGCGCACGCCATGCAGCGCGGCGAACACGCGATCGGATTCGTCGTTCAGCCGCAGGCTCAGCACCAGATGCACGCCGACCAGCACCACGCAGGCAATCGCAGCGGCGACCCACAGCGGCACCAGTTGCAGCAGCGGCTTGCGCTCGGTCTTGACGGGCAGCCAGTGCACCGACAGATCGCGTTCGGCGGCACCACGTTGCGAACGGATCATCGTTTCGAGCCGCTCGCGGATCGTGTCCAGTTGCGTGCGGCCTCCGTCGATCA
Organism: Paraburkholderia sp. C35; assembly: GCF_003121405.1. Classification (GTDB taxonomy): domain Bacteria; phylum Pseudomonadota; class Gammaproteobacteria; order Burkholderiales; family Burkholderiaceae; genus Paraburkholderia. The sequence goes on along the minus strand of NZ_QBUY01000007.1, from coordinate 1,970 downwards.
GTCGATAGCGGCCTTCGAATCCCAGACCGAGAATCACATAGATCAGTTCGAGCACGGCGATATTGCCAGCGGGGTTCTGCGCGAGCCGCTGCAGGATCAGAAAGAAGCGCTCGCCGCCCGATGCCTCGTTATGGAATGTCACCAGCAGACTGCGGCTCGCCCACATGCCCGCGCCCCACGGCGTGCTCGCAATCGCTTCATCGAGGAAGGTGCACAGGCAATAGCGCGACGCACCGAGCTTTTCGTCGTCGATACCGTTCGCGCGCCCTTGCGTTTCGAACGTGCGCATCATCTGGATCAGCTGCGTGCGCAACTCCTCGACATTCGGATGCGTCGGCAGCTGGCGCAGCGGCACGGCCAGTTCGAGCAATGGATTGGCCGCGCGCAGCAGCGGGTTGAGGCCGCCCGTCTGCGTCGCGATAGGCACAGCAGTGGCCGCGGCTGCCACGAAGGCGGCACGCGCGCCACCCGGCGTCGGAATCAGGATCGTCGCGCCAGGATCGTCGAGCGGACCGCGTGGTTCATCTGGAGTCACGATGAGTGTCCTCGATCAATGCGTCAGCGGCGGATGGCCCAAAACTCCATCGCCAGCCCTGGAAAGTCGCCCGCGACATGCAGCGCCATGCCCGCCGAGGTCGCGAACTGCTTCCACAAATCGTTGCCGCGATCGAGCTCGAAATACGTGAAGCCCGCATGAAACGGCAACTGGCGTGGCGCGACAGGCAGCGCGCGCAGTCCGATGCCGGGCAACTGCAGGTTCACGAGATCGCGGATGCGCTCGATCGGCCCAATCTTCACCTGCGGCGCGAAGCCCGTCAGGATGTGCTCGGCGGGCATCTGCGCGCGCACGGCCAGCACGAAGGTCGCCGAGGCGAACAGGTTCTTGTCCGGGACGAGGGCCACACGCAGGCCGAACTTGCGTTCTTCGAGAGGAATCGGCACGGCGTGCGGGTCCATCACCATGCTGAGCGACGCGCGCAGATCGTCGATCACGGGTGCAAAGGTTTCGCGCAGCCGGTCGTGCCGGTACACGGGATACGCCTGCGGCCGTTTGCCCGGCTGACTGAAGGTCGCGAGTTCGCCTGCCAGTTGCACCGCGATCTGGAACAGCGCTTCGGGATGCAGGCCTGTCATCGTCGACAGATGCGCGGCGAGCGGCTCGTGCCGGTTGATGATTTGCAGCAGCAGGAAGTCGGAGACTTCGGCGACGCCCGTCACGCCAGGCTGCGCAAGACGCGCAGCCAGCGCTTCGCCGCGTTGGTGCAGCAGGCCGACCAGATCGTCGACGAATGCGGCCAGACGTCGCCCCACGCGATAGTCGAGACACGGCGGGCTGTAGTCGTTTTCGAGCACGACGCGGTTGTCGGGCAGCCGCTCGACCACGCGCGCGATGCCCTGCACGGCATACGCATTCGCGACATCCGTTTCGAGCGCGAGGCGCACACGCAGCTTGCCGATCTGCATCAGCGCGGGCGCGACGTTCGGGTCGTTGCTGTCGTTGACTTCCAGTTCCGTCACGCGATGCCGCGCGAAGTTTTCTTCGCTCGCTTCGTTGCCCGTTTCGGCAATGCCGGGACGCCGCACCGGCAACGCCAGCGCCACCAGCGTGCTGCGGGTGCCTTCGGGGATATCGAGCGGTTCGGGCAGATCGTCGTCGGCAGGCAGATTGAAGGGCGTGCCGTCGGGCATCACGCCCGCGCACGACAGCAGCGCGACCTTGCCGAGCTTGAGCAACTGCTCGTCGATCTCCAGCGCCGTCAGTCCCCAGCTATACGGACGCAAGCCCGCCGCCCGCGTTTCCAGCTGGGTCTGCAGATAGCGGTCGTGCTGCTGCAGATGCTGCGGCTGCAGGAACATTCCCTCCGACCAGATGACTTTGCTGTTCCAGGACATTTTTTCTCGTGTGTCGTGTGTGTCGTGTGTGTCTCAGTCTCTTATACAGAACTGCCGCATCCGAACATCTAACTCTT